>CAXSBZ010000079.1:0-2242 GCA_964236465.1 uncultured Sphingobacteriaceae bacterium | reverse complement strand
ACCCATTGGCCGCGCGGCCCCATCACAGTGGTGTGCAAAGATTCGTAACCATTTGCTTTAGGCGAGGAAATCCAATCGCGCAAACGGTCAGGATTTGGCCGATAAATATCCGTAACATCAGAATATGCTTTCCAGCAGTCTGCTTTTTCGTTTTCGGGCGTGCTATCAAGGATGATGCGGATGGCAAAAAGATCATAAACCTCTTCAAAAGGAATATTTTTCTTCTTCATTTTATTCCAGATAGAATGAATAGACTTTGGTCTTCCAAAAACATCTGCATGAAGATGCTGTGTTTCCAATACTGTTTTTACCGGTTTAACAAAGTCAGCAATAAATTTTTCACGCTCTGCCTTTTTTTCATTCAGTTTCTTTTTAATAAACTGATACGTTTCCGGCTCCATGTACTTCATCGACAAATCTTCCAGTTCAGATTTGATCGCATACAAACCCAAACGATGAGCCAGGGGTGCATACAAATAAATTGTTTCGGAAGATAGTTTCAGCTGTTTATCGCGCGGCATAAACTCCATCGTGCGCATGTTGTGCAAGCGGTCAGCCAGTTTGATCAGAATCACGCGCACATCATCTGCCAAAGTGAGCAGCATTTTTCGGAAGTTTTCGGCCTGCAAAGAACTGTTGGTATCGAAAACACCGGAAATTTTTGTCAAGCCGTCAATAATCTTGGCTACTTTTTTCCCGAAATCGCGTTCAATATCATCCAGTGTAACATCCGTATCTTCTACCACATCATGCAAAAGTGCGCAGGCAATAGAAGTCGGGCCGAGACCAATTTCTTCAGCAGCAATTTGTGCAACAGCTATCGGATGATAAATATAAGGCTCGCCGGATTTGCGCCGCATATCCTGATGGCTTTCTACCGCTACTTCAAAAGCTTTACGGATCATTCGCTCATCACCTTTTTGCAGCTTTGATTTGCATGATCTTAATAACGCCCGGTATCTTTTTAATATTTCTTTTTTCTCCGCTTCCAAATCAATCACAATCTCTTTCATGATGCTTCTTTTACCCTATAAATTTTTGCAAACAACATACAAAGTGTGTTTACGTACTTACAATTTAACTAATATTATCAAAATAAAGTTATTTTTGCTTTAGGTAAATTTATGAAATATCTGTGGTTTTTAGGGCTTTTTTCCTGTCTGTCTTGTGTTATAAAAGCACAATCCACAGCAGGAATTACCACGTTTAAAATAAAACCTGGTAAAAATGACAGCATAAAAGTTGCCGTAACAGAACTCGACGGCGAGTTTGTTCCCTGGGTTTTGCTGCCGGATGCCAACATCCGTGATCTCCGTTTATTCAAAACACCTGAAGACCGTGCTGCTTATAATCGCTTGCGTTACAATGTGCTAAAGGTTTTGCCGTATGCACAGTTTGCCGGTCAGCGATACCGAAAATTGCAGCAAGACCTGGCCACTACTGCCGACAAACGCCAGCAGAAAGAAATGGTAAAAGCCTGCGAAAAAGAAATTAAAGATCTTTTTAACAAGCAGATTAAAAACCTCACTATTACCCAGGGTGAGATTTTGATTAAATTGGTGCAGCGCGAAACAGGAAATACCAGTTTTGAGTTGTTGAAGCAGATGAAAGGCGGGTTCCAGGCTTTTATGTTTCAATCTGCGGCGCGTATGTTCGGTCATGATTTGAAAGAAACTTACGATCCTGAACAGGAAAAAGATATTCAAGCAATTTTGGTTTCTGCCGGTTATTCAGCTTATTACTAATCAAATGACCGGGAAAAATATTTATCAGTTTAATGTTGAAACCATTGGCGGAAAAGAAGTCAGCCTCGATATCTTCAGAGGCAAAGTTTTATTGATTGTAAACACAGCATCAGGCTGCGGGTTCACGCCGCAACTGAAAGATCTGGAAAATTTAAGACAGCAGTTTGCCGATAAAAATTTTGAAATCCTGGCTTTTCCATCCAATGATTTTGGCGGACAAGAACCGCTGGACGGCGAAAAAATCCTGGAGTTTTGTACGGTAAATTACGGAACCAATTATCAATTGTTTAATAAAATACGGGTTCGCGGGCCATACGCACATCCGTTATACCAATTTTTGGCGGATAAAGTGCAGAATGAACATCTAAACTCTGCGCCACGCTGGAATTTTCACAAATACCTGATTAATAGAAAAGGTGAGGTTTGTGATTTTTTTTATCCTTTTACCAATCCGACTTCCTCTAAAATAAAGAAAAAAATAGAGCGGCTGCTGATTG
>CAXSBZ010000078.1:0-2380 GCA_964236465.1 uncultured Sphingobacteriaceae bacterium | reverse complement strand
CAGGCGATGGAAAAACATCCTTTGCCCTTAGAAGTGATATGGGAGAAGCCATTGGCAATGTTTTAGCAGGCAATGATTGCGACAACAGGATTTACGACTTCACAGGAACGGAGGCTTATTCCTTTGATGATGTTGCAATTGCCCTTACCAAGCTATCAGGTAAAAAAGTAAACTACACACCTGTTGAGCCGGAAACCTATAAAGAACATACTACGAAATTAGGTATTCCCGAATTTGTGATCGGAATGATTATTGGTTTTACAACTGACATAAAAAACGGGCAGGAAGGAACAGTAAGTCCTGATTTAGAAAATGCACTTGGCCGTAAACCTGCTTCGCTCAAAGAAGGGTTGAAAATTTTATATAATTTATAAATAGCTTTTATAATGCCAGCGTTAGCCCAAGTTCATATCAATACCATCGCCGAATATCACCGGATAAATGGTTTGCCCAAACCTGAACATCCATTAATAAGTGTAATAAAATTTGAAGATATAAAACACCAAGTAAGAAATTATCCCAAAAGTATCGTTCATAATTTCTACTCGATTGCATTGAAAAAAAACTTCAAAGCAAAAATGAAATACGGTCAACAAGGCTTTGATTTTGATGAAGGGATGATGCACTTTATGTTGCCTAAACAAGTATTATCTTTTGAAACAACAACTGAAGAACAAATAGAACATTCGGGATGGTTGCTACTCATCCATCCCGATTTTTTTTGGAATACGCCTTTATCAAAAAAGATAAAACAATATGAATATTTTGGCTACCAGGTGAATGAAGCGTTGCACCTTTCAGATAAAGAAGAAACAATTGTGATCGGTGTTATTCAAAGCATTGCACAGGAGTATCATACCAATATCGACAGTTTAAGCCAAGATGTAATAATTGCACAAATAGAATTATTGTTAACGTACGCTGAACGTTTTTATAGGCGGCAGTTTATTACCCGAAAAATTGCCAACCACAAAATATTAAACCACTTAGAAGCTTTGCTGACAGCGTATTTCAAAAATGATGATTTAGCAAATAAAGGAATACCTACGATACAATTCATTGCAGAACACTTGCACATTTCACCAAACTATTTAAGCCGTTTACTTAAATTATTGACAGGGCAAAGTACAAAGCAATTTGTCCAGGACAAATTAATTGATTTAGCAAAAGAAAGATTGTCCACAACTAACTTATCCGTAAACGAAATTGCTTATAACCTTGGATTTGAACATCCACAGTCGTTTAGCAAACTATTTAAGAGTAAAACAAGCCTCTCGCCTTTAGAGTTCAGACAGTCCTTTAATTGACATAAGAAACTGAACGACGAGAAAACTACTACCGCTGACCGCGGACATGCAATTTTTGGGTAAAGATACCAATTTTGGCACCCAGGCCAAACTCACCGCCATCGGTAAAATGGGTTGAAGCAGTGGCGTAAACGGCAGCGGCAGTTATATCACTTAAAAGTTTTTGCGCGAATTAGGATTTTGAAGTAAGTTAGTCGTAATGGCCTTGTAAAAAATAAATTCTAACCCTGTTTTCATAACCATCATAAACCATCCAATGTTGTCCGTTAATTCTTCTCGACCATTTGCCAGCGTATTCGTGTTTTAATTGTTCTGGCTTACTTATCCCTTCAAATGGGTTTTCTTTTAACCGCAATTAAAAGTTTATCAATTTTTTTCACGACAGCAATTATCCACTTTTATTAAAAAACTTAATGTCTTTTTTGGCAACTTCTGTTAGCTCAAGTTCCATATATCAGTAGGTTGAATTTTAGTTGTTCTGCCTGCTTTTATGTCATCTTCTGCCTGTCGCATTTTGTTAATAAACGCTTGACTGTAAGGTTTGTCTTCTTTTTGAAATTTGATTTTCATCACTTTCATGGCAATTAATTGCTCTTTGTTTTCGGGATGAACAATTAGCGTTTCCATAATTAAATTTATAAAAAATCAATTGGCGACTTTATAGTTAACAGGCGAAACCAATTTATAAGGCCGGTTAAAAGTTTCCTGCCTAACTTTAAAATAATCTGCCAGCTTTCGGACAACTTCTTTCGACAACCCTTTTTTATAATTCAAAATATCAGAAACATAACCTTTGCTAATCCCTAATATTTCGGTCAAATTTTGCGGCTTTAAATGATGGTCTTGCATAAAAGAACGCAGCAGGGTTATAGGGTCAGTTTCTTTGAAAGTATTATGCTCCTCGTCGTATTTTTCAATCAGTAAGGTAAGCAGATCAATCTCATCCTGCAAGAGTTCAATATTAGCCTGGCTTAACAATGTTTTCAATTGATTGCAATAATCATCGTACTGATTTCTATTTCTGATGATGTTATATTTTATTGCGGTTGTTTCCATAATTAATAAAGGTTAAT
>CAXSBZ010000077.1:0-2617 GCA_964236465.1 uncultured Sphingobacteriaceae bacterium | reverse complement strand
AGTCCAGTTATCATCCATAAGAATTATGTTGAACCGTTTTTAAACAGCTTCTTAGAAAAAACTAAACTCATGAGAACCTTTACGATACTTTGCTTGATGTTTTTGTTTACTTCGCCAGTATTTGCACAAAAACCGGATGTAGGGCAAAGGTTGAAAGAATTAGGGCTAAAACTTCCGGTAAGTCAGAAACCTATTGCCAATTATGTCAAGGCAGTACGGGCGGGCAACCTGGTCTTTTTGTCCGGGCAAGGGCCAACCAATGCTGATGGCAGTTTCATCACCGGTAAATTAGGCAGGGAACTTACTGTGCAACAAGGATATGAAGCAGCGAAGTCAACCGGACTTAATTTGCTTGCATCACTAAAAGAAGAAATTGGCGATTTGAATAAAGTAAAGCGGATTGTTAAAGTATTGGGCATGGTAAACTGCACAGAAACTTTTACAGAGCAGCCAAAAGTGATCAATGGTTTCTCGGACCTGATGGTGGCCATCTTTGGCGAGAAAGGAAAACATGCCCGGTCGGCAGTTGGCATGTATGCGTTGCCAAACAACATAGCAGTGGAAATAGAAATGGTGGTAGAAGTGGAAAACTAAACCGATACTTATAAAACTTTGCCCAATACCCTGCTTGCATTGCCGCCTACTATCTTTCTAACCTCTTCATCTTTTAACCCTTTTGCTTTAAGGCCTTCTATCCAGTTGGGTATTTGATTGTAGCTGGAAAATACAGGTTTATAATTTCCGTCCATATCCGTGCCCAGCCCAACATGGTCAATACCTACGGCATCTACAAGGCGTAATGTATTGTCCAGGAATTCATCAAAACTCGTATTGAACCCCGAAGGCCATGCCCCGATCACACCACCTGTTTGTGCAATTAGTTTAGCATGTTGGATGGAGATCGTCCGTTTTGCTACCGGACGGTCATCCGAGATTTTTAACATTGTATGAGAAATAATGATTGGCGCATCAGTTATATCAGCCACAGCTTTTGTAGTAGCTTCTGTAGCATGCGCTAAGTCAATCAGCATTTTGAGCTTGTTCATTTTTCGCACAACTTCTTTACCGGCTGTAGAAAGTCCGTTATGCATAACCTCTGCCGTTTGAATATCCCCCAACTCATTTGGGTGGTAATGAACCAGTTGTAAAGATCGAACGCCATCGTGATACATTTGCTCCAAACGATCCGCCTGCCCTTCCAAAAAATCTCCGCCTTCAACAGCAATAAAAGCTGCCGTCTTTTTCTCTTTCCATGCAGCGTTAAGGTCAGATGCATGGGTGGCAATCTTTAAACCATTTTCAGCAACAATATCTTTAAACACCTTTATCTGCCGGTTATATTCTGACCACGCTTCATTTGGTTCATACGAACGGGAAGGACGGACTCCGGCAGGGCCTATCTCAATAACTTTAGCATCTGCAACCAAAGCAAAAAAAGCACCGGTAAGATGGTTTGTCTTTATTTCTGTCATAGTTTTGGCCAACAAACTATCGCCCGGATAAACACGCGTACCTTTTGAAAAAAACAGCCCGGGATGCGCATGAAAATCAAATGTGAGGTATTCCTTTTTTTCGTTACTTGTAAGATAAGTGAAGTTTACTTGCGAGGTTCCGGCAAGAAGCACACCCATACTTTGTAAGAAATGCCGGCGGTTAAAATTATTTTTCTTCATGGGGTCAATCATCAAATGGAATGTTAAAGATTTGAAGGTAATGCTTTGAATTGTAATTGCAATTTTGTTGACTCAATTAAATAAGAAGCTGTACTTTCAAAAACTTCCGCTGGTCGGAATTTACAATTAGAGTTGTTTGGAGCTTAATATCTGCAATACTATTCCGTTGGAAACAAACAAACTTCTAAATATAATCCAAAGAAAAAACAAATATCCCCAAGTTCACCACACTACAATTAATACCTGCAATATTCTTTGAGTTAGATTGGTTGATGATTTTTAGAAATTGAGCTGATAAGTTATGGTTAAAACACTACATTCAAAACTGCCTCAACATTAATCTCATTATAAAACTCAAGAACTGCGGCAAATCCAAAGCTATTTTAAATCTTTTTCAACTCCTGTTTTTCCTTGTGTTTGGAAATAAAGATCAATAAAATGTCAACAAAACCAAGCAGCAACCGTACACAGACCGCTATAAACCTTATTGAACAACTATGGAGATCGATTACATTATTTTAGACAATGCTTCGCCCGCCGGTTTGGAGCTGCTGTTGGACGAGAAAGCTTTGGATGGCTATAAAGCCGTTTCCATGAGTTCTTGTTACGATCCCGGCCGGGGAATAATTTATTCTGTGTTAATGGTCAATTATGGCATAAACAACCAGTTAGAAGATGTTGTTGCCCAAATCTCAGAAAAACTGGATTCCATCAGCACTCCTTTATAATTTATTGAAACCAATACTGGTGAAGAGCCTTAAATATTGCTTTGTTTAAACTTCTGCTTTTTAAGAAAGTTTTTTTCTTTGTTTGTTGCAAATTCTCCCTTTAAAGGAAACAAGCTGGTTGATCTTATTTTTTATACCCTAAAAGAAGTATCACCCAGAAGCTAAGGCAGGAAAATAAGTTTGCACTAACTGACACACCATATTGGTTATCAATTT
>CAXSBZ010000076.1:0-3549 GCA_964236465.1 uncultured Sphingobacteriaceae bacterium | reverse complement strand
CACTAACTGACAAACCATATTGGTTATCAATTTTGAAAATTTATTTCACAACATTTTCATTAATACTTCTTTTATTACCTAAAATTTAGCATTAAAACCTATTTTTGCCAGCTACAATTTTTGGTGAAAATATATGAGTACAGCATTATCAGAACAGGAAATTTTGCGCCGCGAGGCACTTCAAAATATACGTAATCTGGGTATCAACCCCTATCCTGCCGAAGCTTATGCGGTTACCGCTACAGCACAGGAAATTCTTGAAAACTTCAGCAATCAGCCCGAAAAATACCAGAAAGTACAAATTGCCGGCCGCATGATGAGCCGCCGGATTATGGGTAATGCTTCTTTTGCAGAGTTACAGGATTCGACAGGCCGTGTTCAGATTTATATCAAACGTGATGATATTTCTCCAGGCGAAGATAAAACGCTGTACAATACGGTCTTTAAGAAGCTTTTGGATATTGGTGATTTTCTTGGCATCAAAGGTTTTGTTTTTACCACGCAAACCGGAGAAATTTCAGTTCACGTTCAGGAGTTAACCATTCTATCTAAATCCTTAAAACCACTTCCTGTTGTTAAGCGCGATGAAGAAGGCAACATCTACGACAGTTTTACTGACCCAGAAATGCGCTACCGCCAGCGTTATGTTGATTTAACAGTCAACCCGGAGTTCAAACAAATCTTTATCAACCGTTCTAAAGTTATTAAAACCATGCGCAGCTATTTTGATAGTTGCGGTTGGTTGGAAGTAGAAACGCCCATTTTGCAATCTGTGCATGGCGGCGCGGCTGCCCGTCCGTTCAAAACGCATCATAATGCTTTAGATGTTCCGCTTTTTCTGCGGATTGCAAATGAATTGTATTTGAAGAAATTGATTGTTGCCGGTTTTGATGGTGTTTATGAATTCGGCAAAATGTTTCGGAATGAAGGCATGGACCGTACGCACAACCCGGAATTTACTGGATTGGAAATTTATGTAGCATATCAGGATTATATCTGGATGATGGCTATGGTAGAAAAATGCTTGGAAAAAGTAGCAGTTGCGATCCACGGAAAAACAAAAGTTACAGCTGGAGATCATGAAATTGAATTTGCCGGGCCGTATGAAAAACTGTCCATGTATGATTCTATCCTAAAATACACCGGAGTTGATCTAGCTGCAATGGATGAAACGGCATTGCGCGAAACCTGCAAAACACTGCAAATTGAAGTTGATCCTTCCATGGGAAAAGGAAAATTGATCGATGAAATTTTCAGCGAAAAAGTGGAAGCAAACTTAATCCAACCAACTTATATTACCGATTATCCGCTGGAGATGACGCCGCTCGCCAAAAAACATCGCACCAAAGAGGGCTTGGTAGAACGTTTTGAGTTATTTGTGAACGGAAAAGAAATTGCAAACGCTTATTCGGAATTGAATGACCCGATTGATCAGCGCGAACGTTTTGAAGAACAATTATTGCTGGCCAGTCGCGGCGATGAAGAAGCGATGGTGGTGGATGAAGATTTTTTGCGTGCCCTGGAATACGGGATGCCGCCAACTGCCGGCTTAGGGATCGGAATTGATCGATTGGTGATGCTGATGACGAACCAAAGCACCATCCAGGAAGTGTTGTTTTTCCCTCAAATGCGACCGGAAAAGATTGCAAACGTTTCTTCAACAGAAGATTTTGTGGCAATTGGCGTTCCTGAAGAATGGGTTCCGGTAATTCAGAAAATGGGTTTTCATACTGTGGACGATTTGAAAAAATCTGTGCCAAACAAAGTATTCAACGATTTGGGCGGAATGCGTAAAAAGCTGAAACTGGATATTGGTATTCCTTCGAAAGAAACCGTGATGCAATGGTTTGAATAAACTTATTTGTTCATCAACATTTAACACAAAATTAAAGACCGGTTAATATCAATTGCCGGTCTTTGTTTTTGAGAACTATTTAATACTGAACCGATGATCAACTCCAGCCTAGAAATAAAAGACAGCGAATATTTAATCAAATTCAGTAAAACCCAATTCGATCTGGATTTTGTGAAAAGTATTCTGGCTTTTATCAACCAAAAACTATCGGTAAAAGAAGCATCTTTTGCAGGAGATGTAAAAGATGCAGATATGGAAAGCAGCTTTGAAAAAGATGATTATTTCAGTCATCTCGACGAAAAATAAACTGCTTAAAACTGCTGCCGGTAGCCGCCGCGCACCACTTGTTGCTTGTCCATTTGCGCCATCTGGCCTTTCATCATTTTAATTTGCTCGGCCAGCAGTTTATTTTTATCCGCTTTTTGCGCTTCTTTTAAATACATTTCTGCTTCACGTTTATTACGTTTTGACATCGAGATTCCGGCCAGACTCAGTTTTGCCAAAGCAACGTTGTGCGACATAGTCATTCCCAAAGTCAAAGATTTCTTAAAGAATTTCTCTGATTTTAAAGGTGCTTTGTTGGATTCAATCAAACCCAAAAGCAGGTTGTAATAACCGTGCTGGTTGCGGATCAATTGCTTTTCGTAATCCGTAATTTTTCCTAAAAACTGTTCTGCTTTCGGCATATTTTCTTTTCGCATAAAATACTGGGCAAGCAGCATATTTTCATTAAAAAAGAAAGTCAGCAGCACAATCCCCCCGATCAGGAAAACCAGGACAGCCCACCACCAGAAACCAAAAGCGGCCAGAGTAACCGCTGCGCCCAAAATTACACAGGCTATAATTAATCGAACAATATTCCGCATTTGATGTATTTAAAATTGTATAGCAAATATCCGCTTATTTGTACGTTAAATCAATTTTTAAGAATATTTTATGTCGATTGCATTAGAACCTTCCTGGCTGGAAATACTGAAAGATGAATTTGAGAAAGATTATATGGTAAAACTGAGAGCTTTTTTGCAGCAGGAAAAACAGGACGGCCATACCGTTTACCCAAAAAGCAAAGATATTTTCAACGCTTTTGCCAAAACGCCTTTTGATAATGTCAAAGTGGTCATTATTGGCCAAGATCCGTATCACGGTGCAAATCAAGCACATGGCTTGTCTTTTTCGGTGCAAAAGGGAGTTCCGCCGCCGCCTTCGTTGCTTAATATTTTCAAAGAATTGAAGCAGGAATTCCCGGAATATAAAATCCCGCAAAGCGGCGATTTAACGTATTGGGCCGAGCAAGGTGTGCTTTTGCTGAATGCAACCTTAACGGTACGTGCCAATCAGGCCGGTTCGCATCAGAAAAAAGGTTGGGAAACTTTTACCAACAAAGTAATCCAGGAAATTTCTGACCGAAAAGAGAACGTTGTTTTTTTGTTGTGGGGGAAATTTGCACAAGCAAAAGGCGAGTTAATCGATCCGCAGAAACATCATTTGCTGATGTCCGCACATCCATCGCCTTTGGCTGCGCACAATGGTTTTTTCGGCAACGATCATTTTTTGGAAGCCAACGTAATTTTGGAAGAGAATGGCATCGAACCGATTGATTGGCAAATTAGTTGATGCTGTTTTTATCGGGTAAAAATTGGTATTGTCATTTCGACCAAAGGGAAAAATCTTCATCGGATTACAAAGGCGTCAAT
>CAXSBZ010000075.1:0-3992 GCA_964236465.1 uncultured Sphingobacteriaceae bacterium | reverse complement strand
CTTGGCGGTAAGTGCGGGCATGTACACTTCTTCCGGGATAAAAAATAAATCTTGCAAAAATGCTGGTAAGCGTTTGGACGCATCATAACCGTTCACCTCGCAGGTGCCTTGCTGCGGAAAAACCAGCCCAGCAATATTTTTTAGTAAAGTAGATTTTCCTGCACCGTTTTTCCCCAGCAAACCGTAAATATGCCCGGCTTGCATTTGCAGGTTTAGGTTTTGGAACAGGGTTTTTTTCTTCCCATAACCAAAAGTCATATTTGAAATCTTTATCATATATAGTGTATTAGTTATATAGTACACTACAAATGTAATTATGAATTTAAGATTTGCAAATCTTTTTTGAAAATAAATTTTTAAACAAAAAAAGTCCTGCTTCGGGAAGCAGGACTTTTTACGAATCTGATTTTATGCCGATAAAAGAAGCATCGAAATCCTGATACTTCTTTTATCGGTATAAAATTACTTTTTCTTCGGAAGGCGCGCGTTCAGGTCGTTAATAGTAATACTCATCATGCGGCCCATCGGTTGTTTGCCGCGGTAAGTAATCATTTTAAGCTGCGCTGCTTCTTTAGGAACGGTAAGCGGCTGTGTATATTTGGGATAAAACTGATCTGGAAAGGAATTATCAAAACTGTAATAAATTTCCAGGTCTTTAATTTCGGTAGATAAAGCAATATTCATGGTGCTATCTTTGCGCGAAACATTAATGATCGGATCATAAATGCTTGGTGCATAGTTGATTTCGGCAGTTTTTAATCTCGGAAACTGTCCTTCTACCCTGCCGGAAAAATTATCCCAATTCTTTTTTTCTTTTGGCGACCACATGGTTTCTGCAATGGCAAAACCGCGCGGCCAGGTCATGTATTCAGCTTTGCGCAAGTTGTAAACCTGCTCTGTCCACAAATTGGCCTGCCCGCCTTTTATCAGTTTAGCATCCACGCTATCGGGCACGGGTTCAAACTGATACGTCTTATCTAACCGAAGGGTAGAATATACTTTTGATTCGATAGCAGGATCGCCCTGCATATAATCGATATAAGCAAAAGTAGTTGGGCTCATCACTACTTCATGGCCCATTTTTGCAGCTTCAATTCCGCCCTTCATGCCGCGCCAGCTCATTACCACGGCATTTGGTGCCAGGCCGCCTTCCAAGATTTCATCCCAGCCCATAAACTTTTTGCCTTTGGATTCTACAATTTTTTCTACCCGTTTTTCAAAATAGCTTTGCACTTCTTCCATGTTTTTAAGCCCTTCTTTTTGCATCAGCATTTTAACGGCTTCGCTTTTTTCCCAAAAGTTTTTCGGGCATTCGTCTCCGCCCAAATGGATGTATGGAAAAGGAAAAAGCTGTGCGATCTGCGTGATCACTTTATCCATAAACTCATACACCTTTTCGTTTGCCGGGCATAAAGTGTTATCAATCAAAGCAACAGGCGGCTGGCCGTGCGACCAGTCCATAATCACTTCGCCGGAACGGACTTTATAATTCTCAGCACCGGGTGTGCAAGACAATTCTGGGTAAGAAGCTATGGCAGCCAAACTATGCCCCGGAACATCAATTTCCGGCAAAATATTTACAAAATGGTCTTGTGCATATTTCACCAGTTCTTTAATATCTTCCTGCGTATAAAAACCGCCGTAAGTACGTGGTTCATTTGCAGGCGGGGCAGCAAAAGTGCCAAAATAACCAACCCTTTTTGCATTATATGCGCCAACTTCGGTTAAGCGTGGCAAACCTTTAATTTCAATCCGCCAGCCTTCATCATCCGCCAAATGCAGGTGCAGCAAATTAAATTTGTACCGAACCATGGCATCAATATATTGCTTTACTTCTTGCTTGGTGAAAAAATGCCGGGCAACATCAAACATCAATCCGCGCCAGCCAAACCGCGGATAATCAGTGATACTAACACAAGGGGCAATCCAGTTCACATTTCTAACAAACGTTTTACTTTCGATTTCTTTTGGTAATAACTGCATCAGCGTTTGCACACCATAAAACAACCCGGCCGGTTGGTTGGCTTTGATCACAATATTTTTTGTGCTGATATTTAGCTGATAGCCTTCTTTGCCAAGCACCGGGTTTTCGGTTTTGTTTAGCACCAGTTTTATGGCTGCAAAAGAAGCATTGTGTTTGACGGAAACCGTTTTGCCGGTTGCAACTGCAAGTTTATTTTTTAAATAATCGGTAACCGGTACAACTTGGGTTGAGTTGTCTGCTTCAATCACAATGCCAGCCGGCAAAGTAAATTTGCCCGTAGTCGTTTTTATGCTGACAGGTTCCGGAATAATTGAAAAAGATTTTTTATTAAGCTGGCTAAATGCGGAAGCAGAAATCAGGCAGCAAAACAGAAGTACAGAAATTTTTGGCATCGTAATAATATAAGAAGTTTAAAATCAACAATTTGCTTTAAAAACCGAATCATGATTTTTAAAGAAAAACATTTTTTGAATCCGCAGCAATTTATAGAATAAAGCTTGTTTCAACCCTATTTTTTAGGCGATAAAAGAAGCATTTAAAAAATTCAAAATTAGTAGTGTTATTTCTTGTTCTAATTATGACAAAATAGTATCATTAAATTGGTAAAGTATTATCAATCAGTTTTGAAATAGTTGTAATTTAGTGTTCAAGTTTGAATTTAGCTCTTCAAAATTTCTCTGCAATAATTATATCATTTATGATTTTAACAGCTTGTTAATATTATTATACTTATTTTAACAGATTTGTGTTAATATTAATACAAATTATCTACAATATTATTTTAGTTATGACCAAACTTGACGACAACCTTAAATCCCGGCTACTTGACCTGGCTGAAATCGTAAATGCTTTTAAATCAGAAGTTTTGCAAATTAAGATTGCTGAAAAACTATTTAATGACATTTTCTTTGAAGTACCGCAATCCAACCAGGAAATTCAGGATTTGGCTTCCAGAAGAGCAAAAAGAATCAACCAAAACAAGGAACGGCTAACAGATTTGCCTTCCAGGGAACGCAAACCTACTGGTGCCACAAAAGCGATGTATCGTTTGCTCGATACTGATTTTTTTGATCAGCCACAATCCATTTCAGCCATCGCCAACCGCTACAAAGAAGAATTCAACGAAGAATTTAAAACATCGGAAATCTCCGGAATTTTGCTTAAATCCGTGAAAGACAATATTTTAAAGCGCGAAAAGAACCAGAGTAACAAACGTTATGAGTACGTTAAAATTAAGGTTTAGTAGCTGCGGATCAGATTAAATTAAACAAGTTATCAACTCCAAACAATCGTTTTGAATTAAACCCTTCTGCATATTTCACCTGTATTGCTCTTCCGAATTCCCGCGCTCGGGCTTCGGCAACTTCCATAAAAGCCGGGCTTGAAATATAAGTTTGAGGTTCGTCTGCCCAATCAGGATTATAAAACTGAGATTTATATTCCCGGATACTGGCAATTTTTTGTTCCCAGTATTCGGTTATATCAATCAAAATATCGGGCCTTAAATGTGTATCCTGTATAAAATTTAAAATTAATTTTGGCCGCCACGCTTGTTGCGCTTCGCCTTCTGCCGATGCTGTTTTTATCTTGCTTAATCCGGCATAAAAACCAGCATGTTCTACCAGTTCTGCCGCGCGAGCATGATCGGGATGGCGATCTGAAATTGCACTGGCAATTACAATTTCGGGTTGGTATTTACGGATTACTTTAATGACCTCCAGCTGGTTATGCTCATCATTTTTGAAATAACCATCCGGCAAACCCACATTTTCCCGGACGGATAATTTAAGCAATCTTGCCGCACTGTCTGCTTCTGCCTGCCTGATTTGCACCGTGCCGCGTGTACCCAATTCCCCACGAGTCAAATCTGCAACACCTACTTTTTTGCCCAAAGCAATATGCTTGGCTATGGTGCCGGAGCAGTATAATTCGGCATCGTCCGGGTGTGCCGGCAAAACAAGAATATCCAATTTAAGCATAAGCAAGGTTGAAACGGCAGTGTTACGGG
>CAXSBZ010000074.1:0-5544 GCA_964236465.1 uncultured Sphingobacteriaceae bacterium | reverse complement strand
GGATTTGTCATCACGACTGTTCCCTTGATTCTTGTAAGCCATTTTTAAAATTTAACCGTTTTTTAGCGGGGAAGCAAAAGTACGTTTTTCTGCCTTTACCAGCAACATTAATCCATTTTATAACAGGAGTTTAGGGCAGCAAAACGCGTATTATTTCCTGCTGTATTTAGAGCTGTTTCTGAGTTTATACTTTGGGCATAAATTGTAACTGTTTGACAGTCTGAAATATATATCTATCTTTGCCGCAATTAATCAATATTTTATTACTAAAACCAAAAGGGTGATGTACAAAAAACACTTAATTACGTGCTCCGTAATCGTGGTGCTGTTTGTGATGTCAAAGTTGTTTATTTACAGTACAACTTTAAAAAAAACAGTAGCAAAACCAAAACCAAAAGGCGATAGTGATGTGGCTGCCGATGCCGTTACTGCCCTCAATTTCGCCAATGAACCTGTGCCGGTTCATGACCCGAAAGTGGCCGGAAAACTAAACCATTCCTTAAAACAACACAGCTTTAAAAGGCTGCATGACAACCTGCTGCATCTGCGTGCTGCAAAATTATTTAAAGTGATTGAGCCGATCCTGAAACATTACGGCATTCCAGATGATTTTAAATACATCCCCATTGTAGAATCCGGTTTGGAGCAAGGTGTTTCATCAAAAGGTGCCAAAGGTTTATGGCAGTTTATGCCAGGCACGGCCCGTAGTTACGGCTTGAAAGTGAATTCGTCCAAAGATGAACGCTTGAATCTGAAAAAGTCAACTGTTGCAGCCTGTCAGTATTTGAAGGAATTGTATGGCGAGTTCCACAGCTGGACATTGGTTGCAGCAGCTTACAACAATGGTTCTATCAAACTGGCACAGCAAATCAAGGTGCAAAAAAAGCATAGTTACTTCCGCTTGCACCTCAACCATGAAACCGGCCGCTACATTTATGATCTGGTTGCGGTAAAACAAATGATTACTAAACCCGGAGAAATGGGCTACAATTATGGCCAGCCAAATTATATGGCATTTAATTAAAACCACGTCAGGAGCACAACATCAAAAAGGCTTCGGGAAAATTTTTCCCGAAGCCTTTTTTTATACTGTAAAAACAGCATGGTTACGCCAACTTCTTTTTCAATAGTTTTTTGGTGGAGTAAAATTCTTTGTTCAAAGCTGTTTCCGATGT
The DNA here is from genome assembly GCA_964236465.1 of uncultured Sphingobacteriaceae bacterium. Lineage (GTDB taxonomy): Bacteria > Bacteroidota > Bacteroidia > Sphingobacteriales > Sphingobacteriaceae > Mucilaginibacter_A. The sequence goes on along the minus strand of CAXSBZ010000074.1, from coordinate 4,369 downwards.
TTGTTTAGCAATGGCATCAAAAGCCAAACCGGCGGCAATAGCATAAACGGCATGGTGCAGGCCATCAATAGAAATGGTTTTGGCATTTTCCTCTGTAGCCGGCGGCGCAATATCTAAAGAGGGCAGCATCACCATTTCTGTTCCCCAGATGGCAGCAAAATGTATCACTGTTGCTTTCCATCCTTTTAAACCCATCAGCGAAATCAGCCCGCGGACAATTCCCCAGGAAGTACCATAAGCCCAGTGGATTTGTTGCGAAACTTTTACTTTTTGTTCTTCGCTTGTTGGCTCCATATCAAGCACTTGTGATACCGCATCAACCGGAGCGGTACTTGGTTTGCGGCCATCTGCTTTCATCTCGATCATCTGCGAAAGGGTGATTGCAGCTGTCCCAACAATTCCTGCCATCACACCAATGCCAATTGCGGTGCCCAATTCATTCAAAAACAAGCCTGTTTTATTTTTCATTATCAATAAATTTTGGTTATCTGAGAGAACGCAATTTGGGTTAGATTGATTGCGGCAGGGTATAAATTCGCTCCAATAATTTAATCCTGAAAATAGAAAGCTTAAAAATCAGTCAAATTCAATAATTTTACAGCATGAAAAAGCGTTTTTTGCTCAGCCTGATAATTTTGGTTACCACTTTACAAAGCTGTATCGTTGTCGGTGGTGTATTTCGGGCTGGTTTCAAAATGGGCATTTATTCCATTTTTTTGATTTTAGGTTTATTGATCTGGGTAATTTTTAAAAGGTCCAACAGAAAATAAGCTTCATTACAAAAAAGTATGGGTAAAAGAAGCATTTATGATTTTGAAGCGGTACAACAGCAGGTTTTTTTTCCAAAACAATAAATAAGCGATCCTGTTAGATTCTAAAAAATTAAAAATCATATGAAAAAATTAAACCTTTCCCTTTTAGTTGTTGCCGTAATGGTTTTAAGTAGTTGTGCTGCTGTTGGCGGAATATTTAAAGCTGGTGCAGCCGTGGGTATCATAGCTGTAGTTGTTGTAATTTTGGTAATTATTTGGTTGATTTCCCTTTTTAGAGGAAAAAGCAACTAAAACATTCTTCAAAATATGTCTCCTATAAATCCCGGTTTATCCTAAAACCGGGATTTTTTGCGAAAAATTTTTTTCTAAAAAGTAAAGCTCCTGATGGGCAGGAGCTTTTACTAACCAATTATAAACCTAAATTATGAGAAGACTATTTTGATCAACTAAAAAAATTATTTTCTTTTTTAGTTGATAGTGTAAAGGTAACACTATCTATTACAATCACCAAACTTTTTTTTATAATTTAAAAGTAAATAAATAAAAAAATTGTTTTTTTTAAATTTAAGCTGATGTTTTGATTGAAATAGGAAATATATATCCATTATAGATCAAAATTTTTAACTATACTGTTTTTATCGACTAAAAATCTAACTTTAAACTTCTCCTTTTCAATTTTTTAGATTTTACAATTACATTCTTTAAAAATTTAATGTAAATTTTTGTTTCCACACAAAAAGTTTAAGCCGAAAAACAAAAACCAGATCAGTAAATGGCTTAAAAAGTGGATCATCATCATGTTGTTGTTCGCGATGCAAATTTTGTAGAAATTTTTTTATCCTGTTTATTATGTTGCTTTAATTGCAGTTACTAAAATCCAAACTGTAATTTTACCGTATAAAATATAGCTTTCCATCAATTAAAAAATGATCATTCTTATTTTCTTTTTATCCCATTGGTTTTTGTCCTTGTTTTTCCAAACGTTTTTTTTGCATCGGTACGCATCGCACAAAATGTTCAAACTCAATCCTTTTTGGGAAAAAACATTTTATCTGATGACGTACGTTTTCCAGGGTTCGTCTTTTTTAAACCCACGGGCTTATGCCATTTTGCATCGGATGCACCATACTTATAGCGATACGGAGAAAGATCCGCATTCGCCGCATTTTGCAAAAGACGTTTTGGGCATGATGGTTAAAACCAAAAACATTTACATGGATTACCAAAAGCATAAAATTGAACCCGAACCCGCTTTTCGCGACTGTTATCCAACCTGGAATTTTGTTGACCGAATGGGCGATCATTGGATCAGCAGGATTACTTTCAGCTTGTTTTACATTGCTTTTTATATAACTTTTGCTACCCATTGGTGGCTTTTTTTATTGCTGCCGATTCATTTTTTAATGGGGCCGCTGCAGGGAGCCATTGTAAATTGGTGCGGCCATAAATACGGTTATTCTAATTTTGATAACCAGGATCATAGCAAAAATATGCTGCCTTTGGATTTTTTGATGATGGGCGAACTGTTTCAAAATAATCACCACGAAAAACCAAACGATGCCAACTTTGCAAAACGCTGGTTTGAGCTGGACCCAACTTATCCGGTTATGAAACTGATGCACCATTTGCATATCATCCGCTTGCGAAAAATATAGTGGTAAAAAAAGCATTGGTTAACTGTTTTTCATTTTCTTTTAACTGATGGTTCGTTTACTGCTGATTTTTCTTTTGTTCCTGGTTGCTTTGCTGGCCGTTGTGCCGGCACCAACATACCATCTTTGGATATTGGCCATTTTAGTAACCGAGTTTCCTTATATTTTTATCATCCTAACGCTTGTTCTGTTTTTAATCAGAACGAGGTCAGTCTGGTATAACAGAGCAGGCAACGCCTTGTTGCTCATTGCGTTGATACTGTTTTTATCACCTATTTTTAGGGCTTATATTGTTGCCGCAAAACTTCCTGAAGAATTAAATGCTAATTTTTCAACAAAAGATTACAAGCTAAAATTTCCTCTAAAACAACCTTTTTCTTTCTTTTCCATGTTTTCCGGAATTGATGGAAAAGCCGTTCCGTTTCAAACTTTTACTTTTAAAACTTACCCGGAGATCAGTTTGCAAATGGATTTTTATCCTTCACAATCTGCCGGAAAAAAACCTTGTGTCATCGTCATTCACGGCGGTTCCTGGAGTGGCGGAGATGACAAGCAATTGCCGGAATTGAACAGTTATCTGGCGCGCAGAGGTTATCAGGTTGTTTCTATGGATTACAGATTGGCTCCGGAATACCAAAATCCGCAGCCAGTAAAAGATGTAAAATTTTGTATCCGATATTTAAAAGCTAACGCAGAAAAATTACAGATCGACACCAATAATTTTGTTTTGCTGGGAAGATCGGCCGGTGCACAGATTGCTTTGCTGGCCGCCTATACTTTAAAAAATGAAGGCATAAAAGGAGTAGTTGATTTTTACGGCCCGGCAGATATGGTTTTTGGTTATTTTGTTCCGTCAAATCCGTTGGTGCTGGATTCGCACAAAGTAATGGAAGCTTATCTGGGCGGAACATATCAGCAAATCCCGGCAAAATATCAGGCTAGTTCTCCTGTTTTATATGTTGATAATCAATCTGTTCCAACATTATTGATTCATGGCGAAAACGATGTGCTGGTTTCTTATCAGCATAGCGTCCGTCTCAATGCAAAACTCAATCAGCTTCGCGTAAAACACTTTTTGCTGAGCTTGCCCTGGGCTACACACGGCTGCGATTATACGCTGAACGGCCCAAGCGGACAGTTGGCCACTTACACCGTAGAACGCTTTTTGAACGCTGTAACTTCGTCCAAATAATAAATCTGTAGAACCGAAGTTGTTTGTTAGCGTATATTAATTCAACCTATAACCTTTGAAAATGATGAACAGAAAATATTTCGGAATACTTCTTTTACCGGTGTTTTTTTCGGTTGCTTTTTTAAACCCTGTTGTTCCGATTAAAAGTTCAGTTTCTACAAAATTAGCTTCTGCGGATAAAATTATTTTTCTGGAGAACGACTGGAATGCAGCCGTAAAAAAAGCATCGGCACAAAAAAAATACATTTTTGTGGATTGCTACGCTACTTGGTGCGGCCCTTGCAAAATGTTGAAAATGAGAACATTTGCCAACCGAAAAGTTGCCGATTTTTTCAATAAAAACTTCATTAATATTTCTATTGATATGGAAGCCGGACAAGGCCCGCAACTGGCGCAGAAATGGCAAATCCAAGCGTATCCAACTTTGATTATTTTTGATGAAAATGCCAAACCTGTACTTGGCACGATGGGCTTTATGGGCCCAGATGATTTGATGCGTTTTGCAGAACAAGCACTTCAAAAGAAATAAACCTGATGCTTCTTTTATCGGGTAAAAATTGTAATTTCTGAATATCAACCTAAAGCTTGTAATGTCTGACTGAAAAGTAAGCAATCAGATATTAGACCTATAAGGTTTCCAAAACCTTATAGGTCTAATATCTGAATTTTGAAAGACACAGGTTGCTGATGAAATTTAATAAACTCTTTTTTGCCGCCAAACCATTCAATCACATCATTTCTTAATAAAGCTG
>CAXSBZ010000073.1:0-6004 GCA_964236465.1 uncultured Sphingobacteriaceae bacterium | reverse complement strand
GTAAACCAGGCTGCCAAACGGGATTCCCTCAAAAAATTAAATCTTAAAACAAATGCTGCAAAAACGATTGCAAGCCACAAATAATTTAAATGATCTACCCCAAAAATAGCGAAGACAAACTGGGTTTTACCGAGATAAAGCAACTGATCAAAGCCAAATGCCTCAGCATTATGGGCCAGGAAATGGTTGATAAAATACAGGTAATGAACAACTTCGAGCAAATACAGAAGTTTTTACGGCAAACAGCTGAGTTTAAAAATATTTTAACGAGCGACACAGCTTTGCCCATCAGCAATTTTCATGACATCAAAACCCTGGCTAAAAAAGCACGGCTGGAAGGCGCGTTTTTGTCGGAAGAGGAGTTTTTCCAGGTGCAGCAATCGCTCATAACGGTTTTTGCCGTGCTGGCTTATTTTAATGACCGCGCCGGTTTGTACCCAAACTTGGAAGCCTTGTTTGAGCATTTACCGATCGAGAAAAATATTTTGAAAGCGATTGACCGCGTGTTGGATCCGAAAGGAAAAATCCGGCCAAATGCTTCGCGCGAGTTGCAGGATATTACCTCAGCCATTGCCCAGGCAGAGCAGGCGGCACGCAAAACCATTGAACAGATTTTTAAGAATGCCGGCAACAGCGGCTGGACAGCAGACGGCTCTTTGACCATTCGCGATGGCCGTTTGTGCATCCCGTTATTGTCTGAAAATAAGCGCAAACTGAAAGGTTTTATCCATGATGAATCTTCCTCCGGGCAAACGGTTTACATGGAACCGGAAGAAGTTTTTACGCTAAACAATAAAGTCCGCGATTTGGAATTTGACCGGCGGCGGGAAATCATCAAAATCCTGACTTTGCTAACGGATGAACTGCGGCCGTATGTGCCGATCCTGATTTCGTATCACGGCCTGTTGACCAAATTGGATTTTGTACGTGCAAAAGCTTTGTTCGCTTTGGATTTGGAAGCAGAAATGCCTGTGCTGGTGCCGGAAATGCGCGTCAATCTGATCAATGCCAACCATCCTTTGCTTCTTTTATCGTACAAAAAAGAGCAAAAAAGCGTGGTGCCGCTCAACATTAGGATTGATGAAACGGACAGGATTATCGTAGTTTCCGGGCCAAATGCCGGCGGGAAATCAGTTTGCATGAAAACCGTAGGCTTGCTGCAACTGATGGTTCAGGCCGGCTTGCTGATTCCGGCAGCCGGGCAAAGTGAAGTGGGCGTTTTCAGGCAGATTTTTTCGGATATTGGTGATGACCAATCGATTGAAAGCGATTTGAGTACGTACAGCGCGCATTTGTCCAAGATGAAATATTTTGTAGAAATGGCCGACAGCAAAACGCTGATTTTGATTGATGAATTTGGCACCGGAACTGATCCGCAGTTTGGCGGCCCAATTGCGGAAGCGGTGTTGGAATCGCTCAACCAAAAAAAAGTGAAAGGCGTGATCACCACACATTATTCCAACCTGAAACTTTTTGCAAGCGATACAAGTGGTTTGGAAAATGCTTCGATGTTGTTTGATAATTTGCAGCTGCGGCCGATGTATATTTTGGAAGTTGGCAAACCCGGAAGTTCTTACGCTTTCGAAATCGCGCAGAAAATAGGATTGCCGGGTTACGTCATCAATTCGGCAAAAAACAAAATCGGCGTGAACCAGAAAAAAGTGGATACACTTTTGGTGGATTTGGAGCGTGACAAAAAAGAAGTGCTGGACACGAAATTAAATTTACAGAAGCAGGAGCGGAGAGCGAATGTTTTGCTTCGGGAGAATGAAGAACTGAAAAAATATCTCGAAGAAAATAAGAAAGAACTGATCCGCGAAGCCAAAAAAGAAGCGAAAACGATTATTCAGGATGCCAACCGGCTGGTGGAGAACACAATTTCGGAAATTAAAAGTAGCCAAGCCGATAAAGAAACAACACGAAACCTGCGCGAAAACCTGCAAAAAGAGTTGCAGAAAAATACCGTCAAGCCGGAAATTATACCGGTAAAAGAAGCACCGGATTTGCAGGTAGGCGACTGGGTAAAACTCACTGATTCTGAAACGATGGGACAGGTTTTAGAGCTGGCCCGCGACAACGTTATCATTGCAATCGGCGATTTGCGGACGGTGGCCAAGCGCAAAAAAGTACAGAAAGTATCCAAAAAAGAAGTGCCAAAAGAAATCCGGCGTTCGTTTAATCCGCAGTTGAATGATACAGCCGGTTTCAGCCCGGAAATTGACGTGCGCGGCAAACGCGGTGAAGAATCTTTGTATGAGATTGAAAAATATCTGGACCGCGCAATTATGATGGGCGTAAACAGTTTGAAGATCATCCACGGAAAAGGGGACGGGATTTTACGAAAATTGATCCGGGATTATTTAAAAAAATATGCCGAAGTGAGCCATATAGAAGATGAACATGCGGATCGGGGCGGAGATGGGATTACCTATGTTTATCTAAAATAAAATCCTGACAATCAAATTTTTACCCGATAAAAGAAGTATGGTCAACGTTTCGGGCAATTTTGCAGCGTTTGCCAACAAAAATTTATTATTATTTATCCCGATACAACTTTTGTTTTAACGAATATTATTTAATTTAGAATATTTTAACTAAAATAATCTTTCCTGTTTGAAACATATATTCTTACCGCATCAAATATACATTCATGCGCATCTTAATTTTTAGCACGGTTTTTTATCCTGTTTTAGGCGGAATTGAAAACCTGACGCTTAATTTAAGTAAAGAATTTGTTCGTAAAGGGCATCAGGTTAAGGTGATTACTTACCAAAAACAAACCGAACCGATTAATGGAATTGACGTATACTATGCACCGGATCTATTAAAAATAATGCGTTTATTTTTTTGGTGCAATATATATTACATGCCAAATATTTCTTTAAAAGGTGTTTGGCCGTTGCTTTTAAACCCGCGTAAAAAATGGATTGTTTCTCAGAATGATTTCTCGCTAACGAAAGATAAAAGCCTGCTGTCATTGCTAAAATTGTTTTTGATCAAGTTTACTTCCAAAAATATTTCGGTCAGCAAAAGTGTAGCCGGTTCGCTCCTTACGCCTTCAGAAATTATTTACAATTGTTATGACGATGCTGTTTTTACCACCCAAAATTCTATCGACAGAAAGTATGATTTTGTATTTGTTGGTCGGCTGGTTTCTCAAAAAGGATGCGATAACCTGATACGGGCATGTGAGGATATTCAGCAACCGTTCCGTTTAACGATTGTAGGGGACGGGCCGGAGATGAAACAACTTAAAAACCTGGTTGAAAAAATAAACCTTTCAGGGCAAATTGTTTTTACGGGAACTTTAAACAGTGAAAAAATTGCTGAAATTTTAAACCAGCATAAAGTATTGGTCATTCCATCCATATCCAAAGAGGGGTTTGGTATCGTTGTTTTGGAAGGACTGGCTTGCGGTTGCAAAATTATTGCTGCAAATACTGGCGGTTTGGCGGAAGCTGTGGGCAGTTTTGGCAAGTTATATCCGCCGGGCGATATCCGGCAATTAAACTTGCTGCTGAAAGAAGCATTGCAAAAGAAGCAACCGGATTACAATCAAAAAGAGCTGGCTGCTTATCTGAATAATTATCAAAAGCATATTGTTGCAGCAAAATATTTGTCGGCTTTTGAATGAGAACAGCTTAATTATCAATAATTTAAATTTAGTATTTTGTATTATTCCAATGCACTTAACGGAGCAGATCTTCCAACAAAAACTTTGTGTTTAACATTTGATGACGGCCCCGGAAACCATACGCTTGCCATCGCCAGGTTTTTGTTTGAAAACCAGGTTCAGGCTACTTTTTTTGTGGTAGGAAAATATGCTTTTCATCATCCGGAGATTTTGGCCGAGTTGAAATCCATGAACCACCTGATCGGGAACCATACTTATGACCATCCCGATATGCCAGTATATTTTTCGGTTGATGGAAACGTGATCGATCAGGTTTTGCGCACGGATGCTTTGATCAAACCTTATATCGATCAGGAAGTTTACTTTCGGCCGCCATACGGAAAATGGTCTGCAGAAGTTGCTCATGAATTGAACCAGAGCATTTTGACAGCCAATCACATCGGGCCGATACACTGGGAAATTGCAGGTGTGGATTGCTATTACTGGCAAAATAATTGGTTGGTAGCAGATGCGGCAGCACGTTACCTCACGGATATTGAGCGGCATAATCATGGCATCGTAGTGATGCACGATGATGTTTCTGATATGGATGTGGTAAAAGCTAAAAACCAAACGCTGGAACTGCTGCAAATCCTGATCCCGCAGCTGCTGGAACGTGGCTACCGGTTTGTTCGCTTAGACGAAATTCCATCGATAAAAGAAGCATCGGCAGAAAAATATTCATTTACACTGCGCAACCGCCAAGGAAAATATATTTCCCTGAAAAATCAGGTTGACCTTGTGGCAGACGGAAAAGTTTCTGATCCGCAAAATGTGCTGCAACTGCAGGATTTGGGTTATGGCAAAATCGCTGTTAAAGCAGCCAACCAGCTTTTTCTGAGTATTGGTGACGGCGATACTTTATCCGCAAAAAATATGGAAATTACCGCTGAAGCGACTTTCGACCTAATCCCGCTGAACGCCCACAAACTGATGCTCCGGGCCACCAACGGCCATTATCTGACGATAGAAAAAAACGGTACTTTATCATCCTCAGCACAATATATGCGACAGGCAGCGGTGTTCCGGTATGCCAATCACAATCATATTGTCCGGCAAAAAACCACTTTAAAACAGCGGTTTCAGCTGATCAAAAAACAGGTGCTTTTTATCAAATCCAAATTGCAGCAAAAAATCCGCGCTTCAAATTGAGATACTTTTTTCATATTGCTTATCTTGGAACGGCTTATAGCGGCTGGCAAAAACATCCGGATAGCTATACCGTGCAGCAGGTTTTAGAAACCAAACTGGCCCAGGTCTTAAAATTTCCGGTTTCGATAAATGGTTGCGGCCGCACCGATGCCGGCGTACATGCCAGTCAGTTTTTTTTTCATGCTGATTTGGAAATTTCAAACACAGAAGAACTGTTGTTCCGGTTGAACAAAGCCTTGCCAGTCGATATTTCCGTTTTTGATATTATTGCAATGGAAGGCAAGCCACATGCACGTTTTGATGCTTATTCCAGAACTTATAATTATCATATCCATACTTATAAAAACCCTTTTTTGAGTGCAACAAGCTCTTTTTATCCACTTAAAAACCTGCAACCAAACTTGGTAGAAAAGGCTTTGCAGCTGCTGCTTTTGTATGATGATTACCGCGCTTTTTGCACCACGCCGGCAAAGTATGAGCACACAATTTGCAAAGTTAGTTCGGTTAGCTTTGTGATGGATGCAACTGAAAAACAAATGCAGGTACAAGTTTCAGCCAATCGTTTTTTGAGTAAAATGATCCGCATCATTGTAGGAAAGTTAATCAAAATCGGGACAGGAAGTATGACTTTAGATGAATTTGAATATCACCTGATCAGCAAAATAACACCTGTAATACTGGATTTGGCTTATCCGCAAGGCTTGCATTTATCAAAAGTAAAGTATCCGTTTCTGGATCTGCCAAATAAAACAGAAAGTTAACAGCTTGATTTTTAGCCGATAAAAGAAGCATCGGAATTAGCTATCAGCTATCAGCAATCAACTATCAACCAGTAGCTATCAACCATCACCAATTTTTAGGCGGTAAAAGAAGCATTTGCAATTTTGGCCGATGCTGCTTTTATCAACCTAAACTTTTAATACAATCGCTTTAATCGTTTCGTCCAGCTCTGCTGCACTTTGCTTCAGCATCACTATAATAGAATTATTCATAGGAGATTCTTCGCTGCTTTCCAGCATTTCTGCCAAGCCGATGATATTGGCCAGCGGCCTGCGCACCAAATGAGATTGGCTGTAAGCAATTTCTTCCAGGGTTTTATCTTTTGTAGAAATGATTTCGCCGGCTTCAAACAAACTGTTGTTCAGGCTTTCTACAGTTAATTGCTGCTGCTTTGTATGT
>CAXSBZ010000072.1:0-6204 GCA_964236465.1 uncultured Sphingobacteriaceae bacterium | reverse complement strand
CCAAACGCCCCTCTTCGCTCTAGCAAAGAAGGGCGTTTTTATGACCAAGAAAAAATCTTAATACTAAATTATCTATTTATAAAACAACTAGAAGTTGGGAAATTTATTAAATTATTTGTTTCTATAAACTTGAGTCAGTTGTATATAATTTTCTAGCGTATTTAATAATTGAATTTAAGCGGCGAACGCATATCTTATAGGATTTGACGATCTTCTATTTAAATAATTGATAATATGTTGTAGTATTGTTACAACGGCAACTTTAACCACAATTCTTGCCTGCGAACAGGTATAAATTTTCTATAGTTAAGTTTAAAGTATCATCTAACCATATAGTTGTGTAAAGACAACTTCAATTCTTCTTTAGGTAGCTTTTGAGACGAACGCTCAGGGTTGAAAGTTTTTTCGGTTAGCTATTTTCGGTGCCTCCAATTTAATACATATATTGGTAAACAGGTTAAATTGCCATTCAAATGATAAATACTTCCTGTCGCCCAACAATAAACAGAGGCCGATTCCATAGTATTTGCCTTCGTCAAGATTAATAATGCATATACACATCAGTTTTAGTAATCTCTATGTCTTAGATAAACGTCTTCATCCAGATAATTAAATGAAGTTTATCTCCGATGTAATACTACTTTATAAACAACACTAAACCCTTTTATTAAGTGTCGTCTCTAAGTTATGCTGGCAAGATCTGAGCTAATGTTCTCAAGCCAGTTCGCATATTTGAACTGGAATACTATTTTCCATAGATACCTCTTCCTCTTCAATTAAAATAATGACTATTCTGCAATTAATTTTTTCTATCCAATCAAAAAGCAACTTGCATCGTTTATTGTGATTGGTGATATGGACAAGGTTTAAAAAAGCCTTCTTATAATTACTTCTAAGTTTAACTATAAACCAGTTTTCACTATCGATACCCAAGTATTTTTGACATAATAATAAGGCGATAATTCAGCTATCCGACAGCTTAAATTTGCGGGGACAAAAAATGAAGTTTTCCATACATGTTTAACTTATTAGCAAGATTAGTATTGGTTATACCAAGCATTTTAAGGAGATTTGTTTTTAGCTCCTATATATACTTAATAGTTTTGCTGTAAAAGTTAATTCTATTAAAAGACTGATTTTCAATTATTTGCATAAATTTTTATTTAGTTTTTCTTTTTGATACCAGTTATTTCTAATTGCTAAACATGTTAAATAAAATAAATCTATGATAAAAGAAGCATTTGACGGATTAATACATTCAGATCAGGTTACTCAAAAAACCAGGGAAGTGCTAGAGCAGCGAAAAAACAAGCGTTTTTCTTCTCCATTATTTTTTTCAATGGAAGAGTTTGAGTTATTGCAAGCTATTTGTGATGAATTACTGGCACAAACTGATAACCGTTTGGTCGATGTCGCTGGGTTAATAGACGAACGGCTAAATGCTAAGACCGGGCCAGGCTGGCGTTATGATCAACTTCCGGAAGATGGAATTGCTTATAAAACCGGATTAAAAGGTATCATCGAAAGTGTGCTTCTTTTATCGCATCAAAATTTTACTGAGCTATCCGCAGAAGAAAAAAAAGACCTGTTAAAAACAGTACAGCAAGGAAATGCAGAGGGAGAAACTTGGAGGAATTTTTCTGGAAAACTGTTTTTTGAACTAATGCTAACGGAAGCGACTGAAAATTTTTATAGTCACCCCAACGCGCAGGCCGAGATCAACTACGTGGGTTTTGCCGATGCAAATGGTTGGGAAGTTCCTCAACTTGAACCTGAAAAATACTATTTAAGCTAAAGTTTTCTTTTATGCGCCAATATCAAAAAAGCGAAATTGTAGATGCTGTAATTATTGGTACAGGTGCCGGAGGCGCGCCTTTGATGGCTAAATTAGCCAAAGCCGGATTAAAAGTAGTTGCGTTGGAGGCAGGAGATTATTGGAACCCGCCAGTTGATTTTGCAACTGATGAAACTGAGCAAAATAAACTTTTTTGGACACATGAACGGTTAAGTGCCGGTAATGATCCACTTGCTTTCGGTAAAAATAATTCTGGCATTGGCGTAGGCGGATCTACTTTGCATTATACCGCTTACACGCCACGGCCGCTTCCGGACAACTTCCATTTAAATACTGATTTTGGGGTCGGTCATAACTGGCCGTTAAATTATCAAGATTTAGAGTCTTATTATGATGAGTTAGAAATTAATCTGGGTATTTCTGGCCCAACTCCTTACCCTTGGGGCCCAATTAGAAATGTCAATTATCCTTTGCCACCGCTGGCTTTAAATGCAGCAGCACAACTGATGGAACGAGGATGTAAACTCTTGAATATCAAAACATCACCAGCAGCAAATGCAGCTTTATCAGCGGCTTATTACCAGGAACATATTGGCTGGCGGCAGGCTTGCACAAACCGTGGTTTTTGCCAGGCCGGATGTTCTACAGGGGCAAAAGCAAGTATGGATGTAACGTTGATTCCGGTAGCTGTACATTTCGGTGCTGAGGTGCGGCCGAACTGTTTTGTGACCGAGTTATTGAAAGATAGTTTTGGTAAAATGGAAGCTGTTGTTTATAAAAGGAACGGACAATTTGAAAAGCAGCTTTGTAAAAACGTTTTTTTATGCGCCGGAGCTGTTGAAACACCACGTTTGTTATTAATTAACGGATTGGCAAACAGCAGCGGACAAGTGGGCAAAAATTTTATGGCGCATACCGGATTGCAGGTTTGGGGCGAATTTGACCAAAAGATTGATCCATGGAAAGGAATACCGGGCGGGTTAATTTCTGAAGATATGCACCGAGCGGCCGACGCTGATTTTGCCGGCGGATATTTAATCCAATCAATTGGTGTAATGCCCGTTACTTATGCCTCCCAACTGGCACGTGCAACAGGGATTTTTGGAGAAGAGCTGCGTGAAAGAATGCGCCATTACAATCAAGTGGCAGGCATAAATATGCACGGAGAGTGTTTGCCTTATGATCATAATTTTTTGGAATTATCAAATGAGTTGGACGAGATGGGTTTACCAAAACCGCGTGTTCATTTCAGTAACGGCGAAAACGAGCAAAAAATGGCTGCCCATGCCAAAAGAAACATGGAAGCAATTTGGAAAAATGCTGGTGCAAAGCATATATGGTCGATGAACCGTAATGCGCACACTATCGGCACATGCCGGATGGGGAACGATCCTGAGCAAAATGTGGTGGACAGCTATGGTCAATCATTTGATATACCGAACCTGTACATTGCCGATAATTCTATTTTCCCAAGTTCATTAAGTGCTAATCCTACTTTAACCATTATCGCGGTTTCGTATCGTATTGCTGATGCTTTTTTAAAAAAAATTAATGTCGGATAAAAATTTATTTAACTTTATATACTTCTTTTATCACCTAAAAATCGAGCTAAGCATTTAGTTTTTAATTTATTCATATTGATACAAATACCAATTTTCATAGGGTAAAAGAAGTATTAGTATTTTTTCTTATATAATTTTAAACAAGGTGTTAGTATTACAACAATATAATTTCAGTGATCAATTCTGTTTCTGCCTCTTCATTGATCTTCTCAATAATTTCTAAGCGCATTCGCAACAACTCGTTTTTAAGCACTGACGAGTCCATTCGTATAAACAGTTTTCTATTTAGGATAAACAATTCTTTAGTTCGGTTTGCAGCCGGTTTGCCAACCAAATCTTGCCAGTGTGCAATCACAGCTGTTTCATCAAATTTACGTTTGATTTTGTAAACTTTAAGCATCTGGCCCAAAGCTTCTTTCAATGTTTTATCATTTGTACGGCCCATCAACTTGTCCTTTATCTACATTAAAAATGGCAACTTCCACACCAATATTGTCAAAAATTTGCTGCATTCTTTTTGCGTTGGTATCCGTAATAAAAACCTGCCCGAAATTATTATCCGAAACCATTTGCATCAGTTTGTGGATACGTTTTTCGTCCAGTTTATCAAAAATATCATCCAAAAGAAGTAGCGGTTTAAAGCCTTTTTGCTGATACAAAAAACTATATTGTGCCAATTTCAGGGCCACTAAAAATGATTTTTGCTGGCCTTGCGAACCAAACTTTTTCATCGGCATTTGATGAATAGAAAACTGCAGATCATCTTTATGAATGCCAACACTGGTGCGTTCTAAAACCCGGTCGCGTTCTGTTGATTTTTTGAGTAACGAAGCAAAATTATCCTGCAATAATTGTGATTCATAAATCAATTCTACACGTTCGGCATCTTCACTCAAATATTGATAATGCCGGTTGAAAATTTCCGTAAAAATTTCCATAAAAACTTTTCTTTTTTGGAAGATAACATTTCCGGAAGCGATCAACTGTTCATCAAAAACTTCGAGCAGCTGCGGATCATATTTCCCTGTATCAGCAATGTTTTTTAGCAGGATATTTCGGTTGAGTAGCGTTTTATTGTACGAAATCAGTTCATCCAGATATTGATGATCGGTTTGTGAAATTACATTATCTACAAATTTCCGCCGTTCTTCGCTGCCTTCCATAATGATATTGATGTCATACGGAGAAAGCATCACCAGCGGAAACAAACCAATATGATCTGCCAGCCGCTGATATTCTTTTTTATTACGCTTAAACTGCTTTTTCTGGTTGCGTTTAATGGCGCAGGAAACGGTATCGCGCTGTTCGTTTTTGCTGAATGCTCCGTTTACCATGAAAAAATCCGAGCCTTGCAAAATCTGCTGACTATCGATTGGGTTGAAGTAGCTTTTGCACAGCGAAAGATAATGGATAGCATCCAGCAAATTGGTTTTTCCGGCACCGTTATCACCAGCAAAAACGGTTACGCCCGGCTGGAAATTAAGTTCAGCTTGTACATAATTTTTAAAGTTGAGCAGTGAAAGCTGTGTTAAATACATGTTGGGCTTCAAAGTTAGCAAACCTTGCGGTATTGGTGTGGCATCAGCATAAAACCAGGTTTAAATTTCCCGCAAATTAGGTGTTGCTAAAGATGGTTAAAACCGTATTTTTGCAAACTAAATTTTTGGATACAAATGGCAATCAATCAACCAAATACTAAAGTTGCAACAGAAATAAACACGCCTGTAGAATCTAAAGCCCTCGCTCAAACCGGGAATTTTGTAAGAGAAAATCAAAAAAGCCTGACTTTTATCATCACTGCTGTACTGGCTTTGATTGTGATTTATTTTGCTTATCAAAAATTTTACCTTGCCCCGCGTGAAGTAACTGCTTCCAACCAAATGTATGTTGCACAGGATTTTTGGGAGAAAAAAGAGTGGGACAAATCTATTAACGGCGATGCTGGCTATCCCGGATTTGCCAAAATTGTAGATGAATACAGCAATACCAAAGCGGCCAATCTGGCTTATTATTATTTGGGTGTAGCATATTTGAATAAAGGTGAATTTAAAAAAGCTGCTGAAAATTTTACCAATTATCGTGGTGATGATGTGATTGTTGCGGCTCAGGCTTTGGGTAATACCGGCGATGCCTACGTAGAATTAAAAGATTACGACAAAGCAATTACTTTTTTCAAAAAAGCAATCGACAAAGGCAATAACAGCTTTGTTTCTCCGATGTATCTGAAAAAACTGGCTTTGGTTTATGAGAATCAAAAAAATTACGGTGATGCACTGGATTCGTATCAAAAAATCAAAACTGATTTTCCTGAAAGCAACGAAGCCACCAATATTGATAAATACATTGCCAGGGCGCAAGCTCAAAAATAAGTAGGCAAATTTTTACCCGATAAAAGAAGCATTGGGTAAATATTTCTACATTAAATCTTTCTAATGGCCTCTCAACTCAAAAATCTTTCTGATTTTTCGCATACGACTATACCATCTGCCGCTGCTTTTCGTTTCGGCATTGTAGTTGCAGAATGGAATTCAGCAATAACGAATGCTTTACTGAAAGGTGCGTATCAAACTTTGACCGGCAATGGTGCTAAAGAAGAAAATATTTTGATTTACCCGGTTCCGGGAAGCTTTGAATTGACTTCAGGTGCTGATTTATTGTTAAAAAAAGGCGATTTAGATGCTGTAATTTGTTTAGGTTGTGTGATTCAAGGAGAAACCCGGCACTTTGATTTTATTTGCAATGCAGTAGCTAATGGCTTAAGCAATGTTTCAATAAAACATTCAAAACCAGTAATTTTTGGTGTGCTCACAACCGATAACCAACAGCAGGCGGTTGACCGTTCCGGTG
>CAXSBZ010000071.1:0-6336 GCA_964236465.1 uncultured Sphingobacteriaceae bacterium | reverse complement strand
GATCGATAACCGTACGCTCGCCAATTTCTACAATTTCTTCTTCAATTTGCTTGCGGGTTTTAGCTACAACTTCTTCAATCCTTGCTGGGTGAATGCGACCGTCTGTAACCAAACGGTGCATGGCCAAACGTGCAATTTCTCTTCTCACCGGATCAAATCCTGATAAAATGATTGCTTCCGGCGTATCATCCACAATAATTTCAATTCCGGTCGCAGCTTCCAAAGCACGAATATTCCGGCCTTCCCGCCCAATGATCCGGCCTTTAATTTCGTCATTTTCAATGTTGAAAATAGAAACTGTGTTCTCAATTGCACTTTCTGTTGCAGTACGCTGGATCGTTTGGATCACAATTTTTTTAGCTTCTTTTGAAGCCGTCATTTTTGCTTCATCTACAATATCCTTGATCTGGCTCATGGCTTTAGTGCGGGCTTCTTCACGCAAATTATCCACCAATTGGTTTTTTGCTTCTTCAGCCGTCAACCCAGCAATAGATTCTAATTGCTGTACATGTTGCAATTTCAAATGCTCCACTTCTTCCTGTTTTTTTACCGCTTCTTCCTGTTTTTTAATGGCAGCCTCTGTTTGCTTTTCCAGGTTTTTACGAAAATTATCCACTTCCTGGTCACGTCGGTTGGCATTTTCCAACTTCTGATTCAAAGATTGTTCTTTTTGTTTCAAAGAATTTTCCCGTTGGTTGATGCCGTTATTTTTTGTGTTTACTTCCTGTTCGTGTTCTGACTTTAATTGTAAAAAATTCTCTTTTGCTTCCAGTAGTTTATTCTTTTTTAAAATCTCCGCGTTATTTTCTGCATCTTTTAGTATTTTTTTCACTTTGGTTTGTGCCGCAACTTCCTGACTTGTAAATAATTTTTGCAGCAGGTAACGGCCTATAACAATGCCAAGCCCAATGCCAAGCAATAATCCAATGATGATATATAATAAATCCATTTTTGATAATAATTAATTAAAGTATATAAATAAAAAAAACCGTTATTCAATCTAAGTTGGTGCAAGTAAAGATTATTCAATTGATACCAATCAAATAATTTGTTACCTAAAAACAGCAGAACTTAAATTCAAAAACGGTTAAAACCCTATGCTTCTTTTACAATATAAATTATGAGTTTGAAAAGAAATCCGACAACAACTGATCCAACTGATAAACTTTTTCGGTAACTTCTGTATCTTCAATCATTACCTGTTTTTCTGCTTTTAAGGATGTTGTTGCATAATGCAATACACACATCGAAAGCAAATCCTGCTTGTCTTTTACCGCATAATTTTCCTGATAATCTTTTATCCGGTCATTAATCAGTTTGGCTGCCCGTCGTATAATTTCTTCTTCTTCCGTGCTTACCTTTAAAGGATAAACGCGGTCTGCAATATTTATTTTGATGGAAATATCTCCCATTAAGCTTATTTCAATTTAGTCGTCACTTTTTTAGTAACACAATGCACTTATCAATCTCTCGCACAAAATCGTTAATTTTTTGCTTGATATCAAGGCTTTTTTCATTCGTTTCCGAAAAACTTTTAGCCAGTTTCAATACACGAAGCTTATCTTCCAAATCCTTGGTTTTTTGTTTGCCTGACTCCAGCAAAGTGTTTAACGATTGATTTTCAAACTTCAACAATTCATTTTCTTCCTGCAAAGCCGTGCAAAGATCAATCAAACGTTCGGTCTTTTCAACAACTTTAACTAATTGCTCGGCAACAACAGACATTTTTGAATTAAATGGTTAAAAGTTTAAAGGTACTATTTTTGATTATAATCCCGATTAATTTTGCCAGAACTAGTTTGATCTAAACTATTTCCTCACTTCTGCGCCTGCTTCTTTTAGCAGGTTAAAAATCACTTTTTGCATCACCGCGTCAATTGCTTTATCAGTCAGCGTTTTTTCTTCATCCTGCAATACAAAACTCAAAGCATAAGATTTTTTTCCTTCGGGAAGCTTATTACCTTTGTAAACATCAAAAACATTTACTTCTTTAATCAGCTTGCGTTCACTTTTTAAAGCTGTTTGTTTCAGTAGATTAAAAGTGATTTGTTCATCAACCAGCAATGACAAATCCCTTTTTACCGCTGGAAACTTGGAAACTTCCTGATAAATAATTTTATTTTTACCGATCCGTTTCAACAATAAATCAAAATCAAAATCAGCATAAAAAACCGTTTGGCTTACATCTGCTTTTTTTAATTCCTGTTTCGCCACAACACCAAAAGCAACCAAAATTTTATTCCCAATTTTATAATTCAAACCAAAATCCAGCATATCCGATTCTGCATCTTCTACCAAAAAATCTTTTATACCAGCTTTTTGCAACAAAGTATCGACTGCTGCTTTTAGCTGGTAAAAATTGACTTGTTCCTCCTTTTGGTTCCATTGTTCAACCTGATCCAGTCCGCTTAAAAACAATGACAACCGGTGTTTTTCTTCAAATTTATCAGCGTATTGCTGGTAAACTTTTCCAAATTCATACAATTTCAAATTCTGATATTTCCGGTTCTGGTTATAGTTGATCACTTCCAAACCAGAAAACAACAACGTTTGTCGCATCACATCCAAATCGCTGCTTAACGGATTTAAAATTTTAACAGCCGTTTCCAACTGATTTGAATAAGAAGATTTGGTCAGTGAATTCGCCAAAATTTCGCTGAAACCATTAGCTGTCAGCAAATCGGCCAATGTATTTTGCACTGCATCTTTATCCGGTTTTGCTGCATTGTTTAACGATGCACGGATTTGGGTTGGGATTTCAATATTGTTATATCCATAAATTCGCAAAATTTCTTCAATCACATCCGCTTCACGCGTTACATCAACCCGATACGGCGGAATCTCCAGCAAAAGTCCTTCCTCTGTTTCTGCAGTAATTTTAATTTCCAAAGCAGTTAAAATTGATTTAATCTCTTCTGCAGCCATCGTTTTTCCAATCAGCCGGTTAACGTGTTTGTATGAAATTTGTACGATAAAAGAAGCAACAGGCTTTGGATAGAAATCTGATATTTCCGAAGAAACCGTTCCACCAGCCAATTCCTGAATCAGCAAAGCAGCATATTTCAAAGCAAAAACGGTGATGTTTGGATCAGTTCCGCGTTCATACCGAAAAGAAGCATCCGTTTTCAAGCCCTGTCGCTTTGCTGTTTTTCGCACAGAAACTGCATCGAAATAAGCACTTTCCAGAAAAATGTTTTTAGTTTGAGGCGTTACGCCAGAATTTATCCCGCCAAAAACGCCTGCAATCGTCATCGGTCCTTCAGTGTTACAAATCATCAAATCATCTGCAGAAAGCTCGCGTTCTACCCCATCCAATGTTTTAAAAATTGTTCCTTCGGCACAGGTCTTTACAATTACTTTATTCCCTTTGATCGTATCTGCATCAAAAGCGTGCATCGGCTGCCCAAGCGAATGGAGTACATAATTAGTTGCATCTACCACATTATTGATAGGCCGCAAACCAATTATATTCAACTTTTGCTTCAACCATTCCGGTGATTCTTTAACTTCAATGTTGGAAATTGTGAGGCTGGAATAACGCGGACAAGCATTTTCATTCAAAACTTCAACCGCAATCGGCAAATCATTATTTTGTGTGCTAAAAGAAGCTACGTCCGGCCAGATGACCTGCGTTTTCAAGTATGCCGCAATGTCCCGTGCAGTGCCCAAATGCGAAGCTGCATCCGCTCGGTTTGGCGTTAACCCAATCTCAAACACATAATCATCTTCCAGTTTGAAATACTGTTTTGCGGGCATTCCGATTGTTGCAGATTCATCCAAAACCATGATCCCGGCGTGGTCTGTCCCTAAACCGATTTCATCTTCAGCACAGATCATGCCTTCAGAAACTTCTCCCCGAATTTTTGATTTATTAATTTTAAAAGACTCACCAGCAGTCGGATAAACCGTAGTGCCTACAGTTGCCACAACCACTTTTTGGCCAGCTGCAACGTTTGCTGCACCGCATACAATTTGCAATTCTTCTCCGCCTGCATCAACTTTTGTTATCCGCAACCGATCAGCATTTGGATGCTGCACAGCTTCTTTTACATAACCAATTACCAAACCTTCCAAGCCGCCGGGTATCGCCAAAATTTTTTCTAGTGATTCTACTTCCAAACCAATTCCTGTCAAAATTTGCGAAATTTCCTCCGGCGTTTGCGTGATGCTAATGTATTGTTTAAGCCAGTTGTATGAAATTTTCATGCTTGATGTGAACGAAAAAGCACAAAGATAAAAAAAGCGGCGGAAAGGAGAAAAGGGTTGTTGGTTCATGGTTCATGGTTCATGGTTGATAGTCAGTATTTAGTTTATGGTTTACGTCTATCAACAATGAACCATAAACCATAAACAATAAGTTATAAGCCATCAACCAAATCACATCAATCCTTCATCTGCAAAACTAAGATACTGCACATCGGTAAAAATCAAGTGATCAGGAACGGCAATATCCAACATATTGCCCGCGTTGCGCAGTTTTTTGGTTAGATCCAGATCGGCCTGGCTTGGTTTTAAGTTGCCGGATGGATGATTGTGTGCAAGAATAACAGAAGCCGCATGGTGTTCGAGTGCGGTTTGAAAAATGATTTTTGGATCGGCAATCGTTCCTGCCTGCCCGCCTTTGCTAATCAAATGCCGGGAAAGCACCATGTTGGCCCGGTTTAAAAGGATGATCCAGAATTCTTCGTGGTTCAGATCGGCAAAATACCGGTGCATCAGCTGAAAAATATCTTTGCTACTGCTGATTTTTTCTGCCCGCTTGTGCTCTGTTTCTTTTCTTCGCCGGCCTAATTCCAACGCAGCAATGATGGTGATGGCTTTTGCTTCGCCAATACCTTTAAATTTACAAAGGTCGTTAACTGAAGCTTTCCCCAGTAAATTTAAATCTCCTTCAAAATGATGTGCAATACGTTTGCTTAAATCCACTGCCGATTCATTGATGCTTCCGGAACCGATCAAAATGGCAATCAATTCGGCATCGCTCAAAATCCGCCTGCCTTGTGCCAAAAGTTTTTCCCGCGGCCGGTCTTCTTCTGCCCAAGCTTTGATGCTGATTTTAGCTTCGTAATTTTCCACCAATCAAATATGGAAATTTATTTAACCAAAAAGAAATATTAAATATACAAAAAAAGCAGACAATGATCGTCTGCTTCTTTTATAAAGTATAAATTATAATGCTTAGGCTTGAGCTAAAGTATTTACAAATTTTGTCAATTTTGATTTATTGTTGGAAGCTTTGTTTTTGTGGATCACATTCTTTTTAGCTAAACGGTCCAGCATAGAAATTATTTTTGGCAACAATTCTGTAGCTTCAGTTTTAACCGTAGTGCTCCTCAATTTTTTGATTGCATTTCTGGTCGTTTTAGCTTGGTATCTGTTGCGCAAGCGTTTTGCAGCGTTTGCACGGATTCTTTTAATAGATGATTTATGATTTGCCATTGTTTAGCGACTATTCTTCTTTGAAATTAAGGTTGCAAATATAGTGTGATATTCTTAAAAATCAAACGCTATTTGCAACAAAATAATTCTCAGCTTATGAATAATAATTTTTTAAATATTGATACTGCTTTTACCTTATCTTTTAATATTTTTAACTTTTAGATAATTTACACTTTCAAATCTTTCACAATTTGATTAAAAACAAACTATTCAAAAGCTGCCTGCTGATTTTTTTAATGATCGTTTGCTGTAGCTGGGGATTTTTCGGACATAAAACAATCAATCATAATGCTGTTTTTATCCTGCCAAAAGCTATGATCGGTTTTTATAAAAACAACATTGCTTATTTAACAGCACATGCAGTTGATCCTGATAAACGCAGATACACAGATCCGTCGGAAGCCCCGCGCCATTTTCTGGATGCAGATTATTATGGCAAATTTCCGTTTGATAGTATCCCGCAAAAATGGGATGAGGCTGCTGCAAAGTATACTGCTGATACGCTGAATAAATATGGCACTGTTCCGTGGACGATCCAACGCAATTATTACAAGCTTGTACAAGCATTCAAAGATTTGGATTCGATCAAAATTCTGAAATGTTCTGCCGATTTAGGCCATTATATTGCTGATGCACATGTTCCGTTGCACATGACGAGCAATTACAACGGGCAGCTGACCAACCAGATTGGCATTCATGCTTTTTGGGAAAGCCGATTGCCCGAACTTTTTGCAGATCGCTATAATTTTTTTACCGGGAAAGCCCTTTATATTGATGATCCGTTGAAAAATGCCTGGCAGATTTGTCGCAATACTTACAGCTGTTTAGATTCTGTTTTGCGGATCGAAAAGCAATTACAGTTATCGTTTCGACTAGATCAAAAATATACTTTCATCA
>CAXSBZ010000070.1:2543-6430 GCA_964236465.1 uncultured Sphingobacteriaceae bacterium | reverse complement strand
AACTTATACTGAAGCTATTCGTGAAGCGGCAATGGCGGCTACGGAAAATCGGGCAATACATATCTAATTTGGATTCGTCAGATTTATTTGATTTGTTGGAATCCTATAAATCCATTAATCCTAAAATCCAAATCAAGATTTAGTGGTAAAAGAAGCATTGGCCAAAAACTGATGCTTCTTTTATGCGTTGTTTTTTGGTAATCATCTTTCTATGGCTGTTATCTTTCCAATCGTTGTTATCCTGCTTACCATCGTTGTTATGGAAAATATTTCCTGGGCAATACACAAGTTTTTATTCCACGGGCCGCTTTGGTTTATCCACAAAACGCACCACCAGGAACGCCATGGTTTTTTTGAGCTGAATGATGTTTTCAGTCTGTTATTCGGTTTGATTGCCGTTGGTTTGATGTGGTTTGACCGGGAAAACCGCAGTTACGCTTTCTGGATTGGTGCCGGCATCAGCGTTTATGGCATCGTTTACTTTATCTTCCACGATTGGTTTATCCACAACCGTTTTAAAGCTTTTAAACTGAACAATCGCTATTTTGCAGGCATCAAAAGAGCACATAAAATCCATCACAAATCCATGCAAAAAAACCCTTCGGAAGAGTTTGGTTTGCTGGTAGCAAGTAAAAAGTATTTTAAAAGCGCTAAATAATTTCCAAAACCCCTAATTCAGGATTATCTAAAAATGCAACAATTTCTGTTTTTAAAGCGATCAGTTTTGATGTTATTTCTGATGTTGGACTATTTCTAAATCTCAACCAAATTATTTTCGGTGGATAACCTCGTAGATTTTGTATATCTGTAAAATCTTCATCAAAAGTTAAAATAGGATAATTGTTAGCTTTAGCGAATTTCCAAATGTCGTAATCATCAATTTTGTGGTTGATTAAAATTTGAGCTACAGGTAAAATATCCCAATTGCTTAAATGTTTTTTAATTCTCCACGAGATGTTTTCATCAACAATCAGCCTTATTTCATGCAATTTTAACTTTCCTTTCTTTATCGGCAGCATAAGAAAGACAGGCATAAATTGATTCCTCGTTCAACTGCGGAAAATCTTCCAATATGTCCTGAAAAGTCATGCCTGAAGCCAGCCAACTTAAAACATCATAAACACTAATCCTTGTGCCAATAATTATTGGTTTACCAAAACGGATTTGGGGATTAATCTCTATAAATTTTTTATAATCAATTACTTGTGGCATAATCAAATATAACAACTATAGTTTGTATAAACATTGTAGTTACCAAAACGATACTAATTTTATGCCGATAAAAGAAGCATCGGATAAACTACACGCAGTCTTTTAGTTTTTTTGCCCTCCACTTCAAATTGTCTCAATACTTCTACAAAATCGATCAATTGCTTAAACTTCGGGTGAGGTAAATTTAATTTATATACTTTTAAAATTCCGGGTAACCGTAATCCAAGTCAGTTTTTTTATATGAAACACAAACAAATTACAACCTTAATGCGCCACAAAACGAGTTTTCTAAAATTACTGGTCCTGTTGTTTTTTATAACCACACCTTCGCTTTTATTTTCGCAGCAATGGGAAGCTAAAAAAGCCAGGCTGATGACGAAATATGCAGCTGACGTAAGGCCGGACAAAGTACTGCCCGAATACCCACGGCCGCAGTTGGTGCGGGAGAAATGGCTTAATCTCAATGGTTTATGGCAATATCAGCCTGGAACATCTGCCGACAGGACCTTGCCAAAAGGCAAACTATCGGGATCCATATTGGTGCCGTTTGCGGTAGAATCTGCGCTTTCCAGCGTGATGGAGCAGCATGAAAGGCTTTGGTACAGACGGAAATTTACCGTGCCGAAAACATGGAATGGACAGCGCATTTTACTGCATTTTGGTGCAGTGGATTATGAATCTGAAGTTTATATCAACGGAAAAAGCCTGGGCATACACACCGGCGGTTATGATCCGTTCAGTTTTGATATCACGCCCGAGATTACCAAAACCGGCGAACAGGAAATTGCCGTCCGCGTGTTTGACCCAACAGACAACGGAGGGCAGCCACGAGGGAAACAAACTTTGCACCCGCAAGGCATTATGTACACTTCTACCACCGGGATATGGCAAACGGTTTGGCTGGAGCCGGTGCCGAAAACCAATATCGAAAGCATCAAAATTGTACCGGATATTGATAAATCTGTGGTTAAACTTACTGTAAATACCCAAAATGCAGCAGGTTTTGTAGTGGACATCAAAGTAAAAGATGGCGGAAAAACACTGAAAATAGCATCCGGAAAACCCAATACCGAAATTATAGTGCCTATAACCGATGCCAAACTTTGGTCGCCCGATAGTCCGTTTTTGTACGATCTGGATATTTCCCTGAAAAAAGGAAACGTAAATACTGATACCGTTTCCAGTTATTTTGGAATGCGGAAAATTTCTGTGGAACAGGAAAACGGCTACAAAAAGCTGTTTCTGAACAACAAATTTCTGTTTGAACTCGGCCCGCTGGATCAGGGTTTTTGGCCGGACGGCATTTATACTGCACCAACTGATGAAGCTTTGAAATCTGATATTGTGGCGATGAAAAATTTTGGCTTCAACATGGTGCGCAAACATATCAAAGTAGAACCGTACCGCTGGTATTATTGGGCAGATAAATTGGGTTTGATGGTTTGGCAGGATATGCCATCGGCAAATTCGTACACGGAGCACACGCCGCCGGTTGATACGGTAGCTTTCAAAAACCAACTGACACGCATGATCGAGACCCATTGGAACTCGCCCAGTATTATTATGTGGGTGGTTTTTAACGAAGCGCAAGGCCAGCACAACACACCGCAATTGGTACAAATGGTGCATAGCCTCGATCCTTCGCGGCTGGTAAACCAAGCCACGGGAGGTGCTTATTTTAGTGTGGGCGATATGTACGACATCCACAGCTATCCGCCACCCGCCGCCCCGCAAAATAACGGGAGCCAAGCCTTGGCCTGTGGCGAATACGGCGGTATCGGCTACATCATCCCGAACCATATCTGGAAATCCGGGCCAACTTATATTATGATGGACAACCAGAAAGCCTACACCGATTTGTACACGGATTTTGCCAATGACCTGGCCGTTTTTAAAACCAACAACGGTTTAAGCGCAGCAGTTTATACAGAAATTACGGATGTCGAAGTAGAATTAAATGGCCTGCTAACCTATGATCGGGCTGTGGTTAAAGGCCCGGCAGAAACTATCCGCGCAGCTAACAATATAGCCATCAGCAAAAATTTGTATTTAACGGAATTGCTTCCGACATCGCAAAAAAGTGCACGTAACTGGAAATATTCATTAACAAAACCGGATTCTGCCAGCTGGTTTAAAACCGACTTTGATACTGCTAAATGGCAAAATGGACAGGCTGGTTTTGGCTCTGAAGGCACGCCTGGTGCGGTAATCAAAACTAATTGGACTACACATGACATCTGGGTTCGGCAGGAATTTGATTTAGGCGATCTTTCCAAAATAAATAAAGACGACTTGGTTCTGTCCGTTCATCACGATGACCGCGCCACAGTTTATATCAATGGCGTAAAAGCGGCCGATTTGAACGGCGCAACTTCCGGTTATGTGGTTGCCCAGATGAGCGAAGCAGCGAAAAAAGCACTGAAAGCGAACGGAAAAAATGTGATTGCCGTTTATTGCCATCAAGACGGCGGCGGGCAATATGTTGATGCAGGGATTTCAATAATGAGCAGTACCAAACCCTGATCAATTTTTCATGATGCTTCTTTTATCAGCCCAATTTTAGGCAGATAAAAGAAGCATTGTTATTTAAACCCAAACCTACATTATAAAAACTTTGGTTAATTTTTCATGATGCTTCTTTTATCAGCCCAATTTTAGGCAGATAAAAGAAGCAT
>CAXSBZ010000070.1:0-2443 GCA_964236465.1 uncultured Sphingobacteriaceae bacterium | reverse complement strand
AATTTTTCATGATGCTTCTTTTATCAGCCCAATTTTAGGCAGATAAAAGAAGCATCGTTATTTTATTAAAAGCCTGAAATCATTTCCTGGTTTTTAGCCGGTTTAGGGCAAATACCGCCAGCTGATTGCCTTCTGTCATGCCGTTCACAACGGAAGGCATGTAATGGATCCCGCCATAAAACCTGCTGATTGCAGCTTCTTTTGCAGCTTGGTTAAAAGATTGAAAATGGCGCACCGGGATGCCAAACTGCAGTTCGGTAGAATCTGCAAAGCTAAAATTATCTCCCATCAGCTTGGTAAGCATTGCGGCCGAAACCGTAGAAACTACGCTATGTCCGCTGGTATATTCCGGGAAAGGCGGCGTTTGCAGCAGCGGCATCCATTTTTGGTCGATGTATTGGTTGATGTAAGTTTCCGGCCGGATCACTTTGCTGCGGTATTTCTCGTCCCAGCAACTGATAAAAGCATCCGCAATGGCAACAGACAAACAAGCATAGGTTTCGGCCGTGCGCACATAATCTGCATGGACTTTTTTGCAGGCCAGGCCGCCGATATTGATCCAGTGGCCGCCCGGTGAGATTTTTTTGATGGCGAACATGGTGTGGCCGTTCGTATTCATTTTGAATGGGTTGCAATCCCAAAAATTTGAAATCTCTTTTTGCTCCGCAGATAAATTTACACCTGCATCGTGTACCGCCTTCGCCAATTGATAAAACTGGCTTCCTGATTTTGAAGAAAAAGTGGTGGCTGGCAACGGCTTAAATTGCTGTGCCGAATCCAGCAAAAACGGCCGAATCTTGTTCCAATTTGGCTCAACGGCTTTCATATAAGCTGGCGGCGTGGGTTTCCAGGAGCCGTCATCTTCTGCCAAAATTGTATATTTTGATAAGGAACGCGTTTGTTTAAAATGATCCTCGGCCGCCCAGACCAATACGCTGTTTGCCACCTGATTTCCATAATCTACGGAGTTTTCATACACATCATCCGGCATACCTGCATCGTTAAATTCGGCCATTAATTTGGTATGAAAAGCTTCAATCCTTCCTTCAGAATTCACAAGTTTTTTGGCCACAGTCAAAATCGCTTGTGCCGCAGCCAAATTGTAACTGTATTTTTTATGCGGATCAGGTTTGGGCATATTATTCAAACCGTGCAATTGCCTGGAAAGTGAAATATACTTGCTATTGCTGTTAACAGCAGCTTCATAACCAGCCACGCTGATATAGGCATAAATCCGGCTTGCAACTGGCGGCGAATAAATATCAAACAGCATCACTTCTGTTACTTTATTAATAGAACGATGGATGTAATCGGGGTTTTCGGCTAATTGCTTCCAGTTATTTTGATGCGCTGAACAGGAGATCAGCACAAAAAAAGTAATGTAAAAGAAGTAGAGTTTACGCATTGGCAAGCACATAATAAAATTGGAACGGTTTATCAAGAAATCAAACTTAATTGATCTAAAACCGATAATTAAATCGAAAGCAGAAGTGATACGATATGCAGAACTTTTGATAGGATTTGAAGAAATTTAATTCCTCAATTCCGTTTTCTTTACACAAAAAAGCAGTTTTCAAAATTGCTGCTGCAAACCTTTTTCCGATAAAAAACCTATCGGCAAGACCAGCATTTACCTAACCAAACTATGTTGAATAATTTTGTCCGCCATAAGCTGCTGATCGTTTTTGCCGTTTTCATATTTGCGTCTTGCAATAGAGAAGAACACGCAAATACGCTTTTTAAGTTGCTCCCGGCATCGCAAACCAATATTGATTTTAAAAATACCATTACCGAAAGCGACGACATCAATATCTTAAACCATCCTTATCTGTACAACGGTGCCGGTGTGGGCATCGGTGATTTTAACCGCGACGGTTTGCCCGACGTTTATTTTGCCGGCAATATGGTTTCCAACAAGTTGTACCTCAACAAAGGCGAGCTGAAATTTCAGGATATTACCGATGCTGCGGCCGTTGGCGGAGAAGGCCGCTGGTGCGCGGGCGTTTCTGTGGTGGATATCAATGCGGATGGCTGGCCCGACATTTACGTTTGTGCATCGTTCAGCAGTGATCCCGGTAAACGCCGTAACCTGTTGTATATCAACCAAAGACTAAATAAAGACGGCATCCCAACTTTTAAAGAATCTGCTAAAAGTTATGGTTTGGATGATGACGGATACAGCACGCAAGCCATTTTTTTTGATTACAATAACGACGGTTTGTTGGATGTTTATGTGCTGACAAACGTGCTTGGTAAAGATACGCCCGTGGCTTATCGCCCCAAATTAAATGATGGCACGGCAGTAAATAATGATCGTTTGTACCGGAACAATGGCAATAACACTTTTACCAATGTTACCAAACAGGCCGGTATTTTGATGGAAGGTTTCGGAAATTCGGTGGCCGTTGCAGATATAAACCATGATGGCTGGCCGGATATTTAC
>CAXSBZ010000069.1:0-6614 GCA_964236465.1 uncultured Sphingobacteriaceae bacterium | reverse complement strand
CGTATTCTGATTTTTGAAAACTGCCGGATTGGATTCTATTTCGAGCAAAACACGGCTATCCAGCGTATATTGTTTGTTGATCAACGCATGAATAGCAGCCGAAATATCATTTTTATTCACACTTGCCAAAAAGCCCAAACGCCCGAAATTAATGCCGATAACCGGTATTTCAGAATCGCGGATAATATCCACTGTACCCAATATTGTGCCGTCTCCGCCAAGCGTCAGCATCACCTCAACCTTGTCTTTGATGTCATTATAGCTGGTAAAAACAGTATTGTTTGGGCTGAAATCAGGCTGACCGGAAATAAAATCATGTAGTTCTTGGTGCACAAATAGTTCAGCCTGGTGCTGAACTAAAGCATCAAAAACCTGCCTTATATAAGGCAGAAACGCTTGATTAAAAGGTTTGCCGTAAACTGCAATCTTCATAAAAAATTATAAGTTGATGTAGTTCATCAGTAAATCATACCGGTTCATGGAATCATCTTCAACCTGGGCCTGGTTAAATACAGCTGTAATTACGTAATCATACCGGACAAAGCTGGCCAGAATACCAGAAACTTCTTTTTTATTGATCTTGAGCGTTACTTCCAGCCGGGTAGAATCCGGGAAAGAACGGACATACGAACTAAGCACCTGCGCCTTGTCAGATTCTACAATTTGGGCCATTTGGGCCAGCGAATTATCTCGGTTGCTGATTTCGAGTACGATGATTGCGCCCGGCTCAACAGCAGAAGTCATGTTTGCAAAGTATTCTGTTAAAGCGTTTATATTGATCAGGCCGAGATAATTATTTTGCATATCCAGCACCGGCACCACGCTCAGTTGCTGCGCATAGAACAACCTGATCACATCATAAATATGCTGGTTTTCGCGAACAAAAGAATAAATTTTTGTGAGTGAAATTGTACTGATTTCCACTTGTTCATCCAACACTTCGATCAGGTCATCCTCAGTAATCAACCCCAGAAACACGTCGCCGTCGGCCACAGGAAGTTCACTGACACGAAACTCGGCAAAAAGAATATTTACTTTTTCAACCGTATCGGTCGGTTTTACCGGTGGGATGATGTTAGAAATCAATTCGGCAGCAACCATATCAATCTTTATTTTTTTCGAGGAAATTTTTCAGCAAACGATTAAACTCTACCGGTTGCTCCATCATTGGCGCATGTCCGCATTCATCTACCCAAGTCAGCTCCGCTTTTGGGAGCAAATGACTAAATTCGACAGCCACTTCCGGCGGTGTAATTTTATCATTTTTTCCCCAAATCAAAGCTACCGGCAACTTTATTTTATGTAAATCTTTAGCCATATTATGCCGGATAGCCGATTTTGCCATCGCCAGCAAACGAATAATTTTGTGCCGATTGTTTACACTTTCATATACGTCATCAACCAGTTCTTTGGTTGCAGTTTTAGGGCTAAAAAAAGTATATTCTACTCTTTCCTTAATAAAATCATAATTCTCCCTGCGTGGAAAAGAACCGCCGAAAGCGTTTTCATACAAACCGGAACTTCCGGCTAGTACCATGGATTTTAACTTTTCCGGGTGATTTAAAGCATAGATCAATGCAACGTGCCCGCCAAGCGAATTGCCCAGAACAGTTACATTTTCCAGCTTTTTGTACTGCACAAATTTATGCACAAATTTAGAAAGCGTTTTTACCCCAATGGTCAACAAAGGCAACTCATAGATAGGCAATATCGGGATGATCACCCGGTGATCTTTGCTAAATTCTTCAATTACATATTCCCAATTACTCAAAGCACCCATCAACCCATGCAGCAGCAATAACACCTTACCCGTACCTTGTTCTATATATCTGAATCCATTTTCTTCTTTAACCAGAAAGTCCATAAAGTATAATCAAAAATAATTTGCAATAGCGATAAAAACCCATATCTAACCATTTTATAGCTGTTGCAACGGCTATAAAAATAGCTTTTTACAATTGGTTTCTGCCAAAAACAAAATTTATATTATTGCAACAACAGCTTCACAATTTCAGAAATTGTTTTGCCGTCGGCCTTTCCGGCCAGTTCTTTATTGGCTGTGCCCATCACTTTGCCCATATCTTTTACAGATGTTGCACCTACTCTTTTCATCATCTCCTGCAAGTAGTTGGTAATTTCTTCGCGGCTCATCTGCTGCGGCAAGTAGGCTTCAATCACCTGCATTTCTTCTTTTTCAATCTTGTACAAATCATGGCGGTTTTGGGCCTGATAAATTTCTGCGGATTCTTTGCGCTGCTTGATCAGCTTCTGCAAAACTTTCAATTCTGTTTCTTCGGAGATCGCTTCCGATGCACCTTTTTCCGTCCGCGCCAGCAGCAAAGCAGATTTGATTGCCCGTAATCCACGCAAACGTACATCGTTTTTCGCCAGCATGGCTTTCTTAATATCCTGATCTATGGTTTCAATTAGCATGCTTCTTTTATCGGTGTTTTTTTAGTATTGATTTTCAATCCCCGCTCCTCGGTTTCCACTCCTATTTCCGCACAAAGTTAACAGCATTTGCTTGCGCCGTGGGCATAATTGTTAAATCGTTGATATTCACGTGTGTCGGCCGCGAAACGATAAACCAGATTGTTTCGGCAATATCCGCAGCCACCAGCGGTTCAAAACCTTCGTAAACTTTTTTGGCCCGATCGGTATCACCTTTAAATCGAATATTAGAAAAGTTGGTTTCCACCGCGCCCGGATTGATCACCGAAACTTTAATTCCGTGCTGCAATAAATCCACACGCATCGCTTTGTTCAAAGCATCCACGGCATATTTTGTGGCGCAATAAACGTTTCCGTTGGGATAAACTTCTTTTCCGGCGATAGAACCTAAATTCACAATATGGCCGCTGCCGTTCATAATCATCCAGTTAGAAACCACTTTGCTAACATACAGTAAACCTTTGATATTGGTATCGATCATCACGTCCCAATCATCCGGGTTGCCCTGGTTGATCGGCTCCAAACCCTGGCTCAAGCCAGCGTTATTGATTAGCACATCCACTTTTTTCCAGCTTTCGGACAAGGTTTCTAAATTGTGCTGCACAGCGGCTTTATCACGGATATCAAAAGTAGAAACTGCCACTTCGGTTTGATACTGAATGTTTAATGCCGAAGCCAGGCTTTCTAATTTATCGGCTTGCCGGCCGGTCAGGATCAGCTTAAAACCTTCGCGTGCAAAAACGTGCGCACAAGCTTCGCCGATGCCGGAGCTGGCTCCTGTAATCAATGCAATTTTGTTCATAAAAGAAGTATTAGATCAAAGCACAAAGAAATGTTTTTGCGCCGGGTTTTGTAAATTTATTCAAAGAACAAACTAAACATAATATTGTGCAGAAATAATTTATCAAGCGGATTGGCGTAAGGATGGTTTTCGGGATAAAGCACGTTGCCAAAAGAATTAGACAGCTTGATTTCCGGAGAAAGCTTGAAATATTCTAAGTAAATATCAAACCCAAAACCGGCAACATAAGAGGAATAATTACGAACATTTTTGAGTTTCCGGTCCAGCGGAGCTAAATCCGCTTCATTGCCTTTGCTTTGATTGCCGATGCCGTAAGAATATTTGACGCCGCCCAAAACGTAAGCCCGAAAATTGCCGATCCGGTTGGATTTCAACTTCAATTCCAAGGGAAATTCGGCTTGCGTGGTGGAAACAATTTGTTGTTTGTCCGGTGCCAAATCCTGTGTCCGGTATTGATAATTAACGGTACGGTCTGTAAAAGAAAGCGTGGGCACCGTCCGGATTTCCAAGTTATCCGTAACGCTGTACCTCGCCAAAAAACCCAATGCAAAACCGGAAGTTCCCGGCGAACTGATGCTGTTTAAAGAATCCGTAACGTTGCGGTTGGTTCCCTGATCGAAATAAGGCGTACGCCAATCCGGTTTTTTCAGGATTTTGTACGAGGAATTGACGTATTGAAAAGTATAGCCAAAAGAAAATTTACTTTGATCGGCACCGCCCGCCCAGGCTTGCGTTACTTGCTGTGCGAAAATGCTGCCAGCCCAAAAAAACATCGATAAAAACAGTATGTACTTTTTGCTCATTTGATGCCCGTATAAACCGAACAAATGCCAAACGCCAGCGGCCTGTTTTTGGTATTTTTGAAACCCACTTTCTGCATCAAGCTAACGAAATGTTCGCCATCCGGAAAAGCCGCAACAGATTTGGGCAGATAGGAATAAGCACGTGCATCTTTAGAAAATAATTTCCCAATTAATGGTGTAATATAATTGAAATAAAAATGGTATAAATGCTT
Organism: uncultured Sphingobacteriaceae bacterium; assembly: GCA_964236465.1. Classification (GTDB taxonomy): domain Bacteria; phylum Bacteroidota; class Bacteroidia; order Sphingobacteriales; family Sphingobacteriaceae; genus Mucilaginibacter_A. Next base: position 2,346 of record CAXSBZ010000069.1, on the reverse strand, counting down.
GATCGGGAATACTTTAGGTTTTGAAAATTCCAGGATCACCGCTTTTCCGCCAGGTTTTAAAACGCGGCATATATCGGCCAAACCCACTTCCAGGTTTTCAAAATTACGAACGCCGTATGCAACCGTAACGGCATCAAACTTATCATTATCAAAAAGTAACTTTTCAGAATCTCCCAAACGCACCTCAAAACGACCCGACATGCTTCTTTTATCGATCTTTTTTTGGGCAATGTTCAGCATTCCCTGCGAAATATCTACGCCGATAATTTTTTTTGGTTGCAGGATTTTAATCGCTTCAAAAGCAAAATCGCCGGTGCCAGTGGCCACATCCAGGATCAGTTGCGGCTTGTCTTTTTTCAGTTCGTTAATGGCAATTTTTCGCCAGATAATATCGATCCCGGCCGACATAAAATGGTTTAAAAAATCGTAAGTCTTGGAAATATTATTGAACATATCGGCCACCTGTTCTTTTTTGGTTGCCTGGTTGTTTTGGTAAGGAGTGATCGTTTTGCTCATGCTGATGTTTCAAAGATGCTAAAAAATAGGTGCTAAAAGAAGCATCGGCTAAACGGCAAGTGCCAGCAAACCTTGTATATCCAGCCGGTTGGTAACCACTTCTATATCTCCATTTTCGTCTTTCGGCCACAATTCCCGCGGCCGGTCCCAGTATAATTCCACGCCGTTTTTATCTGGATCATCCAAATAAATGGCTTCCGAAACACCGTGATCTGATGCGCCGGTAATCGGATATTTAGCGTCGATCAGCCGTTGTAAAATTGCAGCCAGGTCTTTTCTTTCAGGATACAAAATGGCGGTATGATATAATCCGGGCGCGCTTTCCGGTGCCGGTGGCGAGTTTTTACTGTGCCAGGTATTCAGGCCGATGTGATGATGATAGCCGCCAGCCGAAATAAAAGCCGCCTGATCGCCATACATCGTCATCAGTTTAAAACCAAGCAATCCACTGTAAAAATCTAACGAACGCTGTAAGTTGCTCACTTTTAAATGCACATGGCCGATGCGCGTTTGGGCAGGAATTTGATAATCCATTTTCGAGTAATTTTTATGTTGACGTTTAAACATCAAATTAAAGGCAACAAAATTTTAACTTTGTGGGATGATTGTCAAAACTGCCGATTTCGTTTGCAGCAACACGCAAATATCCAAATTGCCGCCGCCTTTAAAACCGGAATATGCTTTTATCGGCCGCTCCAACGTAGGCAAATCTTCTTTGATCAACATGATTACCGGCAAAAAAGGCTTGGCAAAAACTTCGCAAACACCGGGTAAAACACAGCTGATCAACCATTTTTTGATCAATGAAAATTGGTTTCTGGTGGATTTGCCGGGTTACGGTTACGCCCGAATCTCTAAAGGGAAAAAAGAAGAATGGAACAAATACATCCGCAATTATTTGGAGAAGCGCGAAAACTTACAATGCGTTTTTATTTTGATTGACAGCCGGCTGGAACCTCAAAAGATTGACTTGGATTTTTGTTCAGCTTTGGGTGAACGCGGTATTGCCTTCGTGCTGGTTTTTACCAAAGCCGATAAGCAAAACAAATCTAAAACAGCGCATCATGTAGCTTTGTTCCGAAAAGCATTATTAGAATGGTTTGAAGATGTGCCGCAGCATTTCATCACTTCGGCCGAGACGCAGGAAGGCAAAGACGGGATTTTGAATTTTGTGGACGATGTGAACCGGAATTTCAATGTCAACGATGTCAAAATTTATCAGCCGGAGCAAAATTGATTTTGTATTTCAAAACATGAAAAAATACTTTTCCCTTGTTACTTTTTCGCATACTATTTTTGCCATGCCCTTTGCTTTTATCGGCTTTTTTCTGGCAGTTACTACAACCAATCACGTTTTCTCAGCTTTAAAATTAGCGTTGATGTTAATGTGTATGGTTTTTGCCCGAAGCGCAGCAATGGCTTTCAACCGCTATTTAGACCGACATATCGATGCCAAAAACCCGCGGACTAAATTGCGGGATATTCCATCAGGAAGGATTACCGCCAAATCAGCTTTAACTTTTACCATCATCAATTGCCTGCTTTTTATTAGCACAACCTGGTTTATCAATCCACTTTGTTTTTATCTGTCGCCGGTTGCTTTGCTGGTGGTTTTAGGTTATAGTGCCACCAAACGCTTTACTTTTTTGTGCCATTTGGTTTTGGGCTTGGGTTTGAGTTTGGCTCCGATTGGCGCATATTTAGTGGTCACCGGAGCTTTTGCTACGCTTCCCATTTTGTTTTCAGCTTCTGTTTTGTGCTGGGTAAGTGGCTTTGATATTATCTACGCTTTGCAGGATGAGGATTTCGACCGCGAAGAAAAACTGCATT
>CAXSBZ010000068.1:0-8652 GCA_964236465.1 uncultured Sphingobacteriaceae bacterium | reverse complement strand
TCATACTTATTTTTTAAGCATAAAAAAATAAGGAACATGGTAGCTGTATGGCCAGAATAAAATAAATCCTTGGTAATCAAATGGTTGCCATAAAAAATATTGATGATTGGATCGTGCAGGCTGATTAATCCCTTTGGCAAATTAAGCGGCACTAAGCTGATGCTGATGATACGGGAAACGGCCAGCAGCAAGTACGTCCAGCCGAAAACAATCAGAAAACGGGGTTCCTGCACTGCCCGCCACAAAGCCAGGACCACCACACTCCACAAAATACAGAAAACCGGGACCGAAACATCATACTGCGGCATGAAATTGAGCAGCCAGTCGTTCAGTTCGATGCCGTTTCTTTGCTGGATATGGGCGAAAAAAAACGGATTGATCAGCACCACCAGTAATAAAGTAAACAACACGGCGAAAAGCCGTTTTCTAAAAGCTGACAGTTTCCATTCTGCCGTCCATCTTTGTTTGTAGGAGGCAGCCGTTAAATCCAGGTGATCAATTTCCATTCAAGCGGTAAACTTACATTGTTTTTTTGCAGCAGTGCAAGTTTTAATTTTAGTTGATAAACTGTGTACGGGTACAAGCCGGAGCAGGTTTTGTTCGGAAACAGGTTTTGGCTTGATGCTTCTTTTATCACATATAAATTCAGGAGCTGCAAGTTCAAATCAGGATTTGATTTCAAACCGGTCAGCATCTTCCAGAAACGGAAAATAGCGGCGGTTTTTAATCAATTCTTCTGCGGAAACAGAAAACGTATATACATCTTCTTCATCGCGCTTGTAATAAACCACTTTGCCGTTTGGGTCGATGCAGGAAGAATCCCCGGAATGGTAAACTTCATTGCCGTCATAGCCCACGCGGTTTACAGCAATCACATAAGCCTGGTTTTCTACCGCTCGGGCCGGTATTAAAGTTCGCCAGTGCAAGGCGCGTTTTTCGGGCCAGTTGGCTACGATAATTAACAAATCATAAGCCGCATCCAAATTTCTCGTCCACACCGGAAAACGCAGGTCATAACAAATCATCGGGCAAATTTTCCAGCCTTTCAATTCCACAATCAAGCGTTCCGTTCCGGCCGTAAAAGTTTCATGTTCTTTGCCCATAGCAAACAAATGCCGTTTGTCGTATTGCGAAAAAGTTCCGTCGGGCAGCATCCAGATCAGCCGGTTGTAGTAATTCCCGTTCTCCATAATCATCAAACTTCCCGTTACCACACATTTATATTTTTGAGCAATCTGCATCATCCAAACCATGGTTTTGCCGTTCATTTCTTCGGCCAAAGCGGTGTTCATGGTAAAACCCGTGTTAAACATTTCCGGCAAAATAATCAGTTCCGTATTTTCCCGGATGCCCGACGAGAGCCGCAAAGCAATGTTTTTCAGGTTCTGGTCAATGTTCTCCCAAAATAAATATCCCTGGAAGATGGTTACTTTTAAATTTTCCATAATGATTTATAACTAAGGGACGCTGATAATTAAAAAGGATCACACTTTCAACAATTGTTCAATGGCTTTTTCCAACGTTTCCTGTTTTTTGGCGAAGCAGAAGCGCAAGATACCAAAATCAGTTTTTTTAGAATAGAAAGCAGAATTGGGCACGGCCGCTACGCCAACTTCAGTGATCAATCTTTTGGCAAAAAACAAATCGTTTTCTTTGGAAATAGGACTGTAATCCACGGATTGAAAATACGAGCCTGCGCAAGGCAGCAATTTCAGCCGCGAACTTTCCAGTCCGGCCCGGAAAAAATCCCGTTTCTGCTGATAGAAATCGGCCAGGCCGAGATATGCTTCTTTTATCGGCATAAAATTGGCAAGCGCATATTGCATCGGCGTATTCACCGAAAAAACATTGAACTGATGTATCTTCCTAAATTCCGCCATCAGCCAGGCCGGGGCCATGCAATAACCAACCTTCCAGCCGGTTACATGAAAAAGCTTGCCAAAAGAAGCACAGATCAGGCTGCGTTCGGCCAGCTCCGGGTAGCGCGCCATGCTGCGGTGCTGCTGCCCGTCAAAAATAATATGCTCGTACACCTCATCACTTAAAATCAAAATATCCGTGTTGTTCGTCAGCGTAATCAACTCCTTGATATCAGCTTCCTGCAAAACCGTGCCTGTTGGGTTGTGCGGAGAATTGAGGATAATCATTTTAGTTCGGGAAGAGATCAGCCGCCGCACCATGTTCCAGTTGATGCGGTAATCCGGCGGTTCCAGTTCCATCCGTTTCACTACTCCGCCCATCAGTTGCACGGCGGGCGCGTAGCAATCATAAGCCGGTTCAAAAATAATCACTTCATCGTTCGGGTGGATAGTGGCGCAAATCGCGGTAAAAATAGCCTGCGTGCCGCCAGCCGTAATGGTTATTTCGTTTTCGGGATGATAAACGCGGCCGTAAAGCGATTCGGTTTTGGCACAAATAGCTTCCCGCAAAGCCAAAACGCCTTGCATCGGCGCATATTGGTTGTGGCCTTGCTGCATGGCCTGATTGACTAATTTTACCAGTTCCGCTGGACAATCAAAATCCGGAAAGCCCTGCGATAAATTGATGGCTCCGGCTTGCTGCGCGAGCGAGGACATGACAGAAAAAATAGTGGTTCCCGTTTGCGGGAGTTTGGATTGAAAAGAGATCATCGATGCTAAAATAATTATTATTTCAGGATTTCAGACGACTTTCAAACCGGAAGTTTTAGAATTGACAGGCAACAATTTGTAAACCAACCATATAAGTTTACACACATTTTCTATTTTATATTAATTGCTGATACTTCTTTTAGCACCTAAAAATTAGTATCTTATCAGTCATAAACTATCATCTGTAAACAATTTAGATATAGAAAAGCACAATGATTTTATGGGATAAAAGAAGCATGAAAACAACTGATAAAATTTGAAAATCATCAAATTGATATTCCCAAAACACTAAACAATTTCACCCTGAAAATTGATTTTTGTATCAATACTTTGCTATTGTATTTATCCAAAACAATCAATAAAAATCCACAATAACTTTACATTAATTTCACATCAAAAACATAATTTTAAGGTCATCAATAATTGATACAAAATGCAAACACTTATTAAAAATAACCTTCCGATACTGATTGTAATTGTAATAGCCGCAATAGCCTTAATTATCTTTTTAATTTGGCGCAACCAAAAAGATGAAAAACCTTTTGAGCACGATGCAAGTGAAAATTTTAACAAATCGAAAAAACGCAGTTAAAGTTGGGCTTTGTTTGAACTCTTTTTCATAAAAGAATTTGTATCTGCAACAACTTGTAAACCAATTAGATAAGTTTACACAGCTTTTCTGTTTCGGGTTGATTGCTGATACTTCTTTTAGCAGGTAAAAATTGTCCTTCAGCAAATGCCATCAACCTAAAAACAAGAAAATAAATGATTAAATTTGTTTATGGAAACCCTGATCTTACGCCCGAAAACCAAAGAACAATTAACTGCTATAAAAGCTGTTGCCAAAGCTTTAAAAGTTGATTTTGAAACAGAAAAAAGCCCTTACGACCCGGAGTTTGTGAAGAAGATTTTAGAAGGCCGTGAAGAAGTTAAAAACGGCGGAGGTATTAAAATCGCTTTGGAAGATTTATGGAAGTAATTTTTACTTCCCGAGCCTCAGCAGATTTAAAGTATTGGAAAAGAACTGGTAATGTGGCTATTCAAAAAAAGATCAACCAATTGATTGAAGCCATACAGCAATATCCCTATCGCGGGATTGGTAAACCGGAAGCACTAAAGTATGAATTATCCGGTTCCTGGTCGCGGAGAATCAATAATGAGCATCGCCTCGTTTATCAAATTTTTGATGAGGAAGTTTTGATTATCCTCGAAATCCAATCTTTAAAAGGCCATTATTAAAACCGATAAAAACTACCCTCAACCTTCCGCCCAAAACTTATTCATCTGATTGCAGTTATCCTCCAAATCAAATAACAATTTAATGAACCCCAATCCAAAATTAAAAGGACAAACTGCTTTGGTAACCGGTGCCAACAGCGGAATAGGTAAGGCTGTAGCGATTGCGCTGGGCAATGAAGGTGCCAATGTAGCTGTCAATTACGTTACGCACCCGGAACTGGCCGACGAGGTAGTCAACGAAATCAAAACCAATGGCGGAAATGCGATTGCGCTGCAAGCAGATGTGAGCAATGAAGCACAGGTTTTGGCCATGTACCAGGATTTGTACAAAGCTTTTGGCACTATTGATATTTTGGTGAACAATGCCGGTTTGCAGAAAGATTCTCCGCTGACGGAAATGAGCCTGGCCGATTGGCAACTGGTTATCAACGTAAACCTGACCGGCCAGTTTTTGTGTGCGCGCGAAGCTGCAAAAGAGTTTATCAAACGTGGCATAGTGGCCGATAGAAGCAAAGCTGCCGGTAAAATCATCTGTATGAGCAGTGTGCACCAAGTGATCCCATGGGCCGGGCATGTTAATTATGCCAGCAGCAAAGGCGGTATCAATATGCTGATGCAAAGTATGGCGCAGGAATTGGCTCCGCATAAAATTCGTGTAAATAGCATTGGTCCCGGTGCGATCCAAACACCCATCAACAAGCAAGCCTGGGAAACGCCGCAAGCTTTAAACAGTTTGCTTACGCTGATCCCATACGGCCGCATTGGCCAGCCGGAAGATATCGGGATGCTGGCTGCTTGGTTAGCTTGCGATGAATCAGATTATATCACCGGTGCAACCATTTTTATGGATGGCGGCATGACGCTTTATCCCGGTTTTTCTACCAACGGATAAACGAAGATTTCCACTTTGTCATTTTGGGCCGAAGGGAGAAATCTTTATCAAACCAGATGCTTCTTTTATCGGTATAAAATTGTTTTCAAGTAAGGGCGATTCATGAATCGCCCCTACCTATAAATCGCCCTTAACTTCTGCCAAAAAGCAATACCAATTTTGCCAGTTTTTTTTGCAGCAGCTTATCTATTTTCCCAGGCAGCATCCGCCAGCTCCAGTTTTGTTCGGTAGAAGCCGGCGTGTTCATCCTCGCTTTTTCATCTTCACCCAAAATATCTTGCATCGGCACAATTACGGTTTTGGCAACTGAAGAATAGGCCAGTTTAATCAAATCCCAATTGATGTTTGCTGCTTTAATTTTTCTGCCCAAATACTGTTTCAACTGCTTGATATTCTGCTGATCGGCATCGTTTTCAAACCAGCCCACAAGCGTATTGTTATCATGCGTTCCGGTGTAAGCAAAACAATTCTGCGGATAATTATGCGGGATGTGGATGGATTGCGGCATGTCGTCGCCAAAAGCAAACTGCAAAACCTTCATTCCGGGCAAGTTAAACTCATCCCGCAAAGCATAAACTGCCGGTGTAATTTCGCCCAGATCTTCGGCCACGAAAGGTAATTTCCCCAATTCTTTTTGCATAACTTTAAAAAAAACACTTCCCGGCCCGGTTTTCCACTCGCCGTTGATCGCCGTTTTTTCTGCTGCAGGCACTTCCCAATAATCTGCAAAAGCCCGGAAATGATCCAGCCGTAGCATATCAAAAAGTTCCATGTTTTTACGGATTCGCTGCACCCACCAACGGTAATTGTCCGTTTTCAAAACATCCCAACGGAAAACCGGCATCCCCCAAAGTTGCCCGTCGGCATTGAAATAATCCGGCGGCACACCAGCCACACCAATCATGTTGCTGTTTTTATCCAATGAAAATAGTTCCGGCTGAGACCAAACATCCGCCGAATCATAACTGATGTAAAATGGCAGATCGCCCAGCAACCGGATGCTTCTTTTATGGCAGTAAATTTTGAGTGCTTGCCATTGCCGGAAAAAAATAAATTGCAGCCACTTTTCTTTGCGGATCAGGTTTTGGTTGGCTGCCGAGAAATGTTCCAAAGCCTTGGCATTCCGCATTTTATATTCCTCCGGCCATTCGTGCCAGGCTTTATGCTGATGCTGTTTCAAAGTGATATAAAGCGCAAAACCATCCAGCCAGAAAGCTTGTTCTGCTGCAAAAACGTCGAATTCCTGTTGAAGCAAATCAAATTTGCCGGTGCAAAAATTCTCATAAGCCTGTTCAAAAAGCACCTCTTTCACTTGCTTGGCTTCTGCAAAATTTGCTTTTTCCGTTTTGATCAGATGGAGTTTTTTCAGTTCTTTTTTCTTGAGCAAACCTTCTTTCTGCAACAATTCCGGACTGATCAGCAACGTGTTTCCGGCAATGCTGGAAACCGAACTGTAGGGCGAATAATTTTGCTCCGGGCCGGTTACATTCAAAGGCAGCAACTGCCAAAACTGCTGTTTGCTTTTGTACAAAAACCGGGCAAAAGCTTTGGCTTCCGGCCCCAAATCGCCCAAGCCAAACGCGGAAGGCAGCGACGTGATGTGCATCAAAATCCCGGCATTTCGTTTGGATGGCTGCTCCAGTTTGAGAAAAGCGTAAGGCAGCGACGCAAATAATTCGCTCAATTCAATAGCATCATTTTTAACCAAACCATCAGCATTGTCCAGCAGGTTTTTCCATTTGGCCGGTGCTTCTTTTGGCAAGGTAATTTTGGTATGTTTCCAGTCAATCTTTTGAATATCAACATTTTGTTCTTTGCAGATCTTTGCCAATCCTAAAGGTACAACCGTTAAATACCAGGTTTGGTTCAGGTTTCGTGCAAAAGCAAAAACGTTGTCTTTATATTTTCCTTTTACTTTGAGCGGGATGTATTTCCCTTTCAAAAACATTTCCGGCGCAGCTTTTCGTTCTTCAAAAAGCTGATGGATCAGCTTGAGTTTGATGTCGGCATTGTAACGGCTTTCCCACAGCTGGTCCGGGTTTAAAGCATTTTTTTCGCTCACTTTTTCCAGGGATTTTAACCGTTTTTCATAATCCACCGGCCGGCGGTTGTCCGGGTCAACCATGCTGAAATCCCAAGTTTCGCAGCCCTGATAAACATCAGGAACGCCGGGACAAGTAAATTTCAGCAGCACTTGCGCCAGCGAATTCACGATGCCAAAATCAGCCACTTTTTGATGAAATGTTTTGAAATTTCCCCAAAAAGGTTTGGATTGATCTAAAATACCATCGATAAAAACAGCAGTCGCCTGTTCATATTTTTCATTATTGTTTGCCCAGTCCGAGTTTTGTTTCCCTTCGCGCAACGCTTTTTGCATATATTCCTGCAAGCGTTCCCGGTAATTTTCTTCATCTTCTTTTGCGACAGGAAACGTGCCGATCAGCGTTTCATAAATAAAATATTCATCGTTTGCATCCGGCAAGTTGTTGATTTTAAGGCAATTATTTAGTTGCTGCCAATTCAAAACCAATGCAAACCATTCTTTGGCCAAGTCAGAAAGCACGTTCAGCCTTGCCCGCGCGCCCTCGCCGCGCTTGGTATCGTGCGTAGCCGTGGCGTTGATGGAAAGCAGCCATTTCTCCTGTTTTTCCTGCATTTGCTGATGAAAATCCGCTGTAGAAACCCCAAAAGCATCCGGCGCATCGCCCACTTCGCTGTGGCCGATAAAACGGTTGTACGTGTACATCAGCGTATCTTCCACGCCTTTGGCCATCAGTGGGCCGGAAAATTGCATCAGCCGCTGGTAAAAAAGCAAAGTGCGGCCGTTCAAATCGTTTTTGTTTTTGGGCGAAGGATGCAGCAGCACGTTTTCCAACACATCTGCAGCCAGCTCCAGCTCGGGCTTGTTTTTGCGGATAGTTGCCAATACTGTTTTTACCTGCCCAAAATTGGTATCGTCCAGTGGAAATTTGTTCCCGTAAAACCGATAAACCGGGCAATAAATCAGCAATGCGCCAATGGCATTTTTCAAATCTTCTGGCTTTACTTTTTTCAGGGATTTCTTGTCGGCCAGGTTCAATCTCAAAAAATAATGATACAAATTGTCCAGTTCGCCGCGCATGTTTTCCTGCAAAATCAAAGCTTTTTTATCGTAAATCTGCTTTTGAACGGCTTGCTGATCGCCGGCCAAAGCCTGATAAAACCGGTCAAATTCCTTTTTTGCATGTTTATTGGTAAACAAATTATTTACCAAAGCCAAAAAATCGTAACCGGAAGTTCCTTCAACCGGCCAGTGCTGCGGCAATTCTTCGCCTTTTTCCAGGATTTTTTCCACCACAATATAGGTTTCATCGCCAGCCATTTCCCGCAGTTGCTGCAGGTACAAAGTTGGGTCGTACAAACCGTCAACATGATCTACCCGCAAACCCTGAAAAATCCCGTTTGTCAGCCATTCTTTTATTTTTTGGTGATAAGTTTCAAAAACTTCCGGCTTTTGAATGTTTAGGCAAATCAAACTATTCACCGTAAAAAAACGACGGAAGTTGATTTGGCTGTCCGTTTCCTCACCAGAACACAAACGATAATGCTGCGCTTCGGCCAGATTCAAAAGCAGTTCCGGGTTTTGGTTGATATGGGTTAAGTTGCTTTCGATCAATGTTTTAGATTCCGGCTTTTTCATGATCGAAGCCAGCTGCAATTTGATTTCCTTCCAGCGCAAAGCATAAGATTTCGTGTCGTCGAGCATTTCCAGATCTTCCAGCTGACCGGCCAATTGCCGCAGCGTTTCATCCGGATTTTGATGCGGTAAAAGAAGCACGGCAACGTAGGAGCGCGGGTTGAGCGGATAAGCCGTGCCGAAATAATCCAACACAAAACCATCAGCTTCAAATG
>CAXSBZ010000067.1:0-8712 GCA_964236465.1 uncultured Sphingobacteriaceae bacterium | reverse complement strand
CGGCGTCTTTCAAGTCGTTTACCGTTTCAAAAAGGGGCACAAAATCGATAGTTAAGTTTGCAGCTTTCCAGCCGCTCCACAAAAATAAATTGATCAGCTGCAAAATATCCGAAGCTTCCTGGCAATTGCTGATGATGTAACGATGGCAGGCTTTTTCGCCATTCATTTCCTGGATTTCACGCATATAACGGATCGTATCCAGCGTATCTTTCACCATGTCATCAGCCAGATCAGGCGTATAAAAATCTGCTTCTACAAAACGTATATTTTTTAATTTTTCTTCTTCCGTTTGATGCTCATAATCATTTGGCAGCCTATGCCTTATTGGTGTTTCGCTGAGGCAATACTGATGTGTTTTGCGCAAAATCCGACTGTCTTGCCGGATGTCCAACGTTGCAAAATAACTGCCAAAAAGTTTTACTTTCCGGATCAGGTCATCCACCAAATTACTAAACAAGCCGTCATGCTCTTTTTGCAACACATTTTTTATAGCTTCCAGATTTTCTAAAATAATGGCTGCCTGATTGCTGGCCTGCAATTCCGGCTTGGTCTGCTTGTTAAATTGCTTGTCCAGCTCAGTCATGTATTGTTCCACACCTCTAAAAGTCAATCTTTTACGCAAGTTTTTATAATCTCTCGAATAGCATCGGTAAATCACTTTTCGCAAAAGCTCGGTTACAGCTTGGGTAGATTTTAGGTTGACGTTTGGGTTACCGTCGCGGTCACCACCCGGCCAAAAACCCAGCTCGATGGTTTGATGGTCTTCTTCTGCCAAAAAATCAAATTCAGTGTCCAATTTTTCCTTGATAGAAGAAGCAGACTGATAAAAAATATTTTCCAGGAACCAGGCCAGCGAAATTGCTTCATCCACAGGCGTTGGTTTTTCTTTATTCAGAAAAGGCGTTTTGCCTAATTGCTGCAGCAAAAGATAGATCTGGTTGATGTCGTTCACCTTCAAAGCTTCCGTCAGTTCGGTGATAATTCCTAGCACACTGCCTGGATAAAACTGCGTCGGATGCGCTGTCAAAACCAACCGCAAAGAAAACTTTTGCAACGCTTCCCGAATTTTTAAGTGGTTTTCCGGCTGGTTATTCACCTGCTGCAGCAAAACCTGCAGCGAACTGCTATCGTCTGTTGTTTCTAATTTTGAAAATGCGGAATCTTCAATTGCATCAAACAAAACTACTTGACGCTCAATGTACTGTATAAATCGAAACAGTAAATGAAAGCGGTCTGTATCCTTAATGTATTGTTGATATTTGGCAAAAAAGCTTTCAATAATCTCTACCGGCGAAAGTTTTTGGCTGATGCCTTCTTCTACATGCGATTTAAAGAAAGGAAGCAACGTCCCGGTGGATTTTACCTGGTAAAACGGAAGTGTTAAAAACAAACTGTTGTACAGATCAAACCGGGTAACTACCTCGTTGTTAAATACAAATTCTTTTTGGCTGATTTTCATGCGATTTTGTTAACCTTATCTTTGGCAAAATAAAGATTTAATAACTTTATTGAATGTTTTTTGTCAATTTTTTATCGATAAAAGAAGCATCCATAAAACTTTGCGTACCAACCTGATACTTGAACTGTTATTTTTGCAGCAGCAAATCGAAAAATGCTATAGCAATTAATCCTACATGCCAACTTTGCAGCTGCCTAACCGCAAAATTTCAAGCTTCTTTTACAGCCAATATTTTTCTGATGGCCTGCGTATCACTTTAGGCATATTACTTCCTACACTTTTATTAAACCATTTCAATCAGCTGGCCACAGGCATTTCCGTAGCATTGGGCGCGTTGTGTATCAGTGTGGTAGATACGCCCGGCCCGGCTGTTCATAAACGTAACAGCATGTTTATCTGTTGCTTATTGGTATTTTTGGTTTCCTTAATTACTGGTTATGTTCAGTTTAATCAGTTTTTTCTTGGGGTTGAAATCGTACTGTTAGCCTTTTTCTTTTCCATGTTTGCCGTGTATGGCAACCGTGCCTCGACAATCGGAACCTGCGCCCTGCTGATCATGATTTTTATGATCGAAAAGCGCATGGAACCGCAGCAAGTCCTTCCTTCCAGTTTGCTGATCCTGGCCGGCGGCATCTGGTATTCACTATTCAGTTTATTGTTTTTTAGTGTTCGGCCATACCGCGCCGCGCAACAGGCTTTGGGTGAATGCATCATCGAGGTGGCCAAATATTTAAGGGTGAAAGCTGATTTTTATGCAGAGAAAACCAATATTGACGAAAACTACAAAAGCTTGGTTTCGCAGCAAATTGCCGTGAGCCAGCACCAGGATGCCGTGCGCGAACTGTTGTTTAAAACCCGTTCTATCGTTAAAGAATCTACGTATACCGGTCGGATGCTGATCCTGATGTTTGTAGATCTGGTTGATCTTTTCGATCAAATTACTTATACACATTATGATTATGAAAACCTGCGTAAAACTTATTTGCAATCCAATGTTTTGGCTGAAATTTCCCTGCTAATCCACCGATTGGCTAATGAACTGGAGCAGGTTGGTTTTGATGTGCAATCTCACAAAAAACATTACCAGACAATCAATTACCAACCAGAGTTAGAACGGTTAAAAAACCATATTGAACAGATTGGTTTGGCCAACAAAGAAAAAAGCACGTTATTTTTAAAAAAAATATTTATCAATATCCGCAACATCAACCAGCGTTTGATTGATATAGGCAGCTACACGCAAAATTCGCCTCAAGCTTCTAAAAATGCGGATTCAAACCTGGAATACTCCCGTTTTGTTACCCATCAGGATTATACGCCCAGGCTGTTTTTAGAAAATCTTAGCTTCAAATTCACCTCTTTTAAATATGCTTTGCGCGTGGCCCTTGTTTGCGGCATTGGTTTTATCCTGGCAAAAACAGTAGCAACCGGCCACCACAGTTATTGGATTTTGCTCACCATTATCGTGATCTTGAAACCCGGCTTTAGCCTCACCAAACAACGGAATTCCCAGCGGCTGATTGGCACTATTGTGGGCGGTTTAATTGGTTTCCTGGTGCTGTTCCTTATCCACGATAAAACCATTCAGTTTTCCATCATGATCGTACTGATGTTGTTCACTTACAGCTTTTTACGGTTAAATTATGTCATCAGCGTAATTTTTATGACACCTTATGTGCTCATCGTTTTCAGCTTTTTAGGCGTTGATTTTATCCACACGGTTGAAGAACGTCTGCTGGATACTTTTATCGGTTCTGCCCTGGCTTTCAGTTCTGCTTTTGTGCTTTTTCCGAATTGGGAATCCGATCAGCTTAACCAAAGTTTGAGTAAAGTGATTCTCAGCAATCAAAATTATTTAAAAACAATTATAAAGCGTTTAAATGGTGAAGTGATTGATAATGTGGAATATAAGCTGGCACGAAAAGAGGTTTATGTAGAATCCGGCAACTTATCGGCAGCTTTTGAGCGCATGATTTCGGAACCTAAAAGCAAACAAAAACACACGCAGGACATACACAAATTTGTAGTTTTGAACCACATGCTTTCTTCTGCCATTGCAGCCATTGCCGCAAATTTACCAGATAAAAACAGCATCAGCCTGTCGGCACAACTTAAAATTGCCCATCGTGCACAACTGATTTTAAAAGATACCAATAAAAAATTAAGTGCAATTACAGATAGTTTCTCTGTAAAGCTTGCTTCGGAAGTTCAAAATAACAATTCTGATTTGGTTTTGGACAATGGCCAAGCAGATGTTTTATTCCTCGAAGACCAACTGCAGTTTATTCTGAAAATATGTTCTGATATTGCTAAAACCACGGATACCATTTTAAGCTGATGCTTATGCAAAGGCTTTTATAAAGCATTGTGTTTCAAACGTTTCATCTCCAAAAAGTAAGCTATGCCCAGCATTCCCAACATCACTGCATCCACAATAGGTTGCGCCGGCAATTGGCCCGGATAGGCAAACTCCGGATCCACCAAAGCAGTGCCCGGAAAAAAAATGGAGCCTACCTGGGTTATCCAATATAAACTGGCCAAAATGATTGCTAACCGTAGGGCAGCAATTTTATCGCTCTTCTGGCTCCAGAGAACCCAAAGTGATAAGAGGCCGATCATTGTACCAAGCAGCATCGTTTGGGCATTGTGAAACTTGGCATGTGGCGGCCAACGAGGATTATAAATGTGGGTGCGGTTCCAGTCAAAAATATAGGAACCTCCTGTAGCCCAGAGTGCCACAATTGTTATAAGTATCTTACCTGTTGAAATTTTTTTCATAATGAAATTATTTAAACTTATTTTCTTGTTATACTATTTTTGTTTGATGCTTCTTTTACCATATAAAAATTAACCGATCACTTCCATTGTTTTCTTGAAAGGAAATCAATGCAAGTGTACGGGCTTTGTAAAAGTTTTCTGGCATTCACCGTAATATTATTTAACATGCTGTTTTTATCGGTCTAAAATTTCTCTGTCAGATGTTTCCAATAGCGTTTTGGCACGTGCTGCAAATGCAATTTTGTGTTTTTCCGGGCCGGGATGTTCACGTGTTTAAAATAATCCTTCCATAAAGCCTGGTATAAAGTTTCATCTTCTGAATACGAAGAAATAACGGTTTTTCCGTATTGCCTACCCGAAGCAAAATCCATTTGTATAAATTCGGCTGATTGCAAGTCATAATAAATGCCGTAAGCCCTGCGGATGTCGTAAATAATCCAGCGTTGATCTGCATAACGCCTTTTGAAATGGGCTAAAATCAGTGGCAAAACATTATAATCCGGTTCCACCGAAGCATAAAAAATACCATCGGCCATTTTTTGAAAACGGATAAAAGCTTCCATCCGGTGCTTTTCGCGCCGTACTTTTTTGATGGTATCCGAAAGCCGGATCACGTATTTATTCCCAAAATCCTCTTCCACGGCTTCTTTGCTGCTAAAAGCGTAACGGATAAAACCGAGTAAATTGTCTTCTTCGCCATCCAGTTCCGACAGATGTGCGGCGTACAAACGCTGCACGCCGCCAGCAGAAAGCCGCTGCATCAAACCTTTGAGCACGCGGTTGGCTTTGGCCGGATCGGAAACGATGCTTCTTTTATCATCAAAAAAATTGGGTTGCATTTTGTTTTCGCAGCAAATTTTGGCCACGCTGAGTTTGTGCTCGTAAACCTCAAAAACCACGGTCAAAAAACCTTCAAACGTGCCATCATAAATCAAAGTGATCATCTTAAAAAAGGCTTAGCTGGTTAGGTTTTTGTTTGAGGTATTTACTTTGCGATTCGGCCAGGATAAACTGTTTAATTTTGGTGCCTGATAATTCTTTCCGCTCAAAATCCCGGCTGTTGCAAGTGATAAAATAACGCGCCCGGTTGATGGCAATTCCCATAGCTTTTAAATTTTCCCAATTCAATTTGCCAAATTTCCGGCCGCTCACAATTTTTTGTGCCGATTGCAGTCCGATTCCCGGCACGCGCAAAATCATTTGCAGATCAGCTTTATTCACATCAATTGGAAAATGCTGTAGGTTGCGGATGGCCCAGCTCAGTTTCGGGTCGATGTCCAAATCCAAATGCGGGTTTTGCTGATCGACAATTTCCTGCACGTTAAAACCATAAAAACGCATCAGCCAATCCGCCTGATATAATCGATTTTCGCGCACCATGGGCACGGCGGTACTTAAACCCGGCAAACGAGTGTCATTGCTAACGGGCACATAACCAGAATAATAAACCCGTTTCAGGTTGAAAGATTTGTAAAAATGATTGGCTGTATATAAAATCTGGCGGTCGTTTTCCGGAGTGGCGCCGATTACCATTTGTGTACTTTGCCCGGCCGGTACAAACAGCGGTGCTTTTTTAAAAAGCTGTTTTTCTTCTTTGCGGAGGATGATCTCGTTTTTGATAAAATTCATCGGCTTGATCATGTCCTTCTGGTTTTTATCGGGAGCCAGCAGTTTCAATCCGGCTTCTGTTGGCAGTTCCAGGTTCACGCTCAAACGATCAGCATACAAACCAGCTTCGGCCATCAGTTCATCGCTGGCACCAGGAATGGATTTAAGGTGAATGTAGCCGTTAAACTTATGTTCCGTCCGCAGTTTTTTGGCGATGCGTACCAGCCGTTCCATCGTATAATCGGCATCTTTAAAAATCCCGGAACTCAAAAACAAACCTTCAATGTAATTTCTTCGGTAAAAGTTCATGGTCAAATCCACCACTTCTTGCACGGTAAAAGCAGCACGTTTGATGTCGTTGCTTTTGCGCGAAACACAATAAGCGCAATCAAAAATGCAATGATTGGTGAGCAGGATTTTCAGCAGGGAAACACATCGGCCGTCTTCGGTATAAGTGTGGCAAATACCGTTGCTGGCATCGCCCAAACCTTTGTTATCATTTTTGCGCTTGCTGCCGCTGGATGAGCAGGAAACATCGTACTTGGCGGCATCGGCCAAAATGGAAAGCTTTTCGCGGATTCGATCATCATTCATATCGCTAATATACTAATAATTTTAGTAATTTGTTTCATCAAAATCAAACAAAAGTTTTGCACATTTGGTTTATTATTCAAAATAAAACAAAATGGAAACATTATATACCGCAGTGGTAACTGCAAAAGGCGGCCGCGCTGGCACCGTAAAATCTGCTGACGGCGTGCTTGATTTAGAATTAAAACCACCTGCAGAAATGGGCGGAGAAGCTGGTTTTGCCAATCCGGAATTGTTATTTGCCGCTGCCTGGGGAAGCTGTTATTTGGGTTCTGTGGGCAAGCGCGATAGCGTAGATGTAAGCGAAGCAACAGTGGATGTACACGTCAGTTTTAACCAGGAAAGTGCTACATCCTATATTTTATCAGCAGAATTACATGTGCATATCCCGGGAATTGATTTGGAACAAGCACAAAAACTGGCCAATGCTGCGCACAAAGGTTGCCCGTATTCTAAAGCCACACGCGGAAATGTAGAAACAAAAGTAATTGCAGAATAAATAGTAACTGTTTTTATACCTTAATTTTTAAGCTGCCATTTTTATCAGCTTTTTTTGTGCCCGAATATTTTGAAATGCTTCTTTTATCAGGCAAAAATCAGCATCAATTTAAAGGTTTTTGAAACGCTGTGCTTGAATCTTTATAAAAACATCAAGCGTATAAATGCTTAAATGACAGATATATTAAAACGAAACAACGTCAAAATATTCGGAGCCGGCGACCAAACGATCTTGTTTGCACACGGATTCGGCGGCGACCAAACGGCCTGGAGATACATTTACAAAACTTTTACCGACAGGTATCGGGTAATCCTTTTTGATTATGTTGGGACTGGCAATTCTGATCATTCGGCTTACCGGCCGGAATTGTACAGCTCGCTCAACGGTTTTGCGCAGGATGTACTTGATATTTGCGAAGCCTTAAATCTTCATCAGGTCATTTACGTTGGCCATTCTGTAAGCAGTATGATCGGTATTTTGGCGGCACTGGAAAAACCCGATTATTTTAAAAAACTTATTTTTGTGGGACCCTCAGCCCGATATTTAAATGACGGCGATTATATTGGTGGTTTGGAAAGAAGTGATCTGGATGGTTTGTTTGAAATGCTAGATACCAATTACTTAGGATTTTCCAGGGCAATGGCACCGGCAATTATGGGCGAAAAAAACCTGCCGGAACAACAGGAAGATTTGGTAGAAAGTTTTTGCGCATCAGATCCTGTTGTTTCTCAAAATTTTGCGCGGGTTACGCTTTTATCAGATCATCGTGAAGTTTTGCCCGGATTGAAAGTGCCGAGCCTGACCATGCAATGCCGCGATGATATTATGGCACCGGAAACCGCCGGGCTTTATATCAATCAACATACGCCTGAAAATACTTATTTGGAAATAGATGCAAGTGGCCATTGCCCGCATTTAAGTACGCCGGACGAAGTGATAAAAGCTATAAAAAATTACATCGCCAACTAAAAAAATATAGCTCAAAAACAGTGGAACAGCTGAATGCGGAACAAGAAAATTTATTAAATGCGGCGTACTTGTATGAGCATTCGCCTTGCGGGCATTTATCTTTTCATCCGGATAAACATGTCCTCAAAATCAACCAGACTTTGTTGGATTGGATTGGGCTGAGTGCTGAAGAAGTGGTGCACAAAAAGCGCTTTTTTGATTTGTTGAGTGTTGGCGGAAAGCTGTATTACGAAATGGTTTTTTTGCCTTTGCTAAACCGGCAAGGTTTTGTAAACGAAATCAACTTTGATATTGCCGTAAAAAACGGACAACCGTTTCCATGCCTTTTTAGTGCAGTTGGTTTAAAAGGAGCCGACGGAAAAACAGCCGTACATGCTACAGTCCTTAAAATTACTGATCGTAAAAAGTATGAATCTGAATTGTTAAGGTCGAAGCAATTTGCAGAAGAAGAGCGCAAACGGTTTGAATCGCTGTCCAACATTATTCCCGAAATCATTTGGACGGCACTGGCCAACGGAAGCGTAAATTTTACCAATAAACGTTTTTTCGAGTATTTTAAATACCGCGAAGAAATGCCGCGAAAAACATCTTTGCTGCATTTGTTCCATTCCAAAGAGCGAAAAAAATTATTTAAAAGCTGGATTGATGCCGTAAAACAAGGAGAAAAGTTTGAAGCCGAAGTTATGCTAAAAAACCATTCGGGCAATTTCCAATGGTTTTTAATCCGCGCTATTCCTTATAAAGATTTAAATAACAAGATTGAAATGTGGTTTGGCTCCTGCACCAACATTCATGAACATAAAAAGCA
>CAXSBZ010000066.1:0-8802 GCA_964236465.1 uncultured Sphingobacteriaceae bacterium | reverse complement strand
GAGATATTGCTTTCCTTGCGGGAGATTGGCCAGCACGGCATCATCAGAAAGTTTTTCAAGGTGGGCCAGATCTGCCCGTGTAAAACCAAAATCCAGCATTGTGTCAATTATATGATCGAATGGCAAACCACTTTGCGGACAATAATCAAATAATTGCTCGTTCCAATCACCATGCCGCCGCATCGCTTCCTGATGTATGGCCGCCTTGTCCAGATTTGTAACCACTTGTGCCAAATTGCCGCAATTGCAGCTGCCCATGTGCCCCCATTGATAGGGTGCTTTATTTTGCAAATTTGCCGCCGTTTTCCGTAAAGCCTGGATCACTTCTATTGTTGCTTTTGCCATTATTCCTTATTTTTTTATAAACCTGATTGATTTTTAAAATTAGCGTTATTTCTTTTCAAAAAACAACTTTCTGAAATAATGATCTGCAAAAAACAATCCTAAGATCAAATCAAAAAATAAAAACCCTTTCAGTAAGACCGAGCTAAAATTGATGCTTACAGACGGGATTTTGATCGCCGGAATGTTAACTTGAGCCGAAGAGGCCCAATTGATATTCACAAAAATATAGCCTAAAAGAAGCACAATAAAACCTATAAAGAATGCAGCAATCCCAAAGATAATTCGTTGATCCACAGCAGTTTTTAGCGGTTTCAAAATCTTTTCTTCCCGTACGCTTTCCATTACCTTAAAGGTGAAGTTCATGGCCGGTTCTTCTATTTCCAGCAAAGACAATTGCTCCTGAAAAGCTTTCAGTTCCAAATATTTGTGGTAATAATTTTCGTCTGTTTTCAGCAATAAATCGATAGCTTTCCGCTCTTCTTCCGTGCAAAAACCATCGATATAATCCCACAATTTTTCTTCCGTGTTCATAACAATTCCCTCACTTCCTCTTTTAGCAAAGTTTCCAGCTTTTCTTTTAAACGATGCCGCGCCCGGTGCAGTTTTACCTTTACCGTATTGGTTTCCATTTTTACAACGGCCGCAATTTCTTCCAGCGATTGTTCGCCCTGATAAAACAAAGTTAAAATAGCAGCATCATCCGGCAGCAACTGACTAATTGCCAAATTAATATAATACGATTGTGATTTCTGTTCGGCCAAATCCGACTTAAAATTTGATTGGTTTTTTACCTGTATAAAAACAGCATCGTCATCCAGAGAATACGTTTCCAGTTTTTTTCTGCGGAGAAAAGTCATCGAAGTCGTATAAACAATCGTATACAACCAAGTCGTAAATTTAGATTGCTGCTGAAAACCGGCCAAGGCTTTGTACGCTTTTACGAAACAATCCTGCGCGATTTCCTCGGCATCTTCGCGGTTTTTGGCGAAACGCAAAGCCAGCGTAAACACATACCGCTGATGCCGCTTCACCAGATCAGCATAAGCCGACTGGTTTCCGGCCAGCACCTGGCGAATCAGTTCTGCATCGTCCGTATTTTGCATCAATTATTGTTTCAGACGCGTGTAAGCAAATTTAGGTTACAGCCTGATGCTTCTTTTATCGGTATAAATTTGCGTGAATCTTTATTCAACTGTATTTAACGTTCTTTTTGCTTGAACAAAAAGAACCAAAAATTCAAGACAAACCCGATCCCTCCGGGCGTTTTGTCAGCCCTGCCCACCTGGGCGGAGACCTGTAGCTTTGGAATATCCTGGTGGTTATCTTACGTTGTTGGACAGTTTTGTTTCAAATGCTTCTTTTATTGGTATAAATTAGATGGGTTAAAAAAATAGTTTTTGTTTTTAGTGAAATTCGCGGGGCCGTATGCAAGGTAACCACCTAGGCGCATGGGGCTGAATGCCGCCCGGAGGCGATCCGGCATTCTTGAATTTTTGGTTCTTTTGTTTCAAGACAAAAGAACGTAACACCGGCAACTGTAGGTTTGCTAAACCAAATATGCTTCTTTTATCGACCTAAAATTTATTTGTGCTGATGCTGTAACCTAATTAAAAGTGTTGTCGTCATAAGTTGCAAATCAATCAATTAACAAATTAAAATTTAATCAAAATGGATCAGAATCAATTAGCAGTTTTAATTCCAATTTTAATTCCGCTTGCCTTTTTTGCCATGATTTTCGGAATTTTTTATTTAAAAAATAAAGAAAGAATGGCCATGATTGAGCGCGGCATGGAACCAACACTTCCTAAACCAAAACGGCAGGAAATAAACGTAACCAGTTTACAATTTGGTTTACTAATTATGGGTTGCGGAATAGGGCTTTTTATTGCTTACCTCCTGAATTATTTTCTTTTTAAAGAAGAAAGCTTAGCTATTTACTTTTCGCTGATTGCCATTTTCGGCGGTTTAGGCTTGCTCATTTCCTATATCGTTGAGCGCAAAGCCAACCAGAAAAAAGAGCTGTAAAAACAGCATTACAAATATCTTTCCCGAATAACATTCAGGTGATGCAGCTCGTGGCCGGCAATAATATACAGCAATGCTTTTACAGAAACTTGGGCATTGCTGGCCATGCCTTTTCGTTTCAATTGTTCCGGGTTGAGTTGGTACAGATACAGATTGGATTTCCGCAGCAAACTAAATTCATCGGCCAAACTTTCCAACGTCCTCATTTTATAATTTGACCTCGAACTGAAAAAATTCTCATTAAAACCCGCCAGCGGATGATGATCGGCGCGCGAAAACCGGAGCAGCCGATAGCTCATAATCCGTTCGGTATCAATCATGTGACCCAATACTTCTTTTATCGACCATTTTCCTTCGGCATAAGCAAAATCAGCTTTTTCCGGCGGAAGCGACAAAAAGAAATCGTAAGTTTTGCTTTGGTTGGATGCAAGCGTTTCGAGCACATCTTCCTCGCCAATCAAATCGATATAACCTTTATAAAACGGCGCGTATTCTTCGGGTTGAGGCTTTGTCATGCAGCAATATTTTTTAAAATGATGCGAAAGGTGGTGCCTTTTCCCAGTTCAGAATCTTTCACAAAAATTTGTCCATTGTGGTAATTTTCAATCATCCTTTTGGTTAAGGAAAGCCCCAAACCCCAGCCGCGTTTGCGCGTGGTATAACCCGGCCGGAAAACGGTCAGGAATTTGGAACGCGGGATGCCTTTGCCCGTATCATTCACATCAATATAAACCAATTTTTTGGCTGCACTGCCGCGGATCATCACTTTAATTTGTCCGGTCCCTTCGATGGCGTTGACGGCATTTTTGAGTAGATTTTCCAGCACCCAGTCAAATAGCGGAATGTTCAGTCCGGCTTTTAAATGCGTATCGCCAAAAAGCTCAAAACTGATTTTGTTGGAAACCCGGACTTTGAAATAATCCACATAATCTTTCACCACATCATAAACCACTTGCGGTTCCAGGTTGGGTTTGGAGCCGATCTTGGAAAAACGATCGGCCACAATTTCCAGCCGTTTTACGTCATTGTCCATTTCCAGAAGCAATGGGTCATCTTCGGCATCAAACTTATCTTTTAACAGTTCAATCCAAGCCATCAGCGAAGAAATCGGCGTGCCCAGCTGATGCGCGGTTTCTTTCGCCAGGCCAACCCAAACCTGGTTTTGCTCTGATTTTCGGGAGGAATTGAACGCGGTATAAGCTACAATCAAAAAAACGGCAATGAGCAAAAGCTGCACGTACGGAAAAATTTTAAGCTGCGTGAGCACCAACGAATCTTTGTAATAAACCAGCCAGTAACTGTTGCCAAACATGCCCGGAATATTGAGCCGGATCGGTGCGTGCTGTGCTTTCATCGAACTCAGTTCATCTTTAAAATACTTCAGATCGTATTTTTTGGACGGCTTTTCACCCGCAACCTGTTCCTCCAAGTCGATAAAGGTTTTGGTTGAATCCAAGCCTTTTACAGAAACAAAAACGCCTTTTTCATTGGTGATGATGGCCGGAACGGAAAGGCTGTCGCGCACGGTAAAAACGTAATTCAGGAAATCATTATCTTCCGAAGAAAGCTGCTGCTGCATCGTCCTGGCCCAAACTTCGGCGCGCGTATGCTCGGCTTTGGCAATATTTTTAACCAGATAGTTGGTATAAAACAAAGATCCGCTGGCAATTATAGGGGCAAAAACAAGCAGTAGGTAATTCCACTGGCGTTTATGTTCGTAAGGATTCATTCAGGGCAAAATACGCGATTTGGATCGGAATATTACGGCATACTGTTTTTATCGTGCAAAAACCAACAACCGGATAAGCTGTTAAAACTTACCTTTGCCATAGTTTTATTGATGCTGTTTTTACCTATAAAAAATATAAAATGTCTGATCAAATAAGAGTGCGTTTTGCACCAAGCCCAACCGGCGGCCTGCATTTGGGCGGCGTGCGCACAGCCCTTTTCAATTACCTTTTTGCGCGCCAGAATAATGGCAAATTTATTTTGCGGGTGGAAGATACCGACCAAACGCGCTTTGTGGAAGGTGCCGAACAATACATCATGGATTGCCTGGATTGGTGCGGCATTACGCCGGATGAAAGCCCTCAGGCCGGCGGCGAGTACGGCCCGTACCGGCAAAGCGAACGCAAAGAATTGTACCGCCAATATGCCGAACAATTGGTTGCACAAGGCAACGCTTATTACGCTTTCGATACGCCCGAGGAACTCGAACAACAGCGCGAAGAAATCCCGAATTTTCAATATGGGCACCTGCACCGGAACAACTTGCGCAATTCCATTTTTTTGCCGGTAAACGAAGTACAGGCCTTGCTGGATGCCGGCACGCCGCACGTCATCCGCATCAAAATACCGGTGGACGAAACGATTGGTTTTACGGATATGATCCGGGGCCGTGTAAATTTTGAAACCAGTACGGTGGATGATAAAGTGCTTTTGAAAGCTGACGGCATGCCGACGTATCATCTGGCAGTGGTGGTGGATGATTACCTAATGAAAATTTCGCACGCTTTCCGCGGCGAAGAATGGCTGCCATCCGCGCCGGTGCATTTGTTGTTGTGGGAATATTTGGGCTGGAAAAATGAAATGCCGCAATGGGCGCATTTGCCGCTGATTTTAAAGCCGGACGGACACGGAAAACTGAGCAAACGCGATGGCGATATTTTTGGCTTCCCGGTTTATGCTATGAACTGGACGGATTCAAAATCCGGCGATTTGACAAAAGGTTTCCGCGAACTGGGCTTTTTGCCGGAAGCTTTTGTGAACTTGCTGGCGATGCTGGGCTGGAACAACGGCACCGATCAGGAACTGTTTTCGCTGGAAGAATTGGTGACGCAATTTTCGATGGACCGAATTAGCAAAGCCGGCGCGCAATTTGATTTTGAGAAAGCGAAATGGTTCAACCACGAATGGATCAAACAAAGCTTGGCAAAGGATTTGGAACCACTGGTGATCCCAGTTTTAAGACAGCATGATATTTTTGCGGAAAACAATCCTCAGCTTAAAAAAATTATCGATTTGGTGAAAGACCGCTGCACTTTAGTAACTGATTTTTATGAACACGCAGCCTTTTTCTTCCAAAAACCAACAGAAAGCACAACAGATTGGCCAAGCATCCAACCCAAATGGAACGCTGCCAAAACTGATTTTTTTACTGCTTTTATCCAAAAATCAACAGCAATACAAACTTGGAATGCTGCAACGATTGAAGCTGACTTTAAAGCTTTGGCTGCCGAAAAAGGCATTAAAATTGGTGAAGTAATGCTGCCTTTTCGCGTGATTTTGGTTGGCGGGAAATTTGGCCCAGCGGTGTTTGAGATCGCTGAAGTTTTGGGACAGAAAGAAGTTGCTGAACGAATTGAAATCGCGTTGGCATTTTTAGGCCGATAAAAGAAGCATTGTTGTAATTTATGAAATACAATCTAAAATTCCTGCCTCCAGATACTGATTTGGAAACAAAAGCAGTTTTAAAAAAATTGCCTGCAGCCCATCGCCGGTTGGCCGAATTGAAAGGTATTTCATCAACTATTCCAAACGAAACCATCCTGATCAACACGCTTACTTTGCAGGAAGCAAAAGATAGTTCGGCGATTGAAAATATCATCACCACACATGATGAAATTTATAAAGCCCAGCTTTTTGAAGAACTGTTTTTGAATGCCGCTGCAAAAGAAGTTAACAGTTATGCCGAAGCTTTGAAAACTGGCTTTCAAAACATCAGAAAACAAAAGATATTAAAGAGTAGCCATATTCTCGAAATCCAGGAAATTTTAGAGCAAAACGATGCTGGTTACCGCAAACTTCCGGGAACTTCTTTGGTAAATGAGGCAACCGGAGAAACCGTTTATACGCCTCCGCAAGATTATGATTCGGTGGTAGAACTGATGGATAATTTGATTTCATTTATGAATGATACAGAATTATACCAGGCTGATCCGTTGATAAAAATGGCTGTTATACATCATCAGTTTGAAAGTATCCACCCTTTTTATGATGAAAACGGCAGGACCGGCCGGATCATTAATATTTTGTATCTTGTTCTGAATGAGTTGCTTGACCTGCCAATACTTTATTTAAGCCGATACATCATCCGCCATAAAAGCGATTATTACCGTTTGCTGCAAAAAGTAAGGGATACCGGTGACTGGGAAGAATGGATTTTGTACATGCTGGACGGCGTAGAGCAAACGGCAAAAGAAACAATTTTGCTGATTGGGAATATCAAAACGCTGATGCAGGATTATAAAATACGTATCCGCAAAGAATTTCCCCGAATGTACAGTCAGGATTTGCTGAATAATCTGTTCCGGCATCCTTATACGAAAATTGAGTTTTTGATGAATGAATTGATGGTTTCAAGACTTACCGCTACAAAGTATATTGATGCTTTGGTAGAAAAAGGGTTTTTGGAGAAACAGAAAATTGGCCGCAGTAATTTTTATATCAACATGCCCTTGTATAATTTATTTAAAGGAGATGTGGTTAATGATGTTTATGCGCCGCCTATTAAAACTATAAACTCAGAGAAATTGTAAAATTTTGCAAAAACGTGTATAGAAAAAGGCGTTTTCCTATACATATTGATGATGACATGTATAGGAAAAGGCATTTTCCTATACATGTCGATGATGACGTGTAAAGAAAACGGCAAAATCTTTACATATCAATTCACTGCAACAATTACAATATTTTATATCTTGCTGGGAAATGAAAGCAATTAAAATCCAAATTCTAACTTATCTCTCTTTTGTAACTGCCGCAACTTTATTTTTTGCCGGTTGTGCAACAAATCCTTACACCATCACCAATCGTTCTTACAAAACGCAGGCGAAGGCATATGCTAAAATTATCGGACAAATACCGCCGGCAACAACAGGAGAAATACCCGATAAAAACAGCTGGGTTGGCACCACCAATTTCAACCTGCGGAAACCAAATTATGTGATCATCCATCATACGGCGCAAAACTCGACGGAGCAAACGCTAAAAACTTTTACGCTGCCCAGAACGCAAGTGAGTGCGCATTATGTGATCGGGAAAGACGGCAAAGTTTTCCACCTACTGAACGATTACCTGCGCGCCTGGCAAGCCGGAAATGCCAAATGGGGCGGCAATACCGACATCAACAGTAATTCGATTGGGATTGAACTGGACAATAACGGCTTTGTGCCTTTCCCGGAAGCGCAGATCAACAGTTTGATGCTTCTTTTATCGACCTTAAAAAAGACTTACAATATCCCAATGGCAAACTTTATCGGCCACAGCGATATTGCGCCTACCCGCAAAAACGATCCGAACAGATATTTCCCCTGGAAAACTTTGGCAGAACATGGCTTTGGCAACTGGTTTGATCCTCAACTGGATTCTGTTGCGGCAAACTTTAATTCAGTGCAAGCGATGCGTGTAATTGGTTATGATACGCGCGATTCTACTGCTGCATTAATTGCTTTTAAACGTCATTTTACGCCGCAAGATAGCACGCGAATGGTTACGGATTCGAGTCGGATGATTTTGAATAATTTGGTTAGGAAGTATTAGTAATATTGCATTTATCATAATCTAAATAACGAATTAGTGAATGCACTTTTATGAATAATCTCCAAACTTACCAACCAGCAATAACCAAACTTTGCGAAACCCATAAAGTAAAAAAATTGTATGCCTTTGGTTCTGTATTGACTGAACATTTTAAGGCCGATAGTGATGTTGATTTAATTGTAGAATTTAAAGATATTGAAGTAGAAGATTATGCAGATAATTATTTCGACTTTAAATTCTCCTTGCAAGATATGTTTAACTGGCCAATTGATCTGTTGGAAGAGCAAGCTATTAAAAATTCATATTTTCGGAAGTCTGTAAATGAAAAAAGACAGCTAATTTGTGGATAAAAATATCAAAACCTGGCTGTATGATATTTTAAATGCGATAGCAGAGATTGACAGCTTTTTTGAAAACCGGCCGAAGCTATTTGGGGAGTATCAAAATGATTTACGAACAAAGCGAGCAGTCGAAAGAAATGTTGAGATTATTGGTGAAGCCATGAACTGGATCCTGAAACTGGATGAAACAATAGCCATAACAAGTTCAAGGAAATTAGTAGATGTCCGAAACAGGATTATCCATGGGTATGATACTGTTTCAGACGATGTTATTTGAGGAATTGTGATCAAACATCTACCAATTTTGAAGGGAGAAGTGGCTCGTTTATTAAACGAGTAATGATTTTAACCCGATATAAGAAGCATCTAAGTTATAACCGATATTATCGATTCGCCCTGATCACATCTTTACAACCACCTTCAATCAGCTCAAAAACCGGTTCAAACTGCTTATCGTCAAAGTACGGATCAGGCACGTCTTTATCGTTCAAAAGCAGCTTTACTTTTTGTTCGTCCTGCTCGTTTCTGGCCAAAGCCAAAACAGTGGATA
>CAXSBZ010000065.1:0-8819 GCA_964236465.1 uncultured Sphingobacteriaceae bacterium | reverse complement strand
TGAAAAATGACTATTTTACAGGGGGAAAAAATGGAAAATAAAGACCTCAAAACATTTGACCAGCATTTGGATGAACGCTATGGCAAATCAGGTTCTATGCAACGTACCGAATTTGAAATCAAAGCAAAAGCGTTTGCCATTGGCGAATTAATAAAAGAAGAAAGGCTTTCGGCACATTTAACACAAGAACAACTTGCAGAAAAAACCGGTACAAAAAAAGTTTTATTTCGAGAATAGAAAACGGCCATAGTGATATACAACTTTCAACTTTATACAAACTTTTAGAAGTTGGATTGCGAAGAAAAGTATTGTTTAGAATTGATTTGAGTTAAAAATAACTGAATTATAATTATGCAGTAACCTTTTGGTAACTATTGGTTTATTTTGATTTTAATTCAAGCTGAAACAAACCAAAATCAATTATCACTAATTACAACCCTAAACTCCACAAACCTAATTTCTACCATGACCAATAAAACCATTACAACGCTTGGCAACAATCAGGGAACAAGTATTTCCGTAGTTGGCGACACTTATCGCATCCTTATTTCCGGAGAACAAACGGAGGGCCATTATGCTGTTATAGATATGCTTGTCCCGCCCGGCGGCGGCCCCGGCCCGCACGCGCATACAGCTATCCAAGAAATGTTTTATGTGGTTTCCGGGGAGGTCGAATTCAAAATGCAAAGCGGCAAATACACGGCGAAGCAGGGAGCATTCGTAAATATTCCGTTGGGTGGCGCAGTACATGGCTTCAAAAACGTCAGCACTGAAGTTGCACACTTGCTTTGTACCGTTGTGCCTGCCGGTTTAGAAAGTTTTTTCTTAGAAATAGGCAAACCAACAGAAGCCGGCAAGTTTTTAAAACCTGAAATCCCATCCGGCGAAGAGTTGGAAAAAATGAAGAAGCTGGCTGAAAAATACGGGCAGGAGCTTTTTCCACCCGATTTTTTAGATTAATTTCAATACGTAAAAACGCTTATCATGCCTCAACAACCCAACCTCCAGCGTTTCCTCGATGCGCAAAAATCTTCTTACCAAACAGCCTTAACCGAAATCAAAAACGGCCGAAAACGCAGCCATTGGATGTGGTATATTTTCCCGCAGATCCAAGGTTTAGGTTTTAGTGAAATTTCCAGATTTTATGCGCTAAAAGATGTATCCGAAGCAGAAGCTTACCTGCAACATCCGGTTTTAGGTAGTCGCCTGATTGAAATCAGCGAAGTAGCAGCACAACTTGCGCCCAACAATGCCACACAGGTTTTTGGCAGCCCGGATGATTTGAAGCTAAAATCCTGCATGACTTTGTTTGCGGCTTTGGATCAAACCGATCCGGTTTTTCAATCCGTTTTGGATAAATTTTTTGCCGGAAGCAAAGACAGTCAAACTTTGCAAATCATCAAAAAGCAACCCTAAAAAAAGTATGATAAAAGAAGCATTATAAATTATATCTCCGCCTTGAAGAAGATCCTTCCGCTGCGCTCAGGATGACAAAAAACCAATGCTTCTTTTATCGACCTAAAATCAGGCACCTTTTCCCATATCCGAAATCAGGTTAGCCACCAGCGAACTCCAACCGGTTTGATGGCTTGCACCTACGCCGCGGCTGTTATCACCATGAAAATATTCGTAAAATAATACCAGATGGGCATTTTCGGGTTTTTGGTAAAAAGCTTCATCACTGCCGTTGCCATTTACCGGCCGCTTTCCGGATTCGTCCGTCGCAAAGATCCTGATTAACCGGCGCGAAATCTCATCCGCAGCCTCTTTTAGGTTGATGGTTTTGCCCGAATCTTTTGGAAATTCAAGCTGAAATTCATCACTATAAAACTCGTGATATTTGCGCAAAGCCCGGATCAGCATGTAATTGATCGGGATCCAAATCGGGCCGCGCCAGTTGGAATTTCCGCCAAACATATCCGAAGTAGATTCGCCCGGATCATACTGAATGGTATAGGTACGGCCTTCAATATCAACCGAATACGGTTTGTTTTTATAAGCTTTTGATAACGCACGCACGCCGCCATCGCCCAGAAACTCATCTTCATCAAAAACCCTGGTCAGCATACTCATCAACTTTTCTTTATCCACAATAGACAGCAGCACTTTGCCCGTTTTGCTATTATCGGTGATGGGCAAAAACTGCCGGTTTTTTTCGCGTGATTGGTTGAGCCAAGTTGCCCTTTTGCGGAAATCGCGTAGTTTTTCCAGGTTGTGGTAACTGAAAATTGAGACCGCAAAAATGGAAGTCAGCCCCACAATAGAGCGCACTTTGAGATGATAAGCGTGGTTGCTTTGCAGGCGCAGCGTATCGTAAAAAAACTTGTCTTCCTCACTCCACAAACCCATGCCATTAAGCGCATCGGCAATCAGCACAAAATGCTCGTAAAACTTCACCGCCGAATCTTCAAAAGCATCGTCGTGCATGGCAATTTCCAAAGCCATATCCATCATATTCAGCGCGTACATACCCATCCAGCTGGTGCCATCCACCTGCTCCAGTTCCAGCTCGCCGTGCAGTTTGCTGTTGCGGTCAAACACGCCGATGTTGTCCAAACCCAGGAAACCGCCGGCAAAAATGTTCTTGCCTTCCACATCTACGCGGTTGGTCCACCAGGTAAAATTGATAATCAGTTTCTGGAAAACCCGCTTCAAAAACCGCACATCGCCAGTGCCTTTTTTCTCTTTTTCGATGCGGTAAACTTCCAGTGCCGCCCAGGCCTGCACCGGCGGATTTACATCGCTGTAATTCCATTCGTAGGCCGGGATCTGCCCTTCCGGGTTCATGTACCATTCCCGCATGATCAGGATCAGCTGGTTTTTGGCAAAATTCGGGTCGATCATCGCCATCGGCACACAATGAAAAGCCAGGTCCCAAGCCGCGTACCAAGGATATTCCCATTTGTCCGGCATGGAGATAACATCCTGATTTTTAAGGTATTTCCAGCTGCTGTTCCGGCCGTTCAAACGGGTTTCTACCACCGGCGAAATCCCGTCGCTTGTGGTCAGCCAGCGTTGTGTATCGTAATGGTAATATTGCTTGCTCCACAGCAAACCGGCAAAAGCCTGCCGCTGGATGCGCCTTTCATCTTCCGTACTGTTTTTACCGGCTAAATTTTGGTAAAACGCATCCGCCTCCAATTTTCGGTCGATAAAAACAGCATCGAACTTTTCGTCAAACGGATTTTTGACACGTCCTTTTGATAATCTTAACTTGATGGTTTGAGAAGATTTCGCCTTGATTTGCAAAGCATAAACCGGCGAAAATTTGGTTCCTGAAGTCAATGCCTGCAACTCTTCCAGATTTGTACCGCTGATAACCGCTTCATGGAAAGCATCTTTTACAAACGGAACATCATTCGGCACGCCAAACAAGCGTTCTTTATTGGTTTCGTTTTCGGTGAATAAAGTATAATCCGGCTCATCATAATACAGATGATAACTGCCCAGCGGCACATGCTTAGCCCGAACGGAACCGTCTTCCTGCTGCTCAATAATGGGTTTTGGTTTGGATGGTTCGTACTGCCAGCGGTTATAAAACCACAACGTGGGCAGCAGCCACACCGGCGCATCTTCGTCTCCGCGGTTGGTTATTTCGATGCGGATGTGGATATCTTCCGAGCTTTTCTTGGCATATTCTACCGTCACGTCAAAATATTTGTCCTCATCAAAAACGCCCGTGTCCAGCAGTTCATATTCCGGTTCTGATTTAGATAGCTGCCCGTTTTTACGGTTCATTTCCTGGTAAGGGAAAGCCTGCTGCGGATACTTGTACAAATATTTCATGTAATAATGCGTGGGCACATTATCCAGATAATAATACAATTCCTTCACATCTTCACCGTGGTTGCCCTGATAATTGGTCAAACCGTACAGGCGTTCTTTCAAAATCTTGTCCTGTCCGTTCCAAAGTGCAATTGAGAAACATAGCTGCTGGTAATAATCAGAGATACCAGCCAGCCCGTCTTCTCCCCAGCGGTACACGCGGCTGCGGGCATGATCGTGCGGAAAATAGTTCCAGGCATCACCGTTCTGGCTGTAATCTTCCCTGACGGTGCCCCATTGGCGTTCACTCAAATATGGGCCCCATTTTTCTAACGGGACTTCTTTGGCTTCGTTTTCAAGTATGCGCAGTTGTTCTGCATTGGTAATTGTTTCCTCATCAAACATCATGGAATTTTATTCTGGGCTGAATTTTATAGTGGTAAAAACAGCATTTAAACAGTTACGGACAATTTGAATATCCGGCAAGTTAAAGGCTTGTTTACTACGCGCAAATGTGCGTAAAGTTAAAATAATCTGCCTAAACAATGCCCGGTTTTACTTTTGCAAATACTGTTTTTATCGACCTAAATTTTACAAAAACAGATACGGATGCCTGCCGGTTGCAGTTTCGGCAAATGCTTTTTCAATCAAACATTACCCGAAAAAGTTTTATTTATGCAACATGAATTTGATACAATATCCGGGGAAACCCTATCCACTCGGGGCAACCTGGGACGGAAAAGGGGTAAATTTCGCTTTATATGCCAACTATGCCACAGCAGTTGAACTTTGCCTGTTTGACGATGACAACCGGGAAACCAAGATTGAGATTACCGAACGCACACATTACATCTGGCATGTTTATTTGCCCAATATTTCGCACGGCCAGTTTTATGGCTACCGCGTGCACGGCCCTTATGAACCGCAGAACGGGTTTCGTTTTAACCCAAACAAATTATTGATCGACCCTTACGCCAAATCCATTGCCGGATCTGTCAACTGGCATAATTCGGTTTTTGGTTTTGACCTGGACGATGAAGCCAAAGACCTGAGTTTCAGCACAACAGATAGTGCCCCGTACATTCCGAAAAGTGTGGTGATCAACCAGAATTTTGACTGGCAGGGAGACCAAAAACCGGATATTCCTTTGCACCAAAGCATCATTTACGAAATGCACGTCAGAGGGTTTACAAAACTCTGCCCGGCTATTCCGGAAGAAATCCGTGGCACTTATGCAGCACTTTCCCATCCGGCTACCATCGGGCATCTTAAAAAATTGGGCGTTACCGCAGTAGAGCTGATGCCGGTGCATCATTTTATTATTGATGATCATTTGCTTAAAAAAGGGCTTTCCAACTACTGGGGCTATAATACCATCGGTTTTTTTGCACCGGATGTGCGCTATTCCAGCAGCGGTATCCACGGCGAACAGGTGATTGAGTTTAAACAAATGGTAAAAGAGCTACACAAAGTTGGCCTGGAAGTGATTATCGATGTGGTTTACAATCATACAGCTGAAGGCAATGAACTTGGCCCGACGCTTTCATTTAAAGGTATTGACAACCTTTGTTACTACCGGTTAATAGAAGACAATAAACGCCATTACAAGGATTATACCGGCACCGGCAACACGCTGAACGCCAATTTGCCCAACGTGCTGCGCCTGATTATGGATAGTTTGCGCTATTGGATTTTAGAAATGCACGTAGATGGTTTCCGGTTTGATCTGGCTGCCACCCTGGCCCGCGAACTGCACGACGTAAGTATGTTGAGCGGTTTTTTTGACATCATTTACCAGGATCCGGTTATCTCTCAGGTGAAGCTGATTGCAGAACCCTGGGATGTGGGCGAAGGCGGTTATCAGGTAGGAAATTTCCCGTATGACTGGGCCGAGTGGAATGGTAAATACCGGGATTGCATGAGGGATTACTGGCGCGGGGCAGATAGCATGCTGGGCGAATTTGCAGAACGTCTGATGGGCAGCCCGGACCTGTACAAAGAAAATTCGCGCAAACCAACCGCAAGTGTAAATTTTATTACTGCACATGATGGTTTTACGTTGCATGATCTGGTTTCTTACAACGAAAAACACAATGAAGCCAATGGCGAAGAGAACCGGGACGGAGAAAACTACAACCGTTCCTGTAATTATGGTGTAGAAGGACCCACTGATGATCTTGCAATTAACCGATTAAGGAACCAACAGAAACGTAACTTGCTGGTTACTTTGTTTTTGTCACAAGGCGTACCGATGCTGGTTGCCGGTGATGAGTTTGGCCGTACACAAAGCGGAAATAACAATGCTTATTGCCAGGATAATGAAGTTTCGTGGCTGAACTGGGAAAATGCGGACAACAGGCTGCATAAATTTACGCAAAAGCTGATTGCATTCAGAACGAAACATTCGGTTTTTTGCAGGCGCGGCTGGTTCCAGGGCCATCCGGTTAAAGTTGCAGGATTGAACGATAGTGCTTGGTTTTCGCCCGAAGGCAAAGAAATGTCGGAAGATAACTGGTCGCATGATTTTGCAAAATCGCTCGGCGTTTATTTCAATGGCAATGAGATAACCACGGTTGATACGCAGGGCAAAAAAGTAGTTGATGACAGCTTTTACGTCATATTCAATGCGCATCATGAGCCTTTGGACTACCTGCTTCCACCCCAAAAATATGGTGAGTGCTGGCTTAAAATTTTAGATACAACCGAAGATTGTATATCCGAAGACGGAACAACATTTAAAGCATCAGAAAATATCAACGTTGCCGGACGTTCAATCGTCGTCCTCAAAAACCCAATAGCTTAACGATGGCTGATCTCAACCTAAAAGAACGAACAATTGGTGTCAACTTCAACGCGGATAAAGCCGAAATTAAACTTTGGGCACCTTTTGCAAAATTGGTAGAATTATTGCTGATTAACGACAACAAAAAATACCCGCTAAAAGAAGCATTGTGCGGCTACTGGGAATTGGAAACCGAAGTATTGAAACCCGGAGATTTGTACAGGTTTGTTTTGGACGGAGAGAAACTGCCCGATCCGGCCTCGCTTTCACAGCCGGAAAATGTACATGGGCCATCACAAGCTATTGATATTCAATATGATTGGACAGATCAGGATTGGGAAAATATCCCGCTGGCAGATTACCTGTTTTACGAACTGCACACCGGCACTTTCACGTCCGAAGGCACTTTTGCCTCGCTGGAAAACAAGCTGGATTATTTGCAGGATTTGGGCATTACGGCGATAGAAATTATGCCGGTTGCGCAGTTTCCGGGCGAACGGAACTGGGGTTACGACGGCGTTTTTCCGTTTGCCGTCCAGCATTCTTACGGCGGTACAAAAGCCTTGCAGCAACTCGTAAATTTATGCCATAAAAGAAGCATCGCTGTGGTGCTGGATGTGGTTTACAATCACTTCGGCCCGGAAGGAAATTATGCCGGGAAATTTGGCCCTTATTTCACCCAAAAATACAAAACGCCCTGGGGAAATGCTTTGAATTTTGATGACGAATATTGCGATGCTGTCCGCCAATTTTACATTGAAAATGCGCTGATGTGGTTTCGGGATTTCCATGTGGATGCGCTGCGGATGGATGCCGTTCATGCCATCAAGGATTTTAGCCCGAGGCATATTTTGCAGGAAATCAGGCAATATGTCAACCAGCTTTTCGCAGAAACCGGCCGCAAACATTATCTGATTGCCGAACTGGATTTGAACGATCCGCGCTTTATCAACCCGTTGGAAAAAAACGGTTTTGGCATGGATGCGCAATGGATTGACGAGTTCCATCATGCTTTGCGCGTCTCGGCCGGCGAAGAAAAAACCGGTTATTACGAAGATTTTGAAGGCATCCGGCATCTGGAAAAAGCTTATCGCGATGCCTACGTTTACGACGGTTTATATTCTCTGCACCGCAAAAAAACCTTTGGCACAAAAACCCAAAATGCGGGCGAACAGTTTGTGGTTTTTTCGCAAAACCATGATCAGGTTGGCAACCGGATGCTGGGCGAACGCAGCAGCCAGCTTTTCAGTTTTGAAATGCAAAAACTGATGGCTGGAGCGGTATTGGTTTCGCCGTTTTTGCCGATGCTTTTTATGGGCGAGGAATATGGCGAAACCAACCCGTTTCTGTATTTCGTGAGCCATTCCGACCCAAAGCTGGCCGAAGCTGTACGCAAAGGCCGGAAAGAGGAATTTGCTGATTTTAAGCATGAAGGAGAAGCACCTGATCCGCAGGACAATGCTTCTTTTATGCACTCAAAATTGCAATGGAATTTGCCGGGTCAGCAGCCGCAGGCCACGATGCTGCGCTATTACAAAACGCTGATTGCTTTGCGCAAAAACCTGCCGGCTTTGCATCATTTAAACCGGCAGCAGCTGGAAGTTTCTTCGGATGAAAAATCGAAAACGCTGCTATTGCACCGCTGGCATAAAGACAGTCAGGTGCTTTGTTTGATGAACTTTTCCGAGCAACAGCAAACCCTGCAACTACCTCACAATCATATACATTGGAAGCTTGTCCTGGCTTCTGCCAATCCCGAATGGAACGGCCCGGAAGCGTCTCCGCAGCTGGCCGACGCTTCAAAACCGGTCATCCTTCAACCCCAATCCATCACGATTTACAGTAATTAACCATGTACAATCCAGTATCTGCCTACCGGTTGCAATTTCACCAGGATTTCAATTTTGAGGCTTTTGAAAAAATCATTCCGTACCTGCAAAAGCTGGGCGTTGCTACCATTTATGCTTCGCCTGTTTTGGAATCTAAGCCGGGAAGTATGCACGGTTATGATGGTTTGGACCCGCATCAGATCGATCCGGAAATCGGCACAGAAGAACAGCTAAAAAGCATCAGCCAAAAACTGAAAAAAGCCGGAATGGGCTGGTTACAGGATATTGTGCCGAACCATCTGGCTTTCGACCCGAAAAATCCCTGGTTGTTTGACATGCTGGAAAAAGGTGCGCGCTCCATTTATGCCGATTTTTTTGATACTTCTTTTACCGGTGATTTTTTCGGCGGCCGGATGATGGTTCCGTTTTTGGGTGATTCTTTA
>CAXSBZ010000064.1:0-8991 GCA_964236465.1 uncultured Sphingobacteriaceae bacterium | reverse complement strand
GTTTTTGCAGGGGTAAAAATTTATTTTGATTGTAAAATCGGCAGCAACGTTATCATTCATTCAGGTGTGGTTATTGGCGGTGATGG
Source organism: uncultured Sphingobacteriaceae bacterium (assembly GCA_964236465.1). GTDB lineage: Bacteria > Bacteroidota > Bacteroidia > Sphingobacteriales > Sphingobacteriaceae > Mucilaginibacter_A. The sequence goes on along the minus strand of CAXSBZ010000064.1, from coordinate 8,905 downwards.
ATTTGGTTTTGCACCGCAGGGAGATGGCAGTTACCAGAAAATCAGTCAAATTGGTAATGTGATTATTGAAGATGAGGTAGAAATTGGTGCCAATACAACCATTGACCGGGCAACGATGGGCTCAACCATTATCCGAAAAGGTGTAAAATTAGACAACCTAATCCAGATTGCGCACAATGTGGAGATCGGCAGCAATACAGTTGTTGCTGCACAAACCGGGATTTCGGGCAGTACAAAAATCGGCGAAAACGTGGTTTTAGGTGGACAGGTTGGTGTAGTCGGGCATATCAGCATTGCCAAAGGTTCGCAGGTGCAGGCGCAATCCGGCATCAGCAGAACCATCAAAGAAGAAAATAAAAAATGGGCAGGTGCACCTGCAACTAATTATCAGGACCACATGCGGTCGCAGATCAGGGTAAACCGTTTGTCTGAATTAGAAAAGAAAATACAAGTCCTGGAAAAACAACTGGCCAAATTGCAGCAAAGTTCTGAACACGAACTGAAGTCTCAGCAATAAACGATTTGATAAATATGAATACAAAACAACGAACCATTAAGGCTGAAGTTTCTGTTTCCGGAACCGGATTGCATACAGGCGAAAAAGTAACTTTAACTTTTCGCCCGGCACCGGAAAATCACGGCTTTAAGTTCAGAAGGATAGATATGGAAGGCCAGCCGATTATTGATGCCGATGTGGATAACGTAACGGATACTTCCCGCGGCACTACAATCACTCAAAACGGTGCTTCTGTAAATACGGTTGAGCATGTTTTAGCTTCTCTTGTTGGCTTGGAAGTGGATAATGTGCTGATTGATTTGGATGGACCGGAAACACCGATTATGGATGGCAGTTCGCTGCAATATGTAGATGCTTTGGTGGAAGTTGGCTTTAAAGAACAAGAGGCTGAACGTGAGTATTTTAGCATACCGTACAACATCCATTATTCCGAGCCAGACCGTAAAGTAGATATGGTGGCCATGCCGCTGGACGATTATCGCTTCACCTGCATGGTAGATTACAATTCGCCGGTTTTGGGTAGCCAGCATGCCAGTATTTCTACCATTTCCGAGTTTCGGCGCGAAATTGCTTCCTGCCGTACATTTTGTTTTTTGCACGAACTGGAGATGCTGCTGAAACATAACCTGATCAAAGGCGGCGATATCAACAATGCTATCGTGGTGGTTGACCGGGAAGTAAATAAAGAAGAACTACAACATCTCGCTACACTTTTTAACCGAAAAGATATTGACGTGGCACCGCAAGGCATCCTGAACAACATCGAACTAAGGCACCAAAACGAACCCGCGCGGCACAAACTGCTGGACATGATCGGTGATCTGGCTTTGGTTGGTGTTCCGCTGAAAGGGCACATCATGGCTGCCCGCCCCGGCCACGCAGCCAACATTGCTTTCGCCAAAAAAATAAAAGCACTGATCAAAAAGGAACGTGCCAAAAAGAATTTTCACTACTACAATCCTAACGCCAAACCGGTTTATGATACGGTGCAGATCATGAATATTTTGCCGCACCGGCCGCCCATGCTGCTGATCGACAAAATCATGGAACTGACTAAAACACACGTAGTTGGCGTAAAAGCGGTTACCATGAACGAACCTTTTTTTGCAGGCCATTTTCCGGGAGCACCGGTAATGCCGGGCGTTTTGCAAATTGAAGCGATGGCGCAAACCGGCGGGATTTTGGTTTTGAATACCGTCCCCGATCCGGAAAACTGGCTGACACTGTTTTTAAAGATCGAAAATGCGCGTTTTAAAGACAAGGTTTTGCCGGGTGATACGTTAGTTTTCCGTTGTGATTTGCTGGCACCAATCCGCCGTGGCATTGCGCAGATGAAAGGTGTTGGTTTTGTGGGAGAAAAAGTAGTAGTAGAGGCCGAGCTAATGGCACAAATTGTTAGATACAAAAACGCATGATCCAGCCTTTAGCCTATATTCATCCAAACGCAAAAATTGCTGAAAATGTAACGATTGAGCCTTTCTCTACTATTTATGGTGATGTGGAAATTGGTGAAGGCACTTGGATTGGCTCCAACGTAACCATAATGGATGGCGCACGCATTGGCACCAATTGCCGCATTTTTCCCGGTGCTGTAATTGCTGCTATCCCGCAGGATTTGAAATTTGCCGGAGAAAAAACCACGGTCGAAATTGGTAACAACACCACCATCCGCGAATGTGCAACCATCAACCGCGGCACAAAAGACCGCTGGAAAACCACTGTTGGCAACAACTGCTTGATTATGGCTTACTGCCATGTGGGCCACGATTGCCAGATTGGCAACAACTGTATTTTTTCTAACAATACCACGCTGGCTGGCCACGTTACCATTGATGATTATGTGGTTTTGGCAGGGATGGTTGCCGTGCATCAGTTTTGCCAAATCGGGGCGCACGCTTTTGTAACCGGTGGTTCTTTGGTGCGAAAAGACGTGCCGCCGTATGTAAAAGCTGCCCGCGAACCATTATCTTATGTCGGCATCAATTCGGTGGGGCTGCGCCGCCGCGGTTATTCTTCGGAACAGATCAATGAAATCCAGGATATTTATCGGACTATTTTTGTGAAGCGGCACAACCTCAGCAATGCGCTTTACATGATCGAAGCCGAACGCCAGCCCACGGAAATTCGGGATGAAATATTGGATTTTATCCGAAATTCCAACCGCGGCATCATGAAAGGTTTTGGCAATCCTTCTTCATTTTAAAACCAGCAATCAGGTTGATGGAAATTATCCTTAAAAACCTAAGCCGCCGTTTTAACCGCGATTGGATTTTTAGGAACATCAACTACACTTTTTCCCAACCACAAACTTATGCCGTTTTGGGCATCAACGGTTCCGGAAAATCCACGTTGCTTCAAATCCTAAATGGCAGTTTATCGCCCTCCGCAGGAACCATAAGCTTTTTTTATCAGCATAAAAACTTAGAGATCGAGCAGGTTTATCAGCACATCAGTTTGGCGGCACCATATCTCGAACTGATTGAAGAATTTAGTTTGATCGAGATGATTGATTTCCATTTTCAGTTCAAAAAATATGTAAGCGGAACGGATCGAAACCACATCATCGAACTGCTGCAAATGGAAGCCAGTAAAAATAAACTGCTTCGTTATTTTTCTTCCGGGATGAAGCAGCGCGTTAAATTGGCCTTGGCTTTTTGTGCCGATACGCCTTTGCTGATGCTGGATGAGCCAACGGCCAATTTGGACACGCAAGGAATTAACTGGTATTTGCAACTGATTGAAAAATTTGCGACAAACCGGCTCACGATTATCTGCTCCAACCAGGAACATGAGTATGATTTCTGCCAAAACAAGCTGAATATTCTAGATTACAAACAGAAACCCTGATGCTGTTTTTACCAGCATAAAATCCGGCTGTTGCCCGTCAAGCTGTTTGTTTCTTCCCGGCTGATTGCTAATTTTGCGGTCAATTTAAACTGATTATGGCTAAGGCATCCGATATAAAAAATGGCAACATCCTGCGTTTCAACGGCGAACTGATACAAGTTGAAGAATTTATCCACCGCACACCAGGCAATCTGCGCGCTTTTTACCAGGCCCGGATGCGCAACGTTAAAACCGGAAAACTGGTAGAATATCGTTTCCGTACGGATGAAGAAGTGGAAATTGCAAGAGTGGAAACTACTGATTATCAATATCTTTATGAAGATGGCAGCGATTTGGTTGTGATGGATAATGCTACTTACGAGCAGTTTAATATCCCTAAGTTTTTGTTTGGTAATTCGGTTAAGTTTTTGAAAGAAGGTGCTAATGTGATCGTCGCTTTTGAAAGTGACGAACCGATCATGGCCAAAGCACCGGCATCTGCCGAACTGGAAATTACTTATACCGAGCCCGCCGTTAAAGGCGATACCTCAACCGGTGCTTTAAAGAATGCAACAGTAGAAACCGGGGCAGAAATTAAAGTGCCGTTGTTTATCAATCTGGGCGATAAAGTGAAAGTGGATACCGCAACCGGAAGTTATGTAGAGCGTGTAAAATGATACTTGTAGTTTATATTGATTTCTGAAATTAATCACAGTAATTTTATATCGTCAACATGAAGCAAAATCAGCTATTTGAAAAGTATAAAGATCAACCTATATTTCAAGCAGCAGTTGCTGTTTCGGTAGTAGCAGCTATTATTAAAGTGGCAATTTGGGGTTTTGAATTTGGCCATTGGCTTAAAGTTCATTAATACTTCTTTTATCGGCATAAAATTGAAGGCCAACTGGTCATGTGTCCTGTCATCTCAACCGTAGGAGATATCTTCATCAAAGCGAAATGAAAAACTTGTATCGTTTGAAGAAGATTTCTCCCGCTGGTTGAAATGACAAAAAATTACTTCATCAGCCGATAATAAAAACCAATCGCTTTTTTGTATTCATCCAACCCAATCCTTTTGTTCAAACCGTGCATTCCTTCCAAATCTGTAACGGGTGCAAACCGTAAAACACAAAAATATTCTTAAGATAAATAAAAGCACAAACTTTGTATCGGCCAGTATGGATTATCTTTAAAATTTATTGTGAAGAAAGCAGAACTCCGCAAAATTTACCTGGAAAAACGGTTGAAGCTTTCTGACAGGGAATATCAAACGCTGAACCAGCAACTGCTGCAACAATTTAAACAGCTTGATTTTGAAGGAATAACTGCTGTTCATCTATTTTTGCCGATGCTGCAAACGAAAGAACCTGATACCGGGCCGTTGATAAAATATCTGCAAACAGTGTATCCGCAGATCAAACGTGTTTTTCCAAAAGCTGATTTTCAGCAAAAAACACTAACGCATTTTTTGGATGATGAAGCCTTGGTGATTGCCGAAAACAGGTTTGGCATCCCGGAACCGATCAGTGGAAACCAATTTTATATCGATAAAAACAGCATCGTGATGGTGCCGCTTTTAGCTTTTGATTCTATCGGAAATCGTGTAGGTTATGGCGGCGGTTTTTATGATCGTTTTTTGGCCGGATGCGCAATCGGAACGCAATTTATCGGTTTATCTTTTTTTGAACCGGTGGATTGGATTGAAGATGCAAATGTGCTGGATGTGAAGCTGCATCGGTGTATTTTGCCGGGAAAGATTTGGAATTATTAATGTTTATTATTTAGCGAACAGATAAAATTACTTTGAACGTAATTAATATTAAAAACGTACACATTAATCAATATATTTAGAGACTGCTAAACCTTACCTTTTTTATATGTTTTTCTGGCTTAAATCTGTTTTGCATAAAAATACAGCTCATAAATTTGCCCGCACTTTTATTGTTACTATTACCGCAATAGTTTTACTGACACATCTTTCATTTGCACAAAGCAAACCAAAGGAACACGATAAAAAACCAGTTCATTTTTTAGAAAATAAACTTCAGGTTGGCGTATCTGGTGGCCTGAGTCTGAACCATTTTACCCAGGAGCAGCCGCAAACGGGTTTTAATATGGGTGCAACAGCTGGCTTGTTGGTCCATTATGCAGCTTACAAAGGTTTTGGTATCCAGTTGGAAATTAATTGGTTGCAGCAGGGTGGGCAGATGATTAGTTTTAAAGATGATACGCAATTGGGCTTACCCGAAAGCTTTGAGACAAAAAATGTAAAAAACAGTTCTTATCTGTTAAACAGCATAGAAGTTCCGCTTTTGATAAATTATACTTTCAAAATAAAGCAGACTTGGAAACCAACCATATACACCGGCGGAAGCTTTGCCCACAATTTTAATGTTACAGAAAACTATCAAAAAACAGGTGATCTGCTACCTGGCGAAAATATTATTGCTACTGCCCACGGCTCTCAAAATGTGACAAGTGCTTTTACGCGCAACAGGCTGAACTTTATTGTAGGCAGTAATATCAAACTACCCTTATACGCCAACATTTTGTTGCTGCTTGATTTTCGATACTTAATTGGCCTTACCGCTGCACGCGAAAATTATTCTTACATGGATAAAGCTGGTTTCGGAAGTGATGTCAGAACCAATTCATTCATTTCCAAAATAGGAATTATCTTACCCATAGCTAAAAAATAAATCATTTACTTAAATCAAATCAATAACAATATGAAGTCAAAAATTACCATTTTAATGACGCTGGTATTTGCCGTTTTTATGGCAGGATGCAGCAAAAAAGAATTTAACGAGCAGGATGCCATTGATGCCCAGAAACAATTGCTGGAACTAAAATATCAGCATGAAATTGATCTGGAAACGTTAAAGCAAAAAGGTGCAACAGCTTTGCAGCAATTAATCAATACGGCCGCTTTGGAACAGATTAGATTGAACGATAGCTTAACTCGTGCAAACGCTGTTGCTGCCCGAAAACAGGATTATAGTGTTGTGGTTGTAGATGTTATCACAAATACACCTGTAGCCGATGCTGTTGTTACGGTATCTTCCGAAGGAAAACTATATTCTGTAAATACCAACGCACAAGGAACAGCAAATTTTACTGCACTTTATCTGTTCCCTACAAGTTCTTTTACCATCACAAAAACAGGATATGCTGCCACCCAGATCTTGCAGCAAAGTATTACTACACAGCCAGTTAAGCTATGGAATACTTCAGATCTGTCGAATGAAATTACAGGTACTTTATACATTGAAACAGACCTCACCAACGCTGTGTCAGAAAAAGTCGGGGCAAACGTTTTGGTTACCGCTTCTGCCACTATCACAAATAATATACCTGGATATTATACCATATTATTTCCTACTTACACTACTGCAACGGGTACTTACAGTTTAAAACTTCCGGCTGCCCCAAACGGATATACACTTAGCTTTGCGCCGGTAACAGCTGATCAAAAGCTATATGTAAATGCAACCGAAGACGATGCCGGAATCTATTTCCCTATCGCTTTGCCGCGGGCAACTACAATTACTACTTATTTCAACGTGAATAATTATGGGGCTACGGTTCCGAATGTTACCAACACTTATTATTTTAAAGTTGCAGCGGATAACGGAGGGAAAATTTTGTATATCCCGGGCGGATATAATTATTACTATAATCAAATTTATGTATCCGGTTCTGGCAGTAATTATCAGGTCGAGAAATTAAATGTGAGTTCCAGTTATACTTCTAACGGAACATACATTGATTTTAACACCTATACTTATCCTGCTAATGCAAAAATTAATGTTGATTTGGTTGATGTGGCCGGAAACATTGTACAAACGGCACCAATGTTGGCTGCAACAAGCAATGCAAGCGGAAAATTAGTTTCTTATACCTCACCCGAAAACGGTTATGGCTATGTACATCTTAAAAGGGATGCTGCCGGTGCTTTGGTTGCAAACGCTAAAGGTGTGATTTTGAAAGCAAGCAGCTATGATTCTTATTCAGGTTTTTATACTTTAAACTTTTATAACAACCTCAACACCGCTATTAACAATTATGTAACCAATACATATTTGCTTAGCAATAAAGGCGATAAAAGGGTGGTGAATTTTTATTACGGCTCTGGAAACAGCAGGTTAAAACAGGTTTATTAAATCGTTATTATAGGTTGAAAAAAACCAAAGTGGCCACGTAAATTTGTTTACGTGGCCGCTTTGGTGTTAATTAAAATGCTTCTTTTATCACCTAAAAATCAGGATGAAATTATAGGGCTAAAAGAAGCATTAGGAATTATACTGATGATTAACCCGAAGTTGAAAACGCCAGTTCCAGCAGCACCGGGCAATGATCAGAATGCTTGGCTTCCGGCAAAATAGCGGCGCGTTTTAAAAACGGTTTCAATTCGTGCGTCGCTAAATTATAATCAATCCGCCAGCCCAAATTTTTACCGCGCGAACCAGCCCGAAAACTCCACCAGGTATAATTATGCGGTTCTTTATTGAAATGCCGAAAAGTATCTACAAAGCCGGATTTGATCAGTTTTTCCATCCATTCGCGTTCTTCAGGCAAAAACCCGGAACTGTTGACGTTTGATTTTGGGTTGTGAATATCGATCGGTTGATGGCAAATATTATAATCGCCGCAAACCACCAGTTTGGGGAAAGCCCATTGAAGCTTATGCAGGTAATCGCCAAATTCATCCAGAAACCGGAACTTAAAAGCCTGTCGTTCCACTCCGCTGGAACCAGACGGAAAATAAACGCTCATCACCGAAATTGCCTCAAAATCAACCCGTAAACAACGGCCTTCGCGGTCAAAATCCGGAATGCCGCAGCCATATTCTACATGCACTGGTTTTTGCCTGGTAAAAACAGCAGTACCGCTGTAGCCTTTTTTCTCTGCCGGAAACCAGTAATGATGATAGCCCATTTGCTCCAGTAAAAACAGTTCGGATTGCAAAACATCGGGCGTGGCTTTGATTTCCTGCAAACAAATCACATCAACATCGGTAGCTTGCAGCCAGGCCAGCCAGTTTTTACTGATGGCGGAACGGATTCCGTTTACGTTGTAGGTAATGATTTTCATTTTGAGGTGTGAGGTGCGAGGATCTAGGAAAAAAGGTTAAAAGTAGAAAGGCAAAAGCTGATAGCTAATAGCCAATTGCTAAAAGCTTAAAATCTTATCCAATCGTTTACATTCTTTTTTCTTCAATAAACTAACTGTCATCGGAACATCTTGCAAAGGCCGGTCTTTTGCATCTTTTCTGACGGCAGCAATGCGATCAACCATATCGATACCGGAAACAATCTCGCCATAAACCGTATAGTTTTGGTCGAGATGAGGAACGCCGCCAACGGATTTATACCATTCGCGTTGCGCCGGTGGAATTTTTCGTCCTTTTAAACGGGTTTGTTCCAGCGTATCCAATTGTCCGTCGGTAAAGCGTTTGCCTTCCACCAAATAAAACTGACTGGCACTGGAAGCTTTCTTCGGATTATTGTCACGCGCGGCGGCAAGCACACCTTTTTTATGAAACAAATTGTCGCGAAACTC
>CAXSBZ010000063.1:0-9263 GCA_964236465.1 uncultured Sphingobacteriaceae bacterium | reverse complement strand
TTTTATCAGCCTGCAAAAATAACACCGACCCGGTTGCAGCACCAACTGCCATAACAACTACGGGCGTAGTAACCACACTTGCCGGCAGCGGCGCATCCGGTTTTGGTAACGGAACAGGTTTAGCAGCAACTTTTTTTAACCCTTATGGTTTAACTGTAGATGCATCAGGCAATGTGTATGTAGCAGATCAACAAAACAATGCTATCCGCAGAATTACTGCAGCCGGTGCTGTAACCACACTTTCCGGAAACGGTACTTCTGGCAGGACCAACACTTCAGCCGTAGGTGTATCTGCCTTGTACAATAGTCCGAGCAGCGTAGCAGTAGATGCAACAGGCGCAGCCGTTTATGTAGCTGATTTTGGAAATAACGAAATCCGTAAAATTGTAACCGCAACTGGTGCAAGCAATGGAACAGTAACCGTATTTGCAGGAAGCGCAACCGGCTTAACCGGTAGTGCCAACGGAACGGGCACTACAGCATTATTTAACGGACCTGCTGGCGTTGCTGTTGATGCTACGGGTAATGTTTACGTGGCTGATTTTAACAACAATTCAATTCGTAAAATCACGGCTGCTGGTGTAGTAACAACACTTGCCGGCAGCAAAGCAGGAAATATTAATGGAACAGGGACTGCTGCTGCTTTTAACGGCCCGAGAGGTGTTGCGGTTGATGCAGCCGGTAACGTTTATGTAGCTGATGCAAACAACAACCTGATCCGTAAAATTACTGCCACCGGAGTAGTTACCACATTGGCAGGAAACGGTGCTGCCGGAAATGCCAGCGGTGCCGGAAATGCTGCTTCTTTCAGTTATCCAAGCGGTGTTGCAGTAGATGTTGCTGGCAACGTTTACGTAGCGGATTCTAATAACAATTTAATACGTAAAATTGGAACTGATGGCACGGTAACATCGGTAGCCGGAAGTGGATATTTAACTTTAAGAACCCCTTTTAACGCACCTGTTGGTATAGCCGTAGATGCTGCCGGAATGCTTTATGTAGCTGATGCATACCGCCACATCATTCAAAAAGTTAAACAATAATTATCGAATTTTTTAAATTACAATTCATATTAAAATCTTGAAGGCAAATGCTTTCAGGATTTTTTTGTTTGAACCCGTTCTTATCTTTTCCGTAAAACCACAACTATTGCTACTTTTATATTGATGCGGTTTCCGAAACATTTCCTCTATATACTTCTTTTACCACTACTTTTTTCGGCTTGCAAATCGCGCAAGCATCAGCTAAAAGGGCAGCCCGGGGAAATTGTACAGCCTTTGGCTTCTATCAGTCAAAAATATTCAGCTTTAATTGGGGTGGATGAAAGCAATATTACCAACGCCCGTTTATATGCTTTTATCGACCAATGGATGGGCACGCCTTACCGTTTCGGTGGTTTGGATAAAGACGGCGTGGATTGTTCCGGCTTTGCTTTACTGTTGGAGCAGCAGGTTTACGGCATCAATATGCCCAGGATGACAAGTCAGCAGGTAACGGTAATCAAACGGAAATACGAGGAACAATTGCAGGAAGGCGATTTGGTTTTTTTTGATTTCGACGGCAAAAAGTTCAGCCACGTCGGCATATACCTCCAAAACGATTACGTCGTTCATGCCAGCACCAAAAAAGGAATTATGCTGGTCAAGCTGCATGATCCTTCCATGTACAAATACTTTTCGCGCTGCGGATCGGTGATTGCGGAACAATGATTTTTACCCGATAAAAGAAGCATAATGATCCTGAATTTATACTGATAAAAGAAGCATTTTTGTAAAACTAAAATGTGATTTCATTTATGCCAAAACCCAAAGAAGATTATTCCTTCTGGACAAAATACAAACGTTTTGCCAGCACTGAAATACTGCTTTATGTGATTATGGCGGTTGGGATTATTCTCGGGATTTTAATTTTTGGCTAAGTATTATTTCTTAATCATAGTGAAATGCGAATTATCTGATTCGTACATTGTTTGATAAAAATCTGCAATTTCAGCATACGTTTCTTTCGGATAAGTTCCCGCGTTCAATTGTACTTTTCTTGAATAAATTAATTTCCCATCCAGCAATTCAACCTTCGCCGTATAACTTCCAAAAGAGGTGTTAACTTGTACATTTTTCGGCCTTTCTTCTACTTTATAATCTTCCGGAAGCCGGTAAACGATCTCGTCCTGATCTACATAACCATGATTGATGCAAACCGGAAACACGCGGTTGCGTACTTCTTTTAACGGTCTTTTTACAAAGTTGACGCGGTTGATTGGAACGATAAAATGGCCATCGTTTTCGGTGCCATAATCTGGTGCTTCCAAACTCATGGTTTCCAAGGTAACCGGTTGCTGCGTTTTTTCCTGCTTCAGCTTGAAAGATTTGATGTTGAGGTTATCAATCAGGTAAACCTGCTGCAAATCTTTCAACTGTTCCTGGTACGGTTCATCAATTAGTTCTTCCCGGTTGTCGTATTGTTCGCCTTCGTAACGAGTTTCCATTTTACCGTTCAGCAAACCGTTTTTATCAATAGAAAAAGCACAATTACGGCTTTGAAGGTTGGCCAAAGTTTTGATTTCCGGTGTCCGCATCAACCTTCCGCCTTGATCGGTACAAGCCACAACATTTCTGCCGTCAGTAAAATCGCCCAAAAAACCAAACGGGATTTGCTTGCTGGTACATTCCAGCCAGGTGGTATCGTTTTTAAAAGGCAGGCACAAAATAATATGGTTGCCTTGCAAACTGGCAAAGCTGGCATCGATGCTTTTTTTGCGGCTATGGTCTCCGTAAACGATGCAGTAATACGAGTCAATCGCGGCAACTTTCAGCAAACCGCGTGTGTAATTGACCAACCCTTTGCAATCGCCATAACTTAAACGGTCAACATCGCTTGCCAAAATTGGCTGGAACCCGCCAACACCAATTTGCACACTGATGTAGCGCGTTTTTTGCTGCATGTACTCGTATATTTTTTTAGCTTTTTGTTTCGGATCCGGAATATCTTTTACCAGATCGCGGATGTAAACTGCCGTTTCTGCCGGAATTTCATCGCGCCCTTTTAACAAAGTATTGCCCATCCATTTGCTAAATTCTTGCCAGTTATTAAAAGAACCGGGCTTGCCGCCAAAGGAAAAATGCTCCGGCACAACTTCTACCGATGTTAAAAAATCCCGTGGATCGGGCAAAAAAGGTTCATCGCGGATTGCTTTAACGTTATTGATCTGCCAGCTATAAACTTTCTGGTCTTTTAAGTTTTCGGTTTGCATTTTGCCCAAAAAATTGTTTTCGTGGATGCGTAGTTTTAAATCCGGCTTGCAAATGATTTTGTACGAGCTGTGTTCTACCGCCATTTCTGAAAAATACGTGGGCTGGAATTTGGGCAAAACTAAACTTTGCCGCTGTTTCACTTCGTACTCAAACTCAACGGTGTAAGGATAAGTGTTTGTGCCAGGCTTATAATGTTTCACCCGGTCATCTTCATACAAAGAAAAATTGCTGATGGCACTGTTGTCGGTAAAATCTTTTTCCGAAAACTTTCCCGCAGGCAAACCGAACTCGTTGTATATCATGCCTTTAACCATTTTAATCTGGCGGCTTTTATCATAATTGATCACAATCCGGGCAAAGTCATCGCCGTTTTTATTCATAATGGTGATTGCTTCTTTTACATGGTAAATTACGTTGTCGGCTTCTTTAATTTCAATGGTTTCTTCGGAATTTCGCACAACCGCGTTTGCATACGGTTTCAACTCCTTTGGGATGGAAGCCACATCGTACTGGCTTTGCGCGAAACCGGCCGAAGCCAAACAAATTAAAAAAAGGCCTGCTGCTATGGTTTTCATTTCTTCTTTTTGAAAGTGATGTTTGTGCGTTCCGTCTGCACAATTTTGTTAAACAGTTCTTTTAAATAAGGATATTCTTCGGGTTCGTAAACTGATTTGTCCAACTGTTTCAGCTCGGTAAAACTAAACTCGTTGCCATCAACCAAACTTTCGGTAATATACCGTCCGCCTTTTAAAGGCAGGCTCAAGCCAACAGAAGCAGGCTTGCCAATCACTTCGTATTGCGCCGGAAAATTTAAACGGACCATGATTTTGGTTTCCGAAGGCGCGCCCCAATCCACCGGATAAGTCCTGTCAATCACTTTAAAAGGGTTTTCCGTTATCCTGTCCATTAAAAACGGGTTGAAAGAAAACTGCCCATCGCCCAGTTTCTCATAAGCGTTAATTTCAACTTCGTATTCTTCGCTCAGCGGCAACTCATTGTTGTCCAAATTTTTAATGTCAGATTTCAGGATCTTGATCTTGGGCATATTGTCGTCCAGGTTTTCTACATATTCGTCTGTGCTGTTAAACTTTTTGATCTTTTTCCGTTTGTTGTAAGCTTCGTAACCAAAAGAATAATTGCTGATTGTCCCTTTTATTTTTCCGTTTTCTTCCAAATCAAGTGTGATTGTGTATATCGAAGTTTCTTTTTGTGAAGCTTTCAAATCAATCCAGTAGGAAGGTTTTTCCAAACTGATCACCCGTCCCTGTTCATTGATGCAATGAATTGGCAGCAAACCAAAGGGCAGGAGTGGGTCGGTTGCATCGAGCAAATATTTTTTATCGCCGATTTCCACCTGCGCAACCACGTAATCAAAATCGCTGACGACCGGAAAAAGTTTATTCACCGAACCATTGTTGCGGGTGGAAAGGATGACCGCTTCTGCCGGTAAACCAGCAGCCGACAAAGCAGAAACCAACGAAAGATTAATATCCGCAGAACTTCCTGTGCGTCGGTCTAATGCTTTTTTTATGCCTTCCGGGCTGTAAACACCGTATTCCTCATTCCATTTAAACCATTTTTGCAAATAAAGATAAACCGCTTTTGCTTTGCCCAAATCATCTGTTGCACCTTGCGTTATGGCGGCAATTTTATCTTTAAACAAATCCTTGCGCTTCATTTGCCTGCCAAACATTTCGTTCGTTTTCAGCTCATAATCAATGTCTGTCCATTCTTTGGTCAGCTTGTGTTTTACACCGTTGTAACCGCTGTAATCAGACAATTCAAAATACATGGCCGAAATAAAATTGGAAGGAGCCGTCATATATTTTTCTTCTACAAAAGCCGGAACATCGGCCATGGCATAAGTCAGCACAGAACAATCGGCTTTTAAGCCGCCTCCGGGCGTAAAGCCTTCGCGATCTAAAACTGCGGTATTTTTTGTGAGTTTTCTGCTTCCGCGTAGCGCTACATTATAATTGTAAACAGCCGGAATATGCGCCACATATTCGCTATAAATTTTGGGCATGTCTGATTGAAAATTCCAGCTTTTAAAATTGAAAATGAACGGTGAAACCAGCGTGTATTTGTATTCGATGATGGAGCCTTCTTTCAGGTTCGGCATCGCAAACTTAACCTGGTTGCTGTATTTGGATTTATTAATATTGTAAATACTTGTTTTTTCCAGCGGTACTGTTTTTACCATACCATTTTCATCTTTGCTAAACGTAACGCCTTCTAAATCTTCCACGGTTTCTTCCCGGCCTTCCTGTTTGTGCAAACGGATGAGGATATCGCCATGTTCAAAACCTTTACTGTTCAGGATTTTAATCTTTACATGATATTGAAATACAAGCGGCGTATTGTCGCGGCTGCTGATGGTTGCGGTGCCAAACTCTTTTAAAACCACAGCGTTCGCGCTGGAATCCTTGCTGTAAGATTTCATTTCCAGCTCTTCGTGGGTTGGTTTCCCAAACTCAAAGTCTTGTGCACGCACATTTATCCCTGCCAAAAGCAGCAAATAAATAAGTAAATGTTTTTTCAAAATGGGATTTAGGTTAGGTTAACCAATAGTAGAAATTTATACGGACATTTCATAACCTTGGTTCATAAAAAACAGGTATAAAAGAAGCATCGCTTGTTTAAAATCGAAGTCGGATTTTTTGGTTTTGATGGTTTTTACGACCTTAGCACTTTATCAAACGCATGAAATTAAACTTAAAACGCCCGCTTGCTTTTTTCGACCTGGAAACAACCGGCGTACACATTGGCAATGACCGGATTGTAGAAATGTCGATCATCAAAATTAATCCCGACCAAACTGAAGAAGTAAAAACCTGGCGCATCAACCCGCAAATGCCCATCCCGCTGGAATCATCTTTGGTGCATGGCATTTATGATGAAGATATTAAAGATGAACCAGCTTTTAAAGCAATTGCTGCCGATGTAGCTTCATTTTTGGGCGAGAGTGATTTGGCGGGATACAATTCCAACAAGTTTGATATCCCGATGCTGATGGAAGAATTTTTGCGTGCCGAAGTAGATTTCGACCTGGAAAACAGAAGTTTTGTAGATGTGCAAAACATTTTTCACCAGATGGAACAGCGCACTTTGCGCGCGGCGTATCAGTTTTACTGCGGAAAAGACATCATCAATGCACACTCAGCCGAAGCCGATACGCGGGCCACGATGGAAGTTTTGTTATCGCAGTTGGACAAATATCAAGGCGTGGAATGGGAGAATAAAAAGGGTGTAAAAACAGTGCCGGTGGTAAACGATGTAGAAGCTTTGCACCAGTTTACCAATCTTTCCAAACCAGTTGATTTTGCCGGGCGAATGGTTTTTAGTGAAAGCGGAGAGGAGCTTTTTAATTTTGGCAAACACAAAGGCAAAAGGGTAGAAGATGTGTTTCAGCTGGAGCCAAGTTATTATGCCTGGATGATGCAGGGAGATTTTCCGTTGTACACCAAACGCCGGCTGGAAAGCATCCACAAGCGATGGACGGCCAAAAAAACCCAGGCTAAACCGCAGCAGCCAAAGCCGGAAGTACAAAACCAGCTTGAGCAACCAAATCCGCCGCAGGAACAGCCAAGGCCGGAAATACAACATCAGCCAAAACCTTATGTTAAACCAGCCCAGGCAGAGAATCAACAACGGAACCAGCCACAAAAGCCGCAGCCTAGGCCGCAGCATAAACCCAATTATCCGCCGCAGCCGCGCCGCGACGATAAACCTGCCGAACCAATTAACGACGATATGTTGGCGCAGTTGAAGCTGAAGTTTGGGAAGTAGGATACTGTTTTTATCGGTATAAAATTATTGAGTGGCGTTTCCAAATCGGGACGCCATTTTTTGTGTGGTAAAAAAAGCATTCAATTGATTTTATTGTAAACCCTTACTTTCTGCAAAAATGCGTTAACATCTTTTACAAACTGGTTTGGCCTTTCGTAAACCATGTTGTGTTGTGTATCCTGATAAAACACATGTTCAATCAAATTTGGATGCTGTTTTTGCAAGGCATTGTTTTCTTTTTCAAAAGGAAAAGGGTCAGTTTTGCTAATTGGGTCGAGAATTAGAACTGGCACATTTAAGTTTCGAAAAATAATTTTTGGTTCCATCATCACCATTGATTCTGCAAAAAGCGGTGTTTTGGTTGGGCGGAAAATCAAATCGAAAAAGTTTAAACTGCTGTTCATGTAGAACAAGTTATTCAAACCTTCATAAATTCCATATTTTCCAAACTTGTTCTTTTTTATCAATATTAAACTTTTAAATTGGTTTCCTTTTTCGGTACTATCATACAAACTTTTATAAGCATCAAATTCGGAATTATAAGTGCGGTTCCACGGAAAATGCGTTTTTTGATCCAAGTATTTAAATTGATTTTTTAATGCAATTGTATCCATTTGATGGTAATGTGTATTGGAAGAAACCGAACCGCCATCTGCTAAAATCAAACCTAAAACACGGTTAGGATAAGCATCATAAAACGCAGAACTAATGAATCCGCCTCGTGAAAAACCACCAATTACTGCTTTCCTGATTTTTAACTTATTCATCAAAAACGCAATATCATCTGCAATATGGTAAATAGAAACTTCGTGATCGGGAAAACCGGTTAAGCCATGTCCGTAATAATCAATTGCAATAACATAATAGCCAGCTTCTGCCAGTTTTGGCGCAACGTTGTACAACTCATAAGCATTTAACAAACTTCCATGCGACCAAATTAAAGGAACACCAGAAGGCTTTCCCCAGGTAAGGTAATGCATGCGAATGTTTTTTGTCCGGATAAAATTTCCGTGCAACTTTTCAAATTTAGAAAACTCAATTTTAGCCTGTTGATAAGATTTAACTAAATCAATTGGATGATTGGCTGTATCAAACTTTTGAGATTTTGCTGAAATATAAAAAGTAAGAAAGAAGAATATCAGAAGACAAGGTTTGAGCATTTGGATATTTTGGACAGTTAAAATTTATGCCGATAAAAGAAGTATTGCTTCATTTTCAACCATTCTTCAAAAACGAAATATTCCTTTTCAATCCTGCAAACTTCGTCCGTTTTACAGCCGAGTTTTTGAAAACCTTTTTGAAAGTATCTTCTGTAATTTCTTCCCAATCGGCTTTCGTCATTTGTAATAATTCTGGCGGCGGTTGAAAGGCGGGTTCGTTATGCAAAACAGAAAAACGGTTCCAGGGGCAAACATCCTGACAAATATCGCAGCCAAACATCCAGTTGTCGGTTTTGCCTTTAAACTCCTGCGGGATTTCGTTTTTTAGTTCGATGGTGAGATAGGAAATACAACGGCTGCCGTCCACAACCGATGGCGCAACAATAGCTTCGGTTGGGCAGGCATCAAGGCAACGCGTGCAAGTACCGCAATAATCTTGCGTTGGTTCGATGTCGTATTCCAGTTCCAAATCCACAATCAGTTCGGCCAAAAAAAAGAAAGAACCTTTTTGTTTGCTGATCAAATTCCCGTTTTTCCCAATCCAGCCCAAACCTGCTTTTTTGGCCCAGGCGCGATCTAAAACCGGGGCCGAATCTACAAAAGCACGTCCGCCAACTTCGCCAATATTTTCTTGGATGAAAGCTAAAAGTTGAAATAGCTTTTGCTTGATCACCTCGTGATAATCGGCACCAAAAGCATAACGGGAAATTTTTGGTGCTTCGGTATCCGATTGCTGTTGTTCCGAATAATAATTCAAGCCCAAAGAAATAACAGATTTGGCACCTTCGACCAGCAAACGCGGGTCGAGGCGTTTATCAAAATGGTTTTCCATGTAAGCCATTTCGCCATGAAAACCCTTTTTAAGCCAGCTTTCCAACCTCGGTGCTTCAGTTTCCAAAAAACCTGCCTGCACAATCCCGCAAAACAAAAAACCAAGCTTTTGGGCTTCGGCTTTTATCAACTGGCTGTAGGCAGGTTTTTGAGCGTTCATTTGCTTGCAAAGATAAGCAGGATTACAAAATTGAAAGTTGGGATTATAGTTAAAAATAATTTTAAAAAGCTT
>CAXSBZ010000062.1:0-9578 GCA_964236465.1 uncultured Sphingobacteriaceae bacterium | reverse complement strand
ACGATGGAAAGTTTGACTTTGATGATGACGCAAATGCAAAAATCCATCGCCAAATTGCAGCAGAGCAACAATTAAGTTACACAGTTTTAGTTAAACTACAGGATCTTATCTTTATCCAATAAACTCGACTGAAAACAATGAAAAAATTATTATTACTGCTTTGCTTTATTGCAGGCATCACTTCTTTGAGCAAGGCTCAGGGTGGTGGACAACGCAGGTCTCCGGAAGAACAAGCAAAACAATTGCAAACGCAATTGAAACTAACGGATGATCAAACTACTAAAATTACTTCCATCATGCAGATGCAAAGCACCAAAATGGATAGTGTAAGAACAGCTTCTAACGGTGACCGGCAGGCAATGATGCAAGGGATGATGCCGATCAGGCAGATGATGAGCACCAAAGTTAAAGCTCTTTTAACTGCTGATCAATCAGTAGCTTATGACAAAATGCTGGCTGATCAACAAGCACAACAACGTGCCAGGATGCAAAATGCCGGTGGTTCTCCACAAAAATAAATTTGTCTTTTTTGATTCTGAAAAGCGGCCCTGAGCCGCTTTTCTTATTTTAGCAAAAATTTTTTTAAGTTGAAGCAGGCAGAAGATTTCATTGAACAAAAACTGACGTTGCGAAAACAGCAAGACAATTTTAGGGTGCTAAAAACAGCATCGGGTTTGATTGATTTCTGTTCAAACGATTACTTAGGTTTTGCAAGATCAAAACAGTTGAAAACCTTGGTTCAGCAGGAATTACAAAAATATCCTGATTATTTAAACGGTTCCGGCGGTTCCAGATTGCTAACTGGAAATACTGTTTTTGCAGAAGAACTGGAACAGCAAATTGCAACCTTTCATCAGGCAGAAGCCGGATTGATCTTTAATTCCGGCTATGATGCCAATCTTGGTTTGTTTTCTTCGCTCCCACAAAAAGGCGATACCATTATTGCAGATGAACTGATCCATGCTTGTATTATTGATGGTGCAAGATTGAGTTTGGCCAATCGCTTTTCTTTCAAACATAACAACTTGGAAGACCTGGAAAAAAAACTTAAAAATGCCAAAGGGATTTGTTATGTAGCGGTAGAAAGTGTGTATTCGATGGACGGCGACCAGGCACCACTGCAAGAAATTATACAATTAACAAAAAAATACAACGCTAATTTGATTGTGGATGAAGCACATGCAACCGGCATTTTCGGCAGTGGTTTGGTGCAGATGTTAAACTTGGAAAATCAGGTTTTCGCCAGAACAGTAACCTTTGGCAAAACATTAGGCTCTCATGGTGCAATTGTTTTGGGCAATCAAAACTTGCGCAATTATCTCATCAACTTTGCACGCGCTTTTATCTATACTACGGCTCCAAGTTTCCACCAATTGATGACGACTAAAATGGCTTATCAATTATTAAAAACTTCGGAAACTGAACAAATCCAATTACAAAGTTTGATTGGTTTGTTTAAAGAAACATTGCAAAAACAGCATTCTGTTCAATTAATTCCAAGTAATAGCGCGATACAATCTATATTGGTTCCGGGTAATGCAACAGTGAAAAAAATGGCGGATAACTTACAGCAGAATGGTTTTGATATACGGCCAATACTAAGCCCGACAGTTCCGATTGGAATGGAAAGATTGCGCATTTGTATTCACGCTTTTAACACAGAAGAAGAAATTATTAGATTGAGTTTAGCAATCAGCAATCAGCTTTCGGCCAACAACTATCAACCATAAACTATTAACGATCAACCATGAACCAACCCAAACCATTATTTGTAACCGGAATCGGAACCAGTGTTGGCAAAACATACGTCTCAGCGCATTTAGTGGAAACCATGCAAGCAGATTATTGGAAACCAATTCAATCCGGCGACTTGGAAAATTCTGATACCATGAAAGTTATAAGTATGGTGCATAATCCAATCTCAGTTTTTCATCCCGAAGCTTACCAGTTAACACAACCTTTTTCTCCACACAAATCTGCTGAATTGGATGGAATTGTAATCGACCCAAATAAAATTCTGCTTCCAAAAACTCAAAACCAATTGATTGTGGAAGGCGCCGGCGGATTGATGGTTCCGCTGAATAACGATTTTTTGATGATTGATTTGATAGTTCAATTACAAGCTGAGGTTGTGTTAGTTGTGATGCATTATTTAGGCAGCATCAACCATACTTTGCTTTCTATCAGCATTTTGAAACAATACAACTTACCGATAAATTGTATCATTTTTAATGGCATAAAAGAAGTATATTCTGAGGATTTGATCAAGAAAAAACACCCTGAATTAAGATATGAATATTTAGATTGGATAAAGAGCTAATTAATTTTTTGTCATTTCGACCGAAGGGAAAAATCTTCTTTAAAGCAATTTGGTTTTTTTCAATGAAGATTTCTCCCTTCGGTCGGAATGACAGCGCAGCAACTATTGTACTTCAATGCCTATTTCTTTTTCCAAACCTTTCAGCCAATTGTGATACAAGTTCGTTTCTATTGATACTGCTTTTACCGCATGTTTTTCCCAATCCAGAGAAAAATATTGCAACTGATTGAGCATTTCTTCCAAGTGTCCTTCTTCTTCCAAAATGATGGATTTTACGTTTACTTTGCTTTCGGCATAGCTTAAAACTTCCTGGTAAATTGGATACAATTCATCGGCACGGACTTCTATCGCATAAGTAACCAAAAGATAAGCGGCAAACCGCAATTCTTTTCCAAGTAATCCAAGTTCGGTTTTTAAATATCGGCAAACTTCTACATCTAATTTATTCAAATAAAACCGGCTTTCACGTGGTGCAAGCAAAAAATCGGCAGCGTAAGTTGGACATAAATTTTCGCCCAACTTTTCCAATTGTTTTTTTAAATAGAAAGCATGGCGGTGTTCTTCGGCCGCATGTTTTAAAATAATGTAAGTTACGGTTTCGGTATCTTCACTTGCAGAAATTTTCCGGGCGCCGGTGTTTTCCATCAAAGATAAAGTATTGAGCCATTTGGCATGCAAACTTGGATTGGCAACTATAGATGAAAATAAAGCGTTTGTGTTCATAATTCAAAAGGTTTCCAAAGCATCTTCAACAGCCAAATAAAGCTGGTCTAACTGCTCATCGGTAATACAATAAGGCGTTAAAAAATAAATAATGTTGCCAAGCGGCCGCAGGATAATTTGTTTATCTAAGAAAAACTGGTAAAGCCGGTCGCGCAAGTTGCTGAAATAAGAAGTCCCGCTTTCCGTGTTCCATTCCATTGCCAAAATAGTTCCGGTTTGCCGGATGTTTTTCAGTTTTGGGTGGATGCTGTTTTTATCGGCAAAAAGTTGGTGGCGTTTGCAAATCCGTTCAATATTTTCGATTGTTTCCGGTTGGAGAAACAATTCTAAACTGGCCAAAGCCGCGGCACAGGCAACCGGATTGGCGGTGAAAGAATGGCCGTGAAAAAGCGTTTTGTGTTTGTCTTCTGATAAAAAAGCTTTGTAAATTTGGTTGGTGCAAGTGGTGATTCCCAAAGGCATTGTCCCGCCCGTCAAGCCTTTTGAAAAACACATGAGATCAGGTTTTTCCTGCAAATGGTCGCAGGCAAAATGTTTTCCTGTTCGGCCAAAACCGGTCATCACTTCATCGGCAATCATTAAAATCCCTTCCTTGCGGCAATGCTTCATCAATTCATCTAAATATTTCGCTTCGTACATCAGCATCCCCGCCGAACCTTGTACCAAAGGTTCGAAAATGAAGCAGATTAGTTCATGGTTCATAGTTGATAGCTGATTCTTGATCGCTTCAATATTCCCCTCATTCGGCAGATCAATAAACTCAACCTCAAACAAATACGGATCAAAAGAAGCCGTAAAAGCACTGCGCGCACTAACCGACATCGCGCCAAAAGTATCACCGTGATAAGCGTTTTTTAAGGCCACAATCTTTTTGCGCGGCTTGCCCTGGTTGCTCCAAAACTGCATGCACATTTTTAGCGCAACTTCAACTGCTGTAGAACCATTATCAGAATAAAAAACTTTTTGCTGATTGTTTGGAAGGATTGCCAGTAAGCCTTCCGCCAGTTCAATTGCAGTTGGATGCGTGAAACCCGCAAAAATAACATGCTCCAATGTGTGCAATTGTTCCGAAACTTTTTGTGCAATATAAGGATGCGCATGGCCGTGAATGTTGACCCACCAAGACGAAATTGCATCCAAGTATGCCTTTCCTTGACCATCAAATAAAAGCGCACCTTTTCCCCTAACAATTGGAATGGGCGGCGCGGCAGTTTGCATTTGCGTGTACGGATGCCAGATTACTTTTAGATCGCGTTCTGCCCAGTTCATTTTATGGTTTTCAAAAGTAATTCCACGGCTTTTTGATCAGCGGGAAAAGTAACATCTTCTATTTTCAGTTGATCCAAGTTAAGCCAACGGAAAGCTTGAAAAATCCCGCCTTCTTCTTGCACATGATTAAAATCAAAGGGTACTGTTTTTATCGGTAAATTTATGGTGCCGATGTTTTTAACCAAATAATAAACGCTGATGATTTGCGTATCGTCAAAAGCAGATTTCAGGTAGAAATCGGTGGTATAAAAGTGGCTGAGGATTTCAACCTCAAACAAACATTCTTCCATAAATTCGCGCTTTAAACCATCGATCAAACCTTCGCCGTATTCCAAACCGCCGCCGGGAAATTTGGAAAATCTCATCCCGTATTCCAATTCATCGCTGATCAAAAGCTGGTTATTTTCATTCAGCAACAAACCGTAAACACGCACATTAAAAGGATATTTCTTCAGCATAAATTTTAGGTGGTAAAAGAAGCATTGGGCTATTCGTGGGCAATGGAAACGGTTTCGTCTGTTGCAAAATGCTTGTTGTTTTGCGTTACGCGTTCCATGTCCCAAACGTAATCCACCGTTTTTTCGTGCGAACGGATGGGGCAATTCGGCATCCGGCAATAGTAGCAACATTCGAGCAAACAAGGATCGGCATGGATAAAAAATTCAGTTTTGATATGGCCAAACTGGTTTACCAATTCATCTGCTTTAGAAACTTCATGGTGCACGCGGGTCAAATCGAAATAGTTAGGCAACGTCATGTGGCAATCGATATGCAGTTCATTACCATAACGTTGCGCGCGAAGGTTGTGGATATCGATCCATTCCACTTTCCGGTTATCGTTCAGGATTTTTAAAATATCGTCCACCATCGAAAAATCAGCTTCGTCCATCAACCCGGCAACCGATTTCCGCACCAATTTATAAGCGGTATAAACGATAAACAAACCAACCGCGATGGAAAGAACGCTGTCGAGGATTTCTATTTTGGTGAAATAGATCAACACCAAACCCAAAACCAAACCGGCACTGGTTACGGCATCGGTAATCAAATGGCGGCCGTCGCCTTCAATGGTAATTGACAACAACTTTTTCCCCTGGCGGATCATGTAAAAACCCAGCAAACCGTTGATTAAACCGGTAATGCCGATGATGATGGCACCGGCCAGCAATTCCTGCACGGCCTGTGGGTAAAAAAGGTTGTAAATGGATTTGAAAATGATGATGATGCCAGCCACCATAATCAGCGCGCCTTCCAAAAAAACGGAGAAAAACTCTACTTTTCCGTGTCCGTAAGGATGGTTGATGTCGCGCGGGCGGGCTGAAAACCAGATGCTGAAAAAAGCAAAAGCACTGGCCACCACATTCACGATGCTTTCGGCAGCATCAGCCAAAATAAAGTTAGAACCGGTGATAAAATAAGCAGTAAACTTGGCCACCATCAGGACAGCCCCGGTGATAAGCGCGTACAAAATGATGGTCTTTTGCTGTTTCACAATGCTTCTTTTATCGTGCAAAAATATAAAATAACACGCCGAAACCGCCTTAAAGTTATTTTCTATATTTGCCGCAACAACATCATCAGTATGAGTATTTTAAGCAATAGAATAAATAACCTTTCCGAATCGGCCACGATAAAAATGGCCAAAATGGGCCGCGAACTGGCTGCAAAAGGCGTAGATGTGATCAGTTTGAGTTTTGGCGAACCGGATTTTCACACGCCGGACTATATTAAAGCAGCCGCAAAAGAAGCGATAGACCAAAACTTTACCTATTACACACCCGTTGCCGGTTATCCGGATTTGCGCAAAGCCATTTCCAAAAAGTTAAAAACGGAGAATAATTTAGATTACGATGCTTTGGATCTTGTGGTTTCTACCGGTGCCAAGCAAGCCATTGCGAACGCGGTTTTGTGTTTGGTAAACCTGGGTGATGAGGTGATTATCCCGACGCCTTATTGGGTTTCTTATTCAGAAGTGGTGAAACTGGCCGAAGGAAAATCTGTTTTTGTGAATGCAATTGCCGAACAGAATTTTAAAATTACGCCGGAACAATTGGAAGCAGTCATCACGCCAAAATCCAAATTGTTTATGTTTTCTTCGCCCTGCAACCCAACCGGCAGCGTTTACAGCAAAGAAGAACTGGCCGGTTTGGTAAAAGTATTTGAGCAGCATCCGCAAGTTTATATTTTGTCGGACGAGATTTACGAACACATCAGTTACTTGCCAAAGCATGAATCCATCGCACAATTTGCATCGGTGAAAGACCGCGTGATCATCATCAACGGTTTTTCCAAAGCTTATGCCATGACGGGCTGGCGCATTGGCTACACGGCCTCCAACAGAGAAATTGCGACGGCTTGCGATAAAATGCAGGGACAAATTACTTCCGGCACTTGTTCTATCACCCAAAAAGCTGGCGTTGCTGCGCTGGAAGGCGGATTGGCGTCCGTAGAAGAAATGCGTGTACAATTTAAACAACGCCGCGATGTGGTTTATGATTTGCTGAAAGAAATTCCAAATATCAAAGTGAATTTGCCGGATGGTGCATTTTACTTTTTTCCGGATGTGAGCGCGTATTTTGGTAAACAATACAAGGGCAAAGTTTACAAAGATGCTGCCGAACTTTCTATTTATTTATTGGAAGAAGCACATGTTGCGGTTGTGGGCGGCGATTCTTTTGGTGATGACAATTGCATCCGTTTATCGTATGCCGCTGCGGAAGATAAATTAAGGGAAGCAGTGAAACGGATTGGAGAAGCTTTGGCGAAGTTGAGTTGATGCTGTTTTTATAGGGGTAAAAAAGGCCTCGTTTGATTTTTAAACGAGGACTTTTTTAATATGTATTAAAATCTGAACCAATAACAAAAATTAGTTTTTGACAATTAACCCAGAAGAAGTTGGATACCAGCAATGAATTTCATCTTTACTATCCAAAACTTGAATAGAAAATACCTTTTGCCTTACCGATTCATCTACTGTTTCAAAAAGAACATCAAACAAAAAATCTATTGCTTCACAGCAATCTATTTCATCAACCCACGGTGCTTTAACCTGAATAATGTATGACGTTGAGACATCGCCAGGGAAAGCTTCTTCAATGCAAATATCCGTCAATGCTTTACCTTCTTCAGCACATTTTGCTATAAAAGGCTGTAAAAGCCCTTTTAGTTTTGCTCTATCCATGTTAGTATTCCATTAGCTCCTGATAGCAAATTTATTAATTTTTCTACATCTTTGTCTTGCATATGTCCACAAGGTTTGTAACGTGCATTTTCATCCCATGCATTAAAAAGCAAAGAATTAGCCTTTGCTAAGTCTTTATTTATTGCCTTATCAATATCGAATTTTACTTTTAAGCCACTAAATATTAATAATGTAAAAAGATTATGTGTTTTTAAAGGTTTTCTAATATCACCAATACTTTTTATCGAATTTGCATCTTTGTTTGTTTCATCAAACAAGTTTGGTATTCCTAAACGTTCACATATTTTTGCTTTTAACATCAATTCAACGCTGTATCCAGCTAAATAAAAAGCCCCATCAAACATTCCATTCTTGTATAATACTTCAGCTTCTTTTAAACGTTGAAAAGCTAGATTTTTTATTTCCTGAGGATTAATCATTTAGAATATTTTCCACTCTCAAATATAATCATTATTCATTACCAAAATTCCAATGCTTCTTTTATCCTTTATATTTTCAAATAATTGAAGGTTTTACGAATTTTTAGAACGACTAATCATCTATTTTATGCCAAACTGATCTCGGACAACACCCATCATGCCACCCCAAAATTGTGGTTTAAAATCATCCATAATTGTTCCGCCTATGGCCAACTTATTAAAAAGCTGAAGTTTAGATTTAATTGGGAATAGTGATGTAAATATATAAACTTAGTTATTTTATGTAAACAAAAATTTAGCTGATTTTAAATTACAATACTTCTTTTACCACACAAAAAAAGTCCCGGCTAAATCATAACCGGGACTTTTTTATCATGCTTCTTTTATCACCTACAATTTGAAGCCGTAAGCCACACGCAACCCGATCAAGCCGTAATTGCTATTATTACCCGAAAAGTTTTCGTAACGCAATCCTAAATCCACACCGCTGTTGCTGGCAAAACCAATGCCCGGCGACAGGATCAGCTTGGTTTCTTTGGCGTGGTTCAGCTCAAACCCTGCCCCTGCTTCGGCACTTAAATAAAAGTTTGGGGCGATGAAAGATTTAAGGCCAACTTTTACCGGAATCATATTTAAATCGTTAGAAAAACTATAATTGACATTATTAGTACCCGTACCATCTGGAAATGCATAGCTATCTTTTTCAAAAAAATGATAATATCCGGAAGTTAAAGTCAAAGACAAGTTGCTTGCCAGGTCATATTGTAACCTTGCAGTTCCGCCCAATTCAAACCTGGAAAAATCTTTAGTTGGATAACCGCCTTCCAAACCCAAACCCATCCTGAAAACGTTTTTAGAACCTTTGGATACTTTCTTTTTGTAAACCGTTTGTGCCTGAGATTGGCTGCCGATAACCAAGACCAGCATAGCTGCCATTGCAGCGATTAATTTTGTTTTTTTTGAAATCATTTTTGTAAGAAATAAGTAAACAGATTTTGTAAAAAATCCTGATCTGCGCCGAACAAATACTTTGCCAGTAGTAAACCAAACAACTTGAACAAGTTGTAAATTACTGATGTAAAAACAGTTAAGGCGAGTTTTTATATTGACTTTTTGACAGTTAACGGAAACAAAAAAGACCGTGAATTATCTTTCCATGGTCTTTTTATAAAAATTCAATGCTAAATTTTTGAACTTATCTTGAGGGATGCTGAAATAAATTCAGCATGACAAATCATTAATTAAACATTCAAATCCTGCATAATTGTATCGATCTTGTCTTCCAATTGTTGTGCCGTTTGGGTATAAGTTTCTTTGTTTTCCAACGGACCGTTCACACTGCAATAAAACTTAATTTTAGGTTCCGTTCCGGATGGGCGGGCGGAAATAATGCTGCCATCTTCTGTTACAAACTGCAAAACATCAGACGTTGGAAAATCTAACTTGGATGTTTTTCCTGAATTCAAATCTGTTTCCACGCCTTTTTCATAATCTTTCAAAACCACCACTTTTGATCCGCCTAATTGTGTTGGCGGCGTGGTACGGAATTTTTCAATCATGGCTTTAATTTCTTCGGCACCGCTTTTTCCTTTTTTGGTAATGGAGATCAGTTTTTCTTTATACAAGCCATATTTCAGGTACATTT
>CAXSBZ010000061.1:0-10407 GCA_964236465.1 uncultured Sphingobacteriaceae bacterium | reverse complement strand
GATTGTGCGGGTAATAAGCCAAATCTATCCAATCTTGATTTGGATGGCTCTGTAAAAACATCATCAGAACCAGTTACAATAAATCCTTTTTTATGCAAAGCAATCGCCAGATTATGCATAGCACTTCCACCCATCGCAATAAAATGTACTTTCATAGAAAAATAAGCAAAATTAACTTTTAGTTATAAATATAAATTTCAAGCAATTTATTATTAGGACTAAGAAAACTAACGATAGTTTAACGAATAAATTTTGCTGCAACCCAATCCGAACTTTTCTTATGTTGCAAATATTTAAGTTGAACGTTTGTGGCAACAGCTTTTAAAATTTCCAAGTCTGGTTCATAAAAACCACTTAAAAACAGCAAACCACCAGCTTTGAGCCTTTGAGAATAAGTTTCAAGCTGATCCGATAAAATATTCCGGTTGATGTTGGCCAGGATTACATCAAACTGTTCATCCGGGATTACTTCTTTTGACCCGCATAAAACCCGGATATTTTCAATGTAGTTAAGCGTTGCATTTTCAGTTGTACTTTCACAACAAACTGGATCATAATCAATTGCGGTAATTTCAGTTGCACCTTTTTTTGCTGCCAAGATAGCCAGGATGCCTGTTCCGCAGCCCATATCCAACGTTTTTTTGCCGGTAAAAACAGTATCCAGCATAAAATCTAGCATCATAGCAGTAGTTTGATGATGGCCGGTGCCGAAAGCCATTTTCGGGTCGATCACAATTTCAAACGGAAAATCAGGCCGTGGTTCATGGAAAGTTGCCCGCACCCAAATTTGGTCTTTGATTTGAATTGGCTGAAAATTGCTTTCCCAAACCGCATTCCAGTTTTTCTGCGGAATGAGGTTTACTTCATATGAAAACGTTAACAGCTGATGAAAAGGTTCCAGCCTGTCATCTAATTTTTCCCGGTTAAAAGAAGCAGCCGGCAAGTAAGCCTTAAAGCCAAAGTCCATTTCTTCAAAAGTATCACAACCAGCTTCTGCCAATTCGTTCATCAGCAGATCCTGCTGGTATTCTTCCTGAAAAATAGTGGTGAAAAGAAGTTCAATGTAATTCATTTATATCGGTTGTAAGTTATACGTTGTGAGTTGTAAGTTTTTAAAAGCTTAACAATTTCGTAATGGCCATTCTTCAAAACTGACCACTTACAACACACAACTTACAACTGTTAAAACGCTTTAATAATATCCACAAAATCCCTTGATTTTAAAGATGCACCGCCAATTAAGCCGCCATCAATATCGGGCTGAGAAAATAGTTCGTGTGCGTTTTTGGTATTGCAGCTTCCGCCGTACAAAATTGTAGTTTCATCAGCTGTTTCCTGCCCATATTTTATAGCGATTTCCTGACGGATAAAAGCATGGATTTCCTGTGCCTGTGCAGAAGATGCGGTTTTTCCGGTTCCGATTGCCCAAACCGGTTCGTACGCAATCACAACTTGTGCAAATTGTTCTTTTTGCAGATGGAATAAACCTTCGGCTAATTGGGATTTGATGATTTCAAAAAAACGGTTGCTTTCCCGTTCTTCCAAAGTTTCGCCGATACAAAAAATTGGTTTTAAAGAATTGCCCAGCACTACATCTGTTTTTTTAGCCAGCAGTTCGTTGCTTTCTCCAAAATATTGCCGGCGCTCGGAATGGCCCAAAATCACGTATTGTGCACCGACAGAACGGATCATTTTGGCAGAAATTTCGCCCGTAAAAGCACCGGCTTCTTCCTGATGACAGTTTTGTGCACCAACAGAAATTTTAGAATGCCCTTTCACTAACTGCGATAAGCTGTGTAAATATGTATAAGGACAGCAAACGATAGCAGTTTGCAAACCTGTAACTTCATCATCTACCATATTGATCACTTCGGAAAAAATGGATAAACCTTCATTATATTCCAAGTTCATTTTCCAGTTTCCGGCCACTATTTTTTGTCTCATTGTACTTTTTTTATTGATTTGTAAGATTGCGTTAATTCAAAAACGTGTTTTAAAATATTAGATTCTTGTTCGTCAAAAACATGGTCTTTCCGTTCAAAAGCAAGCCGGGCAGTTTCTAATGCTTTTTTTAGGGCATAAGTTTCTGTTTGCTGAATGCCTCCCCAGGAAAAATCGGGCACAAACTTTTGCGGAAAACCTGTACCAAAAATATTACAGTTTACGCCTGCAATTGTTCCGGTGTTGAACATGGTATTGATAGCGCATTTGGTATGATCGCCCATAATCAATCCACAAAATTGCAAACCAGTGTTTCGTAGTTTTTGGGTAGGATAATCCCAGAGTTTCACTTTACCATATGTATTTTTAAGGTTAGAATTATTGGAATCCGCCCCAAAATTGCACCACTCGCCCACCACAGAATTTCCTAAATAACCTTCATGGCCTTTGGAAGAATTCCCCCACAAAACAGAATTTTTAACTTCGCCGCCAATGGTACAATTTGGGCCGATTGTAGTTGCACCATAAATTTTGGCCCCCATTTTTACCTGCGAATTTGTGCCCAAGAAAAAGCTGCCCCGGATATTTACGCCTTCAAAAACCTCTGATTTTCTGCTTAAATAAATAGGCCCAGATTTAGTATTGAAAGTTGCACATTCAGCCAAAGCACCTTCTTCTGCAAAAAAATCATCACCCAAAATTGTATTGGTATTGCTGATGGCAGCACTGGTTTTCCCTTTGGTGAGCAAGGCAAAATCCTTACGCAATTCGGTATCGTTAAAGCTGAAAATATCTTCGGGGTAAGTTATTTTAATAAAAGCTGACACATATTTTACCTGCCTAAAAGAAGTAATGACCAATTCCCAATCCTTCAAATCTGAACTGGAAATCCGGGTAGCAATCACAAGATCATGCTGTTGCAAAACTTCGCCTTCCTGCAACCCATTAACAGCATCTGCCAAAGCTTCATCCGGGCAAACGGAACCGTTGATCAATAAATTTTGATCTGAAACCTGCAACGGAAATTTTTCCTGCAAGTATTTTTGGGTGATAAAAGAAGCATCCTGACTAAGGTACTTTTGCCATTTTTCGGCGATGGTCAGCATCCCGACGCGCAGGTCAGCAACCGGCCGTGTAAAAGTCAGCGGCAATAAAGTTTGCTGTGCAGCACCGTCAAAAAAAATAATTCCCATCAAACAAAAATAAAAAAGTCCCGGCTTTATCAACCGGGACTTTTGAATATTTAAAATTCAGTTTATTTTTTGTTGTAACGGGTACGGAATTTGTCGATACGGCCTGCAGTATCAACCAATTTCATTTTGCCGGTATAAAATGGGTGCGAAGTATGAGAAATTTCCAGTTTGATCAGCGGATATTCCTGCCCGTCTTCCCATTTAACGGTTTCTTTTGAATCTATACAAGATTTAGTGATGAAAGAATAGTCGTTGGACATATCTTTAAAAACAACTAATCTATAGTTGGATGGGTGGATTTCTTTTTTCATTTTGATGGAGTTCTTTTCAAAAACAGGCGCAAATATACTGTTTTATTGTTCATAAAAAACACCTCATCAAAAACAGCATCAATTCGCGTTTGGTTTACAACAAAAACTTAGTAAAATTCCCGGTTTTAAAATTGCAAGTTAATGACTGTAAAACCACGCTTTTACACACAATTTTGAAATTTTAACTTAAAAGATTTAATATATTTGCATTCATATTTATACTTAATTTAATTAAGACTATGGATCTTCCTATTTATCTTGATAATAACGCTACCACACCGATGGACCCACGGGTTCTGGATGCAATGATCCCTTATTTTGTGCAAAAATTTGGTAATTCTGCCAGCCGTAACCATGCTTTTGGCTGGGTTGCAGAAGAAGCCGTGGATTATGCTCGTGAGCAGGTAGCGCAGTTGATCGGTGCAAACGAAAAAGAAATCATCTTCACTTCCGGTGCTACAGAATCTGATAATCTGGCACTGAAAGGTGTTTTTGAAATGTATAAGGAAAAAGGTAATCACATCATCACGATGACTACCGAGCATAAAGCCGTTTTGGATGCTTGCAAGCACATTGAAAAATTGGGCGGACGCGTTACTTACTTATCACCAAAACCTGATGGATTAATAGACTTGGAAGAGTTGGTTGCAGCCATGACTCAGGAAACAATCCTGGTTTCGATTATGTATGGCAACAACGAAATTGGTGTGATCCAGCCGGTAAAAGAAATTGCTAAAATAACGCACTCTTTTGGTGCTTTGTTTATGACGGATGCCACACAAGCTGTTGGTAAAATCCCCGTAAATGTGATTGAAGACGGCATTGATTTGCTGGCTTTATCTGCCCATAAAATGTATGGCCCGAAAGGTGTTGGTGCTTTATATGTTCGCCGTAAAAACCCTCGTGTTAAAGTTACCGCACAAATGGATGGCGGTGGCCACGAAAGAGGAATGCGTTCCGGCACGTTGAATGTTCCCGGAATTGTAGGTTTAGGTAAAGCTTGCGAATTAGGCCGTTTAGAAATGCAACAAGATGCGATTAGGCTTTCTGCTTTGCGTGATAAATTGGAAAATGCTTTAACTCAACTAGAGGAATCTTATGTAAATGGAAATGTGGAACATCGTTTGCCGCACACAGCCAACATTTCTTTCAAATATGTAGAAGGTGAAGGCTTAATGATGGCGATGAAAGATTTGGCTGTTTCCTCCGGATCTGCCTGTACATCAGCCTCTTTAGAGCCTTCTTATGTGTTAAAAAGCTTAGGCTTGTCTGATGATTTGGCTCATTCTTCCATCCGTTTTGGTTTGGGCAGGTTTACAACAGAAGCGGAAGTTGACCGCGCTATTGAAGTTACATGGAATGCCGTAACGCATCTTCGCGAACTTTCCCCGCTTTGGGAAATGTTTAAAGAAGGCATCGACTTGGATTCCATCGAATGGGCAGAGCACTAATTTTTACCCGATAAAAACAGCATTGACAAACTGTCTGTTAGCTTTTTAACGGCAGGATTTTTGAACTAAATATCAAACTAAAAAACATAAGACTATGGCTTATTCAGATAAAGTGATCGATCATTATTCAAACCCACGCAACGTTGGTACTTTGGATAAAAGCAGCAACAAAGTAGGAACCGGATTGGTTGGCGCGCCGGAATGCGGCGACGTAATGCGCTTGCAAATTGAAGTGGATGAATTTAACGTGATCAAAGACGCAAAATTCAAAACTTTTGGTTGCGGCTCTGCCATTGCATCTTCTTCTTTGGCAACAGAATGGCTGAAAGGAAAAAGCATTGACGATGCCATGAAAATTGACAATATGGATATTGTGGAAGAATTAGCTTTGCCGCCAGTAAAAATTCATTGTTCTGTATTGGCAGAAGATGCGATTAAAGCAGCCATCAATGATTTCCGTGTTAAAAATGGCCTTGCTCCTATCGAATCCGAGAAAGTGCACCATTAAGAAAGTTGTAAGTGGTAAATTACAGGTTGAAAGTTTTTTTAAAGTACAACCTATTTTTACCACACTGTTTTTAGCAGGTATTATTTCGCTTGCTATTCAACTTACAACTCAAAACTTATAACTTATACAAAATGATTACGGTAACTGATAAAGCAAAAAGTAAAGTTGAAGAATTGATCCATTCATCAAACCTGAACGAATCTTATTTTCTGCGGGTTTCTGTTGCTGGCGGCGGTTGTTCCGGTTTATCCTATAAACTTGATTTTGATAATGAAATCAAACCGGGTGATCAGTTTTTTGAAGATAAAGGGATTAAAATTTCTTTAGATATGAAGTCATTTCTTTATTTGGCAGGTACAGAATTAGATTTTTCTGACGGTTTGAATGGAAAAGGTTTTAACTTTCATAACCCGAACGCAAGCCGAACATGTGGCTGCGGTGACAGTTTTTCTGTATAAAAGGTTTTACAACAGAGCCAAAAAAGGGATGCTATTTTTAGCGTCCCTTTTTTTGTTTAACCCGTAAATAAATATAAGTTTGGATTACCAAATTTATATTTATAAACCTGCTTTTGCCCATGAACCCGGTAACAGAACATTCAACTATTCCTAGCCTTTTGCAAAACGTTGTGCAACATATCCATCCGGATAATGCTGTTTTTATGACATATAAAGTGGAGGAAGTTTGGGAAGAAATTACTTACAAACAAGCTTTAGAAAAAATTAATGCCATTTGTGCATATCTGCTCGACATCGGAATTAAGAAAAATGACCGGCTGGCTTTGATGCTGGAAAACGGCCCTGAATATGTTTACTATGACCAGGCGTTGCAGCAGATCGGAGCTGTGAATACTTCCATCTATCCTACCCTTTCGGAAACAGAAATTGAATATATCCTGAATGATTCTGGTGCAAGAACAATATTGGTTGGCAGCAGCTTTCTCTTCAAAAAAATACTAAAAATTTCCAATCGTTGCAGCGAACTGATCCGAATTATACCAAATTTGGACGACTACTGGAAAATCTCCAACAACTCGAAATACAACGCCGGCATCATTTCGCTTTCTGTTTTATTATCCGAAGGGACAAAGTTATACGAGAAATATAAAAATGCGATCAACAGTTGCCGGGAAAGCATTTTGCCAACAGATGTTTCTACATTGATCTATACTTCCGGCACAACTGGTACGCCAAAAGGTGTCATGCTAACGCATTATAACCTGACGCAAAATGTTCGGGCAAGCTTGGATCAGATTACGGTAATTACAAAAGATGATGTTTTTTTGTCTTTTTTGCCGCTTTCGCATATTTTTGAGCGCACGGCAACTTACCACGTTTGCCTAGCAACGGGAGCTAAAATTGCATTTGCACAAAGCCTGGAACTATTGGCAAAGAATATGGCAGAAGTGCGGCCAACAGTAATGAGTTGTGTACCGCGCTTGCTGGAACGCATACACGACCGCGCCATGAAAAACGGACAAGCAGCAGGCGGCATCAAAACCAAACTATTTTTATGGTCGCTAAAAAAAGGCAGGGAATTTAGGGAGATAAAAGAAGCTGGCAAAAAGCCGGGCATGATTTTGACCGGCGAAAAAAACCTGGCCGAGAAATTAGTTTTTAGCAAGATCAAAGAAAAAACAGGCGGCCGTTTAAAATTTATGCTTTCTGGCGGTGGTGCTCTGCCAAAAAATATAGGTGAGTTTTTTGGTGATTTAAGTATCCGGGTTTTGGAAGGATATGGGCTGACAGAAA
Organism: uncultured Sphingobacteriaceae bacterium; assembly: GCA_964236465.1. Taxonomy (GTDB): domain Bacteria; phylum Bacteroidota; class Bacteroidia; order Sphingobacteriales; family Sphingobacteriaceae; genus Mucilaginibacter_A. Next base: position 3,252 of record CAXSBZ010000061.1, on the reverse strand, counting down.
CTTCGCCTGTGATGTCGGTTACGGAATACAACCGACAAATTTACGGAACCGTTGGAAGGATCATTCCGCGCATTGAAGTTGCCATCCAAAATATCGACACGCATAAAATTTACACCATCCAAACCCATGATACTTTTAAATTGGATTTTGAATCCGAAGAAGGCGAAATTATTACCCGCGGCCATTGTGTAATGAAAGGCTATTGGAACAAACCCGAAGAAACCCGAAACGTAATTGATGAAGATGGCTGGTTCCACACCGGCGATATTGGCAGGTACTACAAAGGCAATTTGCAAATTACTGACAGGTTAAAAAATATGTTGGTTAGTTCTTTTGGCAAGAATGTGTATCCAACGCCAATAGAAAACACGTATTTAAAAAGCCCGAAAATTGAAGGTGTTTTTTTAATCGGTGATAAGCGCGAATATGTAACCGCTTTCATCATTCCTTCCAAAGAATTGTTGCAGGAGACTTTTAACTTGGATGAATCTTTTTTTAAGCAGTCCGAAGTTTTTATTGAAGATCAGCACATCTTGGATTGGATTAATATTGATGTAAAAAAACTATCCAACGAACTGGCCAAGTTTGAACGCATCAAAAACTTTAAAGTAAAACGCAACCCTTTCAGCATGGAGGAAGGCGAAATTACGCCAACTTTAAAAGCCAAAAGAAAGGTGATTGAGAAGAAGTATGCGGCGGATATTGATCAATTGTATTTGCAGGAGGCGGATTTGATTTGATGGGATTTTGGTGGTAAAAGAAGCATTGAGAATCAGCAACTTCGGTACAATAAATTGCAATCAAAATTTTACGTGGATAAGTGGATAATTAAACACATTACAATTTATAGTTTAAACAAAGAAATTTGATTTTGCTATTTTAATTAACGGATGATGATCACTGACCCCGACTGCCTGCTTGCCGTCCCGTCCGTAGCTGCTAGACTCAAAATATAATAATATACCCCGACCGGCAGCGGCTTGCCGTTGTAAATACCATTCCAGTTCTTGGCGTTGTTATAGGTTTCGAATACCTGCTGGCCGTAACGGTTAAATAGCTGTAGGTGCGAGGTGCTTACGTTCACCATCACAATATCCAGATAATCGTTAATGCCATCGCCGTTTGGGGTAAAGGTATTGGGGATAAAAGTGGAAGTAATGTTGCGTACCGTAAAGGTGCCTTTGGTGACCGAGTTGCTACAGGCCGTACTTTGATAAGCGGTAAGGGTAATTTTGTACGTGCCCTGCTTATACTGATGCGCCGGGCTGATAGTGGTAGAAGTCGTGCCATCGCCAAAGTCCCATAAATAGCTATCGGCACCAGCGGACTGGTTCGTCAGTGTTAAAGTAGCCAGGTTCTGCCTGGTAGCAGGCAAGGCAGGGTCAGTGCTGAAAGCTGCCACCGGCCTAGCTAAAAAGGAGGCGATGTTAACCGAAGTTGCGGCACTGCCACAGGCACCCTGGTAAGCCGTAAGCGTATATTTTCCGGCCTGCGCGGCAGCTGTAACCAGTAGCGAAACCGAAGTGCCCGAAGCAGTAAACTGGCCAGGCCCTGTCCATTTGTAGCTGAGCCCGGGTTGCTGCACGGTAGTCAGCAAAACTGTGTCGCCTATGCAGAACCGGGGCTTATTAACCACGATTGCCGGGGCAGCAATGACTGGGGCATCAGTAATGACAAAGCTTATGGTATTTGTGGCCGTACAGCCATGATCATCCGTAGCGTAAAGTTTGACCGTTTTAGGGCCTGGGGTATCGTAATGAACGGTGTAATTGCGTCCGGCACCGGCACTGACCAGGCTGCCTCCGCCGAAATCCCAGTTCAGGACATGAAAGTTTGGGACCGGGCAGCTAAACGTATAAGTGCGGTCTGAGGTGCAGCCGCTGTTTTGTGCTGCATAAACAATTTCCGGATCCGGCGAGGTGATTAGCCCGGTACCTGCCTTACCGTGGGTATCTTTAAAACTCAGGTCAAAATCAATACTAGCACCTACATCATCAACCTCGACGGCTAAAGCGTAAACGTGGCCTGCCGTCATGGACACAAACTTCAGTAAACCGTTCTGCCCCTGATCGCAGTTGTTTGCTTTCGTAAGGTCGGTCTCATTAAAGTCCAGCCCGATCGGGGCGTTTGTAAAGTTTGAATTAAGAAACGTTTGACCGACCGGGGTTTTACAATAAACCGTTCCAGGCCATCCATTGCAGCGTATTGCGCTGGCAGCATTGGCACCGGAACAACTGGCCGAAGTGCCCAGGTCATATAGAATAAATCGAGCGATTGTTTGTAATGTACCGGGCGTGATGGTAAATACCAGTGTGCCGCTGTTGGCAGCTTTCCACTTAAACCAGACTGCTGGAAATTCAAAATTGATACAGGTACCAGCAACCGATTTTTGATCGGGGCCAGGCGGCAAATCTGGCAATTTAACGGAAACACGGCGGGAATAATCAGAATTGTTGCATAAATAAACCGCATTTTGGCAATAAGTGTACCCGATTTCAGCTTTAAAATTACTGATACATAGTTTAAACCTCCCGGTCTGCTTGTTTGCGCCGCTGACCATGATATAGTATTTGGCACCTTTTACCAGGCCATCACTATAAAAAGTAGTTACATTATTGATGGTGGTGGATGTACCAGGTTTTACAGTTCCGTTACATCCGCCATACAGTAAGGTTACCTGGGGTGATAACAGGCTGCCGCTAGCCCCTTGGCCGTTTACAGTAAGATATACAGAGGCACTATCGGGCGTAAAGCTAAACCAGGATACCCCGTTTTGCGCCGGGTTGCTGTTGTTGTACTGCGCGCTGTCTGAACATGAATTGTTTGACAGTGTAAGCGGGATGGCGTCTATGCAAGTATAACCTGTTTGCCCCTTTACAGCTAAAGTGCTCATGATGATAAGGAGAACGGACAACAGCAGCTTTTTCAATACCGTATACTAGATTAAGATGAATTTATCGAATATACAACATTTTGACTTGCATTTTTTGTTACGTAAAGAAGCATTTCAAGCAATTTTTTTAATAATTATCTTTTGCAATTACTCTTTTTTTAATACTTCTTTTACCACCTAAAAATTAGCATTAAAACTTATTTCTTGCAAGTTTCAGTCCTGTCTGTTGGACTTCTTGCAATACGCTTTTCTATCTTTAACATTTTTAAAAAATAACGTTATTATAATTCATGTTATCCATCTATCTTAGAAGCTGTTTAAAAATGTCAAATAGGAAAATGAAGCTATCGCTGAGCTAG
>CAXSBZ010000060.1:0-12698 GCA_964236465.1 uncultured Sphingobacteriaceae bacterium | reverse complement strand
GAAGAAAATCCCGGCTACACATCCCATTTATTCCTCATTTTTTAAGTTTGAAAAAGGGCCGCCAAACACGGCTTTTGAGCTGAACGGCTGGGGCGATGACCTCATCCACGATTACTTGAAAGCTGTTGAAATAAACGGGCGGATCGCAGTTTTATACAGCAACAAAGATTACGGCTGCGAGTGGGACTACGATTTCCGCAACAAGCGTTTTCTGGCCGAAGACAATACCAAGTTTGGGGTCAATATTGTGCTGTATGCGATGGGCGCGTAATGCTTCTTTTGTTAGTAAAAAATTAGTGTTAAACTTATGGTATGAGAGCTATAAGCGTAATCCCTCTTCCTGAATATCAACTGCAAGTTACTTTTGATGACGGTGTTTGTGGTGTGGTTGATTTAAAAGATTTGGTGCAAACAACAGTTTTTAGTGTTTTGAAAGATGAACAGCGTTTTGATCAGGTAAGTTTTGATCAATCTGCAATCTTTTGGAGTGAGGAAATGGAAATTGACTTGCTGAATGTTTATGTAGAATTATCAGGTCTTTAACTTTTTGATAATAAATATTTTCAACTTCATCAGTTCCAATATAGTTACATTTTAAATAAATTCCCCATGCCTTCGTATCTCAAATACGAAAGAGAACGGCATAAGCCGTCTAAACCTGGAAATAATACTTCAGAAGTTATATTCATTGCTCTTAAATACTTTACTATTTCTAAGTTTAATTCTTTAGGAATATTAATTTTCAAAATCGTTATGTCAGTCTGTGCAAATTTTGCCTTTTCTGCATAAGATATTAAATCACTAAAAGCTATACAGCTAGGTTCGTTTCTATAATAGCTTTTGAGAAGTTCAGTGAAAGGTATAGAAATATCGGCTGGCATAAGAAAGCCTCCTTGTTGCTTTGATATTCTTTCGTTTACTATGCTTGGAGAAATATAAAATATTGAAGGCTCATTTGATGAAATTTGTACTTCATCACGTAATATTTGGTTTGCTTGTCGTAGTGTTTCTTTTTCAACCACATCATGACTTACCATATTAGTGTTAGTTTCACGGAAATATTTCTCTGTTATAGGTGTTGTTATTATGTGCCGATTAATAGCCCATATAGAGGAATTATCAAATGCTGTTTCTGCCAACGCAAAATAGACAGCAATGAAAATTGATTTAGTAATGTCTATTAACCTTGTAGGGGCACCATAATGTTGCATTATAGTCAGCCATTCTACTAACTCATCCTTTTTAGGCACAGATATAGAATATAGTGGATATTTCCACATAAATTCTTTTAAGAGAGTTTTCTCCTCAATAAAAGATAACATGTTATCAACATTATTTGGATAAAACTTACTAATAGAACGTTCTAAAGAACTCTTTAGCTCCCAATTACTATCACCCTGACCTCTGTATATGAACTTATCCATAAACCGTTGAGGGAGTTTGAATATGTCGTTCCATGTTGTAAGAGTAGTTTCGATGTAAATCTTTTCTTCCATAATTACTATCTTTAAATATCAATTTTTGACAATTACCATTTAAGTATGATTAATATGAATTTAATTCTTAAATAATGTAGTTATATTCCTACTGTTAAAGATAAGTAATCTTCACTTTAAGCTTAAGACTTCTAATCCAATTCCAAAAAATCCATACTTCTTTTACCACCTAAAAATTCGCCTTGCCCGTAGAATGCTTACTTTTGTATTCTTCTATTTTGAAACATGAACGCCGAAACCATCAAAGCATTACCAGGCCAATACTGTAATTCCTTAACTACCTATTCCCGTTGGCTTACCCGCGAAGTTACGATTGGTGATGTGCCGATGGGTGGGACGAACCCAATCCGCATCCAAAGCATGACCACTACGGATACGATGGACACGGCCGGAACGGTTGCGCAAACCATAAGAATGGTAGATGCCGGCTGCGAATATGTCCGCATAACGGCACCAAGCGTTAAAGAAGCGCAAAACCTGACCGAGATCAAGAAACAGCTTCGTGCAAAAGGTTACTCGGTTCCGTTGGTGGCTGATATTCACTTCACCCCAAATGCAGCTGAAGTTGCAGCGCGGATAGTAGAAAAAGTGCGCATCAACCCTGGAAATTATGCCGATAAAAAACGCTTCGACGAACTGGTTTATACCAATTTAGAATATCAAAATGAGCTGGAACGCATCTACCGGAAATTTACACCTTTGGTAAATATTTGCAAAGAATACGGCACGGCGATGCGCATCGGCACCAATCATGGTTCGCTATCCGACAGGATTATGAGCCAATATGGCGATACGCCGCGCGGCATGGTGGAATCAGCGATGGAATTTATCCGCATGTGCGAAAGCCTGAATTATTATAATTTGGTGATCTCTATGAAATCCAGCAACCCGCAGGTAATGGTGCAGGCGTACCGGATGCTGGTGGAAACGATGGTGGCCGAAAACATGAACTACCCGCTACATTTGGGCGTAACCGAAGCCGGCGACGGCGAAGACGGACGCATCAAATCTGCTGTTGGAATCGGCACTTTGCTGGAAGATGGTTTGGGCGATACCGTCCGCGTTTCCCTCACCGAAGAACCGGAAGCGGAAGCACCGGTTGCGATTGCGCTGGTGGAAAGATATGTGAAAAGGCAATCAGTAATCAGTAATCAGCCATCAGCAATTAAACAACCTGAACTTACCACTTATAATTCACAACCTACAGCTTCTCATTCTCCATACGAATACAAAAAACGCGAAACCTACGAAGCAAACGCCTTCATCGGCGGCCACATGGTTCCCCGCGTGGTTTTAGATCTCTCCGCCAAAAACTTGAAAGACCCGGCAATCCTGGCGGATGTCGGATATTTGTATTCGCCGTTATTGGATAAATACAATATGGCCGACCAGTCCGTTGATTTTGTGTATCTGGCGGATGAACTGCCCTCTTTTGCCTTTCCGGGAAACCTGAAACAGCTTTACAATTACAAAACCTGGCAGTTTTTAACGAATAAAAAGAACTGTCACCCAGTTTTTTCTTTGGAGGAATTTAATGCTTCCACAGAAAAAGACATGGCGTTAAACTTAGTCAAAATCAAAAATAGCGATCTGGGAACCGAAGCTTTCAAGCAATTAATTATTGATGAAACACTAATTTTTGTTTTGGAAACTGAAGCAGTACACGGCATGGCCGATCAGCGGGAATGCTTCTTTTACCTGCAAAAAAATGGTATAGAGGTGCCGGTGATTGTGAGAAGAAGCTATCAGCTATCAGCTATCAGCTATCAGCCATCAGCCAATCTAATTTCAAATATCTCAAACTCGATACCTGATACCTCAGATCTTACAACCAAACTCCAGCTCTATGCTGCAACGGATTTGGGTGCTTTGCTAGTTGATGGTTTTGGCGATGGCATTTGGATTGACGCGCCGGAAATCCCTGCCAAAACAATCACTTCCACGGCTTTTGGTATTTTGCAGGCTACACGTTCGCGGATTTCCAAAACCGAATACATTTCTTGCCCAAGCTGCGGAAGGACACTGTTTGATCTGCAAATTACCACGCAAATGATCCGCAGCCGGACGTCTCATCTCAAAGGCTTAAAAATTGGCATTATGGGCTGCATTGTAAACGGTCCCGGCGAAATGGCCGATGCCGACTACGGTTATGTTGGTGCCGGCCCGGACAAGATTACACTTTACCGCGGCAAAGAAGTGGTGAAGAAAAACGTTTCTGCCGCTTTGGCTTTGGATGAATTGATTGGGATTATTAAAACGGATGGGAATTGGATTGAGCCGGAAGTGGTTTAGTTTTTATACTTCTCCAAGATTTTTTTAGTAAAACTGAAAGGTAATACTAATTTAACTGCAACAGCTTCGCCATTTTTAATGCCAGGTTTCCAACGTGGACTGTTCTGAAATGCTTTGACCGCTTCTGCATCTGTAGTAGCGTTTGCACTTTTCACGATATTTACATCAATAGTATTTCCGTATTTATCAACCACAAAAGAAGCAATACCGTTGGCATCTGCATTTGCAGCTGAGGGCACGTTTTTACGTAAGTTCGCCATAAAAGCTTTTTCCCCTGCAGGAAATGAAGGTAAAAAATCAACCTCATTAAAAGCATAAATTTTTTGTTTTGGAGTCGGAATATAATAACTAACAACAAGAACCTCACCCATAACAGCTTGATGAGGTACTTTTATCGAATCTACTCCTTTTGCCGGTAAAGGCTTTTGCGCCGATGCTTCTTTTATCCCCATAAAAATAGCAGCAAACATGGCCGCTACCGAAAGCCAGCGTTTCCAAACAGGTTTTGTTGGAGTTGATGCTAGCTGAGATTTTTGAAACCGGCCGCAAACTTGCGTTGTGCTATTCATCAGATAAGCAGCAATTTCATCATTCGTTTTACCGGTAAAATCAACAACTTTTTTCTGGCAATCATTGCAAAAACGGCCATCTTTTACAAGAACCATATCTTCCCAGTTACGGTTGCAGGCAAAATTTAAACGAACTATTGGTTGGTTTTCCATAATGATTTTTACACTGTTTTTACTTACCAAAATTTATCGGCATTGTATAAGCCTTCCTTTGAGGTTGCCCATTATAAACTCCGGGCGACCAATTCGGACTTGCTTTTATAACTCTTATGGCTTCTGCGTCAGCTTCTTTATTTAAGCCTTTTAAAACACGAATGTTGCTTAATGAACCATCTTTCTCAATTACAAAACAAGTAATTACTCTTCCAGTTGCCCCATTTATAGGACGAAGGTTTTGATGCAGGTATTTTTGAAATGCAACCTCACCGCCCGGAAACTGCGGAATAGCTTCTGGCCCTCCAAAACTTGTCAGGTTTGTAGCTTGGTTTGATACCGAATCCTTTTGTACAACCTTTTGCGCCGATGCTTCTTTTACCCCTATAAAAACAGCAACAAACATGGCAGCAGCTGAAAGCCATCGTTTCCAAATTGGTTTTGGCAAAGCCGGGGCTAATTGTGATTGCCTAAAGTTTCCGCAAACTATAGTTGTGCTGCCCATAAAATAAGCAGCAATTTCATCATTGGTTTTATTGGTAAAATCCACAACCTTTTTCTGGCAATCATTGCAAAAACGGCCGCCTTCAACTGGTTTCATGTCTTCCCAAGTGCGGTTGCAGGTAAAGTTTAAACGGACTATTGGTTGGTTTTCCATAATGAAATTTTTTACAAACTTGCTTCCTCAAAAACATCTTCCAAATCCAAAACAAAACCAGGCAAAATTGGCGTAATAATTTCATCGCCAGAAGTCAAAGCTTTGGAAGAAATACATTTTCCGGTTTCACCCAAAGTATCTTTTAAAAAAGATTGCGAAATAGGCCAAACAATCCAATATTCTTTATCAAAGTCATGTCGCTTAGTTGCATGTTCATTTTAGTTGTCAATCAAAAATAAAATTTAAAAGAGGGGAAAATTTAATCTCAATTACTATTCTATTTCTTTCAATAAGTCTTCATGTTTAAACCTCGGAATTGCAATTACTTCAAAGTTCATCCAAAAGTTCTCTTGCAGGCGTTCCTTTCAACTTTCCTTGTTTAATCAGGTTCATTTCTTCTACCGCTTCTTTAACACCTTCCAACACTTCAGCTTTATAATTTGTAAGTGGTTTGGTTTTAACAAAAGATAGATTTTTAAGTAATTCCATCACAAAAGGAACTTTGTTATCTTGTATATCAAGCAATACTTTCATGTTCAGAAAATTAAATTGTAAAGTGGTTCATTACCAAAAATACTATAAATAAAGCATAATAGGAATGCTTCTTTTATCGACCTAAAATTGGAAGAGAAAAATAATTTGGGCGTGCCCCTGCGGGTCGGGCTTTCCGTTCCAAGTCCTCACTGCGCTCCGGGCTTTCCACTGCAATCCCTCACGCGGCAAAGCGCCTACCTAACAGCTTCGTTACTGGTTGATTACAATTTAATTAAAACCGCAGCTTGCCAATCAAAGTTTAACCATTAACCATTAACCATTAACCATTAACCATTAACCATTAACCATTAACCATTAATTATTTTCAAATAAAAAACATGGCAAACCAAGTCATACAACCTGAGCCGACTCGTCAGCTTGCCAGCATTATCGATGTGCATTCTCACGCGCAACTGCCCATCGGCTTTCAGATTCCAGCACCCCTAATCTGGTCGCCGGACATGGCACTTGACCTAATGGACAAGTACGGCGTATCGATGCTGGTGCTATCGGTGCCAGACGCCGCCAACCACGCTACCGGCCAGCAAGCCAGCGATATTGCGCGCCGCATGAACGAGGCCTTAGCCGGGATTGTACAGCAGCACCCTACCCGGTTTGGGGCGATGGCTACTTTGCCGGGCCTGGAGGTGGAGGGCTGCCTGCAAGAAATGGCGTATGCACTTGATACGCTCGGACTAGACGGCGTGGCCACCTCCACGAGCCTCAACGACATGTACCTGGGCGATGCCCGGTTTGACCCCTGGTTTGAGGAAATGAACCGCCGCGCCGTAACACTGTTCATTCACCCCACGATGGCAAATGCCGCCCGCTCGGTGGATATGGGGCTCAACCCGTCAATACTGGAATTTATGTTCGACACCACCCGGATGCTGACCAACTTGGTATTTAGCGGGGCCAAGGCGCGCTTTAAAGACATCAAGATGGTTTCGACGCACGCCGGGGGCACCATTCCGTACCTGGTTACCCGCTTGCAGACGCTGGAAAGTACCTTTGGGCCGGGGCCGGGCCGCCAGCCGCTAAGCCCGGAAGAAGTAAAAGCCGGGTTTGCCTCCTTTTACTACGACCTGACGGCAGCCACCTCTGCGGCGCAGTTGGATGCCCTCGCCGAACTGGTGCCGACCTCGCGCCTGTTGATGGGCCTGGATATTCCGTATATGCCGGAAAGTTCGTTTGAGCCTGCCATTCAAGACTTGGAACGCTGGCCCGGGTTTATACAGTCGGACCTGGACCGCATTGCTTTTGGGAACGCCATGCGGCTTTACCCAACTATTGCGGCCCGAATAGGTTACAAAGAGCAGCCTTCTTAACAAAAAACTGCCGCAAAAACTAACAGAGAGTGGTTTCCAGGTTCGTGTACAAACTTCGTTTTAGCATTCGCCTCACCCCCAACCTCCTTTAAAAGAGGGGGAGACAGAAGATCAATACTGCTGCAATCCTTCACACAGCAAAGTGCATACTTAAGCAATTTCCTGCAAACCTATTTTATACTTAATTAAAACCGTAGCTTGCTAATAAAAGTTAACCATTAACCATTAACCAAAAATACCATGGCAAAAACAGTAGCAGACCAGCTCGTAGAAATGCTTTCCGAAGCTGGTGTAAAAAGAATATACGCTGTAACCGGTGATAGTTTAAACAAAGTAAACAACGCCGTGCGCATCAACGGCAAAATCCAGTGGGTACACGTCCGCCACGAAGAAGTAGGTGCTTACGCAGCTGGTGCCGAAGCGCAATTAACAGACGAACTGGCCTGTTGCGCCGGAAGCAGCGGTCCCGGCCATGTGCATTTAATCAACGGTTTGTATGATGCGCACCGTTCGGGCGCGCCGGTTTTGGCTATTGCATCTGCAGTGATGTCGCAGGAAATGGGCACCGAATATTTCCAGGAAACCAATACGATTAAGTTGTTTGACGATTGCAGCCATTATAACCAAGTTGCCGTTACGCCAATGCAGTTGCCGCGCATGTTGCAGGCCGGGATACAGCATTCTTTGCACCGCAAAGGCGTTTCGGTAATTGGCCTGCCGGGGGATTTGACCGGAAAAGATGCTGAAGAAAGCGAAACTTCCATGCACTTTTACCGGCCGGAACCGCTGACCCGCCCGTCTGACAAAGAGCTGCACGAACTGGCCGCACTTATCAACGAAAATCATAAAATCACAATTTATTGCGGTATTGGTGTTGCCGAAGCACACGACGAAGTAGTAGAACTTGCCGCCTTGATCAAAGCAACAGTTGGTTATTCTTTCCGTGGGAAAATGGCCATCCAGCATGATAACCCTTACGAAGTTGGGATGACTGGCCTGCTTGGTTTGCCTTCCGCTTTTCATAGTATGCACGAATCGGACCTGGTGCTTCTTTTAGGCACAGATTTTCCTTACGCCAACTTTATGCCAACCAAAAACAAGATCGTGCAGATCGACCTGAAACCCGAACGCTTGGGCCGCCGTGCCAAACTAACGATGGGTTTATGCGGAGGGATCAAACATACGCTCCAGGCCTTGATGCCTCTTTTATCTCCTAAAAATGACGACAGCTTCTTAAAAACGCAGTTGGAATTTTATGGAAAAGTGAAAGAAAAAATGCAGACTTACGTAGATGACCGGGGCGAAAAAGATAAGATCCATCCCGAATTTGTGGCAGCAACAATTGATAAACTGGCCGATCAGGACGCCATTTTTACGATGGACACCGGCATGTGCTGCGTTTGGGGCGCACGGTACATAAAATCTACCGGTAAAAGAAGCATGATTGGTTCTTTCAACCACGGCTCGATGGCGAACGCAATGCCGCAGGCGATTGGTGCCGCGCTGGCTTGTCCGCAACGCCAGGTAATTGCTTTTTGCGGCGATGGCGGATTATCAATGTTGCTGGGCGATTTGGCTACAATTGTTCAGTATAAATTACCAATCAAGCTGATCGTTTTCAACAATAGGTCATTGGGCATGGTGAAGCTGGAAATGGAAGTGGCCGGCCTGCCCGACTGGCACACCGATATGCTAAACCCGGATTTTGCTGCCGTGGCCGCTGCTTTCGGCATCAAAGGCATCAACGTAAGCGATCCTGAAAACGTGGAGCAAGCCATCCAGCAGGCTTTTGCTACGGAAGGGCCGGTTTTGGTAAACGTGATGACCGATCCGAACGCTTTGGCCATGCCGCCTGAAGTGGAATTTAAACAAGTAAAAGGCATGGCTTTATCTATGGCAAAAATGATTTTAGATGGAAATATGGATGAGGTTTTGGATACGGTTAAGGCTAATTATAAGCATATTAAGGATGTGATATAATTGGATTTTTTAATTTATTGAGCGCACTTTCGAGAAATTGGAGGTGCGTTTTTGTTAATATTTAGTTCATATTTGCTTAGCTAATGTTAATTGCAAAATAATTTATGTCACTTTATAAGATTGGATTAGAATTTGAACAAGTAAATGAGATTTCTTTTAAATTTGAGAGAGAGATTCAACAATTAACAGAGCAAAATTTACAGGTTCTTCTAAGGTTGAATTTTATTCGATCTGAATTTTCATTAAATGGTTTCAGGATTGATACTTTGGCATTTGATTCTGATTCAAAATCATTTATCATTATTGAGTATAAGCGAGATAAAACATTCAGTGTGATAGATCAGGGTTATGCTTATTTATCTCTAATGTTAAATAACAAAGCTGATTTTATTTTAGAATATAATGAAAGTCAAAACCAAAGCTTAAAACGTTCTGATATAGATTGGACGCAATCTAAAGTTATTTTTATTTCACCTTTATTTACAACTTACCAACGAGAGGCTATAAATTTTAAAGATTTACCTATTGAATTGTGGGAGGTTAAAAAATTTGAAAATAATACAATTTCATTTCAGCAGATTCAGAAATCATCAGCAAAAGAAAGTATTAAAACTATTTCGCGTTTAGATGATACAGTTGTAGCCGTAAGTAAAGAGGTTAAAGTTTATACAGAACAAGACCATCTTAATAAAATTGATTTTGATGCTCGTGAATTTTATGAGGAATTTAAAGGGAGGTTGTTAAATATGGCAGATAATATAACCATTCAACCAAAGAAGCAAACCATTGGATTTAAGATTGATAGCAACATATTTTGCGATATTGTATTACAGGGTAAAGGGCTGAAAATATATTTAAATCTAAAAAGTGGAGATTTACAAGATCAAAAGTTAGTTGCTCGCGATGTTTCAAATGTTGGACATTGGGGTAATGGTTCCTATGAAATTAAATTGTCAGATTTTGAAGATATAGATTACACAATGAGTCTTTTAAAGCAATCTTTAAGAAAAAACAAAGTATTGTAACTTACACTTAATATAAATTTGTCATTAATTATGGAAGATGATATAGAAAAATATTTATCGAAAAACCAAGAATGCTTTGATCGATTTACTTTCGATAATATATTTAGGTGTCTTCTTCAACAAGGAGCTTCCAATGAAGAAGCGAAAGATATAATTCTATTTAATTGTTCTTTATCTGCAATTATTTTTCAAGAGCGAATCGATAATGATTATTATAAATCTATTTCAGTTTTCGATGCAAGTTCTAAAGATTTACAACAATTGATCACAGATACGTACATAGAAAAATTAAATAAGTTGAACTAATACTGTTTTCATCAACTAAATTCCCCTCTCAAAAATCCAACACAAACCTCACAAACCTGTTCCAAACTTGCAGGCAAGTTGGTATCCAAGTATGGATGGTTGGAATTGAAAGTATGGTTGGCTCCGGGTGCAACCACCAGGTCAGATTTTGGCTGTTTTCTATTGAGTTGTAAAGCATGGCTGATGTTTACCGTTGGGTCTTGATCGCCATGAATGATGAGCCAGGGTTGTGTAATTTCCGCAGCAGCCGATAAAATATTTAAGCGTTTTAAGTTTTGATCTAAGTCATCCAGCAAGATTGATTTTACAGGCATTTGCTGGTTGGTGCGGGCGTTTGTAAAATTCATAACACCGCTTAATTTCCATTGCGCTTCCGCTTCTTTCGGCCACAAATTATGGAAATCGGCAACGGAAGCCCAGGTAATTAGTTTGGCAACGCGTTCATCTTCAACAGTTTTAATGATGCTGATGCCGCCGCCCATGCTGTGGCCAATCAGCGATACTGTTTTTACCGGCATAAAATTGGTGCCGTTTGTGGCAAAATCAATCACCAGTTTCAGATCTTCCAATTCGATAGAAAAAGTGTTGTTGCTAAATGCTTCCAAATCAACAAAATCTATCGGCTGCTCCGACGTGGTGCCATTGTGCGAGAAGTTGAATTTGAGAAAACGAAAACCATTTTCGGCAAAATATCGTGCCACCAAATTGTGCGTTCCCCAATCTTTAAACCCTTTAAAACCATGTGCAAAAATTACTAATGGTGCTTCTGGGTTGAGGCTATCAAAAGTAAGGTCGGCCAGCATATTTTTGCCTGAAGTGCCAGGAATTAAAAAGGTTTTTTGTTGGATGTTTTCATTCATGTTGATGCTGTTTTTATCGGGTAAAAATTGGTGTTTGTTGTTGTCATTTCTTCAACATTTTGTCATTTCGATCCGCAGGGAGAAATCTTTTTTCAAACAGAATTATAAAACTTATCGTTTTGATGAAGATTTCTCCTACCGTCAAAATGACAAGAAAAGTAATGCTTCTTTTATCAACCTAAAATTCAATTCAAAATTAATCTTTTCGGTGCCAATAGGCCCAAGCAATCAAAACCAATTGCAGCGGCAACCGGATCCAAGCTACGGTTTTGCTCACCATAAAACTACCTAACTTGAATGGTGCAATTTGGATCATGTAAATATGCACTGTTGTAAAAACAATTAGCATCAAAATGATACCATAAACGGCGTATTTTCGGCTTGGTTTGAAGATCAGCATCAACCCAAAAAGCAGTTCAAAACAACCGGCCAATATGTTTAAAATTTTTGGGGCCGGAAAGTAGGGTGGAATGATGCTAACGTAGGCGGCTGCGCTGCGGAAATGGTTGCTACCAGCAGCGAGATACAATAAGACAAGCAGAATTAAACTGATTTTTTTGATTATTGGCATGTTTTAGTTTAATTCTTTTACAGTAAAAGCGCGATCAACGGTTTGTAAAGATCAGTTTTTAGCTTCAATTTAAACTCATTATAAATAAAAGTGTTTGACAAAGTGCTGACAGTTCAGCTACGCGCTGTGATTACTTTTGTTGGTCTTATAGAATCAGCGGCCTTGAAATACTTAAAAGTAATTGCCTTTACACATAAACAGATTGAACTGAAAGAACTGGGAAAACTGGTTATTTGTCAGGAAAATTTGGCTGAAAAGCTACAAGAAGCTAAAACGCATTTTCAAATTCCGGAGATATTTTATCTGGCTACTTGCAATCGGGTAGAATTTGTGATGGCAACTGCACAGGAAATAAACAAAGATTTTGCCCGAAAGTTTATCAGTTTTTTGGAAATCGGTTTGTGTCCGCATTTTCTCGAAACGTTTATTCAGGGTGCGTCTATATACGAAGAAAAAGAAGCTTTGAACCATTTGCTGCGTACTTCCTGCTCGATGGAAAGTTTGGTGGTGGGTGAAAAAGAAATTTTGGCACAGATACGCAAAGCTTACGAAAACTGCCGTGCCGCTAACCTAACCGGCGATTATTTGCGCATGGTGATGAATCGCGTGGTTAAAGCGGCAAAAGAGGTTTATACGGATACTAATATTTCCCGAAACCCGATTTCTGTAGTTTCTTTGGCTTACCGTAAGTTGCGCGAACTGGCATTGACACCAAATTCCCGCATTTTAATTATCGGTGCCGGCGAAACCAATAAAAATATTTCTAAATATTTGCAAAAACACAAGTATTCTAACTTTGCTGTTTTTAACCGTACAAAATCCAAAGCTGAAGAATTGGCTGTAGAATTGAAAGGCAAAGCTTATGATCTGGCTGATTTGGCACATTATCATCATGGTTTTGATGTGATCATTACTTGCACGTCTTC
>CAXSBZ010000059.1:0-13958 GCA_964236465.1 uncultured Sphingobacteriaceae bacterium | reverse complement strand
TATATAGCTCTGGCAATGACATGCTCATTGGAAACAGCACTGCCACCAAAAGCCTGATTTTGTTTACAGGCGGGACAGCTCCTTCAAACGAAAGAATGCGAATAGACGGTACAGGCAATGTGGGTATTGGCTCTACAAGCCCTACCCAAAAGTTAGACGTATCGGGAAGCATTAACGCATACGGGACTGTTTATGTTGATGGTGCCAATAGCAATACAGGAGCCAGAATCCCGGGTGTGAATTTTGGAGGTGCCAGTAGCGCTGAAGGCATTTCTTCAAAACGCACCGCTGGAACCGACCAGTTTGGCCTTGACTTTTATACCCAAAACAATAACCGCCTTACTATTACAAATGGCGGCAATGTAGGCATTGGCACGATTACGCCTGTATCATCGTTGGAAGTAAACGGTGCTGTCGGTTATCCTATTTTGGTTGCCCCAGCATCAGGTGCTGTAACTTTAAGTGCTTCCAACTACACAGTTATCATTCCATCAACCTCTACAGCCACAATTGCTTTACCTACGGCAGCAAGCAGCACCAAAAGAATATATGTAATAGTTAATCAATACACTTCGGCCACAACCGTAAGCAGTTACATCAGTTTTACCGGAGCAGCAGTAACTGCTATACCAGGCCAAAGCAGTATTACGGTTCAGTCTGATGGTACCAACTGGTACAGGATACAATAATTATTATGGATAAATATAATGCTACCAAAATTGATAATCATGCTTCTTTTACCCTATAAAAATTGGTGTTTGCATCCATTCAACTCAATTAAAAACTAAGTATTTACCATTTTTAGGTTGATAAAAGAAGCATAAAAAATAAATTGAACAAATTTTAAACAGGTCTTAAAAAATTAACTGTGCTATATTAATACTGTAAACCTTTTGGCCAATAATAAGCTGCTCTAAAAAATACTGCAATGAACATTCTAATTTTTAGCTTGTATGAATAAGTCTGATTTAAAAAGTATTACCCTTCTGCTGATGCTTCTTTTACCTGCCTTTTCTTTTGCCCAGGGCATGGTAAACAATGGGGCAGCTATTATTGTAAACGGCACTACTACCACTACTTCCAATGTTTATATAAATATCAACGGGGCAACCGGAAACTATCTAAATACCGGAAGCGGCATCATCAATTGCACAAATATTGGTTATGATATTGGTGCAGATGGAAGTGCTACATCTGCTTTGCTTGTAGGCGGCAACTGGACAAACAATGCCTCCACTTCAGGTATCAGCGGTGATGGCTTAACCGTAATTTTCAACAATACAACTGCTACGCAAACCATCGGTGGCCCAAGCGCAACGTCTTTTTTTAATTTGATCTGTTCCGGTTTAGACAAAACTTTTATTGCAACTTCCTCCGCTTATGCCCTGCAAACCCGTCTTAGCTATACCATTAACAGCGTGGTTAACTACAACAATATTTCTGCTATCCAAATTGGCAAAAACTGCATGGGCAATACCTTTATCAATTCGGGCAGCATACCTGTTTCTATTGGGGATGATTACCTGAACACGGCAATTGGGTACACATTAACCGGAGATTGGACTTATACCGGGGCCGGAGTAGGTGCCACCATCTTATCGATCGGTGCGTTAAACTATAAAAATTTAAATATTAGTTCTGTTCCGGCAGCCAAAACCGCTCCTGTAAGAGGAACAACCACGGTTGCCGGTATATTAACCGTTAATGATCAATGTTCAATGCAGTCCGGCGGTAACCTAACGCTCCTTTCTACAGCAACCGGAACCGCAAGTATTGCACCCTTAATCGGAACCGCTAATATTACCGGCAATGTGAACGTACAACGATTTATAACCGGAAGTTACGGCCGCAGTTACCGGTTAATCTCCTCTCCTGTTTACACATCAACCGGTTTTTATACCATTGCAACCATCCTAAACAACACGCCAATCACCGGCCCAAATCCTGTTTCCACCATCAGCACTACGCCGGGCAGCAGTTTTGATCCGTCCAACACCAACAATTCTTCTATCTGGATGTATCGTGAAGGTGATCCTTTTCCGGCAAATACCGTGATCAAAGACAGCGATTATAAAGGCATTTATTCCATAACAGAATATGTTCCGGTTGGTACGGGCCTTTTGCTTTTTAACCGCGGCAACCGCACAACCAATATAACTACAAAATTAAGAGGACCAACTTTTCCTACTCCCGAGGATAATGCCATCGTTTTTACCGGCGTGCCTAACCAGGGAACCACTACGGTAAACGTTCCTCAAAATAATATCAACAATTTTACGGTAAGTAGTCCTTACGCTAAAGAAAGCCCGGGTTCTGCCACGCAAACTGCTTATTACTACAAATATAATTCCTCTTATGCACCGGTTGCCAATTTACAACGCACCAACTGGTACGGCACAAGCGGCAAAACCAGCGATCAGGCAACAGATGGTTTTAACTTGATCGGAAACCCTTATGCGGCAACCATTGATCTGGATGCAGTTACATTCGGAAGCGATATCAGCAATCTGGTTTACGTTTATAATCCGATCAACAAACAGTTTTCTTACTACACCAAAGGCAGTGCTACCAGCGGTTCCGTTGTTACCGATGGCAACGGCGCAAACCGCTATGTTGCCAGTGGACAAGGTTTTTTTGCCAGGTGCAATGTGGCAGGTTCTACCAATGCAAGTATTACTTTTTCAGAATCCAACAAGGTTACCAACCAACTCACGGCATCAACTACACCGGTACTGCTGATGTCGGCACGCATCAAGAACGAATTAAACTTGCCTGCACAAGTGATGGGTGCCCCGGTTGGCGGCAACATTGGTTCTTCTTCTGCTGGGATAAATTCCGGAATGATGCTGCAATTGAAAACAGATAGTATCAATTATGATGGCATTGGATTATTTTTCAACAAAAACTGGTCGGCAAAATTTGATACGGCCGACGGGGCAGATCTGGACGGGATGACACCAAATGTGTATCTGTCCAGTTATTCTGCGGATCATATCCGTTTGGCCATCAACAAAATGCCAAACGTAGATGAAGCGATGCGGATTAAGCTGTATGTGAATGCTACATCAACTGCAAACCAGCAATTGCAAATCAAGGATATGACTAATATTGCACCCAAATACAATGTTTATGTAATAGATCATTACCGAAAAGATTCACTTCAGCTCAGCCTCAACAATGCTTATAATTTCAATATCAACCCAACCGATACTTCCTCCAAAGGCGGCAACCGGCTGGAACTGGTTTTTAAACTCAACCCGGAAGGTGCTTACAAACTGCTTGCCTTTACCGGAAAAATAAGTGACCGCAACATCGTATTAAATTGGACTACAAAGAACGAAGCTGCCTATACTGTTTTTACCCTACAAAAAAGCATGGACGGCGGTAAAACTTTTACCGACATCGGAACGGTTAATTCTAACGGTAGTGGCAAATATTCTTTTTCGGATTTGAATGTAGATAATGGTTTGGTAACTTATCGTTTGAAACAAACCGTTTTGGAAAATGAAATCGACTATTCTGATTTGATCCGTTTTGGTTTTAACGCTGCCAATGCCAATAGTTTTTATGTATTTCCAAATCCGGCCAGCACTTATATTCAGGTTAATTTGCCTAAAGTTTTAAAAGGCACAGCAGAAATTAGGGTGATCAATATGGCTGGGCAATTGCTCATGAAAGCAACTGTGAACAATAATTTACAGCGATTGGAGATTGGTTCATTAATACCCGGCGTTTATGTGATTGAGGTGAAAGATGCAAACCAAAATGTAATCGGGCAGTCGAAATTCATCAAATTATAATCCTTTTATACTTAAAATTTTGTTCAATTTTTACCTGATAAAAGAAGCATCTGATTGAAATTAATTATTTAAGTTTGTTAAACATGAAGTTTAAAAAAACCTGTATATTTTTTCTAACGATAATTTTATTACTATTGGTTAATACTGTACAGTTAAAAGCACAAGGCGTACCTTGCGGAGACCCAGACGTGGATTGCCCAATTGACGGGCCTGTATATTTCTTGCTGATTGTGATGCTTCTTTTATCGATAAAAAAAATTGCCGCAACCACCCAGACTTCAAACCGGGAAATAGAAAACGGATAAAATTATACCCGTTTGAGGAGAAAATTTGCCAGTTCCCGGATCGGATGGTTAATGATTTTGCCCACCTGAATTTTGTAAACCGCACATATTTCCTGCAACTCAGCCTGCAAATGCCAGGCAATAGAGCCTGCAAAATGGCATTTCAGTTTTTCATAATCAGGATAATTAATCACGTGGGTTTCTACAAATTCTGTCAAAACAGCATTAACCAGATTTTTACAGTAAACACTGTATCTAATATCGCTCAAGAAAGAAGCAAATGAAGCCACGTAAAAATTTGCGCGCGGTTTGTGATAAACATGGCTAATAATGCTTTCTCTATCAACCACAAATTTTTTAGAAAATAAATCACTTTCTTCTTCGGGCATTTTGCCGTACAAATAATCAGCAATTAATTTTTTTCCGAAAAAGCTACCCGAGCCTTCATCACCCAAAATAAAACCTAAACCGTGCCGGCCTTCAAAAATATTCTCTCCGTCAAAATATGTAATGTTAGAGCCCGTACCCAAAATGCAACACAAACCAATTTCCCGGCCGCACATAGCATAAGCAGAACCCAACAAATCACTATCCACACTGATGTAAGCTTGTTGAAATACCTGGCTCAGCACGTTGGAAACAGCTTCACGTTTATCCGGACTGGAACAACCGGCACCAAAAAAATATACTTCAGCAACTTTTCCTGCTTGGGCAATCAAGTTTTCCTGTTTGTTTATCAGCCTGAAAATTTCTTTGTCGGATAAAAAAAACGGGTTGATACCGGCAGTTTTAAATTCAAGATCCGGTTCACCGGGTGTTGCTAAAATCCAGTCCGTTTTAGTTGAGCCGCTATCTGCAACTAAAATCATAATGTGATCTCTTCCAGTTTTTTATGCGTGAGCGGTTTGTACAAAAATTGCGTAACGTAACGGCTTTCCATCACTTTGCGGTGGTCAAACGGATCAAGAGATGAGGTTAAAATGTATATCATCGGAGCATGATCAGCGTCCAACTTTAACTTTTCGTATTCTTTCAAAAATTCAAAGGCATTCATTTGTGGCATCCGCACATCCAAAAAAATAACATCCGGTTGGTAATCGCCATTTTTCAGTTCTTCTAAGGCTTGTTCTGCTGATTCTTTCACAATAACCTTGCTTGCAAAATATTCATTCTCAATAATTTTGCGGTTAATCATGTTATCGATGTAATTGTCATCAATTAATAAACACAATTGATATTTGGCTTTTGACATAGGTTTAACTTGATTTTAATACGATTTACCATGCAATAACAATTCCAAATATTTATAAACTTAATTCAAACTGATACTGCCGGTAATTTCTTTCAGACTTATCTCCGCAAGTTTCGTTTGATATTGATCATTAAAAAAGCGAGTCTGCGCATCCAGATAATTTCTTTGTGCTTCCCGTACTTCCAGCGGTGTAATGTTGCCCAAACGGTATTTTTCTAATGAAATATCCAGGTTTTTTTTGGCAATATCCACGTTTGATTGTTCTAAACGGATCAAATCCAAACCAGATAAATAATTGATATACAAAGAATTAATTTGCGCTTCTACTTGCAGCCTGATTTGGCTGAGTTGTATATCGGCACCATTAATCTGCAACTTGGCAACATGCTCTCTTCGTATTTGGTTAAAGCCGTTAAATATATTCACACTGGCAGTCAATCCGTAATTTAAACCTTTGGTATTTTGCGTTCTGGTAAAACCGGCCGGCGTTGTGCTGTTGCCAAAATTGTAACCAGAGTTCACGCCGAGCACCGGATACCTGGTAGAACGTACCTGCCGGAGCGATATTTCGGCCAGCCTTTTATTAATTTGCGAAATCAAAACGGCAGGGTTTGCCGTTTGTGCTTTGCTGATGATATCGCTCAATACCAATTGGTTTTGGTTTTGAATTGTATCCGGCACAGAAAAATCTTCGGTAAGGTTGCGCACCAGTAAGCGATTCAGCGTAATTTTAGTGGTTTTAAACTGCTGTATCTGGATCAAAAAATTAGCCGTATCGGTATTAAAATTTACTTGCGCATTCAGTACATCCAGCTTGGAGGCGCGGCCAACGCTAAACTTATCCGAAGCATACCGAAACTGCAAGCGCGAAATATCGATTGCTCCTTTTAGCGATATAATTTGCTGGTTCTGGTTGATCAGGTTATAGTAAGTAGAAATAACCGAAGCCAGCGTGCTTTGGATAGTATCCCGCTCCTGCACCTGGCCCAATTTATTCAGTGTTTTAAGCTGATCGTAATTGGCAAACATGGCAAACCCATCAAAAATAGTCCAGTTGATTGTTGGCCCGTAAGAACTACTGGAATTGTGGAGGTTGTTTAATTTATTTGTTGTTCCATCAGATCGGGTTTGGTTAATATCCAAAATGCTGTTGGTGGTAGAAATACTTGCTCCCAAAGCAGGCAAATATCCGGCATTGCCCAAACTAACGTTGGTGGCATTGATAACGCTATTGTTTTTGGCCAACCGGATGTTGTAGTTATTTTTCAGGGCGATGCTTACGGCTTCTTCCAAAGTAAGCAAAGGAGCTTGTTGTGCAAAGATGGATGTAATCGAAAAAAACAGGCATAAAAGAAGCATCGGTAAAAATTTCATCAGCTTTATCAGTATTATATTTGATGCTCAGGCAACAGCAATTGTTCTTTATCTTTTTCGGTTGGAAGTGCTTCTTCCGGTTCCTCATCCAGATTGCGTTTTACTTTCGCAGAGAAAACCACAAACATCACCGGGATAATATACAGCGTTAGCACCAATGAAAACATCATGCCGCCCATAATTACAATCCCAAGCGAAATCCGGCTTCTGGCACCTGCACCCAACGCAAAAGCAATGGGTACGGCACCAAGAACAACGGCAAAACTCGTCATCAAGATTGGGCGCAAACGGGCGGTTGCTGCTTCTACTACGGCATCAAATTTATTTAGTTTTGCATGTTCCATCCGCTGGTTGGCAAATTCTACAATCAAAATTCCGTTTTTAGTAACCAAACCTACAAGCGTAATCATCCCGATCTCACTAAAAATATTTAAGGTTTGATTAAACAGCCAGAGCGATAAAAATGCACCTGCAATGGCCAGTGGAACCGTCAGCATCACTACAAAAGGATCTATAAAGCTTTCAAACTGAGCTGCCAGAACCAGATATATCAGCAGCAAGGCAAAAGCAAACGCATATAAAATATTGGAAGAGCCTTCCGAAAAATCCCGCGACGGCCCAGCCAGATCAGAACTGAAACTGTCGTCCAGCCTGGCATCTTTAGCAATGCGCTGCATTTCCGCAATTCCTTCACCAATGGTGTGCCCCGGAGCCAAACCAGCCTGTACCGTTGCAGATTTGTAACGGTTAAAATGGTAGATAGATGGTGGCGTGGAACTCTCGGTTACGTTAACCACGTTGTCCATCTGGATTAAAGCACCAGTGCTGCTGCGCACATAAATGGATTTCAAATCCAGCGGCTGATCGCGGTTTGCCCGGTCTACCTGTGCAATTACCTGGTATTGTTTTCCGCTGATCAGGAAATAATCCAACCGGCCGGCACTGTAATACAACTGCAATGTTTGGGCAATATCAGCTACAGAAACACCCAAATCCCGCGCCCGATCACGATCTGTAGTGATGGAAAGCTGCGGTTTGGTAAATTTCAAATTCACATCCACACCTTGAAAAACCGGACTTTTATTAGTTTCAGCCATAAACCCTGGCAGCACCTTTCGCAGCTTCTCAAAATCCTGGTTCTGAATGACGTATTGTACCGGCAAGGAAGTTCGTGCACCGCTCCCGCCGCCGCTAATCGTTTGCTCTTGGATTACGAACGTTTTGGCATCGGGGAAACGAGCCAGGTTTTTGGTCATGTAATCGGAAATCTGCTGCTGCGTACGGACACGCTTGTCCGGATCAACCAATCCAATCCGGCCAAAACCGGAATTGATATTGGAACCTGGCGAAACAACCGAAATATTGATATTTTTCTCCGGAACAGAATCTTCTACAAACTGCGAAAGCTTGTTCATGTAGCGCGTCATGTATTCGTAAGAAGAACCTTCCTGGCCGGTTACAGTGAAACGCAGCAAACTACGGTCATCCAGCGGAGCCAGCTCTGAAGGCGTAACCTTGAAAAGCACATAAACGATAACCAATGAACCAAACAACAAAGCTCCGGATATCCATTTCCGCTTCATAAATCTGACCAGTGAATTGGTGTAGGAACTGGTCATGTTTTGGAAAAAAGGCTCCGTTTGCTCGTAAAATTTTGACTTTTTCTGATTCTTGCGAATCAATTTTACGTTCAGCATCGGCGTGAGCGACAACGAAACGAAAGCAGAAATCAATACTGCTCCGGCGACGACAACCGCAAATTCACGGAACAACCTGCCCGTAAATCCCTGCAAAAAAACGATCGGTAAAAACACTGCCGCCAGCGTAACCGAGGTAGATATGACCGCAAAAAATATTTCTTCGGAACCTTCAAATGCAGCCTTGCGGATTTCCATCCCTTCTTCTACTTTTTTGTAGATGTTTTCCGTGACGACAATCCCATCATCTACCACCAAACCTGTGGCCAACACAATGCCCAGCAGCGTTAAAATATTGATGGAGAAACCAAAAATATACATGATAAAAAAAGCACCGATCAGCGAAACCGGAATATCGATCAGCGGCCGGAAAGCAATCAGCCAATCCCGGAAAAACAAATAAATAATTATGACCACCAGCACAAAAGAAATCAGCAAAGTTTCCTTCACTTCTTCGATGGACTGGTTGATAAACCGCGTATTGTCCAGTGCAACTTCTACTTTAATATCTGGCGGCAGGTCTTTTTTAACCTGCCCTAATCGCTTGTAAAAATCTTTGGCAATCTGCACATAATTGGCACCAGGCTGCGGTACAATGGCCAAACCAACCTCCGGCACACCGGACTCATTCAGTGCGGTTTCTTCATTGGCAGCACCCAAAATGGCATAACCCACATCACTTAAATGGATGACGCGGTTACTATCAGACCGGATAATCAAGTTGTTAAAATCCTTTTCTGTAGTTAGTTTTCCCAAAGCCCGAACGGCCAGCTCGGTGTTATTGCCTTCAATTTTTCCGGCAGGCAGCTCTACATTTTCTTTCGCCAAAGCAGTCTGTATATCCGAGGCAGCCAGTTTATAAGCAGCCAGTTTGTTTGGGTCGATCCACAAACGCATCGCATACTGGCGTTGTCCCTGCACATTTACTGCGCTTACGCCCGGAATAGTTTGCAAAGCTTCCTGCAAAACATTTTCAGCATAATCATCAATCTGCAAAATGTTCCGCGTGTTGCTGCTCACCGTAATCGTGATGATGTTATCCGCATTGGCATCCGCTTTGGTAACCACCGGCGGCGCATCAATATCCTGCGGCAACTGGCGCTGCGCCTGCGAAACTTTATCGCGCACATCATTGGCAGCCGTTTCCAGGTCGGCATCCAGGTTAAACTCTACAGTAATGTTGCTCGAACCAACCGAACTGGTGGAGGAAATATTACGAATTCCGGGGATTCCATTGATCACTTTTTCCAGCGGTTCCGTGATTTGAGATTCAATTACATCCGAGTTGGCACCAGAGTAACTGGTTTGTACCGAAATGATCGGCGGATCTACTGAAGGAAAATCCCTCGTGCCTAAAAATTTATAGCCGATGATACCGAAAACGACAATGGCAACAGACAATACCGTAGTTAAAACCGGCCGCTTTATACTGGTTGAGGATAAACTCATAAGTTCTACTTAATGGTTTTAACAATTTTTAACGCCACTTTTGGCCGCAACTGAATGATACCTGAAACGATCAAACTATCGCCTGGTTTTAATCCATCAATGATCTGGATTTTAGTTGCCGTCCGTACATCAGTTTTCACATCCCTGGATGCCGCTACTCCTTTTGATACCACAAAAACTTTGCTGGTTTTGATATCCGGGATCACACATTCCGTAGGCACCATAACCGTTTTTGGTATCTGCTCCAGCGTCAGGTTTATTTTGGCGAAACTTCCTGCCCGCAATAAATTTTTAGGGTTGGGGGATTTTGCCCTGATGGTGATGGAGCGCGAAGTTAAATCCAGATTTGGTTCGATGGCATAAACAGTCCCCGTAAAATTATCCCGCGAACTTTCTAAGTTGAAATGAATTTTGCTGCCTGTTTTAATCAACGCCAAATACCTTTCCGGAACTGCAAACGTAATCTTTGCCGGATTCATGTTCACCAAAGTTGCAATAGAACTGCTGGGCGAAAGGTAGCCGCCCGGACTGATATTCCGCAAACCAATGATGCCCGAAAATGGCGCGTGCACTTCTGTTTTGGCAATTTGTGCACGGATCAAATCTGCCTGAGATTTAAAAACATTTAATGATGACAGCGAAGTATCGTATTCTTCCTTGCTCACCGCTTCTTTTTGAAGCAAAATCCGGTTGCGGTATTCGGTTTGTTCTGCCAGCTTAATCTGTACCTGAACCGATTTTAATGAAGCCACCTGATCCTGATTGTAAACCCGAACCAGCAATTGCCCTTTGCTCACATGCGTTCCTTCTTTAAAATAAATCCCGGTAATATTGCCGGCCGTTTCGCTACGCAAATCCACCTGCTCGTTGGCATCAATCGTTCCGGTAATGTTGATGGCATTGCTAAAAGCCGTATCTTTCACAATCATCACATTCACCGGAATTGGCTTATTTAGTTTTTTTCCGCCTTTGCCGGATGCCGGTTCAATTTTTTTTTCTTTGGCAGCGGCACCATAATATTTGTTGTAAACGAGGTAAGCAACAAGCAGGATCAGCAGCGGATAGATGACGTATTTTGGTTTCATTGATCGGTTTTCCTTTTTTGCAGGAAGGTTTTGGTGTAAATATAACAATCCGGCATTTCTTTGCTAAAGCTGCCTGGTAATTTTATACGATAAAAACAGTATGGATAATTTGCAAAACGCTGGTTGCCGGATTGTCCGGAAAATGTTACATCTTGAAGTTAACAAAACTATCAGATTATGTTAAAATGCGTTTACCTGTATCAACCATTTTACAACGGTTCCTGTTTAATAAAAATGGTAATTTAAAGCGATTGCTAAAACCAGATACTGTTTTTACACTTATAAATTAGGCAATGATATACAAATTTACAGTAATAAATTTGGTAGTTTATTTTCTTATGTCGATATTTACAGTAGCAAATCAAAACTACGATGGTATTCGACTTTAAAAGCATTTTCGATTTAGTAAAAGCCTTCCCGGATCAGGCAACTTGCATGGCTTATCTTGAAGAAATGCGTTGGAATGGAAACGTTGTTTCTCCGT
The DNA here is from genome assembly GCA_964236465.1 of uncultured Sphingobacteriaceae bacterium. Lineage (GTDB taxonomy): Bacteria > Bacteroidota > Bacteroidia > Sphingobacteriales > Sphingobacteriaceae > Mucilaginibacter_A. The sequence goes on along the minus strand of CAXSBZ010000059.1, from coordinate 2,533 downwards.
TCGACGAAACTTCAAAAGTTTACAAATGTGCAGGTGGCCGTTACTATTGCAAAAACACTAACAAATACTTTAATGCTAAGGTAGGTACTATTTTTGAAGATACTAAAATTCCTTTAGTAAAATGGTACATGGCTTTGTTTTTATTCAGCAGCCACAAAAAAGGTATTTCTTCTCACCAGTTAGCAAAGGATATTACTGTAACTCAAAAAACCGCTTGGTTTATGTTACACCGTTTACGTTTTGCTTTTGATTCATCCGGTTTCCATCAAGCTTTAGAGAACACAGTTGAAATTGATGAAACTTACGTTGGAGGGAAAGACAAAAACAAACACAACAGCAAAAAGACTGGCGGAACACAAGGACGAAGTACAAAGGATAAAACGCCGGTTTTAGGTATGATTGAGCGCGACGGTAAAGTGATTGCTAAAGTGGTTACCGATACAAAACAAGCTACTATTGAGCCTATAGTAAACGAATTTGTGGTAAAAGGTTCTGATGTAATGACCGATGAATGGCACGCTTACAATAACCTAAACAAATCTTACAATCACGCTAAAGTACACCATGGTGCAAAAGAGTTTGTTAACGGTATGGCGCACACGAATGGAATTGAAAATTTCTGGTCTCATTTGAAACGTGGGATTGATGGAATCTATCATTGGATCAGCCCTTATCACTTACAGGCTTATGTTAATGAGTTTACCTTACGTTTTAACACCCGTAAATATTCTACTTCTGCCAGATTTGATTTAGTTTTAAGCAATAGTGAAGGCCGTTTAACCTATAAAGAATTGACAAAATGAGCGAAGAAAAAAATTTGATAATAAGTTATCAAGGCAATAGTATCAATTTGTTTTCAGATGATCGAGACGATTATATTAGTCTTACAGATATATATAAAGCATGGAATAGATATAGCAAATCTATTAACGCTTGGTTAAAGACAAAACAAACGCTTGAGTTTTTGAATGTTTGGGAGAAAAAACACAATCCGAATTATGAGGAGACTCAATTGAGTCAGGCTATGAAAATTGCAAGAGAAAGAAACGGATTATCAGCACAAGAATGGATAAAATTAACTAAAGCTATTGGAATTTTTACCAGAAGTGGAGGAGATAGAGCTGGAACTTATGCTCACAAAGATATTGCAATTAGATTTACAGCTTGGCTAAGTCCAGAATTTGAGATGTTCTTAGTTGACGAAATTAAAAGATTAAAAACATTAGAAGAACAGAAAAATAATTTTCAGTTATTAACCCATGAAGAGGTTTTATCTTTAGTTAAACTCAAGGAGATTTTTAAATATGTTGCTCATCAGGCTTTAATAGAAGATGCTCATAGAGATGTGTTTTCAGCTCAAAGTAGTGCCAAAAACACATTTATGGAATTTCATAAATTTAGAAATGAGATCCTTGATATTGCACCTTCTACAATAGAAGATAGAATAAAAGAATACTGCATTAAGCATGAAATACCCCTAACAAAAAAAATAGAGAGCAAAACTAAAAAGGAAAAAATTCTAATGTTAGATAGTTACGATGCTGTAAAATTTGCTGTATGGGATTTTTTAAGTATTAATGGCGAGGTTAATGCGCTTAGCTTAGCCGATTTAGTAAGTAACATGATGAGAATAGAGAAAGGAGAAGTAATTAGAAAAAATGAGGCAAATTTATTTAGAGAAAAGGAAGATTTAGGTGAATACAACGATATTGAAAATATTATTTCTGCTATGCCAAAAGTAAAAACTGCAAGAGAGGTTTTGTCTTATAGGCTACTAAATCAAGGTAAAATACCTAAGTCCATTGGAGAACTAACAAACAAAGCAAGTTTTGGTAATATTTTACATGCTGTTACGAAAGCTGGAAAACCAGAATAAACTAAAACTTAAATTACTTATATTAAGCCTCTTTAGAAGAGGCTTTTTTTATTTTAAAAAACTTTATAAACCCGATGAAAACCCTTGAAATACTTGCTGTATGTATTGCTGCCATTCTTGCAGCAATAATTATGTATAAATGGAATGATATTAACTGGATAGGAAAATTAACTCTTACTATAACTATTATTGCAGTGATTTTAGTAGCAATTAATGGTTACAGGAAAAATAAAAAAGATGAACTAACAGAAAAAATCAACGCGAAATTTGGCGATATTCAAGATATTAAAAATGCAGACATTCCTATTTTAACTTTTGGTGATGGTGGAACAAAATTTATTTTACAAGGAGGCGTATTCGGCTTTAAGCCGTTTGGGCCAATTATTAAGTTGTATATAAAAAACGGAAAACTGTATGTTAATGCAATAATTCGTGAAAGGACTGGTAGTCCGATTGCTGTTATTGATGATAATACATGGACACTATATAATGATGATTACGAATACAATAATGACGGTACTGCCTTTGAATTAGTTACGAAAGCCGAGCGAAAAGTGTATTTTCAAGTAGAATTAAAAAATGGATTTGCTTATTTAGCAGGTGTTATTTTTAATAAAGACGGAGCCGGAATAGCTTTTGTTCCCGGTCAAGGTAAAT
>CAXSBZ010000058.1:0-14866 GCA_964236465.1 uncultured Sphingobacteriaceae bacterium | reverse complement strand
CAGAACTTGCGTTATTTGCTGTTGATCTGTTTTGAACGTTTAGTTGTAAATAATTGTTGGTGGTCCCCCTTCCGCTAATCACGTTGCTGGAAGAAGTTGTCCCGGCATCCACTAATAATTTTTCCGGGTTTGATGCGTCAAAGGCCGTTCCTCCTATGCTTATATTACCGCCACTGGTAAAACGTGCTCTTTCTGCGTTGTTGGTTTTGAATACAAAATCCACGGCATCAGTTGTGCCGATAAAGTTTGTTCCGGCCGTTGTGCCTGTATTTCCTGTTAATGCCCAGGCATAGTTGGTAGTTTGTGCTCCGGAGACGAGACTGTTCCAGGCCAATCCGTTCCAATAATAATATCCTGGTACAACATTATTGGGCGAGGTGCCGGCCGTAGCGGTATTATAAACCAAAAGGGAAACTGCCGGAGAGGCAATCGGCCCGGCGGCATTTGTTGCAGTAAGGGCCACACGCGGAACGAGCAGCCCTTTATTGGTATAACTGACATCTAAACCCGCCGAAGCGTCTGGTGTAAAACCGCTGCTGGTACTGATACCCACATTTTGCGAAAAAACTGTTTTGGCAGAAAACAGGCAAATAAGGATTACAAAACCTTTATAAAAGTTAAAGTTAATTTCCATGAGAATAACGACTTACACTTTTTTACGGGATAAAAGCATATTAGTTATTCCCTAAAATTTGCTTTGTGTAATCTGCCAATACTGTTTTTATGCCATTAAAAACAGTATCAGCTTATTGCTTTTGCTGCACTTGCAAAGCCCACTTTTCAATAATGCCTACCAAACCGTCCAAGCGCACAGGCTTGCCGATATAATCATCCATGCCTGCTTTTAAGCATTCTTCCCGATCGCCTTGTAGCGTATTTGCCGTCATGGCGATGATAATTGGCTGCTCTGTTAAACACACGCGGATCATGCGGGTTGCTTCCAGCCCGTCCATTTCCGGCATTTGCACGTCCATTAAAATCAGGTCATAAGTTTTATTGCTCACGATTTCTAAAACATCTTTGCCATTTTCAGCAATCTGCGGATTGTAGCCCAGCTTGTTCAAAACTTTCGTAACCAATTTCTGGTTCATTTTATCATCCTCAGCAATCAAAATATTTAAAGGATACAGTTTAGCAAAATCAACCGAAAGTTTTTGTTTCGAAATTTGGTCTGATGATGCCGTATCTTTTCCTTTTTGGCTTAGCAAACTCAACATTTGTTCGGCTATAAAATGGCTCTTTAATGGCTTATCTATAACAGAACTAAAAATTTCTGCGCATTCTTTATAATCTTCATTGCCCGGCTTGTTCATCAAAATAATCGGCAAATCTGGCTGGGCTTGTTTCAAAGCTTTTGAAAGCTCAATGCCATTCATTTCGGGCATTATCATATCAATTATTGCTAAATCGAAACTGCCTTCTTTGGCCATCATTTCCAAAGCCTGCTTACCGGAGTTGGTTATGAATGGAACAAACTTCCATTTTTCAAAATAAATTTGAAAAATATGGGTCTGGGTTAAATTATTATCAACAGCTAATACCTTCTTGCCCGCATGTTTAGACATTTCTGTTTGCAAATTTGCCCTCAGATTTTGCTTGCCGAAATTAGTCAAAATGGTAAACCTGAAAACGTTGCCTTTACCTTTTTCTCTTGCTACAGTAAGCGAGCCTTCCAGCAAGCGGACCAGCTTTTTACAGATAGTCAGCGTTTTACCGATGGCAGTTGTACTATTTTCTGTTTCTGATTGCAAATCTTTAGCTAAAGGAATTAATATTTCCGGAGGCAATCCGGCACTGGTGTCCCGTACTTCAAATGCTAACCTTGCCCGGTTTTCTTCAACTTTTTCAGCTAAACTAACCACTACAAATATTTCTCCTTTGGCCTTAAAACCAAGGGCATTTTCTACCAGGTTCATCAGGATTTGGCGCAACCGCAAAGCATCACCCACCAACTGAACCGGAACATCCGGGTTAATATAATATAGCAATTCTGTCTGTGCTTGCGAAGCTTTTAACGCAAAAACATCAAACACTTCTTCAATATTAATGCGCAGATCAAAGTCTTTTGCTTCCAGTTCCCTTCCGGATTCCATTTTGGAATACTCCAAAATGTCATTCATTAATATCTCATTAATAATAGCCAGCAGGTTTTCTCCGGAGTACGAAATTGTGTTACCGTATTCCTGTTGTTCCGGGCTGAGGTTGGTTTCCTTCAGCAGCGATGCCATCCCCATAATCGTGTTCATAGGCGTGCGAATGTCATGGCTGATTTTGGATAGCAAGGTACTTTTGTTCCGGTTGGCAAGGGCCGCATCTTCACGCGCTTTTTGTGCCGTTACTTTTGAGTAAGAAAGCAGTTCGGTACGTTCCAGCAACTGCCTTTCCAGGTCAGCAATTTCATGTAGGGAAGCATTGATTTTGATGGTATAAAAAATGTATCCGCCAATTAATGCGAGCACCAAAAGCAGTAAATAAAACCACCAGGCCAGCCAAAACTGTATCAGCAGCAGGTAATCTGCGGTAGCATAAAGGCAAATTGTATTCATTGCATTATCGTAAATTATCATTGTACAATACTGTTTTTAGCACCACTATTTTGCCATTCGTAGTTGATGCCCAGCACAAAATATCGGTCTCTGCTTTCCGGCTTAAAAATATAAAGCGGGAACGTAAAGCTTTTGTACGTAGGTTTTACCAAAAATCCTCTTTCCAATGCTCCGTTTACCTGGTATAATTTTGTTTGCTGGAGAGAAATCCCGGCAGCAAATTTTTCAGAAACCTGATAAGTCAGATCAGACCAGCTGTAAATAAAACTATTGCTGCGCTGCTGCACCGAAAAAGTACACTGCGATTGTGTGTTGAAATAAAATTTCCTGAAATCCAGTTCCAAGTTCAAACCCACCGAAACACCATTTAGCTGCCCCAGCACCACGCCCACAATCGGACTGGCAGAATAAGAAAGCACACCTTTTTTTTCAAAAGTTTTGCCGCCATATAATGCTAATGTGTTGAGAGCCTCGTAATTAAATCGTCCTTCTGCATACCAATTGTTAGTGCTTTGGTAATAAGCAACCGGCACAAACGTAAACGTATGGTAAGTTCCCATATAATAATACTGCTCTAATCCGGCGCGCGGCTGTGCCATCACATTATGCCACAACCCGCATAGGATCATTATTGGCAACAACCTTTTTTTCATGTTCGATGATTATTGATTCTGCCGTACTTAATTTGTTAAGCAATAAGATGTCTTTTAAATGCGGGTTCCATTGGAAAATAAGTTCATCGATCGGATGCCACAGCAATACCCAGGCAAAAATATCCAGGCTATTGGTTATGCCAGATGGCAAGCTGTGCTTTTCGTTCAATATCAGTGGCAAAAAACCTTGACACAATATCGTTACCACTATGCCAATAGCCAATAATATCCAGTTGCGCTGTTTAAAACGGGCAAAATCTTTCATCTTCTCCGTTTTTTTGTCCGAAAAATGCCGGTGGACAGCATACATCAGCGGTTCTGCATACTGCTTATCGCTTTCGGTGGTACATTTAAATTTATAAAAAACCACGTCATAACGTTTCGCTACAGATACCGATTCCAGGATGTACTGCTCAAACTGATGGCTGAGTTGCCGTTTATAAATCGGGGCCGGATCATGTTTATTAAAATAACCATCGATCACCTGCTGATCGAGCGTCATAAAAATATTTACACTTTTTGAATGAAATTTACCCATTGTTTGTACAACTAATCTGTTTTCGCAGACTTGTTCCTAATTCCCTCGTTTACGACTTATCGGAAATATAAGTTGTACTAATTCCCGGCAACTGGTTTTGGCTGTCAGTTGCGGATATTCAAAGTAGTAAATAAATAAGGAATAAGCAACACCTGGTTTTATAGGTATGGTAATGGTATTTCTATCTGTAAAAAGATAAATACCATGAAAAGATTTTTAGTCGCAATTGTGTTTTTTACTGCCTGCAAAGCACAGCAGCAATATATGTTTAAGCCGGGAGATATAGTTAAAGTGCAGAATACCAGGTTTTTAATCCTGGATTATAACAAAAGTAGGAAAGGGTATTTTTACAAAGCGCAGGATTTAAAGCACCATCATTTTGTTGAATATTTTTCTCAGGAGCGAATGTAAAACGTAAAAGAAATTGCCCGAACTGCAATCAACAACATCATTTAAGCTGATGCTTCTTTTAACACCTGAAAATTTAATTTCTATTTTTATAACTGTTTGGTTCAAAAAGTTGAGTTCCGGGTTAATTTTTAATAAACTTTATTTTTCGGATGGGATTACCGTTGTCCAAATCCACTAATTCGGCTATATAAGTACCAACAGGGATTTTTGAAATATTATGTTTGAAAGCAAGCTGGTTTTGATAAACCGAAGAAAAAATCTTCAATCCATTGTTATTATAAATGCTGAGCCTGATATTCCGGATGCTGTTTTTAGCCACTAAAAAATTGATTTCAGCAGAAGCAGGGTTTGGATATAATGTTGCAGAAATCGGATCAGCATTTCCTGTCTGCGTATTGACGGAAGGCGTTGCATTGCCGGTAACTGCTGTGATCATCTGCTGCTTAAAATAAAGCACAAAACGCTCAGTTCCGAAAGTAGTAACCGTGTTTTTACGGATAGAAAAAGCATAAACCAGCTGCTTGCTCAAATTTACCGAATCGCCGGTGAAATTATCTTTCAAAAAAACAGAGTCGGTTTTAAAATTTGCAGACCAATCACTCAACTTCAACCTGTAATTTCCATCCGCAGCTGCATCCACAAAAAGCGGAATTGTGGTTAAATTTTTAACTACTGGCAGTGCATTTACTGCCAATTGTTTTTTTTCTTTTTTGCTGAAAGATGACAACGAAGCAGCAGCATTTTGACCGTTTAGATCTTCCACGTCTTCGTCCTGAACATAATCTTCACTTTGTCCTTTTTTAAAAGTGAGTAAAACATCGTCCTGGTCTAAAGTGTCTTTTTGCAGATTAACTCTTAAAAAATCTAAAGCAACAGGTATTTTTCCACCCAAAACAGCCGGATTAGAAGTATCTGTTGCTTTGGCTGCTTCTGTAAAAGTTATCGTTGGGTTTGCCGCATTTGCTTTTACAAAAAAACCCTGCCCGGAAGCAATATACTGCGTACCTGCGCCGGTAGTAATGCCGCCTTTGGTATAAGTACCGTAGTTTTTGGTAACCGGATTGAGGATGTAAATTGTTGAATTGATATTAGTTAAAGCAATTGCCGAACTACTTCCGCCGGATAGTTCCCAATCAATGGCCGAAGGATAAGGGTTTCCCACTAAATTAAAACCATCGTTTGATTCTGCTTTGTTGCTGTAAGATAAAAATCCTGTAGCAGCACCGTATGGAGTTGTTACTGTTAAATTTCCCTGGTTTAGCAAACCTTTGTAAGTAAGCACAACATCCTCCGGAACCGGAAACGGAGCTGTAGTTTTATTGGATACATTGTTAATCCGGTCTCCGCGAAAAAACAAAATAAAACCATTCCCAGGATTGAGGGAAGCTTGCGTAGCGATAGAATGGTTTTTACTGATGCTGCTGATCGGGATAAAATCTTGCGCAGCACTGTTGGCTGCCGGTTCGTTATACTTCCAAATGGTTGGGCCGTTGGCAGGCGAAGCGTCAAAACCGTTGGCTGTTCCGCCAGCACCTGTAATCAGGATTTGATCTTGCAAACGACTGAAATAATATTTGCGTAATCCCGAATTGGTATTAGGAATTTGATAAACCGCTGAAGAAAGCAACCGGTAACTACGCCGCGAAATATCGCTGCCTTTAATAAAACGTTGAACTAAAACGGAATCTGTGATAGAAGCAGCACCCAGATTATTCACCCTTGCTGTTCCTGCTTCGGTAGAAATCAAAGTTAAATTGCTGGCTGAGTTGAGGATATTCAAAGCATTGGTACTGTTTATATCTACCAAATTAGTCACTTCCAGCGGTGTTGCCAAGGTGATTGTCCCATTTCTGGTTTGCGTATAACTTTTAAGTGAACGGCTTGGCCCATCTGTTTGGTTGAAGTAAATGGTGGCGTTGCTGCTGCTCACATCGTTCCCGATAGTTAAATTTGATGCCGTGGAACCGATTAAATTTCCGCTTGTATTCATCGAAATAGAACCTGTTAGTTTTAAAGTTCCGCTGCCAATATTAAAGCTTCCGTTTGTTAATGTTAGCGTGTTTTTAACCTGAAAAAATCCGCCGTCTAACAAGTTTACGGCACCAGATGCTTTGTTTATCGTAAGATTATGGACGATGTTTTCGCCTGTAATTTGCGAAAACCGCAGATTGGCAACAGCTGTTCCGGTCAAAGTTAAATCCGTTAATTGATAAGCATTTACGGCGTTTTGCTGTGCCAGATAACCGTCGCCTGTAATGGCTCCGGCCACCGTAAAAGTCTGGTTGCCGTTAGCCGATTTTCCGGCAGGCATATACAGTTTAGCTTGATTTTGCAACAACAAATTTTGGCTGATCGTGATGGTACTATCGATTGTGGCACCGTTTGGCCTGCTCAGCGTAAAGTTTCTAAAACCCGAACCGCCGGAATTGAATAAAATAGTGTTTCCTGTTCCGCTGATTTGTATATCGCTGTTGTTGCCGCCTGTAATCTTTCCGCTTCCGGAAAGATTGCTCTTGATATCCAGCAAGTTATAATTGGCTACCTTTAATTCATTTCCATAATTTACGATGATGTTGCCCAGTACATTTGCTGTATTATAAGCTGAAGTTGTTCCTGAAATCGCGAAAATACCGTAAGAACTACTGGTTTTATCAACGGTAATATTGCCATAAAACATTACTGCATTTGCACTTGCCAGTGTAATATTTTCTGGCCCGGACAGTATAAAAGTATAAGTGCTTCTTTTACCGGCTAAATTTAGAGAACCTGAACCAACCGTAATACTTCTGTTGATGTTGATAGAAATATCTGCATTAAACTCCAGCGCAGCATTACTGATGAAGAGTTGTGCCAAATTCCAGGTTCCACTGCCAGACCAGTTACTGCTGCTGCCTGTTAAATACAAACTCATTCCCTGCGTGCTACTTAACCAAAAGTTAATATTTCCATTATTGATGATATTGCCTTTGATATTAAAACGAAGATTATTTGTGGTAGTATTGCCCAAAACCAGATTGCTCCCAGCAGAGACATTCAAACTTAAAATCCCTGTCCCAACATTTGCAGCATCCATCAAAACGGTTGCATTTGCTGCAATCACGACATCATCTGTTGACCGGGGAACAATCCCGCCAACCCAAGTTGTGCCATCGTTCCAATTGCCGCCACTGCTGGTTGAAGTAATTGTTGCAGCATCAGCATAAAAAATAGGGCATAAAAGAAGCATTGCACAAAAAAGCGTTTTTTTACAAAACGAAAAGTAAGAAGAGGTTTTTAAAAGATCAGGCAGCAATTTTTACTTTAGAACAGGTTTTATTTCCGAAATAAAGATAGTAATTTATTGTGCTTTAAATAATATTTTATTAATTAATAAGAAAATAATAATTAATGAAGCGATCACAGAAGCTGTTTTGGCCAGATAATCACCATGTTTTACATAAAAGGTTATTTCGCTGTTGAGGTTAATATCCTGTTTGATAGCTGCCGGAACCCACCATTTTGTTTGCTGCACCAAATCGCCACGCTGGTTAATAAAAGCTGATAAACCCGTGTTGCCCGATTGGCAAACCCAACGCCGTGTTTCAATTGCCCTTAACTTGGCGTAATCCAGATGCTGGTCTTTGCCGGAAGTGTTTTCCCACCAGCCATCATTGGTGATAATCGCGATAAATTGTGCTCCTTTTAGCACGTATTTTCCTACGTATTCGCCATAAATTGATTCATAACAAATAACCGGTGCTGCCCCAATTCCGCTTTGCGAATAAAAAACAGAAGGCTCGTCCTGTTTGCCATAACTGCCCGTGCTTCCGCCCAAATGTGCAAAAACTGGTTTCAAAAAGGATAAAGCCGAACCAAAAGGCATCTGTTCTACGCCCGGAACTAATTTTGATTTATGGTAAAACTGAACTTTGGCCGAGTTTTCAATGTTTATGGCTGCATCAAAGCGGTCTATAAATAGATTATATCCGGGTATTTGCTCGGATGAAGGCGTTGGATCATGGCTGTAATATTTGTAAGATTCGATCCCCGTTAACACATTGGCATTTTTATAAGGATAAAGGAAACGTTGCACCTGCAAATAATAATTGTTGCTTCTGATTTGATCTTCATCAACACCTTTTTCATCAAAAATTGCAGTTTCCGGCCAGATAATAAACTCTGTGTTTGGCTGAGCAACTTTTTTAGAAAGTGTAATTAAAGTATTGATTTGATCTGAAGTCGATATTGTTCCCACTTTTTCATAAGGGTCAATATTTGGCTGCACCACTACAATGTTCGACGGATCTTCCTGCTCTTCATACAGATAATATCGGAATAAAGAAAAACTCAGCGGCAGCAAAATTGCCAAAACAGTTACTGCCACCAACTGCTGTCGATGCTTCTTTTGCCCCTGTTTTTTTAGGTTGAGATAGATCAGGAAAATCAAAATATTAACCAGCCAAATCCAAATTGTTCCGCCGTAAACGCCCGTGTATTCGTACCACTGAATCCAGCTATGGCTGATGGAAAAACCGTTTCCTAAAGTCATCCAGGGGAAAGCTAAATCCCAGCTTTGGTGCAAATATTCATAACCAATCCAAAAGCAAACCAAGCCGGCCAAACTCCAATGCAACGGCGCAACTTTTCGCAAACGGTAATACAACCAGCAAGCGGTACTCATCAACAGCGGCCCAAGCGAGTAGGGAACCATGGCGATTGGAACGGCAACCAACGCGCCAATAGTTTTAACCGAATTGTAAACCCAGTAAACAGAAAGCGTGTTCCAAATAAAGAAGCCCAAAAAGCTCAACCAAAAAATCAAAAAACCTTTTCGGTTGGAGTTGGATTGTATAATTTCCTCCAGTAAAAGAAGCATTGGCACCAAACCAACAAATAGTAAAAATGTGGTATAAGGTGTTGGCGGCCAAGCAATCCATAGTAACAGGCCGGAAAGTATGGACAGGAAGAAAAGTTTGTATTTCATTTAAAATTAGTATCGGTATTTAAGATCAGGCATCAAGCAAATCATCATCGTTGTACTTGCTGTTTGTTGCTTGATTCTTGCTGCTTTTTCCATCAACAACAAGTACAAATTCGCCTTTTACACTATGCGTTTCGTAGTAAACTTTAACTTCTATTAACGTGCCGCGAACAGTTTCTTCAAACAGTTTGGTGAGTTCCCGCGAAACAGAAACTTGTCGGTCGGCACCAAAATGCGTGATCATTTCGTCCAAAGTTTTTAATAAACGGTGCGGTGATTCGTAAAAAATCATCGTGCGTTCTTCTTCTTTCAAACTTAAATAACGCGTTTGGCGGCCTTTTTTTACCGGTAAAAACCCTTCAAAAATAAAACGGTCGTTTGGCAAACCGGAGTTAACTAATGCCGGGACGAAAGCGGTTGCGCCAGGCAAACATTCCACCGGAAAATTATTTTTTAAAGCTTCACGAACTAAGTAAAAACCAGGGTCAGAAATCGCAGGCGTTCCGGCATCCGAAATTAAAGCAATCTGTTTTCCTTCGCCCAAAAACTTCATAATTTCCTGTGTTGATTGATGTTCGTTGTGCTGATGGTGCGAAAAAACTTTGCCGCTGATGCCGAAATGTTTCAGCATTGGTGCCGAATTGCGTGTATCTTCTGCCAAAATCAAATCCACTTCTTTTAATATACGGATGGCGCGGAAAGTCATGTCTTCGAGGTTGCCAATGGGCGTGGGTACGAGGTAAAGTTTGCCTTCCATTTATTCGGTAACGTGTTATTAAGTTTGGGTTGTCAGTTCTGGTTTGATGTGAATGCTGTTTTTATCCACCTAAAATTGGCAACCCGCAACACAAAACCCGCAACTCATCCTATCTTTGCCAAAAATTTTAAAATAATGCTGCAAGTTAGTTATATCCGCGAAAACAGGGACAAGGTTTTGGAACGTTTGACCATCAGAAATTTTAAACAGCCGGAACTGGTTGATGAAATTATTGCTTTGGATGAAAAACGACGTTCCACTCAAACCAAATTAGAACAGGTTTCCGCAGAAGCAAACGCCGCAGCAAAAAAAATTGGCGAACTGATGCGCATCGGCAAAAAGGAAGAAGCCGAAGCCATCAAAAACCAAACTTCAACCTGGAAAAACGACATTAAAACTTTTGGCGAAGATTTGGCCACGCTGGAAAACGAACAACAGCAAAAGCTTTTTTTACTGCCTAATCTTCCGCATAGTTCTGTGCCGAAAGGAAGCACGGCCGAAGAAAATGAAGTGGTTTTAGAAAACGGCGAAAAGCCGCAACTGCCGGAAACTGCTTTGCCGCATTGGGAACTGGCCGCAAAATACAACCTGATTGATTTTGAACTGGGCGTAAAAATTACCGGCGCAGGTTTTCCAGTTTATAAAGGCAAAGGCGCCAAACTTCAACGTGCGCTGATTGCTTTTTTTCTAGACGAAGCCGAAAAAGCAGGTTACGACGAGCGCATGTTGCCTTTGCTGGTCAATGAAGCTTCCGGTTTTGGAACGGGGCAATTGCCGGACAAAGAAGGGCAAATGTATTTTGTTGGAGAAGATAACCTCTTCCTAATCCCAACGGCTGAAGTGCCAATGACAAATTTGTACCGCGATGTAATTTTGAAGGAAGAAGAATTGCCAATAAAAAATTGTGGTTATACGCCCTGTTTTCGCCGGGAAGCCGGTTCTTATGGTGCGCATGTTCGTGGCTTGAACCGTTTGCACCAGTTTGATAAAGTAGAAATTGTGCAGGTTGCGCATCCTGAAAAATCTTACGAAATCTTGGAAGAAATGAGTTTGTATGTGCAATCTTTGCTTCAAAAATTGGTTTTGCCTTATCGCGTTTTGCGTTTGTGCGGCGGCGATATGGGTTTTACCGCTGCTTTAACTTACGATATGGAAACCTGGAGCGCAGCACAACAACGCTGGCTGGAAGTTTCTTCGGTTTCCAACTTTGAAACTTTCCAAAGCAACCGTTTAAAATTACGTTTCCGCAACAGCGAAGGCAAAAACCAGTTGGCGCATACTTTAAACGGAAGTGCATTGGCTTTGCCGCGTATTGTGGCTACTTTGCTGGAAAATAACCAAACGGAAAAAGGCATTAAAATCCCGGAGGTTTTGGTGCCTTATACGCGGTTTGAGTGGATTGACTGATGCTGTTTTTATAGGGGTAAAAACAGTATTAGCCAAAATATCAGAATTTGTTCAGCAAATCAATTAATGTTTTAATTACTTGATCAGTAACAATTATTTTTAAAGTTCCGGCTTTGCGAACAATTATATTTTTATCTGCGGTAAAAATTCTTGTAGGACGAATGTTAGAATAAACCGGTAAAGAACCGGTTGCAAAATCCGAATTTGAAATAGCTATCGAGAACTGATCTCTGGTTTGCTGGCTTGTGATCTGACATAAAATAATATCATCACCAGGTAAATTAGCTAACACAAAAGCTGGTCGTTTTTTGCTTCCAGACAAATCCGAAAACGGAAACGGTATCACCACGACATCACCTTTTACAAATTCTGCCATGCCAAATCTTCTTCAGATGTTAACCAATCTTTTGATAAAGTTTTTTCGGTTGCAAAATGAGTTAGCGTTTGGTCCGTCCAATCTAAAACTGGATTGATTTCTTCAATTGCAAATGCAATCACTTCAATCTGTTTTCCAATAAAATTCTCTGGCACCTCGATTGTAATTTTTTGATTATCAGGTTTAACAACGGCTCTTATCATAACTCAAATATAATAATTGTTGATGCTTCTTTTATCAACATAAAACTTAGCTTCCCTTTACTTCACAATCTCAAAAACAGCTTGCACTTGATAATTCAGCTTGATCTTTTTAAAATCGATATCAGGTTCTGTAGGAGCATCAACACTATTGGTTTTCATCATCATGCTGCGGAAAACCGGTTGCTGCATCGGTTCATTATTAATTTCCTGAATGTCAATTGCGCCGCCGAGTTTTTCTCCGATCCCGGTTAGTAAAAAGCTGGCTTTGGCTTGTGCATTTTTCAAAGCTTTCAGTTTCAATTCACTTTTTAAAGTTTCAATTCCGGAGTAATCGTAACCATCGATTCCGGTAGATTGGATGCCTTTATCATCCACTGCATCCAAAAGTTTATTGATTTTGCTGAGATCGTGCAGCTTTAAACGATATTGTTTGGAAGCCAAAAAATCAGCATTTTTCTTTTTTTCGGGCACATAATTATAAGATGATAAATTATTGATCGTAAAATCGGCTTTGGCAATTCCGGCATCGTTTACGGCTTTTTGCAACTGGCTTTCTAATGTTGAAATGCTGACTTTGGTTTTGCTGTTCAGGTATTCTTTCAGCGAAATACTGAAGTAAATTACATCCGGCGTTACCTCTGTTTCAGCATTTCCGGTAACCGTTATTTTTCTGCGGAGATCAACGTTTTGGGCAAAAGTTGCTGCTGATAAAAAGGAAATCAATATAAAAGTTAAAAGCTTTTTCATGGTTTTATAATTTCTTGGATAGACGACGGTTGTACGAATTGGTCGCATCAAAAATAGATTTTTTTAAGCCGAAAGTATTTAAATGACTGTTAATCAGCCAAAAAGAAATAACAGTTTGGGTTGATACTGTTTTTATGCCGATAAAAGAAGCATGGTAAAAATATTGAAAACGCAAAAAGCCAGACGATTATTCCGGCTTTTTGTTGTGTGATTTTTTTAAAAACTTACCCTGAAGGATTTTGAAACAAGTTCAGAATAACAATTTCTTACTGTATCATTCTTCTACAATCTCGCTGTTTGGCTGCGGTTCTTCTTTAACATCCTCTTTAAAATACTTCTTTTGGTTGAGTAAAATCAGCACCACGCCAACCGAAATTGCGGCATCGGCTAGGTTAAAAACCGGCCTGAAAAAGATGTATTCCTCTCCGCCCCAAACCGGCACCCAGGGCGGGAAAACGCCGGTCAGCAGCGGGAAATAGAACATATCTACCACGCGGCCCTGAAAAAGTGGTGCGTAATGATAGAGCTGCCCGTAAAAAGCAGAATCAATGATATTGCCCAGCGCGCCGGCAAAAATCAGGGCAATCGTGATGATCAAACTGCGGTGAAACTTATGCTGAATCAAATAAACCAAGCCGTAAGCAATACCCGAAACGGCCACGATCCGGAACAATGTCAGCGCATATTTGCCCGCTTCGCCGCCCAATTCCCAGCCAAAAGCCATCCCGTTGTTTTCTGTGTAATGCAAAAAGCCGCGGTTGCCCAGCAGCTTTATTTCTTCGCCCAAGTACATGTGCGTGCGCACCCAGGTTTTCAAAATCTGGTCTGCCAGTACAATAAAAGCGGCAATTAAAAAAGGCTTGGTATAAGTCGTTTTCATTTAATACTGTTTCATTTTGGCTTCCATGCTCAGCGTAGTGTGCGGCACGGCGCGCAGGCGTTCTTTCGGAATCAGCTTTCCAGTTTCGCGGCAAATACCGTAAGTGCGGTTTTCAATCCGGCCCAAAGCAGCTTCCAGTTGTTCAATAAACTTTTTCTGACGGGCAGCCAACTGGTTAATTTGCTCTTTTTCCAGCGTTGCTGAGCCGTCTTCCAGCGTTTTGTAAGTGCCGGAAGTATCGTCTGTTCCGTTAGAATTCGGGCTGCTTAAAGAAGAAGTCAAGTTGTTCAGTTCCTGTTTGGCTATTCGAAGTTTATCTAAAATAAGGTCTTTAAATTCTTTTAGTTCAGCATCAGAGTACCTGTTTTTTTCTTTTTGTTCGTTCATTCTGCTTTAATTATTTCAATCAGTAAATCTTCGTCGTTTATGGTTACTTTTTCACCTTCCTGTAACTGTGTACCTAATGCCAAATTGTCTGCCAAAATTTCGGCGCAAATATAGGATAAATTATTTCTTACGGCTTGTGCCACAATCGGCTTGTCTTGAAGCAGGACGTTGATCCGATCAGTAACTTCCAGGCCACGGCTTTTGCGCAAATTCTGGATCCGGTTTACTAACTCTCGCGAAATTCCTTCTTGTTTAAGTTCCTCATTTATAGCTACATCCAGCGCAACGGTTAGCTTTCCTAAAGTTGCCATTTGCCATCCCGGAACATCCTCGGCTGTAATTTCAACATCCGAAGAAAGAAGGAGGTAAGAGGTTTGAGGGATTAGGATTTGTCCGTTTTGCTCCAGTTCGCTTATTTCTTCCGGGTTAAATCGGGCAATTGCTTCCGCAACCAGCTTCATATCTTTCCCCACTTTTTTGCCCAAAGCTTTAAAGTTGGGTTTGATTTTTTTGCTGATAAAAGAAGCATCGTCCGTAATGTACTCGATGGTTTTGATGTTGGTTTCCGACAAAATCAAATCCTTCACCTGTTCTACATGCTGCTGAAACAACGGATCCAAAATCGGCAGCAAAATTTTGGCTAAAGGCTGACGAACATTAATCCCAACTTTTTTCCGAAGCGAAAGCGTTAACGAAGAAATATCCTGCGCCAACTGCATTCGTTCTTCCAAATCCTTATCCACCAAGTCGTTATGATAAGTCGGAAAATCTGCCAAATGCACCGATTCCACGTTTTCTTTTTGGGTGATATTATTTAGATCGCCAAACAAACGCTCTGCAAAAAACGGCGCAATTGGCGACATCAGTTTAGCAATCGTAACCAAACAAGTGTATAAAGTTTGATAAGCAGAAAGTTTATCCTCGCTGTAATCGCCTTTCCAAAAACGGCGGCGGCTCAACCGAACGTACCAATTGCTCAAATGTGCATCCACAAAATCCTG
>CAXSBZ010000057.1:0-15796 GCA_964236465.1 uncultured Sphingobacteriaceae bacterium | reverse complement strand
CCATCGTTGGGTCAGGCGTTGGCTCCGGGAAGTGCATTGAAATATAAGCTTTAGATTTCCAAACTTCCAGAATATCTTCCGGGTTGATTTCGTAAGGTTCATAAACCGGATTATCAGAAACTAATTTCAATTTTTTGTTCAATCTGAATTTGTTGCCAATTCGTTTATAAACCACACCGTCATCTTTGCTAATGACCACATAAGTTTCGCCGGATTTTATTTCAGCCCAGTTTTCCAAATACTCAGCAACAATAATTGAACCCGGATAAACGGGCAGCATTGAATCACCTGTAATTTCAAAAGCGCGGTAAGTGCCCTGTTTCAGCATCGGCAAATGAAATTTAGGCAGCTGGCTGATAAATTCGGGATCGGCATAACCGTTTAAATAACCGGCACTGGCTTTATAAGGCACCAATTCTATATTTTGGCGTTCATTGTTGTCCACAGAAACACTTAAAACACGAACATTATTATTTTCTGCCTTCGGTTTCTGCGAATATTTATCGTTGATGTCTTCGTTTATAAAATCGCCAATCGGGATTTCAAAAAAATTTGCTATCAAATTTAGTAATTCATACTTCGGATCTGCCCGGTCTTCCTCGTATGCACCTACCAATGATCGCTTGATAAGTAGCTGATCTGCAAACTGTTGCTGCGTTAACCCTTTCTTTTTACGGAGGTATTTAATGTTTGATGAAATTTTTGACATAAAATTTGGTATTGCTAAATTTATTAGTACCTTAGTGCTCATAAAATTAGTAATAAATATTTGTTATGCAAAATTTAAAAACTCGTTCTGCTGTAAAAACAGGAAAAAAAATTATGTATATTATTACCGACCGCAACCGGAATAGTTTACACGTTGGGATGTGCTCCGATCTGGTCAAAACATTGCAGTTTTATCAGCAAATGCCTAATCTGTTTTTTAACAGTTCCGATCAGTTGAACCGGTTGATTTATTTTGAAGAACTAAATTCTGAAGATACTGCGGTAAAAAGGTTTCAAACCGTGAGCTGCTTTACGCGAAGCCAGAAAGAGAATATGATCCGATCGGTAAACCCGGATTGGGTAGATCTCACGTTGGGTTTAAACTATGAGTTCGCTTTAAATTAATAAAGCGAACCCATATTTATACCGATAAAAGAAGTATGATTATTTCTTGACAAACTTAAAAGCACCGGAGTTCATGCAATAACGTTTTCCGCCACGAGCTGCCGGGCCGTCATCAAAAACGTGGCCTAAATGGAAGCCTGTACTTTTTTCAATCACTTCGTCACGATCCATACCGTAGCTATTATCATGCACAATTTCAATTTTGCTTGGGTCAATCGGCTTTACAAAACTTGGCCAGCCTGTACCGGATTCAAACTTATCACCGGAAGAAAATAGCGGTTCGCCAGTGGCAGCACTCACATAAATACCTTTTTCGTGGTTGTTGTAATAAGCATTATGAAAAGGTTCTTCCGTGCCGCGCTCCACCATGATATTATAAGCTGTGGGAGACAATTCTTTTTTCCACTCCGTATTACTTTTTACAACTTTCCTTTTGGGTTGATTGGCCGCAAGTTGGTTTTGACCATTGATATTCTGGCATCCGAAAATGCTGACAGATGCAGCCGTAAAGGCAATTAAGACTAAGCGTTTCATAATTTAATAAACGGATTTGTTTTTAAAAAAGTTTGTAAAATTCAAGTCAATATCTATGTAAATTGTTAAAACTTATATTTAGGAATCCGCGTAAATGGCTAAATATTTAACCTAAACTTTATGCCGATGTCCTTTTATCAGAAACTTAGTTTGCTGGAACTTAAAATGATTTCCTGGAAAATAAAACACGGCATCAAAATGTTGCGGATTGCATTGGGCATCATCTTTTTTTGGTTTGGAATGCTCAAATTTTTCCATGGTTTAAGCCCGGCAGAAGTGCTGGCTGCACGCACCATCAGCAAGCTTACTTTTGGTTTAATCCCCGGAAACATCTCGGTTTATATTTTGGCTACCTGGGAAACTTTGATCGGTGCCGGATTGCTAACCAACGTGGTGCTTGATTTCACGTTGCTGTTATTATACTTTCAAATGGCAGGCACCTTTTTGCCGATGCTGTTTTTTCCGCACGAAATATTTGCAAATTCTATTTTAGTGCCAACGATGGAAGGGCAATATATCATCAAAAATTTAGTGCTGATCAGTGCCGGAATCGTTATCGGATCAACCCTAAAAGGTGCAGGATTAATTGCCGGGCCGGAAGCAAACGTATTAGCCCAAAAATACAATTCCAGGTTTTTTACAAAAAAAGGAGAAGGAAATTCCGAAGAAATCGTGGTTGCAAAAACAGTATCTTAATCAGTCAGCAAATCAATGCAATGCGCTTTCAGCAAGTTCAATCTTTTATCCAAAGAAGCTAAACCGGGCGCGTCGTTTAACTTTTGATACAGGCTTTTGATCAGGTTCAAAGTCTGCTCATCATGATCGCAGGCTTCCGCTTTTTCCAGATGCGGCAATGCTGTTTTTATCAGCTTAAAATACTGGGCTTTGTATTTTTCGTACGCTGTGCGGTTGCCTTTAAAGTGATTGATTTTTTCTGCCAACGCATTCATCGGTAGCAAATACAAATAGCCCAAAGCGCGATGCGAAACGTAATAATCCGGCACGGCAGCCACAACTTTTTCATTGTACAAAATTGCTTTTTCGGGTTGATGCTGATCTTCGTACAGTTTGGCCAATCTCCCGAAAAAACTAATTTCTGCTTTGGCCGGAAGCTTTTCTGTACTTCGTAAAATACTATCCGCTTTTAAAAATGCTTTTGCAGTTTGATTTTCGGATTGTGCTTTGTTAAAATCCAAATATAGATTGTAAACTTTGCTGTCAGATTGTGCGAGAGCAGCATTTGCTCCAATCAGCATCAGGAATAAGCATACTGTTTTTATCGACCTAAAATTGTGTTTTGTGCGAATCATCTAACTAAAATACAACTACCGGTAATGATATGCTTGTTTGAGGAATAGATTTTTTAATAAAACTCTGAAAATCAACTTTTTATTAAAAAATAAATTACCCATAAATTTATAAAAAATTATGTTGGATTGTTTTGATCAGAAATGAAGCTTCAAAAACCAAATTTTAATATGCTAAAAGAAGCTTAGCGGTACAATTAGTTCAAAGCGGTTCGGGCCGTAGTCGCCAAACAGATCACGATCCTGCAAATGCGTGTAGCGGAAGCCAAACGTAAATGGCAGCTCGTTCCACAAGCTCGAATCAAAATAAACTTCTGTGCCGGCCGAGCGGAAATTAGCTTTTAAAAGCTGGCCGTTATTGTAAACATCAGTAGCTTTTGTGTAATCATAAAACACATTGGCCCGAATCCGGAGCAAGTAAAAAAAGCTGGCAAAACCCACATCCGGATACGCCACCGGGAAATGGTAATTAGTAGCCAGCTTGTCCATCTTATTCAAATTCTCTGCTGTGTAACCTCTGGAAAACGGCAGCTGGTTGGAAAAAAGACTCAAGCCATTGGCACCGCTATGTTGCTGATAAGCCGCATTTAGCACCAAACTATTGTTCTTAAAAATCCCCGGAAAATAAAAATAGCCGTTTGCCAAAAACTGGTTTGCGCTGTAATGCGTTGTTGCTGCTTTATAATTCAGGCTGATATTTTGGGCGAAACTTGGATAAATCTGCTGGTAAGCTTTCTGGTTCCGGCTGCTGAAACGAAGCGAATTATCCAAGTAACTGTAAGCTTGCGTGCCCAGCAAAGTTTGGAAAGCACCTTTATAAGCACTTTGATTATACACATAATTGCTGCCGAAACTTAAATTGCTGAAAGTACGGCCATTGCTGAACGTGAGCGGAACGGTAAAACCGCCCTGAACCTGCGTTTCGTTCCAATACAAATCCTGGCCGCGAAATAAGGCACGCCGATCAAAAGTATAATTGATGCCGCCGGACAAATATGGAAACAGCGCGCCATAAACAGCATCAAAACCAAGCTCTTTATAACCTTCGTTGCGGTTGTAAGTGCCGAAAATCTCCGGCTGAAACGTGTTCAGGATATTTTCGCCAACCAAAGCCAGTGTATAATCCGGATCGCTGAAAGATGGGATCAGGCTATGGAAATTGAACAAATGCGACAGGCCGTTGTATTTTTCAGTTGGATATTTTTGATTTGGGACAGCAGCCAGCAAATCGGCATTGTTCTTTTCTAAATTGCCGATCTTGAAATCGGAAAGCGGAGAAGTCAGTTCAGACTCGGAAACCGGTTGCCAGATAACATCCTTATTTTCAGTTTGATGCAGCTCGTAACCTGTTGCCGTAAAACTATTGTACAAAACGGCGTGGTTGTTTGCAGTTGCCTGATAATTGCCGATCAGCGTATTCATCGTGCTGTTTTTAAGCATATAAATTTTTCGATCAGTTAGAGTCAGGGCAAACAAAGCATCGTTTTTTTCCGCAGAAGCCGTAAAATAAACAGTGTCTTTTTTAACTGTGGGAAAACCAACCACTTTAAAACCGGCAGGCGTGAGGTTGATAATTCTGCCGGTTTTTAGGTTGATTTCGGCCAGATTCATTTTGCCGGAAGGATTTCTCAAGGCAGCAATAACCGTTTCATTATTTAAAAACTTTGGATAAGTGTAAATCAGTTGCTGCGGATTCGGAACGATTTGCAGCACTTTTCCAGTTGCAACTTCTATTAAATGCAGTTCGCTTTTTCCCTGCGGAGATTGCGAAACGGCGACGATCATTTTGCCGTCTTCGCTCAAATCCGGCGAAAAGTATTTGCTTCTTTTAGTAATGGTTTTTTGAGTTCCGCTGGCTACGTCGATGAGTTGCAAACTACTGAAATCCTTATAATTCCAGCGCAAATCCGGACGATAAGCGGCGTAAACTATCTTCCCGTTTTTGTACGAAAACTGGTTGTCCAAAGAAATATCGCGCTTGCGAATCACCGTTTCCGTCGTTCCGCTCCTCAGCACAAATTCATGCACTTTGCTGTAAGTCGTTTTTACATAGATAAAAGAAGTATCGCTGACGAAAGCCGGAAACTCCTGATCGGAAACAAAATGCTTGGGCTGGTTTTGGCTGGAATCCTCCGCAGAAAACTGGTTTTTAAAATAATTTAACGCTTGCATTCTGAACTGCGGATAACTTGAACCAGCATATTTTTGTATTGCCCCGCGGAAAGTTGATTTTACTGCCGCTGCATCGTGTGTTACTTTTTTCCAAAAATCAGCACCGTATTTTTCGCGGCCGTAAGCCACTTCCATGTAGCCCAGCGGATAATGATCGGGCACAAAATCCTGGTAGGAGCCGTTGCGCAGCTTCATCCAGCTGTAGTTTTTATCTGCCGACCACAGCGCGCGGTAACCGTTGTAGTAAAACGGCAAGCGGCCGCGGCCTTGCCGGCTGGTTAAAGTTTCGTTAAAAACTGCATCGCCTTCGTAAAACCAGTTGGGCACGGTCAGCGTACTCAAAACCGCTTGGCCGCCTTCGCCAAAAATAGAATGGAAAACTTTGGTCAGCCCAACATCAAAATTATTGTATTGCTGCACGTGCCGGTATTCGTGGATGGCCAGCTGATCCGTCCAGGGCAAACTGCCCAGCTCAAAACTATTTTGATCTGGTGTGAGGTAATATTCGCTGCGAAAAGGTGCCAAACCCACATAACCGTTGGAAATGGTAGTTTGATTTTGAAGCACAATGTTGATCTTTTTCTGCTGGAAACCAATCGTTGGCGCGATATCGCGGTGCATGTAGTTGATGATATTGGCCACACGCTGTGCTGAAGAATCCAAGCCTTTTGGGAAAATTATCCGTGCCCGCGGTGTATTGATTTCCTGCCATTTGATGGATGGCGGGTTGCCGCCAAACTCCTGCGCGTGCGATTGATGCCAAAAAAAGGTCGATAAAAACAGTATCGCAGCAGATTTGAGAAAGACAGACATTTATAGAATAATTTTGGACGGAAATTAATCAAATTATTTATACAGAAGATGTGTGTATTGTTATGTGGTTGGTTATTTTATGCTGATAAAAGAAGCATATCCAACATAAGCAAACCTGCGGTTGCTTGATTAATGTTCTTTTTGCTTGATCAAAAAGAACCAAAAAATCAAGACAAACCCGATCCCTCCGGGCGTTTTGTCTTCCCACCACACCTGCTTGGCAACTTAGCAACCGGCTCTACCATCGTATGAAGAATAGGAACTTTCCTTTCGATCCACCTAATTTATACCGGTAAAAGAAGCATTTAAAACAAACTCATTTAAAATAATTGCAAGATAACCGCCAGGACATTCCAAAGCGACAGGTCTCCGCCCAGGTGGGAAGGCCCGACAAAACGCCCGGAGGGATCAGGTTTGTCTTGACTTTTTGGTTCTTTTTTGTCAAGAAAAAAGAACAAAAGAAAGGGTTGAAAGCCCGACTTGAATAAAATAATAGCTTATATAAAACCGTATTTTACCGGGTTTCTATTGCTGATAAGATGCCGAAACAAGTTCTGCATGACAGCTCAAAAACCCCTTCTACACTCACATGACATGCCGTTTCGCAAAACTCCTAACTTTGCAGCATTATGGCTACAATTTCCATCAACCTCACTACCGGTTCTATCCAGCAGGAAGAAATTATCGTCGGCATTGACCTCGGCACCACCAACTCGCTGGTGGCTTTTATCAACCCGGACAAAAACCCGCAGGTGATCAACGATACCGGCAAAGGTGTGCTGGTGCCTTCGGTAATCCATTTTGGAGATTTGGGTGAGGTTTCAGTTGGAAATGAAGCCAGAAACTTTTTAATCAGCGATCCGCAGAACACTATTTTTTCGGTGAAGCGGTTGCTGGGCCGGTCTTACAAAGATGTGGCCGATTACCAAAACTTTTTTTCGTACAAAATAATAGATGACGATACTGAAAGTTTGGTCAAAATTAAAGTGGGCGACACTTTTTATACGCCGGTAGAATTATCGGGTTTGATTTTGAAGGAGCTGAAAGAACGTGCCGAACATGCCTTAAAAACACCGGTAAACCGAGCAGTCATTACCGTTCCGGCTTATTTTAATGATTCGCAGCGGCAGGCCACACGTGATGCCGGGAAACTTGCGGGTTTGGATGTGCTGCGGATTGTGAACGAACCCACGGCTGCAAGTCTGGCTTACGGCATCGGCCTCAATCCCGAAGAAACTAAAACCATTGCGGTTTATGATTTGGGCGGAGGCACGTTTGATGTTTCGATTCTGCAAATCCAGAATGGAATTTTTGAAGTTTTGGCTACCAATGGCGATACTTTTTTGGGTGGCGATGATTTTGACCGCCTGATTGTGGATTACTGGATTCAAAAAAATAACCTGCAAAAACAGCATGACCTGCCGCAGCAGGAATTAAGGTTGAAAGCCGAAGAAGCCAAAAAGGCGTTTGCTCATCAAAGTTTGTTCAATGAAAAAATAGGAGAGATTTGGTGTACGATTGACCGGAATACTTTTGAAAAATTGATTTTGCCGAAAGTGCAGCAAACGATCGACAGTTGCCAAAGTGCACTAAAAGATGCCAATTTAGAGGTAAGTGATATTGATGAAGTAGTGATGGTGGGTGGCTCGACCAGGACGCATTTGGTAAAGAAAATGGTCGGCGAATTTTTCAACCGGAAAGTGCATGATGAAGTGAACCCGGACGAAGTAGTGGCGTTGGGCGCAGCCATCCAAGCCGATATTTTGGCCGGAAACCGCACGGATATTTTACTGCTGGATGTTACGCCGCTTTCTCTTGGCATTGAAACAATGGGCGGTTTAATGGATGTGATCATCCCGAGAAACGCTAAAATCCCAACTAAAGCCGGACGACAATACACGACTTCCATCGACGGACAAATCAATATGAAAATTGCCGTTTATCAGGGCGAACGCGATCTGGTGAAAGAAAACCGCAAACTGGCCGAATTTGATCTGAAAGGAATCCCATCTATGCCCGCCGGTTTCCCGAAAGTAGATATTAATTTTTTGCTGAATGCGGATGGTATTTTGACGATCCAAGCGGTTGAGCAACGTTCCGGCGTGAAGCAGGAAGTGGAAGTGAAACCGGCTTACGGCCTGACTGATGCTGAAGTGGAGCAGATGCTGATGGACAGCATCACCCACGCCCAGGACGATGTGAAACAACGGATGCTGATCGAAGCCCGGACAGAAGGCGAGCAAATGGTTTACACGGCCGAGCGTTTCGTGCAAAAAAATGTAGCTTACTTAGCTGCCACAGAAATTACAGATACTTTAAAACTGGTTGCCGAATTGAAGGAATCATTAGTTTTGGGCGATAAAGACCTGATCCACAGTAAGATTGACCTGCTGAATGAATTTACGAAACCATTTGCCGAACGGCTGATGGACCAGGCCATCGGCGTGGCCATGAAAGGCAAAAGTTTGGAATAGCGATGCTGTTTTTATCTCATAAAAAAAGGCACCGGTTGGTGCCTTTTTGTTTTTTAGGTTGAACCAAAAATTATTCTTCGTTTTTGGTAGCTTCGCGGATCGCTTGTTGTTCTTTCAATACTTCAATGTTATTTGTATCGTGGAACTTATCGGTATTTCCGGCAAAATATTCCAGGATGTTGGCAATCGCATCCAAGTTGTCAGCAATCCTTTGGTGCATATCCGGCAGTTCTTTTTCAAGCCGTTTATCACTCAGATCCATATTATCAACTTCGATTTTGCCTATTTTTTGAATGATTGCCTGCTGGCTGTTTTTCAAATCTTCCAGTTCGTGAACGATTTTTTCCATTGCGGCAAATTTTTTCAAGGTATCCATTGTGCTTCTTTTAAAGGGTTAAATTTTGTTTTGTATTTTCAGAACGTTGCTTCAAAGATAAAGTTTTGCGCTGGTTTACAGCACGCGGCTTTCTATGTTGTCTTCAATCGCTTGCATCGTCTCCATGTTCAGCGTTTCTCCGCCCAATTGGTAGCAATGGCTGTGCTGATCGAAACGGCTTTTAGTTTGATATTTTCAATCAGAATAAATTTGATAATTATTACCTTACGGTTCAATCCGGCACAAGATTTTTTCGCCCAAATGATGGATGTAAAATTCAAAAGATTCGGTTTCCATTTTGGTTGGTTGAGGTAAAAATTGATGATGAGCCGACGACGGGAATCGAACCTGCGACCTACTCATTACGAATGAGTTGCTCTACCAGCTGAGCTACGTCGGCGTTTGTTGTTTTGTCATTTCGACCGAAGGGAGAAATCTTCTTCCAAGCGCTATGACTTTTATTTGTTGATGAAGATCTCTCCCTGCAGTTGGGATGACAAAGCAGATGCTTCTTTTATCGGCATAAAATTAGTTTAAAATTTTATTTTTTACTTATATCTTATATTGTTGAGTGCTGTTTTTAGGGTAGAAAAGTTTGAGGTTGAAATGAGGCATTACTGATTTTTGAGTGATAAAAGAAGCATGCCAGTTTTAATTTTGAGAGTAAAAATCCCTTGCTAAAAGAACCAGCAGAAGTCTATACACCAGAAGCAGTTCTTTAAAATGGTAAACTACAATTCAAGCTTTTTAGGGTTTCTTCGGCTATCCCAAATTGCAATAATTTCCAAAAGTTCTTCCATAATTCGATAGAAGATTAAATAATCGCGAACTACTTTTACCCTGACATCCGGTAGATTTGTTGGTTTTCCAATCGTTGGAATTTGAGATAACAATTCGATATTTTCTTCAAACAAAAGCGCAAGTTTAATGCTGTAAGTATTTGATTGATTTCGTTTGATCCAATATTCTAAAATTTCAATCCGGTCTTGATTAGCCCTTATAGACCACCTTATTTCTTTAGGCATTGTTGGGCTTGCTTATTTGCTTCTTCATTTGATAGAAACTTGCCTTGATCCAATTGTGCAATGCCTTCTTTTACAGCTATTTCCTCAGCCTTATTTAAAAAATACAACTCCTCAGTTTTTGATTCAATATCTAATACACGCAAAAGTTGGCGCAAAAGTTCATCATCATTGGTGCTGCCAATTTTGGCGATCAGTTTTTCTTTTAATTGAATATCCATGGTTATTGCTTTATCAAAAGTACAAAAATCAGAATTAAGATATCTTGAAGTCGCAAAATGCAACTTCAAGTTAAAGCAAACTTTTTTGAATCAAAAACCAATACTTCTTTTATCAACAAAAAATCTGTTCAATCTGAAAATAGCATTAGCAGATATAAATCAGAAACCTATCTTTGCCCAAATTCTCAAGGGGTGCCTTGCTTGGTAATAGTTTTACAAACTTTAGATTGTAAACTACCAACTGAAAAACAGGCTGAGATCAAACCCAGAGAAGCTGATAGCCAGTAGCCGCCAGCAATCAGACATCAGCTTCGGCTGAAAGCTGACTGCTAAAAGCCGAAAGCTGTTCGCTTCTCGCACCTGATCCGGGTAATGCCGGCGTAGGGAGAGGTAAAAAGTTAAGTGTACTGCACGTTCGCCCTGGCGGGCAGATGGTTTAACTACAAATTTAAAACATTTTGAAAAAATTATTACTGGCTTTCACAGCCCTGTTGCTGCCTTTTTTAGCTGCGGCTCAGTTTTCCCTGTCGGGGAAAATTACTGATGCACAAACCGGCGAAACTTTGTCCGGCGCCAGTATCAGCATTGAAAAAACATCGATAAAAACAGTATCGGATGCCGATGGAATTTTCCGTTTTCGCAATTTGAAAGCCGGAACTTACAGCCTGATTATCAGTTACATCGGCTACCAGCAAATGCGCGAAACTGTAATCTTAAACGCTGATCAATCCCAAAATTTTACCCTTAAAAGAAGCACGCTCCAGGCGGATGAAGTGTTTGTAAGAGCAACCCGAACCGGCCAAAACTCGGGCTTTACCTACACCAACCTCAGCAAAAAAGAACTGGCTAAAAATAATTTGGGCCAGGATCTGCCTTTTCTGCTCAACCAAACGCCTTCGGCAGTCGTGACTTCGGATGCCGGCGCAGGCGTGGGTTATACCGGAATACGGATCCGTGGTTCGGATGGCACACGTATTAACCTAACTGTCAACGGTATCCCTTTAAACGATTCTGAAAGCCAGGGAAGTTATTTTGTGGATTTGCCGGATTTTGCTTCTTCGATAGATAACATCCAAATTCAGCGCGGCGTAGGCACATCTACCAACGGGGCAGGTGCTTTTGGTGCCAGCATCAACGTGCAAACCACTACGCGCCAGGATACGGCTTATGCACAGCTGGATAATTCTGCCGGTTCTTATGGTACGGTAAAAAATACGGTCAGCTTGGGTTCTGGTTTGATTGGTGATCATTTTACGTTTGATGGAAGGTTATCGCGTATCAAATCAAATGGTTACATCAACCGTTCGGCTTCCGATCTGAAATCCTACTTTCTCACCGGTGCTTATTACAATAAAAATACGATTGTCCGGCTGAACGTTTTTTCGGGATCGGAAGTCACGCATCAGGCTTGGAACGGAATTCCGGAAGAAGCTTTGCTCAGTGGAAACCGCCGTTACAATGATCTGGGTTTGGAGCCGGACGGCACATATTACCCTAATCAAACGGATAATTACATCCAGAACCATTACCAGCTGCTGTTTAACCAAAAAATTTCGGATAAACTTTCCTTCAACGGCGCACTGCATTACACCAAAGGCAGCGGTTATTACGAAGAATATAAAACGGCGGCCAATGTAGTTAATTATGGTTTGCAGCCGGTAATTTATGGTACGGATACGATCAAAACAACGGATTTGACACGCCGACTTTGGCTCAACAATGATTTTTACGGCATTACGTACAACCTGAATTATCAGGCACAAAAGAACTTGAACTTTACTGTGGGTGGTGCTTACAATGAGTATCGCGGGCAGCATTACAACCGGCTGGAGTGGACGCAGCAAAGCACCAACATCAAGCCGGATTACGAATATTCGAGGGATAATGCTTTCAAATCCGACTTCAATATTTTTGCAAAAGCAAACTATCAGCTGGATCGTTTAAATATCTATGCTGATTTACAATACCGGCACATTTATTATTCGTTTCTAGGTTTTGACCGCAATTTGAACAATGTGCAGCAGGCGGTTGATCTCAATTTTTTCAATCCAAAACTGGGTTTGAGTTATCAGATCGATCCGCAAAATAATCTGTATGCTTCTTTTGCCGTAGGAAACCGGGAGCCGAACCGCGATGACTACACCAATTCTACACCCGAAAGCCGCCCGAAAGCAGAAACTTTATATGATTTTGAAGCGGGCTATCGCACACAACAAGGCATTTTTTCAGGCGGGATTAACGGCTTTTATATGCTGTATGATAACCAGTTAGTGCTTACCGGAAGCCTGAATGATGTTGGCGCAGCCATCCGTAGCAACGTAAAAAACAGCTACCGCGCCGGTTTGGAACTGGATGGGCGTGTACAAATCGCGCAACCGCTTTACTGGAATATTACTGCCGCTTTAAGCACCAATAAAGTAAAAAACTTCCAACAGTATTTGTATAATTACGATAACGATCAGAACGTTTTAACGCAATACCAAAAAACCAATATTGCTTTTTCACCGGATTTTGTAGGATCAAGTGAATTGGGTTTTGTGCCGATAAAAGGCGGGGAAATTGCTTTAATCAGCAAATATGTAAGCAAGCAGTATCTGGATAATACTTCTAACGATACGCGAAAACTGGATGCTTTTTTTGTGAATAACATCCGGTTGCGCTACAATTTCAACACAAAAGCGGTTAAGAATATTGGTGTTTCTTTCCTCATCAATAATATTTTTAGCGAATTGTACGAACCAAATGGTGCCACGTATCCGGATATTGAAGGCGGAAAAGTGATGAATTATAACTATTATTTTCCGCAGGCCACCCGCAATTTTCTGGCTGCGCTGAGTTTGCGGTTTTAGGTTAATCGATACCAATTTTTAAGTGCTAAAAACAGTATTTCTAATTATATCAATTTAAAAAATATGGGTTTATTCAGCAGAGAAACTCCGGCAAATTATGAAATTGATGGTAAAATTTTGCAATGCTTCTTTTGCGGCAGTAAAAACTTTTATCGTAAGCGTTCCTATTTAAATAGTCCTTTCCGTTCGATTTTTAATTTGCAGCTTACCAACAATTTCATCTGCTCCAAATGCGCTTATGTCCATACTTTTTTAAGATGAACAATATAAATTCATGAACCTGCACAACGGACTACAACTGCTAATCGAGCAAATCCGCGAAACCGGCTGGCTGCAATGGCTGGCCGTGTTTTTTGGCGTGGCCGAGGTTCTGCTGGCGAAAAAAAACAACGTTTTACTGTATCCTGCGGGCTTGATCGGCACCGCACTTTCCATCGTTTTGCTGTTGGAAGCAAAGCTTTATGCCGAAACTTTGCTCAACATTTATTACATCGTGATGAGTATTTACGGCTGGTATTTCTGGATCAGAAAACGAAATGAACCAGCCGTTCCGATCACTTATTCCGGTAAAAAAGATTGGTTGATCACCTTGCTCATCACTTTTGGCGGCTGGCTGATTTTATACTTAGTGCTTAAAAATTTCACGCCTTCAACTGTGCCCGTTTGGGATTCCTTTGTCTCTTCAACCGCTTGGGCAGGCACCTGGCTACTCACCCGGCGAAAAATAGAAAATTGGGTTATTTTAAATGTATCCAACTTGTTCGCCATCCCGCTTTTATTTTACAAAGCCTTGCCTATGTTTGCACTGCTCACTATTTTCTTCTTTGTCGTGGCTATTTTTGGTTATTTTGATTGGAAAAAGATTTACCGGCATGCTCTCCGCACTTCACACCTCGCACCAAATCTCTGACATGCAAGTCAAGCATCCTTCTGATCTTCTCCAACCCGAATGGATCGAAACCATCCGTTCCGGCGCAGCCGAAGCAGAACGGACAGGTTTGCTTCAACCCAAACAATTGGAGCTGATTTATGAACAGCAATGGTTTAAACTGCTGGTTCCCGAATTGTATTCCGGCACGCAAAAATCCCTGCCGGATATGGTGCAGCTGGAAGAAAGCTTGGCCTGGGCCGATGGCAGCTTGGGTTGGGTGATTACGCTTTGCAGCGGTGCGGGCTGGTTTGCCGGTTTTATGCCGATAAAAGAAGCATCCTCGATTTTTGCAGATCCAAAAGTTTGCCTCGCGGGTAGCGGCGCATCCAACGGAACGGCTACGGTTTTGGGCGATGGTTTTATATTGAACGGAAGCTGGAAATACGCCAGCGGTGCGCAACATGCCACCCATTTTACAGCCAATTGTATCGTAAAAAAAGCGGATGAAATTATGCTGAATGAAGCTGGCGAGCCACTGATTTTATCATTTATCATTGAGGCAAAAGACGTTACGCTAATCTCGGCCTGGAAATACACCGGCATGATGGGAACCGGCAGCGATGCATTCGAAATTAAAAATCTGGAGGTTTCTGCGGACCAGAGTTTCAACATCAACCCGAATTTTGCTTTGGTTGATGAGCCTTTGTACCGCTATCCGTTTTTGCAACTGGCAGAAGCAACTTTGGCGGCCAATCTCTCAGGTATGGCTATCCATTTTATAGATTTGGCGGAACTGATTTTTCAGGAAAAGACCGGCGGGGATAAACTTTCCATCCAACAAAAAATCGTTTTAAGAAATACTTTCCAGACGTTGGAAGCGGAATTGACAGGGTTTCGGCATCAATTTTATTTTGCCTTGAACCGGTCCTGGTTTTTATTGGATGATGAAAAAAGTATGCTAAAAGAAGCATTGGCGCAGGTAAGCAAAATTAGCAGAGAATTAGCAAAAACCGCGCGTGAAACGGTCGATCAGTTGTATCCTTTTTGCGGATTGCAGGCCGCCAGTCCGGATACGGAAATCAACCGCGTTTGGCGGGATTTGCACACGGCGAGCCAGCACAGTTTGCTGACGTTTTTGGCGTGAAATACTCCATATTGTAATGAATACGGTGCTTAGAAGCTAAGCGTTTGAATGCCATTTTTACCAAGTTCAAGCGCGAATGGCCTATTTGCTTTGCTTATTTTTTCTTTTAATTCTTCCCATCTGGAAACGATTAATACAACATTATCCCAGTAGTTAATGATACTTTTTGATGATTTAAAGAGCAAAATACCAACGTTGTGCTCTTTGTATAAACTGTAATAGTGTTTTTTATGTTTAAAATCACCATCAAAAGTTACAATGGTAGCTTTTAATTCGCCAGCTAATTTAATAACATCTTCATCATCAATTCCTGCTTTACCTAAAACAGAAATATGAGTTACTTCTGCTTTGTATTTACTTTTATAATTAGCCAGCTCTAGTAAACCTAAACCTTCTGCTATTTTTTGAGGGACATTTTCATCAAATAGTAGTACCATTATGCACATTGCTTATAATATGCAATAGCATCTTTTACTTGGGCAGGTTTTAAATTGTATAAAGTAGCAATATTTTTTTGGCTTTCACCACCTTTGTATAACTGTATAAGCGTTTCTACTTTTATTCCGGTGCCGGTAATTGTAGGTTGTCCGAACTGATATTTTGGGTCAACAACTACTTTTTTAGAGTTTTCTAATGGAAAATATTTGTCGGCAATATCGTTTTTGTTAAATTCTATTTTTGTTAAAAAAGGAAGTAAGATTGGTTTGATAGAAATTTGTTGCTTACCATCAGCATTTACAATATCTTCCAAAAATTCATACCATATTGCTTTTCCATCAGTATGGATATTTCTCGCAAAAGGGTAAGGCGTATCTAACTCTTTAGCTATTTGCTGGTGAGCTTTTTTAATCATTTGTGAACTTATACCTTTTTTCCTTAACTGATAAAAAGTATAAAATT
>CAXSBZ010000056.1:0-16859 GCA_964236465.1 uncultured Sphingobacteriaceae bacterium | reverse complement strand
TTTCTACATTTCCAAAAAAAATAATTTTTATTTTTGTTTCTGGAAAGAAAGAGTTGATGAGAGACTGCAAAGAACTTTTTAACCTCTTTTAAACCCATACTTCACAACCTCAAATCATTTAGAAGCGGCCGCAAAAGTAGAAAAGATTTGGTATTTCGCAAAACTGTACTATAATATTTTAATGCAAAAAAGTATAACTCATTAATTATTAGCAAGAAAAAATAATTCTAAATAGAATACTTCGTTTATCTGCCTAAAATTACTTAATCTGAGATACTTCTTTTACCGGACTAAAATTCAAATCAGTTTTATTATGTGTAAAAGAAGTATTAATGTTTTACCAGCTGCCAACCGTTAAAAAAAGTTAATTATTTGCCTACCTATATATACATTGTATAACATTGCTTACAATTACGTTGATTCATCTATAATATTAATTTATCTTTGCAGTATGTTCAAAAACTGTTATCTGTTTAAATTTTTGCTTGTACTGTTGGTTGTTAGCATCAGTTTCCTAAGTTGTAAAAGTAAATTTGAGAAATTAAAAGCCAGCAGCGATTATTCTAAGAAATATCAGGAAGGCGTTAAATACTACAATAAAAAAGATTATTCGCGTGCTTTGGCTTTGTTTGATGATTTGGTACAACGTTATCGCGGCCGATCTGAAGCGGAAGATTTGTTTTACTATTACGCTTTTGCAAATTACAGGTTAAAGGATTTTACTTCAGCAGGTTATCACTTTAAAAATTTCGCGGATACTTATCCAAACAGTGCGCGTACGGAAGAATGCCGCTACATGTCTGCTTATTGTGCTTATCTCGAATCCCCGAATTCGACTTTGGATCAAACTAATACTTTAGCTTCAATTGATAAGATGCAATTGTTTATCAATTTATATCCAAAAAGTACGCGCGTGGCCGAAGCAAACAAGCTGATCCAAAACCTGCATGATCGTTTGGAAACAAAATCTTACAACAATGCTAAATTATATTTGACGATTGGTGATTATAAATCTGCGGTAATCGCTTTCAAAAATTCGATGCGTGATTTTCCGGATACAAAATATGGTGAAGAAATGGAGTATTTAACCATCCAAGCACAGTATATGTATGCTAAAAACAGCTTAGAAACCAAACAGGAAGAAAGATTTGGAGAAGGCGTTACCGCTTACAATGAGTTTATAGAAAGATATCCTTCCAGCCAATATGCCAAACAGGCGGAAGTTTATAAAAGGCAATGTGAAACAGGCATACAGAACGTAAAAAAATACTTGGCCA
Source organism: uncultured Sphingobacteriaceae bacterium (assembly GCA_964236465.1). Taxonomy (GTDB): domain Bacteria; phylum Bacteroidota; class Bacteroidia; order Sphingobacteriales; family Sphingobacteriaceae; genus Mucilaginibacter_A. The sequence goes on along the minus strand of CAXSBZ010000056.1, from coordinate 15,582 downwards.
ACATTGACAATGAGCAAAAAGCTTATAAAAAACAATTGGATCAAGAGAAAAGCAGACAAACACAAGCAACATCAGATATTAAAACCCCATAAATAAAATGAGCAATACAAAACCGACTTTAGCAAGCAGTACCGTAACTCGGGATTTGCGCGACTTGGACAAAACGACCGATAATATATATGAATCAATTGTGGTGATGTCTAAACGGGCAAACCAAATTTCTAACAATATTAAAGAAGAGTTGAGCCAGAAACTGTCTGAATTCACTTCTTCCAACGATAATTTGGAAGAAATTTTTGAAAACCGAGAGCAAATTGAGATCAGCAAGCATTACGAAAAAATGCCAAAACCTTCCCTGATTGCTGTTCAGGAGTTTTTAGAAGGCAAAATTTATTACCGCAATCCATCAAAAGAGCCGAAAGAACTTTAATCCTTATAAAATCTTCTCAAAGCCTTCCTCATTTCAGGAAGGCTTTTTTTATTGGAAAAAATTTAATTTTGAAAATGTTGAACGGTAAAAATATCTTGCTTGGTGTTTGCGGTAGTATTGCCAGCTACAAATCTGCGCCTTTGATCAGGCTGCTGATAGAAGCCGGGGCAAATGTGCAAGTGGTGATGACTAAGGAAGCAACACAATTTATCACGCCACTCACGCTTGCTACACTTTCCAAAAATCCGGTTTTAGTTGAATATTATCAGCCTGAAACCGGCGAGTGGAACAATCATGTCCATTTAGGTTTATGGGCAGATTTAATGCTGATTGCACCGGTTTCTGCAAACACGATGGCCAAAATGGCAAATGGTCTTTGCGATAATTTGCTTACGGCCGTTTATCTTTCGGCCAAATGTCAGGTTTATTTTGCACCGGCAATGGATTTGGATATGTGGAAACATCCTTCAACCCAAAACAATTTGCAAAAGCTTTTAGCGTACCAAAATATTTTAATCAAGCCGGCTTACGGCGAACTGGCAAGTGGTTTGGTAGGCGAAGGACGGATGGAAGAACCGAAAGCAATTGTAGATTTCCTCAATAATTCTATCAGCCGGATACTTCTTTTATCGGGTAAAAAATGCTTAGTTACGGCTGGCCCAACGTATGAAGCGATTGATCCTGTGCGTTTTATCGGCAATCATTCCTCCGGAAAAATGGGTTTTAAACTGGCTGATGAACTGGCCAATCTCGGGGCAGAAGTTACGCTGATTGCCGGCCCTTCCAACCAGGAAACGCAAAATAAAAGCATCAAACGCATCAATATTGTTACTGCGGAGGAAATGCTGCACGAGTGTTTAACTTATTTTCCGGATGCACGTATTTGTATCATGAATGCGGCCGTTGCTGATTTTACACCAAAGTTTGTGGCTAAACAGAAAATGAAAAAGCAAGCCCAAAACTTAACTATCGAACTAAAACCAACTATAGATATTTTGCAAACTTTAGGTGCACAAAAGAAGCATGACCAGATTTTGGTTGGGTTTGCGTTGGAAACAAATGATGGCGAACGCTATGCCATTGATAAATTACAACGTAAAAACTTGGATCTGATCGTTTTAAATACATTGGCTGATGCCGGGGCTGGTTTTAAAACGGATACTAATAAAGTAACCATAATTGATAAACAACTTCAAAAAACCGAAATCGGGCTGAAAAGCAAAATGGAAATTGCTGCCGATATTTGCCAAAAAATTATTCAATTACTTGAAAAATGAAATTTATAACTTTTATTCTGATACTGTTTTTATCATACAATTTTTCGTGTGCGCAGGATTTGAATGCGCGCGTGCAAGTCCTTTCGCCAAAAATCCAAACGACGAACAGAAGTGCTTTTATCGCGTTGGAAAGCTCTATCAAAGATTTTTTGAACGGCAGGAAATGGAGTGCCGACCAGATTGCGCCGCAGGAAAGGATCGATTGTAATTTTGTGATCAATATTACGCAATGGGATGGCGCAAGTGCTTTTAGTGCCGAGGTGCAGGTGCAATCCAGCCGGCCAGTTTTCGGCTCGAATTACAACTCCACTTTAATCAATATCAATGATAAAGATTTTGATTTTACTTACACAGCCGGCCAAATTTTAGATTTCAATGATCAGCTTTTTCAAAGTAATTTGAGTTCGTTTTTTGCTTTTTATGCTTATGTGATTGTTGGTTTGGATTATGATTCCTTTGCCAAACGTGGCGGAAGTCCGTATTTTGAACATGCCCAATATATTGTAAATGCTGCCCAAACGTCTGCTTATAAAGGCTGGAAAGCTTTTGATAATAACCATGACCGTTACTGGCTGATCGAAAACCTGAACAATACGGTTTACACTAATTTGCGTGATTTCAGCTATATTTATCAGCGTTTGGGTTTGGATGTGATGGCTACCAATGCCGATCAGGGTTTGAAAACAATTGTGGCTGCGCTGCCGACTATTGCACAAGTTGACCGGCAGCGGATCGGTGCTTTTTTGCCTCAGGTTTTTTTTACAGCCAAAAGTGATGAGTTGCTCCAAGTTTTGAGTAAAGCCACGCCGCAGGAACGGGACCAGGCTTATCAGATTTTAAGTGCAGCTGATCCTTCCAACGGAAATAAATACCAGATTTTACAGAAAAACTAATTTTTTTAGCGATTTCGAAGCTGAATCCTTAATTTTGTTTTTTAAATTAATTTATGCTGAGTAGGTTAACGATTAACAATTATGCGCTGATTGATAACCTGGACATCGAACTGGATGCCGGTTTAAACATTATTACGGGCGAAACCGGTGCCGGAAAATCCATCATTTTGGGTGCGCTTTCCTTAATTTTGGGCCAGCGGGCAGAAAGCAAATACTTTTTTAATCAGCAAAAAAAATGTGTGATCGAAGGTATTTTTCGGATTGATGGTTTCCAGCTAAAAAAATATTTTGAGGAAAATGATTTGGATTATGAAGCAGAAACTGTTTTGCGCCGCGAAATTAGTGCGGATGGCAAATCGCGTGCTTTTGTAAATGATTCGCCCGTAAACCTCAATACTTTAAAACAGCTTGGCGAAAAATTGATCGATATCCATTCGCAACATGCTACTGCCGAAATTAACGATCCGGCTTTTCAATTGCTGGTGGTTGATTCTATCACCAATCATCCAGAATTATTGGACAAATACCGCCATGCTTTTTTTACCCATAAAAAATCAGCAACGCAATTACAACAGCTGATTGAAGAAAATGACAAAGCGAAAAGTGAAGAAGATTATTTGCAGTTTCAGTTTGATGAATTGGAAAAAGCAACGTTAATTGAGGATGAACAGGAAAAATTAGAGCAGGAATTATATGCGTTAAACAATGCTGGGGAAATAAAAAGAAGCCTTTTAAGCGTAAATTATGCGTTGCAGGAAAGCGAATCTTCTGCTTTAAACCAGTTTAAAGAATCATTGCAATTGTTGTCAGCCTTAGAAAAATTCAATCCGAAAGCTTCGGAATTAAGTCAGCGGCTAAACAGTATCAACATTGAATTGAAAGATATTGTGGCCGAGATTGAAGATATGGAACAGTCCACGCAGGTAGATGAAGAACGTAGCCAGAAGATCAGCGACCGGCTGACACTAATTTTTAGCCTGCAAAAGAAGCATCGCGTAGCTACTAATGCAGAATTATTGCAGATTCAGGAAGATTTATCGACTAAACTGAATACAATACAAACAGGTGACGATGCGATAGAAAAGCTGCAAAAGCAGATCGAAAAACAGAAAACGGAATTACAAACTTTAGCCGCGCAATTATCTGCCAACCGAAAAAAAGCCATTCCTGAGATTGAAAAGCAGATTTTGAAAACGCTGGCCAATGTGGATATGAACCAAGCCGTTTTAAAGATTGAGAATAATATAGCGGTAAAAGAAGCATTCGATAAAAATGGCATCGATCATATTCGTTTTTTGTTTTCGGCAAATAAAGGCCACAAAATGGCAGAGATGAGCAAAGTGGCTTCCGGCGGCGAGCTTTCGCGTGTGATGCTGAGTATCAAATCGTTGATTTCTCGTTATACCGCTTTGCCAACTATTATTTTTGATGAGATTGATACTGGTGTTTCCGGCGAAGTAGCCAATAAAGTTGGCTTGGTGATGGAACAGTTATCGCAGTTTTTGCAAGTGGTTACGATCACACATTTGCCGCAAATTGCAAGTAAAGGCCAATCGCATTTCTTGGTTTATAAAAATGATACGGGGAAAATCCCTTCCACCAAAATCAAAAAATTGACGGAAGAAGAACGTGTTTTGGAAATTGCCAAAATGCTAAGCGGGAGCAAACCCGGTGAAAGTGCGCTGCAAAATGCACGAGAATTATTGAATAGTTGATACAAATAATTTCTACTTCAAACTAACCGATAAATAATTCTATTTTTAGCATCAAAGAAAAAATCAAATGGCTTATAATTTATTACAAGGTAAAAAAGGCATCATCTTTGGTGCTCTGGACGAAAAATCAATTGCCTGGAAAACCGCGTTGCGCTGTGTAGAAGAAGGTGCAAAAATTGTTTTGACCAACGCACCGATTGCGCTGCGGATGGGTGAAATCAATAAACTGGCAGAAGTTTGTGATGCACCGGTAATCCCTGCTGATGTAACAGTTACGGCGGATATAGAAAATCTTTTTGAAGGCACAAAAGAACATTTTGGTAGCGGCGTAGATTTTATTTTACATTCTGTGGGGATGAGTTTGAATGTTCGAAAAAATATTCCTTACACACAATCCAACTATGATTTTATGCACAAAACGCTGGATATTTCGGCCATGTCTTTGCACCGGATTTTGCAGGTTGCTATGAAACAGGATATGATCAACGAATGGGGTTCTGTGGTGGCACTTACTTACATTGCAGCACAAAGGATTTTTCCGGGATATGATGAAATGGCGGATACCAAAGCCATGTTAGAAAGTATTGCACGCAATTTTGGTTACCAATATGGTGTAAAAAAACATGTTCGGATCAATACGATCAGCCAATCGCCTACCCGCACTACAGCTGGCGGCGGGATTAAAGGCTTTAATGGTTTTATTGATTTCACAGAAAAAATGTCACCACTCGGTAATGCTGATGCAGATCAATGCGCTGATTATACAGTAACTTTATTTTCTGATCTAACAAAAATGGTTACCATGCAAAACCTTTTTCATGATGGTGGATTTTCTACTGTTGGTGTTACGCAACCCGTTATGGATCAGATGGAAAAAGAATAATGCTTCTTTTACAGCATAAATTTTAGACATAAAAAAAGTCCCGATAAAAACAGTATCGGGACTTTTTGTTGGTAAAAAGGTTTTAATTATTCACCTTTTTGCTCTTCTTCCGGTGTTGCAGTAATTTCAGCAGGTTTTGCATTTATTGTAATTTGCTTTGTTTCCTGGTCATAACCAACTTCCATCAAAGCACCTTCAGATAATTCGCCCTTCAAAATTTCTTCTGCAATCGGATCTTCCAGATATTTTTGGATGGCTCTTTTTAATGGTCTTGCTCCAAATTGCGAGTCGTAACCTTTATCTGCAATAAACTCTTTGGCCTCCAATGTGAGCTTTACTTCATAACCTAAACTATGAACGCGACTAAACAAAGCAGTTAGTTCTATATCGATTATTTTAAAGATTTCATCTTTACCCAAACTATTGAATACAATAACATCATCAATACGATTTAAAAACTCTGGTGCAAAGGCACGTTTCAAAGCATTTTCAATTACACCTCTTGAATGTGCATCAGCCTGATCAACTTTGGCAGATGTTGTAAAACCAACGCCCTGGCCAAAATCTTTTAACTGGCGGGCACCAATATTGGAGGTCATGATTACAATAGTGTTCCGGAAATCGACTTTACGGCCTAAAGAATCGGTTAATTGTCCTTCATCTAAAACCTGTAACAAGATGTTAAAAACATCCGGATGTGCTTTTTCAATTTCGTCCAGCAACACTACAGAATAGGGTTTGCGGCGTACTTTTTCAGTTAACTGTCCGCCTTCTTCATAACCAACATATCCCGGAGGCGCTCCAACTAAACGGGAAATAGCAAATTTCTCCATGTACTCACTCATATCAATCTGGATGAGCGAATCTTCGGTATCAAACATAAATCGGGCAAGTTCTTTTGCCAATTCTGTTTTACCAACACCCGTTGGGCCTAAAAATATAAATGAACCGATCGGCTTTTTAGGATCTTTCAATCCGGCACGCGTACGCTGGATTGCTTTAGTTAATTTCTTGATGGCATCTGTTTGACCAATAATTTTATCTGCAATTTTATCAGACATATTCAGTAATTTCTGACTATCGGCCTGACCAACACGCTGCACCGGAATACCAGTCATCATCGAAACAACTTCGGCAACATTATCTTCTGTAACGGTATAACGCTTTGCTTTGGTTTCTGCTTCCCATGCTGTTTTTGCCTGGTCTAATTCTTCAAGCAAATGCTTTTCTGTATCACGCAGTTTTGCAGCTTCTTCATATTTTTGGCTGCGGACTACTTTGTTTTTTTCGAGTTTGATCTGTTCAATTTTTTGTTCAATGTCCAAAATATTCTGCGGAACATGAATGTTGGTTAAGTGAACACGAGAACCTGATTCATCCAAAGCATCAATTGCTTTGTCCGGCAGAAAACGATCTGTAATATAACGGGAAGTTAAAGAAACACAAGCTAAAATTGCTTCATTTGTGTAAGTTACACCGTGATGCTCTTCGTATTTATCTTTGATTCGGTTTAAGATTTCAATAGTCTCATCAGGTGTAGCCGGCTCAACCATCACTTTTTGAAAGCGGCGGTCTAAAGCACCATCTTTTTCGATATACTGGCGATATTCGTCCAAAGTTGTAGCACCGATACATTGAATTTCTCCGCGAGCCAGTGCTGGTTTAAACATATTGGAAGCATCCAAAGAACCTGAAGCACCGCCAGCACCAACAATGGTATGGATTTCATCAATAAATAAAATCACATCCGGAGATTTTTCCAGCTCGTTCATTACAGCTTTCATCCGTTCTTCAAACTGTCCGCGATATTTTGTTCCGGCAACTAAGGAAGCCAAATCTAAAGTAACTACGCGTTTATTAAATAATACACGTGATACTTTACGCTGAACAATCCGCAAAGCCAAACCTTCTGCAATGGCTGATTTACCAACGCCGGGTTCACCAATTAAAATTGGATTATTCTTTTTCCGACGGGATAAAATTTGAGAAACACGCTCAATCTCTTTTTCCCGACCAACAATCGGATCTAATTTTCCGTCTTCGGCTGCTTTGGTTAAATCACGGCCGAAATTATCTAATACCGGTGTTTTTGACTTAATATCTGACACTTTTTTTGGTTGACTAAATGATTCTTCATCACGAAAATCGTCATCGCCGCCGGTTGATGATCCTGGTAATTCATCCGTTACATCATGCTTACCGGTTTCAACTTCAGCTTTAAATACTTCGTAATTAACATTAAACTGTGCTAAGATCTGAGAAGCAATATTGTCCTCATCTCTTAAAATAGACAATAAAAGATGTTCTGTGCCAATCAGATCGCTTTTAAATATCTTGGCTTCTAAGTAAGTAATTTTCAATACTTTTTCTGCCTGTTTGGTTAACGGGATACTGCCGATATTTACAGTTGTGCCGGTAGTACCTTTTACGGCATCTTCTACTGCACGCCGCAAACGCGCGGTATCCACATTCAATCCTCTTAATAGTTTGATCGCCACGCCATCGCCGTCACGGATCAAACCCAACAATAAATGTTCTGTTCCTATGTAATCATGCCCGAGACGCAATGCCTCCTCTCTGCTATACGAAATAACATCTTTTACACGGGGCGAAAATTTTGCTTCCATAATATATTTTTCAAATAAAGGAAAACACTAAGCTATAAATATTTTATTAAATAAGAACAGATAGCACTTTCAAGTATAAAATTATCAACAATTACGCCATTAAGCAGCATTCCTTACAACTATAATTGAATATATTCATTTTTACGGGTTTCTGACTAATTTAGCCTGATAAAAAAAGCATATCAGAAATTATGGCAGACGAGAAAATAATATTTTCAATGGCGGGCGTAAACAAAATTTATCCTTCGCAAAAACAGGTTTTAAAAAACATCTACCTAAGCTTCTTTTACGGGGCAAAAATTGGTGTGATCGGTTTAAATGGTTCGGGGAAATCATCTGTGTTGAAGATTATTGCCGGTTTGGACAAAGCTTACCAGGGCGATGTAGTTTTTTCGCCGGGATATACGGTTGGTTACCTCGCCCAGGAACCTGAATTGGATGCCGCAAAAACAGTAAAAGAGGTTGTAGAAGAAGGTGTTGCGGCCACAAAGGCAATTTTGCAGGAATATGAAGACATCAACGAGAAATTTGGTTTGCCAGAAGTTTACGAAGATGCCGACGCAATGGATAAACTGCTGGCACGGCAAGGCGAATTGCAGGATAAAATTGATGCCAGCAACGCTTGGGAATTAGATGTACAATTAGAGCGTGCCATGGATGCCTTACGCTGCCCGGAACCAGAAACCAAGATTGCCACATTGTCAGGCGGAGAACGCCGGCGTGTTGCTTTATGCAGATTATTGCTGCAAGAACCTGATGTTTTATTACTGGATGAGCCGACGAACCATTTGGATGCCGAATCGATCGACTGGTTGGAACAGCACTTAAAACAGTACAAAGGAACGGTAATTGCCGTAACGCACGACCGTTATTTCTTAGATAATGTGGCCGGATGGATTTTAGAACTTGACCGTGGGGAAGGCATTCCGTGGAAAGGCAATTATTCTTCCTGGCTGGAGCAGAAATCAAAGCGTCTTTTACAGGAAGAGAAAACCGAAAGCAAACGCCAGAAAACATTGGAGCGCGAACTGGAATGGGTGCGGATGGGACCAAAAGGCCGCCACGCCAAAGGCAAAGCCCGGATTGCCAATTACGATAAATTAGCTTCCGAAGAAACCAGAGAACGCGAAGAACGGCTGGAACTGTTTATTCCGCCAGGGCCACGTTTGGGAAATGTAGTGATCGAAGCAAATAATGTTACCAAGGCTTTTGGCGATAAAATTTTATTTGATAACCTGAGTTTTTCGCTTCCGCCAGCAGGAATTGTAGGAATTATTGGGCCAAATGGAGCCGGTAAAACTACTTTATTTCGATTGATAACCGGCCAGGATGAAGCCGATGCCGGAACTTTTCGTGTTGGCGAAACGGTTGCCCTGGGTTATGTTGACCAGATGCACGACGACCTCGACCCAGCAAAATCGGTTTGGGAAAACATTACCGACGGACAGGAAACCATTTTGCTGGGAAACAGGCCTGTCAATTCCCGTGCTTATGTTTCTAAATTCAATTTTAACGGCGGCGACCAGCAGAAAAAAGTTGGCGTACTTTCTGGAGGCGAACGCAACCGCGTGCATTTGGCTGTCAACTTAAAAAAAGGCTCCAACGTTTTGTTGCTGGATGAGCCAACGAATGACATCGATGTAAATACTTTGCGTGCTTTAGAAGAAGCTTTGGAAAACTTTGGCGGTTGTGCCGTCATCATTTCCCACGACCGTTGGTTTTTAGACCGCGTTTGCACGCATATCCTGGCTTTTGAAGGCAACTCGCAGGTTTACTTTTTTGAAGGCAATTATTCGGATTACGAAGAAAACCGGAAAAAACGGCTGGGCGATGTGGCACCAAAGAGGATTCGGTATAAGAAATTGGTTGGGTAAGTGATGCTTCTTTTATCGGGTAAAAATTGGTAACATAGTTTATAAATATTCACCTTAATTATACAAGATGGTACAAACAACAGTAACTCCGGAGAAAGCAAACTTTGATATGGCGGTATCGTTGCCTGTTAATTATGTAGGCAAAGAAGTGCATGTACCTTTTTATATTGATGAAGAAATAAAAGAAACAACAGTTTCCATTTTACCCACAAAAAAACCATCCGACTTTTTTGGTACACTTAGTTTGGAAGAAGGCGAAAAAATGCAGAAATATATCAATCAAATCCGGAATGAATGGGAAAGAAATACCTGATTGATACTGATACGCTTATTGATGCTTAAAGATTAAGTATAAAAAGTTGGTTGGATAAGGTGATGCTTCTTTTATTAAGAAAAAATTGAAGATTAGAAGCAATTTTAAAGTAGTTAAACAAAATTTTATGAAAAAGCTTTTGATAAGTCTTTTATCCTTCATTGCTATTGTATCTGTTTCTTTAGCGCAAACGGCAAGAGTAAATTTTACAATAGTTAATACCCCGTTTAAAATATTAAATGTCTGGGTACATGATCCACCTTTAAATTATGCTTATTTTAAAAACTCAGCATTCTCTATATTGCTTGATAATAATGGAACTGCTTCTTATGTCTTCCCCATTACAGAACCTCGATTTATAAGTTTTTTTTACAACACAGATAAGTTAGGCAATTATAAAAAAACTTTTGAACTATATTTATCACCAGAAGATGATATTGTTTTAAAAGCCGATATAACAAAAGACAACAATGTTTTAGAAGTTACTGGAAAAGGCAGTAACAATAATCAACCAATTCTTTCTGGATTTCAGGAACAGAATTTACGTATTTTTTATAACGATCCTTTGCCATTTCGCTTTATAGCAGCTATCAACAAAGAATCTGCTTTACGATTAAATACTTTCGAGAAATATAAAACTATCTATAAACCTGATTCTATATTTTTAAAGAATTGGGAAGCAAACCAGAAATATTACGTTGCAGAAAAATACTATTCTTTTAAAGAAGACAATAAATTTTACATATCCAAATCTTATAAAAACAATTATGCTAAATGGCAATATATTCAAGACAGTCTTTTTACAATCAAAAATCTAAATAATGATAAGGCTATAAACGCTTACTATTATTGTTTACTAATTCATGATTTTCTCTTACGTGAAAAAGAAGCTTTGTGGGATTTAGAAAAAATTAGCCCTGAAAAGTTCTATAAAGAATGGTACAATTCAGTTTCAGATGGAGAAATATCTTTTAAAAACGATCGAAAAAACTTATTACAAGAGAAAATCATAAATAAATATTTTACTGGTAATTCAGCAGAATATTTGTATGCAGTATTGTTTAATGAAGCTATAAATGGAGCGAATCACGAAAATTTAAAATCAATTTTTGAAAGATTTAAAAACCAATATCCAAATAGTAAATACATAGCTTGGTTTGAACAGGAAATAAACTCAACAATAGAAAAGCAAAAACAAAAGATAAATGAAAAAATGATTTTTGTTTATAATAACGGATTAAACATTAACAAATTTAAAGAAGTTTTAAAACTGGTAAAAGGGAAAACAATGTTATTAGATATGTGGGGAACATGGTGTAGTCCATGTTTACAGGAAATTGAAAAGAACAGCCAATACATCAAACAACAATTTCAAGGCAAAGGATTAGATTATTTGTACGTGGCCAATTTTGATTTAAAAAATGAAAAAAAATGGAGAGAGCTTATTGCTTACTTCAATTTGGAAGGCAATCACATATTGGCCAATACAAGTTTAAATAAAGACATTATGGAGAAAGTAAAAGGTGCCAGTTACCCTACCTATATAATAATTAAAAAAGACGGATCATACGAACTCTCTAAAGCGGGCTACCCAATGAAGAGAGAAATACTCATCAAACAATTAGAGGAAGCAATTGGGAAATAACCTTCTCCTGTTAACAACCCACCTTTTGTTAACAATTTAATTACTTTAAAATCATTGCACTACAAATTATTAAATCCTAAATTCGTTAAACCTCATTCAGGGTTGCAGATCTAAAACAAAAACTGATTATGACCTGGAGAAAATTTAGCGGCGAGATCATCGAACTGCCGATTATAGAAGAAGTAGAAAAAACCATTGAACGCGAAACCGAACTGGGCAACAAACTCAAAGTTTGCATCGGCACAGATTCTCAAGTTAAAGGTGCCGTTACCGATTTTGCGACCGTCATTGTTTTTTTGCGTGAACAACGCGGCGGTTTTATGTATATCCACCAGGAACGCACTTCACAAAAAATGGGCATCAAAGAAAGGATGCTAAACGAAGTACAAAAATCTATCGATATTGCTTACCAGCTTTGCGATCTGCTGGATTTGTATGATGTGGATTTGGAAGTTCATGCCGATATCAACACCAACCCGATGTTTAAATCTAACCAGGCTTTGCACGAAGCAATGGGCTATATTTTGAGTATGGGTTTTGTTTTCAAGGCAAAACCCGAAGCTTTTGCCAGTTCGTATTGCGCCAATAAAATGGTGCAGTAAAAACAGCATAAACAATTGTTTAGGTTTTTGGGTTGGTTAAGTGTGAAAACATACCACTTAGAATTTCAGCAGAAATTGCCCATTCCCTTAGCCGATGCCTGGGACTTTTTTTCGTCTCCTTTAAACTTGGCACGTATTACGCCAAAAGAAATGAAATTTACGGTTACTTCTAACTATACCGCAGCTACCAAAATGTACGCCGGTATGATCATTACCTACCAAGTTTCGCCTGTTTTTGGTATCAAGATGAACTGGATGACGGAAATTACGCATGTAGATGAACACAAGTATTTTGTAGATAACCAGGTTTTTGGCCCTTATGCTTTGTGGCACCACCAGCATCATTTTACCGAAATCCCGGGTGGTGTTTTGATGCACGATATTTTAGATTATGCGGTTCCTTATTCTGTTTTTGGGCGAATAGCCAATACTGTTTTAGTGAAAAAAGAAGTTAAAAAGATTTTTGACCATCGTACCAAAGCTATTGATGACCTTTTTGGAAAGTATAAAGGTTAAGGCGAAAGGTTTTAAGGTAAAAGGTAGAAAGCTAAAGACAAATTTATGTCGATAAAAGAAGCATTGCAAGCTGATTGCTGAAAGCTAAAAGCTGATGAATAAATCCTCATATTTACTTCCCTGTACAATTCCTCTTTGCTGGATAGCACGGTCAATATAAAATTGTATTTCTGATTTTTTCAAATTCCAGTTTGGCGCGATCAGCAACTCTAAATCTGATAAACCAAACAAGCGTTGGATGACAATATCTGGGCGGACCAAAGGCAACAGTTCACAAATAAAATCAGTATAATCTCCCAAAGTAAACAACGGAAAAGGTTCACGTTTGTATTTTACGCCCATGATTGAACCTTCTACAATATGCAAATGATGGAACTTAACGAACTTAATTTGCGGGAAACGGTTGATCTCTTCCGCATACTTTAACATCATTTCTTTAGTTTCCCAGGGGAAGCCAAAAATGGTATGTACACAAATATCTAATTTGGAATTTTTAACCAGTTCCAAAGCAGCAATTAGTTCTTCGTGTTTGCAGCCGCGGTTGATCTGGTCGAGCGTATCGTTATAAATTGATTCCATGCCCATTTCTAAATCCACATCAAAACGGTCGGTATAACTTTCCAGCAAAGCTACCTTTTCGGCATCTATACAATCCGGGCGTGTGCCGACGGAAAGGCCAACAATATTTTCGGGATCAACACTCAACGCTTCATCATACATCATTTTTAAATAATGTACCGGCGCATACGTATTGGTATTAGGTTGAAAATAGATAATGAATTTATCGGCACGGTTTCCAGTTCGGGCACGTTCCATGCCTTTGATCACTTGTTCGCGCAACGAAGGCGTAGAACGCGAAACCGAAGGCGTAAAAGAATCAACATTGCAATACGTGCAACCGCCAAAACCTTTGGAACCATCGCGGTTGGGGCAGGTAAAACCACCATCCACAATTACTTTAAAAACACGCTGGCCATTGTATTTTTTGCGGAGCCAAGCACCGTAATTATTGTAAGTCCTTGTTCCCGAATTAAATGCCAGTTCTGCCGTGTTCATGATTTGGCAAAGATACCAATTTACCATACTTCTTTTACCGGCATAAAAAAAGCCTCTTAAGAGAGGCTTCTATTTTTATCCGCTGATCCAACTAAACTTATATTCCAGTCCCGGATTTTTCATTCTTTCTGCAATCTTTAATAAACGGTCAGGCAATTTCATTACATAATCACGTGCTTTTTCTCCGGCTTCATTCAAATCCATTCTGCTTTCTATTTGCCACTCCACTATCAATTGTTTCATAATATCCACATAATCAACAGCGGTATAAATACCTAAACGTTGTGCCGCATCGGTAAAATGACCATAAGTTTGGCCTGCCATCATGCCCATTTCGCGTAAAAAATGTGCTGGCATCACAATCTTTTTCCGCATCATGTCTTCAAAAGCAATCATCGCTTCGTTGGCATCCACCTCAAAAATTTTACCAATAAAATCAATATAAGCTTTTGCATGGCGCGCCTCATCAGAAGCAATCACACCGCACATTTTAGAAAGCAAAGTATCGCCGTGCTTTTTGGCCTGGCTTGCTACCCGGCGGTGCGAAACATTGGTTGCCAATTCCTGAAAAGAAGTGTAAATAAAGTTGCGGTAAGGATCGTGGCCGGTGCCAATATCGAAACCATCGGCAATTAAATATTGGGTTGAAACTTCCATCATCCGCATGTTTACACGGCCGGAGAGGTATAAATATTTGTTCAATAAATCACCATGACGGTTTTCTTCGGCCGTCCAGTGGCGTGTCCATTTCATCCAGCCGCCTTCTTCAGCATCAGAAACACCACGGACCATCATCAACCAAGATTCATAAGTTGGCAAAGCTTCTTCTGTAATGGTATCTCCAATTAAAACCGCTACCAAATCATAAGATAACCCTTCTGCACTTTGCTGTAAATCTTTTATTTCAGAAAAAAAAGTATCTCTCGTAGAATCAGGAAGCAAGTCACTCGGTTGCCAAATCTGATCTATTGGTTTCAGATACTCGTCCATTTTTTCGAGCATATAATGCTCAATATGCCTCATTACTTCTCTTCGTTTCTCTTCAAAAAATCTCATTTCGCTACTTTAAAGTACAAATTTAGATATTTATTATTAAGTTTCCGTTATACCTTAATACTAAAAATATCAGTATTAGTTATCAAACTACGTATAAATATATCAGGTTGTTTTTTATAGTGATGGTTGTTGAACCTGATTAACTAAGCTATACTGATACGCTTGTTGCAACACCAATAAACAAGCAGCACACAAGCAACCCTCGTAACAATCACTGATAGCTTCTATTTCATCATGTGTTAACTGCACCTCGCTACACTGGCATTTGGTGTAAGAATTTGCTTTGCATTCTATCCTTGCACCACAACGTTCACAACCAATAATTTCGTGCTTGCTCATCCGCTAATTTAAACTCTCAAAATTAACAGTAATTGTTTTGTGCCGATAAAAGAAGCATCAATATGACTTGCCGTAAACAAGAAACGTTTCCCGGTTAGGAGAAACGTTTCTTGTTATCAATTTTAAGTTGATAAAAAATATGGAATTAATTATCCCAATTGTGGTTTTTGATGAACTCAGTTAAATTTTCACCTTTTTCAATTCTATCAGGAGGAAACTGTGGAATAGGTATATCATTAAGTTCTATTCTATCTACTGGAAATTGAGGTACGGATGGCGGTATTGAAGACGGCATAGGTGCTGTCTCAATGTTTTCATTCTCTTCGGTCATATTTTTTAATATTTATAATTTATTA
>CAXSBZ010000055.1:0-17063 GCA_964236465.1 uncultured Sphingobacteriaceae bacterium | reverse complement strand
GGTGCTGAACAACCAGAACAACATCGAAAAAATCACTTTTTTTATGGATGAATGCCGGCAGATGGGCATCCATGTTTTAGGCCCGGATGTGAATGAATCTTCCACAACTTTTACGGTAAACAGCCATGGTGAAATCCGTTTTGGTTTGGCCGGCATCAAAGGCGTTGGCGATAAAGCTGTAGAAAGCATCATTGAAGAACGCAATACAAATGGCTTGTACACTTCGATTTATGATTTTGCACGTCGGTCAAACAATCGTTCGGTTAACAAAAAATCCTGCGAAAATTTAGTTTACAGCGGTGCTTTTGACAGTTTTGGGTTGAAACGTTCCCAATTTTTTATAAAAACAGAAAATGGAATTCTGACAGGGTTGGAACGTTTAATCAAATACGGAAATGATTACCAGCATTCCGAAAATAGTTCCCAGGTTTCGCTGTTTGGTGGTGCCAATGCTTCTTTTATCCCCGAACCTTCGATGCCGGAAGGCGATGAATATCCGCTGATTGAAAAACTGAAATATGAAAAAGATCTGATCGGGATTTATTTGACCGGCCACCCGCTGGATAATTACAAATTCGAACTGGAGAAATTTTGCAACTCGTCTGTTGCTGATTTGAAGCTGGTACAAAAAATGAAAAACCGCGAAGGCGGCGAAGAAGTGATTGCTTCTTTTAACGACCTAAAACGCAGGCCTGAAATTTGTATCGGCGGTTTAATTTCCAATGTTCAACATAAAATGACCAAAACTGGGAATCCATTTGGCACTTTTGTGCTGGAAGATTACAATGATTCGTACGAATTTGCTTTGTTTGGCGATGATTATATCAAGTTTAAAAACCTGCTGTTCGATGGTTATTTTTTGCAGGTGAGAGGAAATATTGAAGAAAAATTTAAGCAAAAAGACAACTGGGATTTGCGTATTTCTCAGATGCAGCTGCTATCCGAACTGCGTGATAAATTAACCAAATCATTAACCATCAGCTTAAACTTGAACGAACTTTCTGATCATTTGCTTAATGATTTGCAGGATTTGGTAGAAGCCAATAATCAAAAATATGCCGTCAAAAACTGTGTGCTTCGTTTCCAAGTAAAAGATAAAGAGGAAGCGATTGCGGTAGAAATGCCTTCGCGAAGTTTTAAAGTAAATCCGGCTGATGATTTTTTGGATAGTATCAGGGTTTTGACTAATAATCCGGCTACTTTAAATTAGTAAAAGAAGTTATTTATTTTTGCACTTGATATAAACTGTATGAAAGTTGAGAAAACAATTGAACTTGGAAATGGGCACAAAATAGAGTTTGGAAAAGCTACTTGGGATGAAAACGTTGTTTCGATAAGAAATAGATACCCAACTAAAAATAACCGGTTTAGCCCAAGGAGTTCAAGTGAAATTCCAATAGCGGATGTAAAAATTATTGTAAAAGAAAGTGTTAGAAACGGTTATATTCCTAATGCTGAATTGCTCGAAATTGTTGAACTGTGTATTAGTACTTTGAAATTTAATTCAGAAGATAGAAAGTACCTGAGTAAGAACGATAAAATTAGTAAAATGAAACAAGCATCGTCTGATCCTTTGTATTTAAATGATATAAAAGAAGTAGGGGATGATTTTGAAGCAGTTGATTACGAAATATAAATGATTAAGAGATGGTCAATTTACAGAGCTAATCTTGATCCTGTTGTTGGCTCAGAGCAAGGAAAATCAAGGCCAGTTTTGGTTATTAGTGAGAATATTGTAAACGAAGTTTTAAACATTGTAAATGTTATTCCTTTAACCAGCCGAAAGCCAAATAGAGATATCTATCCCAATGAAGCAACTATACCTTCCGGTAATTATGGTTTAACTAATGAATCTATAGCTCTGTGTCATCAAATACGAACTTTAGATAAAAGGCGTTTATCCAACTTTTATGGTGATGTAACAGATCAAGAAAAACAGAAAGAAATCGTTGAAGCTTTATGTTTTCAATTAGCAATCTTGCCTGACTCTAAATAAAGCTTTATGTATAATAGTTTAATAATTGTCAGATTGTCATACTGCAAGCATGGCAAGCAATTTGATTATTCTATATTTGTTTAAACATTATAAAACATAAAAATTATGGCTTTAGAAATTACAGATGCCAACTTTGATGAAGTTGTGCTGAAATCAGATAAACCAGTTTTGGTTGACTTTTGGGCAGAATGGTGTGGACCTTGCCGCATGGTTGGACCAGTAGTTGAAGAAATTGCAAAAGAATACGGCGATAAAGCAGTTGTAGGAAAAGTAAATGTAGATACCAATCCCGGAATTTCCATGAAATTTGGTATCCGTAATATTCCGGCGTTGTTATTTTTTAAAAACGGCGAAATTGTGGACAAGCAAATTGGTGCAGTTCCGAAATCTGTTTTGGCGGATAAGTTGAACAAACAATTGGTATAATACTTCTTTTATCATACAAAAAACCTGGCTTAATTTAAGTCAGGTTTTTTTGTTAAATTTTTTTGGGGAGATCAATGCTTCTTTTATCACCTAATTTTCAATGTCGAAATTTTAGGTTCAGCAAAAAAAATGGTTTATTAAATTTTGTAAGTTTGTTTATGGCAACATTTATGGTTAGTACAGCTGATAAAAAATCTGAAAAAGCACTGAAAGCAATTTTGAATGCACTTAAATTAAACTATGAGATTAAAAGCAAGGACGAAGTTGAATTGAAATCCCGCCCGTTTAACAAAAAGGAAAAGCAGATTTTCGAATCTTTAAAAAATACATTTATCGATATAAAAAAATGGGAGAGAGGCGAGTTGGAATTTAAAGATGCCAAAACTCTTTTAGATGAGCTTTAGAGTACAGTTCACTCCATACTTTGAGTTGTCATTAAAGAAAATAGTTAAAAAGCATAGAAGCATCAAAGACGACGTTTCAACATTAATTAAGCAACTTGAAATAAAGCCAACAACTGGTGTTGAAATTAGACCTAATCTTTATAAGATCAGATTAAGTATTTCAAGTTCAAACAAAGGGAAAAGCGGAGGTGCAAGAGTTATTACCTATGTTCTTGTTAAGGATGAAATTGTTCTTTTAGCAGATATATATCTTAAATCTGAATCAGAAACAGTTGATGAAAAGTTAGTAATTCAAGGTTTAAGAAATTAGGGATTTATCTAATCAATGCTTTTTAGTCAACTGAATTTCATTGTTTGATATTCCATCAAATTCAAAATTTTTAGCTTTACTTCATGCCGATTAATCTCAGCCAGAACCCCGAAATCCAACAATTTGCCAACTTAGAACTGCTGGCCAAACAAGTGGTAGAAGGTTTTATCACCGGTTTGCACCAAAGTCCGTTTCATGGTTTTTCGGTAGAATTTGCGCAACACCGTGCTTATAACAGCGGCGAATCTGTGCGAAATGTAGATTGGAAACTGATGGCCAGAACAGATAAACTGTTCGTCAAGCAGTTTGAAGAAGAAACCAATCTGCGTTGTTTTTTGGTGCTGGATACTTCCTCTTCCATGAATTTTCCGGAAAAAGGTTTGAGCAAACTGGAATTTGCAGTTTACTCCGCTGCTTCATTAATGTATCTGTTTAAAAAGCAACGCGATGCTTTCGGCCTTTGTCTTTTTTCTGATGAGGTGGATTTTATCAGTCCGGCAAAATCAACTTCAGCGCATCTTTTTTATCTTTTTGCGCAATTAGAAAAGATTTTGCAAGATAAAAGAAGTAAGCAATTCACAGCTATTTCTCAGGTTTTGCATCAGCTGGCCGGGCAAGTGCACAAGCGTTCGCTGATCATAATTCTGAGCGATATGTTGGAAAATGCAATGGATGAACAAAAGTCTGCTGATCTTTTTGCTTCCTTGCAACACTTAAAACACAGTAAGCATGAAGTCATAATTTTCAATGTTTCCGATCATCAAAAAGAATTGGATTTTGATTTTGAAAACCGGCCGTATCATTTTGTGGATCTGGAAAGCGGAACGGAAATGAAAGTTCACCCAAATGAAATCCGCGAAAGTTATCGTTCAGCCTTAAAGAATTATCGCCATAATTTGGAATTAAAATGTGCGCAATACAAAATCGATTTGGTAGATGCCAATTTGCATCAGGGTTATGATCAGGTTTTGAAAGCGTATTTGATCAAAAGAAATAAAATGGCTTGATGCTGTTTTTATGGCATAAAAACAGTATAACAAAAGTGTGTTGTCATTCCGACCGTAGGGAGAAATCTTCTTCAAAGTCGTATGCCTATTTTGTTGAAAGAAGATTTCTCCCTAAGGTCGAAATGACAAAATCAAGAACAATAATCAATTGCTTCCAAAATCACTGCACAAGCTTTTCGGATTTCTTCTTCAGTGATAATCAGCGGCGGCGCAACCCGCAAAGTGGTTTCACAATGCAGAAACCAATCTACAATTACACCATTTTCAACACAACGTTTGCTTACGTTTTCTACCTGATCGAAATTGCTTAACTGGATACCCAACATCAAGCCTTTGCCACGCACTTCTTTTATTTTTGGATGAACAAGCAATTCCCGAAATAGATTTTCTTTTTGCGGAACATCTTTGATCAGTTCTTCCTTCAAAATCACTTCCAGCGAAGCCAAACCTGCCGCGCAGCAAACTGGATGGCCGCCAAAAGTGGTGATATGGCCCAGAATTGGATTTTCTTTCAACGCGTCCATTACGTTTTTTGGGGCGATGAAAGCACCCAGCGGCATCCCGCCGCCAAAAGCTTTGGCCGTGAGCAAAATATCTGGCACGATGTTAAAATGTTCAAAAGCAAAAAGTTTTCCGGTTCGGCCCAAGCCGCTTTGTATCTCATCCAAAATTAACAATGTGCCGGTTTGCCAACATTTATGCCGTAAAAGAAGCATGTACTCCAAATCAGGAACACGGATGCCGGCTTCACCCTGAATGGTTTCTACAATTACGGCCGCAGTTTTGGTTGTAATTTGTTCTAAATCTTGCTGTTGATTAAAATTAATAAATCTGATTCCGGGAAGCAACGGCCGATATGCTTGTTTGTATTCTTCATTTCCCATCAAGCTTAAAGCACCCTGCGTACTGCCGTGATAGCTGTTTTTACAAGCCAAAATTTCGGCTCGGCCGGTAAACCGTTTGGCTAATTTCATCGCGCCTTCCGTAGCTTCTGTGCCGGAATTGGTAAAATAAACAGAATTTAAACTTTTGGGCAGGAGGGAAGTAATCTTTTGGGCAAGTTTTACTTGCGGCGTTTGCACAAATTCGCCATAAACGCTCAAGTGCATGTACAAATCAACCTGATCTTTGATTGCCTGCACAATTTCGGGATGCCCATGGCCTGTGTTGCTTACTGCAAAGCCCGAAACCAAATCCATATAGGCCTTACCGGCACTATCGTAAAGGTATAATCCTTTGGCAAATTCAATCTCTAATAATCTTGGAGAACCTGATGTTTGGGCAACATTCAGCAAAAAAAGCTGTCGGTTTGTGAGCATGTACAAAAATACAAAAGGCTCTCAACATTTGTCGAAAGCCTTTTAAAAGGAAGTATTGTTCAGGTAATTATTTAATCATTCTCGCGTTTGTTTTTTAAACGTTTGATCATTTCTTCATTAAACTGGCGTTCACTTTTCCAAAAACCCATTACTTTTTCGGGCGGTAAAATCCGAGAAAACTCATCATTGTAATGTTTTTTAATGTTCAGGATTTTAGAATCATATTCAAAATTATCATTTACAATATCCTGTGCATTGTTTTTTGAACTAAGCATGTTTTGCCTTTTCTGATGCAAAACCACATTCATATCTTGCTGGTATTGATTATAAATCGGCCAAAATTTACCAGCTTCGTCTGCGCTTAAGTGCATTTTATCAGATAAAAAATCTGATTTAATTGTTTCGATCTTGTGCATACCAACAGAGTTATCCACATTACCGTTGTTAAAATTACTTCGGGTATCTATATTAGAACGCGGAACCCTAAAATCTTGAGCCAAGATCCTTTCTGCTTTTCCAAAAAAAGCAATTAGGACAAGGCCAATAAAAAATCTTTTAACTATCATAAATTTTTATTGAATTGATACTGCAACAATTATTTTTTGATTAAAATGTTGCTATCTGTACCCGTTTTGTCTTTGTCTGAATTTGAACCATCACTTGCAGCACTTGTTTCTAAAATCAGATGGTTATCATAAGAATCAGCATGAATATCTAAATAATTTTCGATATCTTCATCAGGCAGGTTAGAAAGCTGGGTTTGCACATTGTGTGCCGCCTGATATTTTTTTACAAAAACTCCTGTGGTTATGGCAACGGCAATGCAAGCTGCGGTGGCGTATTTCCAGGCTGCTCTGGTAAATAGGCTACGAACTTTTCCGGTTTGCTGTACTGTTTTTATGCCTGTTTTTTGGTTGATGCGATCCGTCAGTTCTTCAAAATAATTCTTAGGTACTGTAAAACCCCTGCCTTTTTCTGCAAATTCATTGATTTTGACTCTTGCAGCAATGATGTTTTGTTGTTCTTCAAAAAACGCGTTTGATTTAGTTAAAGGTTCTTGCTGCGCACGCATCTCTTCCAGTTTCACAACCGAAATAATTTGGTTTGTGAGGTTTTCAAAGTAATTTTCCGGCACATCAAAAATAGCAGTAGGGACTTTTAGCTTCAAGTCTTCTGCAAAAATAGCCGAATGCAGGCGTTCTTGCTGGTCTTCAAAATAAAGATCAGGAACCCGGAAAGGATTTTCTTTGCTTTGATTACTCAAAACAGGATAATCGTTTATCCAATCTGTATGTTCTGTATTTTCACTCATGACGAAAAGATAGAATCAATTTTTTGCAAAAGGTTTAAAATTCATTTCGATTAATCTTCAGCCAGCAGATAAGCTTCGATTTTTTTCACTGCCAAATGGAAAGATGATTTTAATGCACCAACACTTGTTCCCAACACATCAGACATTTCTTCGTATTTCATCTCATCAAAATATTTTAGGTTGAAAACCAGCCTTTGCTTTTCTGGTAGCGTCAGGATCGCTTTCTGCAGTTTCCGTTGCGCCTTATCACCATCAAAATAAGCAGATTCCGTCAGCGACTCTGATAATTCATAAGCCACATCATCAAAAGAAACATTGTTTTTGAGCTTCTTCCGGTTTAAAAAAGTAATGCACTCATTGGTTGCAATCCGGTACATCCAAGTATATAACTGCGCATCGTTGCGGAAACCCAACAGGTTTTTCCAAACTTTTACAAAAACTTCCTGCACCAAATCATCGGCATCATCATGGTTAATTACCATCCGCCTGATGTGCCAGTATATTTTTTGCTGATACTTTTTGAGTAACAGGTTAAAAGCCTCGTTCCGGGTTTTTTCGTCCTGAAACTTACTCAGTATTTCTTGATCGTCAACCTGTGTGGACATGTAGGATTAAAATATAGATGATCGGATTATTTACACAAACTTAATCCTTTTTACGGGTTTTGCATTGTTTCGGATGATAAAGCAACCGGATTTTATGCCGGTAAAAACAGTATGCCTGCTTTAATCAACATAAATTTTTGAATTAATTAGGTTCAGGCCAGTAGATCCAAAACCTGCTGAGACGAATTTTTGGTATCTACCTTTTCAATCATTTTCAGGATAATGCTGTTTTTATCGATCAAAAATGTGGTTCGAGCCGTGCCCATGTACAGTTTGCCGTACATGTTTTTCTCCACCCAAACACCGTAGCTTTCCGAAATAGATTTGTCTGCATCGGCAATTAGCGGAAAGGGAAGCTGATATTTGGTTTCAAATTTTTTGTGCGATTTTTCATCGTCCGTACTGATGCCAACCACGTTATAACCTTGCTGCAAAAGCGATTGGTAATTGTCCCGGAAACTGCAAGCTTCGGCGGTGCAGCCCGGCGTATCATCTTTTGGGTAAAAATACAGGATCAGTGTTTTGTCCAGGAAATCGCTGAGTGAAACTGTGTTTCCGTTTTGGTCTTTTGCGCTGAAGTTTGGTGCTTTGTCACCTTCTTTTAAAACAATATTTTTCATTTGTGCTGATTTTTGATGCTTCTTTTATCGATAGAAATTTAGGGTCAGTTTTTTGATATTATCTTTCTGATCGGTAACCATTACTTCCAGCTGATGTTTGCCGGGCGGACAATGTTCATCAAAAAAATAGCGAAACAGCTTGCTTTTATAATCCTGTTCCAGCAAAACCCAAACTCCATTAATGTAGGCTTTGTAGGATTTGATGCCCGATAAATTATCACCAATGCGGAAAGCCACGTGATTTACCGCAGCCATATTTTTTCCTTCGGAGATGTTTAGCGGTGTAATTACCGGCGCGATGGTATCTACTGCAATATAATAATCGCCAAAACTTTTGATCTTCGTTTTCACATAACCATCTTTAAAAAAACCGCCTTGTGCACCGTGGCCGGTATTTACGATAATGGCTTTATCCGCATAATTACCCAACGGAACATCAGGTTTGATCCACAGTTCCACCTCATCATGCAATGGCGTAAAGCGGTTATGAATACGATGAATGGCCGAATAACTGCCCGCCTTCCGGGGCAGTGTGCTGTACATAAAATCCAAGTTATCGTACAAAACACCTTCCGGGAAAATTACTTTCACCTGGTCTGTTGCAAAAATATTCTGCTGATTATATTTAAAAAAACTACCGGCCGAAACAGGCACTTCTGCAACGGGCGGCGTAGATTTTACCTGAAATTTTAAAGTAGAAGTATTGCCGGCTACATCTTTTATCACATACTCTATCTCGTGCAGCGCATCATCATTAAAACTGATGACACCGCGGTTTTGCGTGCCATTGTACAAACCGATCTGGTTGCCCGGATCTACAAAACTCTTCTGAATCCATCGCCCTGAATTTAAAAAAGCCGGATAATCCAAATGCGAATTGATGGCATGGGTTTGATCAAAAGCAAACCGATCAATCGTAAACATATAAACCGTTTTGCCATCTGCATTCAGCTGGATAGAATAAATGCCGTTGCGGTTTTGCGAAGTGCTGTTCATGTCATTTGTTACGATGCCAAATGCTGATTCTCCGCTTAAATGAATGGGCGATGCTTCTTTTAGCCTATAATTTCCTGCACTGCCAACCACCGGAATAAGCTGCCTGGCAGTGTTTTCATTAAAAGGTTTTCCGTTGAGGTGATAAGCATAAACAGCAGCGATGGCAGGCGGAATACGATCAGGAATGGTCAGGCCAAATAATTGCGGATTAATGGTTTGCTCCGTTTGCGTATCCCGTATTTCAAAATGCACATGTGGCCCGGCAGAAGCGCCCGCATTGCCTGACCAGGCAAAAACAGCACCTTTTTGCAGTGGTGCCTGGGCAGGCTGCAACTGAATGTCGGCTTCGTAGGTTTGGTTTTTGTACTGATAATCTTTGATAATTTTGGCCAATTCCGGTGTTACACGTTCCAAATGCCCGTAAACAGAAGTAAAGCCGTTGGGATGGCTGATGTAAACTGCTAAGCCGAAGCCGCCATATTGAACACGCATCCGTGAAACAAAACCTTCTGCCACAGCATGGACTGGGTAGCCGCTGCGCTGATTGGTTTTGAAATCCAAGCCGGAATGGAAATGGTTTGGCCGCAATTCGCCAAAAGTTCCGGCGGTTGTGGGTGGCAAATCCAGCGGATAACGAAAATAATCTTGCGGATAGCGGTAAATACTTTGCGGTAAAATGCTGCTTTGAGTAAAGATTTGGGCTTGAAGATTAGCGTAAAAAAGACTTGATAAAAACAGTATCGTAAAAAACTTTTTAAACATCCTATCGCACCAGAAAATCAAGCATTTTTTCATTCTCCAGATAGCCTTCTAAATGATCACCTGCTTTTACGCGCGCCACACCTGCCGGGGTTCCGGTAAAAATTAAATCTCCTTTTTTCAATGTGATGTATTGAGAAACAAAAACGATGATCTGTTCAAAAGAAAACAAAAGGTCTTTAGTATTGCCGGTTTGCCGCGTTTCCTGGTTCACATCCAAATGAAAATTGAGTTGATAAAGATCAGGGAATTGTGTTTTCGGTACAAATTCGCTGATCGGCGCAGAATTATCAAAGCTTTTGGCCAGCTCCCAGGGCAAGCCTTTTTCTTTGTGTTTTTGCTGAATATCCCGGGCAGTAAAATCAATGCCTAAACCAATTTCTTCATAATAAGTGGACGCAAATTTTTCAGTAATATTTTTGCCTTCCTTGCTTACTTTCAGTACAATTTCAATTTCGTGATGGATATCTTCCGAAAAATCCGGATGATAAAAAGGCTTGTTATCTTTTAAAAGGGCCGTATCGGGCTTCATAAAAATAACCGGCAAGGCAGGAACAGGGTTATTCAATTCTTTGGCATGTTCGGCATAATTTCGGCCAATAGCGATGATCTTCATTTGCTTTTATTTTCTGCCAAAACTAAAAAATAAAATAAGCTGTACTTAAAAAAAGGCAGCCTGAGCAAATAAAATAGCTGTTACAGTATAGAAATGCGTTTAATAAAAGGCTCTGTTCCTACAATTATACGAACAAAATAAAATCCGGGAGAGATTCGGTTGCTGAGTTGAAATGTATTTTTTTGTTCACCAGCTTCAACCCGTTGAGACATGAGCGTGAGCACATCATTACCCAAAATATCCATTATTTTAATAGAAACGTTAGTGTTTCTTTTCACATTATAAGTCATGTTGATCTTATCGGTAATTGGATTTGGATAGATCATTACATCACTAAGCAGTTTTTCATTATCCGGTTTTGTGGTAGTTTGTTTAGGCGCAACCGTTTGACTTTGAATGGGTTTCATTGGCAAAAGATTGACTTTGAAACCATTTTTTAGGTAAGAAGTACGATCTGTTTTAGTTTGAAACTTAGCCGGAATACTATCAAAATTTATTTTTGCAGAAACATCTGTACTCAGGGCAAAACTCATCAATACTACTGTCAATAGCATTACAAGCAGTACAGATGCAGAAGAGTAAATTTGTTTCATGTATAAATTCTGGTCAAAAGTATTGATTTCCTTAGTCAAAAAAATTAGGTATGCTAAAAAACAGTATTCATTTAACAATTTTTAACATTGCAAAACACTAAATTCATGCCAGTTTATTAGTTTTGCCGGCCGACCTGGAAGTAGTAAACTTAAACCGTATTCAAACACATTTAATTTTTTGGTTGAATGCTTCTTTTATCACCCTAAATTTAGGGTGATAAAAGAAGCATTTTTGTTTAAGCCAATTTGTTCAATTTGCTGTTCCGATAGCCATAAGTGAAATAAATAACCAAACCAATCACGAGCCAAATTACAAAACGGAGCCAGTTGGTGTAGCCTAATTCTGTCATCAAATAAAAGCAACTGACTAAACCCAAAACCGGGATCAGCGACAGGTTTTTAACGAAAGCCAAAACCGAAACCACTGCCGAAAGCCCAATGAACAGGAAATAAGGTAGTTTATCATGATCGCCGGTGTAATGAAATAGTGCCAGGAAAGGTTTCCAAAAAACAATCAACCCAACCAGAAATAATGTTGGCACAATAAGTTTGGAGTTGATATAGGGGATTTTGAATTTCTTTTGCGCACCCTTTTCCTGAACTTCTTCATCTTTTGGCAATAACAAAACGCCGCCGCAAACCAGCACAAAAGCGAATAATGTACCGATACTTGTCAGGTCCGTTACTTCCGTCAGGTTCAAAAATAAAGCCGGAACTGCAACCACAAAACCGGTAACAATGGTTGCAAAAGATGGCGTGTGATATTTAGGGTGAATGCGCGAAAAAGCTTTTGGCAGCAAACCGTCGCGGCTCATGCTCATCCAGATGCGTGGCTGGCCCATTTGGAAAATCAGCAAAACACTGGCCGTTGCAATTACCGCGCTGATGGAAATCACATAGCTGATATTTTTTAAACCGATCCGCGCAAAAACAAAAGCCAGCGGATCTTCTACCTGCAACTCTTTGTAATTGACCATTCCGGTTAAAACCAGCGCAATCAAAATATATAAAACCGTGCAAATGATGAGCGAATAAATCATGCCGCGCGGCAAATCGCGCTGCGGGTTTTCGCATTCTTCGGCAGTAGTCGAGATCGCATCAAAACCAATATACGCAAAAAATACACCCGAAACACCTTTCATCACGCCGGCAAAACCATTCGGCATAAAAGGATGCCAGTTGGCCGGCGTGATGTAGAAAAAACCCAAAATAATTACACCCAAAACCACTGCAATTTTGAGGATCACCATGGCGTTGGTTGCTTTTTTGGTTTCTTTAATCCCGGTGTAAACCAGCCAGGTAATCAAAAATACGATCACTAAAGCGGGCAAATCTGCAATTACCTTCAGGCTACCAATTTGTGGTGCGTTTGTCCAAGCTTCGGCAGCCAGTTTTACGTTTGCATCGATGGCCGCACCGGAAGTTTTCAACTTTTGCAGCTGCTCAAATCCGCGGAAGGCAGACAGATAATCCATCGTCAAAAAACCAGGAATATGAAGATGAAAACCTTCCAGCAAATTAGTAAAATATTTACTCCAGGAAATGGCCACTGCAATATTGCCGATAGCATATTCCATCAACAAATCCCAGCCGATGATCCAAGCAATCAACTCGCCAAAAGAAGCATAAGCATACGTGTAGGCACTGCCTGAAACCGGTATCCGCGAAGCAAATTCCGCATAGCATAAAGCCGAAAAACCGCAAGTAATGGCCGTTAAAACAAACAAAATACTCACCGCCGGGCCGCCATTGTACGAAGCAACACCAATGGTTGAGAAAATCCCGGCACCAATGACGGCAGCAATCCCCATAAAAGTTAAATCTTTTGTTTTGAGGACTTTGTTCAAACTGCTGCCGTGGTTTTCACCATCGCTGTAGCCGGAAGCCAGATCTTCTAAAAGTTTGGAAACAGATTTTTTTCGGAAAATACTTTTACTCATTTACTGTATTATTGCAGGTACAATTGACCAAACTTATCAAAAATAAAGACAATATTTTTTGATTTTAGAAAAATGAATATATGGAAGCAGTTTTGAATAAATTTTATAAAAAAATCAACTCGTTCTTATATCTGTATTTGATTTTATTATCGGTTTGTGTTTTGCTGATGCTGATTTTCACCAAAGAACAATTGTATTTTGCAATCAACCACTGGCATACTGTTTTTACCGATGTTTTTTTTGAAAATATCACGCTTCTGGGTGCAAGTACCGGTTGCATTTTGATCGTACTGCTCACGTTTTTAATCAATTACAGAACCGGTTTTTTATTGGCAAGCAGTTATATCATCACGTTTATCATCTCGCAAATTATCAAACATCTGGTCAAAGCACCGCGGCCGCATTTGTTTTTCAGCAAGAAGATCCATGATATTTATTTGGTAAAAGGAGTAGTGATGCTGGATACCGATAGTTTTCCGTCGGGTCATTCAGTTTCGGCATTTACGGCGGCTGTGGTTTTTACTTACGTCGCCAAAAATAAATCTTGGGGATATTTATGGCTGATAATAGCAGTTTTGATCGCTTATTCCCGCATGTATCTGAGCGAACATTTTTTGCTGGATGTTACGGCCGGTTCTGCGCTGGGTGTTTTGATCACGGTTTTTTGGTTAAAATGGATCGATCAAAAGCCGTTTTTGCAGACTGAAAATTGGAACCGCGGCATTTTTAATCTGCGTAAAAATATCAGTTAGCGCAAACTTAATTTCAATTGTTCTTCTGCAAATTCCAAAACTTCATCTACCTGGCTCAATTTTACTTTTGCATAATCTTCCAAAAAAGCTTCAATGTTTTTTCCGGATTTCAGGTAATTGAACAGGATTGAAATTTCAGTATTTGTATCGGCAAAAACCAAAATTCCGTTTTGGTTTTGGATAGATTTTGTTGGAATTGTAAACATGTTTCGATTGTTAAAATGAATTTATTTTTCTACGTAATAAGTTGTTCTGACGCTTCTTTTTTCCCCGAAAGCAGCAAACCCAAACTCATGATTACGCTGGTGCCTAGGATCACCAAAAATAATAAACCGGTTTCAATTCCTTTCAACTTTAAATTGTCGGGCAAATTATAATAAAGCAAAATCGTGATCAATCCGCGTGGCGAAATGAAAATTTCAGGCAGCAATTCTGTTTTGCCAACGTATTTTAAACTGATAAAACGGATAGCGTATATGGCTGCCAAAATTGCGATCCCGTATTCTATAACTTGCAGGTTTTCCAACTCTTTCAAGTTCATGGTGAAACCAAAAATCACGAAAAAAAACGTACGAATGATAAAAGCGCTTTCTGCGGACAACTGAAAAAGCTGGTGCAGGTCGCGGTCTAAATTTGGATATAAAAAATATTTTTTGAACCATTTTGGTTTGATCTGATTGGCATTATTCAAAAATAAACCAAAAGCCAATACCAAAATTAAGGCTGATAAATGGAACTGTTCGCCGAAAGCATAAACCAAGATCAGGATCGAAATGATGAGGAAAAACTTGACGTGATGCTGCAAACGGCTCAACAAATACAGCATAAACAGACAGGAAACCACCGATAAAAGAAGTATCGACACAGTTTCAAAACCCAGATTGACAAAAGAACCGGCCTTGATGTTGGGGTTATTCAGCATAAAATTGAACAGTACAATGCCCAAAATATCCGAAAAAGAAGCTTCATAAATGATGTATTCTTTTTTATGATCTTCCATTGCGCTGGCAGACGGAATGGCGATGGCCGAACTGACAATGCTGAACGGAATGGCGTTGAGAAAACAAGCCGCAAACGTGTTGCCCGAAAGTTGCTGCAAAATCAAAGCTAAGGCAATGCTGGTTCCACCCAAAATAGTCAGGGCCGATAAAAATGAACGCAGAATCAGCTTATTTTTTTCCTTGTCGTATTTAAGTTCTAGCGCACCTTCCAGCACAATCAGTATCAAACCGATGGTTCCTAAAGCTGGTAAAATAGTGAGGAAGTTGAATGTTTTGAACCCGATATAACTCACCAAAAAGTGCAGGCCAATGCCCAAAGCAAGCAATAACAATACGGCCGGAACCCTGGTTTTTTTGGAGATGAGATCGAATAAATACGAAAAAATTACTAATCCGCTGAGGATAATGAGTGCTGTGTAAGTGGTCATTTAGTTGATTGAAATTCAAGCGGATGTTTAGCTTTTCCTTATCATGAAAAATACCCGATAAAAACAGCATCAACTAAAATAAGCGATACTGTTTTTACCGGGTAAAAATTGGTGACTTATATTTTTTCCATTTCCGCCCGCACAAACGCAGCCAGGTCTTTTACATATTTTTCGCTGAAATCAAATTTGATACCAGCCGTTTCATAAATTTCGGTAATGGTTTTGGTGTAGCCCAACTTCAAAGCGTCCAGGTATTGCTGCAAACCTTTCTCCGGGTTTTCTTTGTAATTTTTCCAAACAGCAATTGCGCCAAGCTGTGCCATGCCGTATTCGATGTAATAAAAAGGCACTTCAAAAATGTGCAGCTGTTTTTGCCACTGGTTTTCTTCGGCTTCGCGATGATCGCTCCAATCCACAAAATTGGCACCGAAACGTTCAAAAATTTGTATCCAGGCTTCGGTGCGCTGTTCGGTTGTATGGTCAGGATTGGTGTAGATCCAATGCTGAAACTGATCAACCACAGCCACCCAGGGCAAAGTTTTGAGCACATCAAAAAGCTGGTCGCGTTTGGCGCGTTTCAAATCTTCTTCATTTTCAAAATATACATTCCAATGATCCATCGAAATCAATTCCATCGACATCGAAGCCAGTTCTGCCACTTCGCTCGGGCAATGTTTAAAATCGTTCAGCTCTAAACCGGCCGTCAAAAATGTATGGATGGCGTGCCCGCCTTCGTGAACCATCGTCGTCAGATCACGAAAAGTGCCGGCAGAATTCATGAAGATAAAAGGCGCACCGGTTTCGGCCAGCGGATAATTATAACCGCCGGGCGCTTTGCCTTTGCGGCTTTCTACGTCGAACAATCCGTATTCGCGCATCGTATTTAATTTTTCACCTAAATCCGGGTTGATGTTATTAAAACAACGGATTGATTTTCCGATTAATTGCTGTCCGTTTTCAAAAGGTTTCAAAGCCGGTTTGCCCGAAACATCAACTTCGGTATCCCAGGGTTTTAATGTTTCCAAACCTAAAGCTGCTTTCCGTTTTTCGGCCTGTTCGCGTAAAATTGGAACAATTTCTGTTTCGATGGCTGCGTGGAATTTATAGCAATCGTGCGGCGTGTAATCAAACCGGCCCAAAGCCTGAAACATGTAATCACGAAAGTTTTCAAAACCGGCATTGAGCGCAACCTGGTGGCGTACTGTTTTTAGGTGGTTAAAAAGAGCATCCAATTGATCTTTGTCCTGTAAACGCCGAAAGGTTATTTTCTCCCAAACCTGTTGGCGTTTCTCGCGGTTTAGGTCTTTTAAAAAAACCGCGGCCTGCTCCAACGTGTATTCTTTTTCATCAATAAAAACCGACATGGCACCGGTAATGGATTGATATTTTTGCTGTTCAACCTGTAGTTCGGTTTGCAAGGGAATGTTTTCTTCCCGGAACAACTCTAAAGATTTTTTGATCCCGCGCAGTAAAATAAAATATTTCTCTCCGTTTAACTGTTCTTTAAACGGAGAATCCATCAGCTTTTGGTTCAACTCATTATTTAAGGGTGCCGTTTTTGGGTCGATTTCTGTAGCAAAATATTGAAATTTTTCCAACAGATCCGGGTTCGTCGTATCGCAAGTCATTCGGATATATCGCCAGGCGAAATTCTCTTCCAATGCCGCTTCCAGTTCGCTCCGGTCGCGCAGCCATTGCTCCAGATCTTCAACAGAATTTAGGGTTCGGTTTTGCAGTTCGGTAAAAATCGGTTCCAGATTTCCCCAGGTGATTTCAAAGTTTTGCGGGATATATTTTTTCTCTTTTTTTAGGATCATTTTGAATAGAATTAAACCGCGAATTTAGTCAAATCCTATTTGCCAGAATCAGTTGAAGTAAAAGAAGTTACTTATGAGTTGGATAACACTCACATTTTATACCTTAAACATAGTATCTTTTAATTCAAGGAAACCAGTTTCATAAGTAGATGGCTTCACCTT
>CAXSBZ010000054.1:0-18248 GCA_964236465.1 uncultured Sphingobacteriaceae bacterium | reverse complement strand
GAAGCAGGATTGGATATTCCGAATGCCAATACGATCATTATCAATCATGCGCACATGTTTGGGTTGAGTGATTTGCACCAGATGCGTGGCCGTGTTGGCCGGAGCAATAAAAAAGCGTTTTGTTATTTGCTAAGCCCGCCGTTATCAACCTTAACTTCCGAAGCCAGAAAACGCCTGAGCGCGATTGAAGAATTTTCTGATCTCGGCAGCGGTTTTAACGTTGCCATGCGCGATTTGGATATTCGCGGCAGCGGGAATTTGCTGGGCGCAGAGCAAAGCGGTTTTATTGCAGAAATCGGCTTTGAGATGTACCATAAAATTTTGGACGAAGCGATCCAGGAACTAAAAGATGAAGAATTTCAAAACGTTTTCCAAGATGAAAAACCGCGTCCGTTTGTTTCGTTTACGCAGATTGATACCGATCTGGAAATCCTGATCCCGGATGAATATGTCACCAGTATTGCCGAACGCTATAATTTATACACAGAACTTTCCAAGTTAGAAAACGAAACCGAGCTTCAGGCTTTTGCCAAACAACTGGAAGACCGTTTTGGGCCAATACCACGACCAGTCCGCGATATGCTAAACACCGTGCGCTTGCAATGGCTGGGCAAAGCCATCGGATTTGAAAAAGTATCCCTTAAAAAGAGTATTCTGCGTGGTTACTTTATTGCCAACCAGCAATCGCCATATTTTGAAAGCGGTTCGTTCCACCGCATTTTACAGTTCGTGCAGGATAATCCGCGGCGGTGCAATCTCAAAGAAGTAAAAAACAGCTTGCGTATTAGTTTTGAAGGTATTAAAACGGTTGATGAAGCGGTAGAAGTTTTGCAGGAAATGGCAGAACAACCAACTGTTGCCTAAAAAAGTATCGATAAAAGAAGCATCATAGCAAATGGCTAATAATAAATAAATTAGCGATATTGCTGTCATTCTTTCAACTCTTCGTTCTGCACGCAGTTTGTTTTTGATGCCAGTGTTTGTACTGGTTTTTACCCGAATCGGTATCGAAATCTGTGCTCGGCTTTTGCCTATGCACTTATCCTGGATTCCTTCTTTTGCTATCTATTACATTAGCATCGAAATCTGTTTATGGTTTGCCAAAAGCAAGCTCAATATCAAGGTTGATACCAAACGGGCTGGACTACTTCCTTTACCTACCTTAAAATTGATGGCTTTCGGACTGATCCTGCCAGCCTTGATTCCTTTGGGCGTTTTTACCGGAAATCATAAAAATGTACCGGCAATGTCGTTCGTTTACATCATCGTTTTTTCAGCTATTAACCCATTTTTTGAAGAAGCTTTTTGGCGGGGATTGTTTGTTAATCTGCCTATGAGTCCACTTAAACGCCAGTTATTTTCGGGTTTCTTATTTAGCTTTTCCCATTATTTTCTGTGGGGATCCTATTGGCTTTCCAACCCGCGGGTACTCATTCCAACTTGTATTACCACATTTATTATGGGTTGGTGCTGGATGTGGTTTTATCAGAAAGACGGCCGACTGATTTACCCGATCTTGTCACACATTATTGTAGATGTTTTCAATTTATCCGTTGCTGTATTTTTAGGGTTGAAATTGGCTAACACTTAAAATCAGACTAAATATTTCCTTACAAAACCACCTGATAAATCTCATTCAAATTCCGACCTAAACCTTTATAATCCAAACCATAACCAACCACAAATTTATTCTCAATCTCAAAAGCCACATATTTTAAATCAAGATACTGCTCCATTGCATCCGGTTTGTAAAGCAGTGTAGCTATATTTATCGAAGCCGGGTTTCGGGCTTGCAGTTTATCTACAATAAAACGCATCGTGGTGCCTGTGTCCACAATATCTTCTACAATGATGAGGTGCCGGCCGGAAATATCCATTTTTAAATCGTAATGTTCTGTAATAACGCGCTGGCTTTCCATGCCGCCGTGATAAGAAGAAACCTTCATAAAAGCAATTTCGCATGGAATATTGATGTGTTTGATTAGATCGGCCATAAACAAAAAACAGCCATTTAAAACACCGATCAAAACAGGCTTTTTGTCTGCAAAATCCTGGTTAATCTGTTCGGCCAAAACTTCAATCCGCTCGCCGATTGTTTCGGCACTGATCATTATTTTGAACGTTTTATCGGCAACGGTTACAGTTTCAGGATTCATGGCAGATGCTGTTTTTATCGGGGTAAAAATAGGCAATCTGAACTTGTTTCTTCAAATCCTTTAGGTTGATGAATGCTTATATTTGCGGCCGAACATGATGAACTACCACACGCACCAGTTGCCCAATGGCATCCGGATTTTGTATTATCCTGCCGATTCTTCCATTGCACATTGCTGTTTGATGATCAATGCTGGCTCGCGCGATGAAGCTGAGGGCAAAGACGGATTGGCGCATTTTATAGAACATTTGCTTTTTAAGGCAACCGAAAGGCGGAATACCAACCAGATTTTAAATCGGCTGGAAGTCGTTGGTGCCGATTTAAATGCCTACACCACCAAAGAATACACCTGCATCCATGCTTCTTTTTTGAAGGAATATCTGGAAAGGGCGATGGATTTGATGGAAGATATTTTTTTTCATTCTACCTTCCCGGAGGAAGAAATGGAAAAAGAAAAAGGCGTGATTTTGGATGAAATTGCTTCCTATCAGGATCAGCCGGAAGAAGCCATTCAGGATGATTTTGAAGATTTACTGTTCAAAAATCATGTTTTGGGCCGAAATATCCTCGGCACCACAACTTCTGTAAATGTGCTGACCAAAAATGACATTGCTTCTTTTATCGCCCAAAATTACAACACGCACCAAACCGTTTTTGCGGTAACGGGCAGTTATAATTTCAACAAAGTCATTCGTTTGGCCGAACGCTATTTTGGTGGATTGCCGGAAAATAATCAACCTAAAAACCGCACTACTCCAAACGAGGTTTCTGCGGATTTAATTTGGATAGAAAAGCCGATTTCGCAAACGCATTGCATCATGGGCAGCAAAGCTTATGCTTCTTTTGATGACAAAAAAACTATGCTTCTTTTATTAAACAATTTGTTGGGAGGCAATGGCATGAGTTCGCGTTTGAATTTAGAAATCCGCGAAAAACACGGCATCGCGTACACCGTGGAATCTAATTATTCACCGCTGACAGATACAGGTTTGTTTTCCATTTACTTTGGGACCGATCCTGAAAAAGCACCCAAAGCGATCAAGTTGATCCAAAAAGAATTACAAAAACTGCGCGATAAAAAACTGGGGACTTTGCAGCTGCATCAGGCGAAACAAAAATTTATCGGTCAGATTGCTTTGGCTGAAGAAAACCGAATGGGTTTAATTTTATCGATGGCCAAAAGCCTGATGGATTTTGGCCGGATTGATACGCTGGAAGAGGTCTTTGCTAAGATAAATGCCGTTACTGCGGATGAGTTATTGGAAATCAGCAATGAGGTTTTTGATCCTGCCAAAATGCTAACTTTGATTTTTGAACCAGGAATTTAGCCAACCAGACCTATAAGGTTTCCAAAACCTTATAGGTCTGGTTGGCTAAATCCTTTAATAAAAGATATAAAGTTTTAAATTTTTATTCAAAGAAGTGCTGATGCTTCTTTTATAGCTATAAATTCAAGGTGAACACATTTCATCAATATAAAAAACCTGTATGATTTTAGGTAATAAAAGAAGCAGATAAAACAAACAGGATCAACTTTAAATCTAGGCAAAATAATATTACACTAAATCTTATTTTTGCGGCAATGAAATTACCTATTGTTGCTTACGGCGATCCGGTTTTGAAACGGATTGCAAAAGATATAGAACCAGCTGAATTTCCGGAGTTGAAACAACTGATCGCGGATATGTACGAAACCATGTATGCGGCGCGCGGTGTTGGTTTGGCTGCTCCTCAAATTGGCCAGTCCATCCGTTTGTTTGTGATTGATGCTACACCTTTTGAGGATGACGAGCCGGATTTGAAAGGTTTTAAAAAGGTATTTGTCAACGCACACATATTAGAAGAAACTGGCGAAAAATGGCCTTTTAACGAAGGTTGTTTGAGCATTCCGGATATTCGGGAAGATATTTACCGCAACAGCAACATCAGGATTTCTTATTTTGATGAAAACTGGCAGCACCATGAAGAAGCTTTTGAAGGAATGGCTGCCAGGATTATCCAACATGAATATGACCATACGGACGGTAAATTATTTACTGATCATTTAAGCCCGCTGCGCAAAAGGATGATCCAGAAAAAGCTAACTGATATTTCTAAAGGGATTGTAAAAGCAGAATATAAAATGAAATTTCCGGCAGTCAAAAAAGGCCGTTAATTACTGTCGCTTTGCCGGCTTTTATCACCGCGGATAATTGATCTGATCAAGCTGCCCCAAGCAATCGGATTTAAAAGTGGATTGGTGGGACCGGAACCCATGTGCATCAGATTATCGTGCATGCCTTGCAAATTCATGATTTGATTGGTCTGCCCGTCATGCGGCAACGTACGCGCCATCGCAATCACAGAACCACGACTTAAATTTTTAGCTGCAATTGCCAAATCATCGTCAGCAAATTTTGCGGCTAAAAAATCTCTTTTAAATTCATCTGTGCTTGCCCAAGGGAAAACGCGTACCTGCGGAAGGTTAATTGCTTCTGCTTTTAACTTAATTTTCAGGATATAACTTTTATTGCTGATGTTTTCCGGGATTACAATTGTTTGGGTAAGATAACCAACAGAGGAAATGCGGATACTGTCCTTTTCATGGGCTACAAAAGAAAAATAGCCTTCGTAATTGGAAGAAACAACCAAGTGTTTATAAGAAATATTGGTGAGGTTGGTGTAAGGCACAACCGTATTGCTATCGACATTCACAATTATTCCGGAGAATTGCACCA
Organism: uncultured Sphingobacteriaceae bacterium; assembly: GCA_964236465.1. Lineage (GTDB taxonomy): Bacteria > Bacteroidota > Bacteroidia > Sphingobacteriales > Sphingobacteriaceae > Mucilaginibacter_A. The sequence goes on along the minus strand of CAXSBZ010000054.1, from coordinate 13,376 downwards.
ACGGCCGTTCTGTTTTCTGCGCGAATGCAGAAAAAGAGATCAATAAACCTAAAGCTATCAGCAGCTTTTTCATGATGTAATTAACGTGAAATCTTTTAATAATAACAAAAAAACAGGCACAAAAGAAGCAATATTTTTCGGGCTGTAGTTCAGGTTAAAACGCTATTTAACAATACTTAACGTAATTTTTTTATTGCAGATTTTGCGGAAGCACGGCATAAGGGTCATCAATATCCGTTAAGTTTACGGCTTCTACCGATTTAATTTGCGGCACAGCACGTACAATAGCCTGTTCAATCCCAGCTTTCATGGTCATGATGCTCATCGGGCAAGAGCCGCAGGAACCAAGCAACCTCAATTTCAGTACATTATCTTCCGTAATTTCTTCTATGGAAACATTGCCGCCATCTGCCTCCAAAAACGGCCGGATAGTATTTAATGCTTCTTCAACCTGATCTGTCAAATTCATTTATGCTTCTTTTATCGAGTAAAAATAATTAAATTATCTAACACCTACCATATCTGTAGATTTTGCATTGCGGATGGCCACTTGCTGTGCCACACGTTCTGCCATATCAAAAAAAGCTACAGCCATCGGGTGGTTTTCCTGCAAGATAATTGGTGCACCGGCATCTCCGGAATCACTAATGCTTTTTACCAACGGGATTTCGCCTAAAAACGGAATATTCAGTTCTTCAGAGAGCTTTCTGCCGCCGCCTTTTCCAAAAATATAATACTTATTTTCGGGTAATTCTGCTGGTGTGAAATAGGCCATATTTTCAATAATCCCCAGCAAAGGCACATTGATCGTGTTCATCATAAACATGCCAATCCCTTTTTTGGCATCCGCCAAAGCCACATTTTGCGGCGTGGTCACGATCACCGCTCCGGCAACCGGAAAAGTTTGTGTTAGCGTGATGTGGATATCGCCGGTCCCGGGAGGCAAATCAACCACCAGATAATCCAGTTCACCCCAATCAGCATCATTAAAAAGTTGTTTTACGGCTGTAGAAACCATTGGGCCGCGCCAGGGAACAGGCTGGTTTGGGTCTGTAAAAAAACCGATCGACAATAATTTAATACCATATTTTTCAATCGGTTCAATCCGAGTTTTGCCGTTTACTTCGGATGCCCGCGGCCGCTCGCCTTCCAAACCAAACATGATCGGGATAGACGGGCCGTAAATATCAGCATCGATCAACCCAACTTTTGCACCGGTTTTGGCCAAACCCAGTGCCAGATTAACGGCAACCGTAGATTTGCCTACGCCACCTTTACCAGAAGCCACCGCAATGATATTTTTTACGCCCGGCACACCGACGTTTTTTGGTGTGGTTACACGGGAAGTCATGTTGATGTGCAGATCGGCATCTTTACTTACAAAATGTAAAATAGCATTGCGGCAGGCATTTTCGATCATGCTTTTCAGCGGGCAGGCTGGCGTGGTCAACACCACAGAAAAGCTAACCCGGTTGCCTTCAATCAGCACATCTTCGATCATGTTTAGCGTTACCAGGTCTTTTTTTAAATCTGGATCTTCTACATAACTCAACGCTTTTAAAACTTCTTCGCGGGTAATACTCATTTATTTTGTTTGATTTTAGTACGATAAAAACAGCATCGACAGCGTTTTGTTAAAAATATCCTGCCGCGGCATATTGGCAGCAGAAAAGAATTTTTAGTTTTATCCAAAATATCCTAATGCACCATTTAAACCGTAAGTATCTTAAAATCGGTCTGCTAATATTTGTTTCCCTGCTGATACTACTGCTGATATCCGGTTTGGTGGCTTACTCAAAACGGCAGTTTTTACTGGAAACTGCTATCAACAAAGCTAAATTAAAAGCCAGGAACACGTATAATTTAGATGTCAAAATAGGTTCGGCCAGCTTCACCGGGCTAACGACCGTAAACTTGAAAGACATCACCATCGTACCGTTTGACAGTGATAGCTTGCTGCATATCACCCATTTTCAAATCAGTGTAAAGGTGTTGCCTTTGCTAATTGGAAACGTTAAATTCTCGACGATTTTAATGGAAGACGGCAAGCTCAATTTAACCAGCATAAAAGGAGTACGGAACTACGAGTTTTTGTTCCGAAAACAGAAAGATAGCACGTCTAAAAAAAGCAGTGCCAACCTGGCAGATTTTGCGCATAATTTGATGACGCAATTTTTGTACAAAATCCCGGACGACCTCAACCTAAGCAATTTTGATATTGCTTTTCGGGATGATAGCAATACGCTTAACCTGCAAATCCCGAAAGCTACGATCGAAAGCGGCAAGTTGTATTCTACTATTTTGGTGAATAAAAACTACGCAACCTGGCACATTGCCGGAAATGTGAATACCTCTAAAAAGAATATTTCATTACAGCTTTATGCCGATCATAAAAAAGTAGAATTGCCTTTTATCGAGAAAAAATATGGCTTAAAACTCAATTTTGACACCATCGGCACAGAGCTGAAAAAAGAAGAGCAGAACGGCGATGAAACCCAGATTTTCAGTTCCTGTTTTGTGCGGAATCTACTGATCAATCACCCAAAAATCGCCTCAAACGATATTATAGTTCCCAGTGCTTCTATCGATGCCAATGTTTTTGTGGGCGGAAATTATGTGTCGGTGGATAGTTCGTCTGTGATTCATTTAAAGAATGTTTCGGCTAATCCATTCATTAAAATCACGCTCCATCCAACCAAAATTTATGAATTAAAATTGCATACCAATTGGTTGGATGCACAATCGCTGTTCAATTCTTTTCCAGGCGGCTTATTTGAATCGCTGGCTGGAATTAAAGTTGGCGGCAAACTAAAATATGGTTTAGATTTTTACCTCAATACAAAAAATGCTGATGAAGTGCGCTTTGACTCGCGATTGGAAAAAGAAAACTTCAAAATTTTGCAGTACGGGCAAACCGATCTGACCAAAATAAACCAAGTTTTTGTGTATACGCCTTACGAAAAAGGCAAGCCAATGCCATCACGGATTGTTGGCCCGGCCAACCCGAATTTTACGCCGCTGCAAAACATTTCGCCCAATCTGCGCAACGCGGTGATGACGGCCGAAGACCCGTCTTTTTACCGGCACCATGGTTTTGTGGAAGAATCGATCCGAAAATCCATCGCAACGGATTTTAAAGAAAAACAGTTCAAGCGTGGTGGCAGCACCATTTCCATGCAATTAGTGAAGAATGTTTTTTTAAGCCGCCAAAAAACGCTCGCCCGCAAAATTGAGGAAATTTTAATCGTTTGGGTGATCGAAAACAACGATGTAAGCACCAAAAACCGGATGCTGGAAGTGTATTTCAACATTATCGAATGGGGACGAAATGTGTATGGTATCGGCGAAGCTTCGCGTTATTATTTTGGCAAATCACCTTCAGAACTGACCATTGGCGAAAGTATTTACCTGGCCAGCATCGTACCAAAACCAAAATCGGGCTTGTATTCTTTTTTGCCGGATGGCAGTTTGCGGCCATCCATTCATGGTTATTTCAACTTAATTGGCCGCTTGATGGCTTCCAAAGGTTATACGCCGCAGGATTCTTCTGCTTATGGTTTTTATTCCGTTCGGTTGCGGGAAGCACTTCGGCCTAAAATGGCTGTTGTGGATACCGTTGCTGCCGATAGTTTGATGCAGGAAAACAACGATGAAGGAGTTGGCGTGGTCGAACATCCTAACTTTTTCCAGCGTTTGCTGGGCAAAAAAGATTCGGTAGAAAAAGTAGTAGAGAAAAAAGTAGATACCGCCGGAAAAACGCCCAAAGAAATCCGCATAGAAAAACGCGAACTGCGCCGCCGGGAAAAAGAAAAACAAAGAGAGCTGAAAGATAAAGGCTTAATCTGATTTTAGGTTGATAAAAGAAGCATCGCCAATACTCATCCATGCTTCTTTTATCGCCCTAAAATTTTCAAGTGCAAAAAGTATCTTTGCCAGATGCGTTTTGACATTATCACAGTTTTGCCGGGATTGCTGGAAAGCCCGTTTGCGCATTCTATTTTGCAGCGGGCACAGAAGAAAGGAATTGCCAAAATTCAAGTCCACAACCTGCGCGATTATACTTCCAACAAACAAAAAAGTGTGGACGATTACCAATACGGCGGCGGCAGCGGCATGGTGATGACGATCGAACCTTTTGCCAATTGCATTTATCATTTGCAGCAAGAACGACAATATGATGAAGTGATTTTTATGACGCCGGATGGCGAAACGCTCAATCAATCTATTGCTAATCAATTATCTGCCAAAAAAAACATTTTGATTTTGTGTGGCCATTACAAAGGCATCGATCAGCGCATCCGGGATACTTTTGTTACGCGTGAAATATCGGTGGGCGATTACGTGCTTTCGGGCGGAGAATTGCCGGCTGCGGTTTTGGTGGATGCTGTGGTGAGGCTGATCCCGGGTGTATTGTCTGATGAAACTTCGGCTTTGTCGGATTCTTTTCAGGATGGTTTGCTGGATGCACCGTTGTACACGCGCCCGGCCGAGTGGAACGGACAAGCTGTGCCGCCGGTTTTGCTGAGCGGACATGCCGGGGAAATTGAAAAATGGCGGCACGAACAGGCTTTGGAACGAACAAAACAACGCCGCCCGGATTTGCTGGAATAATGTACTCCCTTGTTGATAAAACCAGAAATGTGGAAAATTTGAAATCTATCTTTCAAAATAAATTTAAAATCCTTATACTTGCAATCCGATTTTTAGGGCATAAAAATCGCTGTTAAGAGCTTAAAATCATGGATTTAGTAAAATTTGTTGAAGAACAAAACATAGTTAAAAGCACGTTGCCTTCCTTTAAAGCAGGTGATACGGTTAGTGTTTACTACAAAATTAGAGAAGGTGCCAAGGAGCGTATCCAGCTTTATCAAGGTGTTGTGATTCAGCGCAACAGCACTGGCGCGCATGAAACTTTTACGGTACGTAAAGTTTCTAACGGGATTGGTGTAGAACGTATTTTCCCTGTCAATTCTCCAAATATTGATAAGGTTGAAGTAAACAGCCACGGTAAAGTGCGCCGTGCTAAATTGTTTTATTTGCGCGAACTGACCGGTAAAGCAGCTCGTATCAAATCTAAAAGAGTATAAGTTTTTTTTAAAGATATTAGGTTGATAAAAGAAGCCTTTCAGATTTTTTTGAAAGGCTTCTTTTATGGGGTAAAAATTGGTGTTGAGTTTTCCTTTTTATCATTTCGACCCAAAGGAAGAAATCTTCATCCAATAATACAATGCTGTTTTTATCGACCTAAAATCAGTATAAAAAAATCTTTCGCTTTGAAGAAGATTTCTCCCTTTGGGTCGAAATGACAATGCTTTTAATCCGTCATCAATTCTGCCAAAACCGTCCGGCCGCCTTTTACGGTTTCGCCGAGGTTTACGCTAATTTTCGTTCCCAGCGGCAAAAAAACATCCACCCGTGAGCCAAATTTAATAAAACCGAATTGCTTGCTTTGCTCCACTTCATCGCCTTCTTTTACATACCAAACAATCCTGCGAGCCAACGCGCCAGCAATCTGCCTAAATAAAACCGGAATTCCCTGATGTGTTTCGACCACAACCGTTGTGCGCTCGTTTTCGGTGGATGATTTTGGGTGCCAGGCAACTAAATATTTGCCGGGATGATATTTGAAATATCTAACCACACCGGTAATCGGATTACGGTTGACATGCACGTTTATTGGCGACATAAAGATAGAAACCTGGATGCGTTTATCCTTTAAATACTCCGGTTCCTGCGCTTCTTCAATCACCACCACTTTTCCATCTGCCGGGCAAACTACCATTTTCTCATCCATGGTAACGGTGATTTTTGGGTTTCTGAAAAATTGCAGTACGATCAGAAAAAATACGCCCGAAAAAATATAAGTAAACCAACGCAGGACATTGTTATCCGGAAAGTAAAAATGAACTAATGCGTTTAGCACAAACAAAAATAATATGGTTAAGGCGAGCGACGAAAAACCTTCTTTGTGGATAGTCATGCAGTAAATAAATGTTTTGAATTACAAAGGTGAAAATAAGTACAAATAAATAAAAACCAGCGGTGCGGCCAGTAAAAGTCCATCGAACCGATCCAGCAAACCGCCATGGCCGGGCAAAATGGAGCCGGAATCTTTTACGTTGATACTTCTTTTAAGCATCGATTCTACAAGATCGCTCATGGTTCCGAAAACGGAAATGATCAAAGCGACAACGATCCAATGCAGCATTGAAACTTGCTGAAAATAATGGCTGATCAACCAGGAAATTAATACGGTTGCTACAATTCCGCCGATCAATCCTTCCCAGGTTTTTTTGGGTGAATGTCGTTCAAAAAGTTTGTTTTTGCCAAATTGTTTGCCGGTTAGATAAGCGCAGGTATCGTTCGTCCACAATAATAAAATGAAGCCGAGCGGCAAATGGTAATCGAATGTTTTTTGCAGAAAAGCCATCGCCATAAAAAAAACGAAAGGCAGCAACGTATAAACCAAACCCAAAAAAGTGAAGGCAATTTGGGGGAAAGGTTTGTCGGTTTTGCGGTACAATTCCGCATAAAAAACTAAAACGCCAACGGGAATTATTGATGCCAAAAAATACCTTGTAAAAGAAGCATCAAGCCAAAAGGAAGCTGCAGTTGTGCAAATTAGCAAGCCTAAAACTAAGCCATTGATTTGCTGCGGAATGATGCCGGTAGTTTTGATCAAGCCGTAAAATTCAAACAAACAAAGCAAACTGAGCAGCGAAAAAAACCCAAGGAAAACATACGGCCCGAAAAAGAAGGCAGCCAGCATCACAGCAACGAAAAAAAAACCGGTTATGGCGCGGGTTTTCATGGTTGGATGTGTTGATCGTTGTCATGCAGAACTTGGTTCGGCATCTCACTTGAAAGGTAAAAATTTGGCAAGAGGGATTCTGAAATAAATTCAGGATGACAGCTTAGATACAAAATTAGATCTTTGATTTTCATGGATTGATGTCGTTCAAAACCAAAATTTCTATGGCTTGGCTAAAAGCCGATTGATGAATGTACACTTCCACTTGGCCGAAAGTGTTGTGTGCCGAATCGCGCTTGTTCATCAAAACGGCTTCGATTTCGTGCTGCGTCAATAATTGTTTAACCATTTCCGATTGAAAAAAATTGGCGGAAGTATAGATTTTAACCCAGTCTGATTCCATTATGTTGCCAGCAGTTCGCGTTTAGATTCGGAAAGTTTTTTATAGGTTAAAAACAGTATCAGCGTAAGGATAATGCTGAATGTGTAGCTTTTCCAGTCGAACATTTGCTGCTCGTCGGGATTAACTTTGATGAGTTTATTCTGGTATAAATAGCTGACCACCAGTGCTGTTCCGTTATTTAGAAAATGACCTAAAACGCCCGGCCAGATACTGCCGCTCCAGGCTGCAAAATATCCGAAGAATACGCCCAACAACATCCTCGGCAGAAAACCAAAAAATTGAAAATGGATAAAACTGAACAAAGCTGCCGAAAGCCACACGCCCCAATGGATACTTCTGGTCCAGCCAGTAAAAATTTGCTGGAAACAGCCGCGGAAAATGAATTCTTCTGAAACGGCTGGTAAAATGGCGATTATCAGCAAGTTGACGATAAAACTCAACGGCGTTTTCATTTGTAGCAGGATTTCGGTTTGCTGTCCTGCTGTATCTTCCATGTTGCGCATCCATCGTTCCAAACCTTTTAAAAACGGCGGGAAAACCATTTTCTGATTGAATGTGATGAGCATTTCCATCAGCGGCGAAGCGATCAGCATGATAAAAAACACCACTAAAAGAAGTATCAGCGGAAAACGCCAGTTGGCTTTGAGGTAAGGAACAGGCTGGCGGACGATCACTTTTGCAAAAAATATGGCCGGAAGCAAAAAACCAAAAACAGATGAACCCATCTGCATGATTTTCAAACTGTTGAGTGCGCTGGCAGACATATTGGCATTCATGTTTAGCATCGAACTAAAACCGGACGGGCCATACAGAATGACGATAAATATACTGCAAATCAATCCGCCTAAAATTAAACCTGCCACAGCAAGCAAAATCATCAGCAAAAACTGTAGCAGATATGACATTTGGTAGTACGGCTTTTCGATCATCTGCTGATAAATTACGTAAATTTGCAGGGCTTAAAGATAAACATGTCTGTTCAAATAGGAAATATTGATCTGGGAGAATTCCCGCTTTTGCTGGCACCAATGGAAGATGTGAGCGACCCGCCGTTCCGGTTTGTGTGCAAGCAAAACGGTGCGGATATGATGTACACGGAATTTATTTCTTCGGAAGGATTGATCCGTGATGCTGCGAAAAGCATTCAAAAACTGGATATTTTTGAATACGAACGGCCAATCGGCATTCAGATTTTTGGCAGCAGTATTGAATCGATGCGGGAAGCCACGCAAATTGCGACGAAAGCTAACCCGGATCTGATCGATATTAATTATGGTTGCCCTGTAAAAAATGTGGCTTGCCGCGGTGCCGGTGCCAGTTTGCTGCAGGATATTGATAAAATGGTAGCCATGACGAAAGCGGTGGTAGAAGCCACGCATTTGCCCGTAACAGTAAAAACGCGTTTGGGCTGGGACGACCATACCAAAAACGTTTACACCGTTGCCGAGCGTTTGCAGGAAGTTGGCATCAAAGCGTTGACAATTCATGGACGCACGCGTTCGCAGATGTATAAAGGCGAGGCTGATTGGCAGTTGATCAGCGAAGTGAAGAAAAACCCAAACATCGAAATTCCGATTTTTGGTAATGGCGATATTGATTCGCCGGAAAAAGCTTTGGCCTGGAAACAAGAGTTTGCGGTGGATGGCATGATGATCGGCCGCGCCTCGATCGGCAATCCCTGGATTTTTCGGGAGATCAAATATTATCTTAAAACCGGAAACTTTCTGGCCAAACCCACGATAGAAGAGCGGGTGGAAGTTTGTAAAACACATCTGCAAAAATCAATCGCCTGGAAAGGGCCGAAAACCGGGATTTTTGAAATGCGTAGGCATTATGCCAACTATTTTAAAGGAATCGAAAATTTTAAAGAAACACGAATGCGGCTTGTGGCTTCCGAAAATTTGAACGAAATTTATGACATTCTGGAAGGAATCAAGACGGAACATGCCTGTGTTATGGCGTGATTGTTGAACAAGCGTTATCAATATTATCTGATTAAAATTATGGTAAACACAATTACAGAAGGTGTAAAAGTATCTGTAGAAACTTTATATCAGCAAGAATACTCCAACCCGGCAAACGAACATTTTATGTTTGCTTATAAGATTACGGTTGAAAATATGACAGATTATGCTGTGCAACTGATGCGCCGCCGCTGGGATATCTTTGATTCTAACGGAACTAAGCGCGAAGTGGAAGGCGAAGGCGTGGTAGGTTTGCAGCCGGTAATTGAGCCGGGCGATTTCCATGAATATGTGTCAGGCTGCAACTTGAAAACCGAAATGGGCAGCATGAAAGGCGAGTATCAGATGTTGCGTTTGCTGGACAATCGTGCGTTTGATGTTAAAATCCCGGAGTTTCAACTGGTTGCCCCTTACAAATTAAACTGATACTGTTTTTATGGCGATAAAAACTTAAGGCCGCGATCATTGATCGCGGCCTTACTGTTTAAAAGGGTTTTTGGTATTTCAAAATATATTCTGGTTTCAAAGCCTGTCTAAACTTCTTATCTATTTTGGCTAAAGCCCTATTTAATTGACATACAACCCACGGCCTTAAGGCCGTGGCAATTTAACCACCTTGATTTTACATTTTTATACCTGTTGGCAATAAACGGATCGGTTGACAGGGTGTGATATTGAACTTAAATTGCCACGGCCTTCAGGCCGTGGGTAAAAGCAACAAATAACAGGCTTTAGCCAAAAGCAAAAGTATAATATTAGCTGAAACCGCTACAAAAGTTCCAGCAAAGTTTCCAAACGCATTCCTCTGGAGCCTTTTATTAATACCGTTGAATTGGTGATTAATGAGGATTTTAAGGCGATAAAAGCAGCATCCATCGTTTCAAAAAAAGTACCGGTAAAAGAAGCATGGTGCTGATAAAAACCTTTTCCGATAAAAATCCGCTGGTTGGCTGTAATTTCGTTCGCTTTTTTAATAATCAGTTCATGTTCTGCAAAGGAATGTTCGCCCAGCTCAAACATATCGCCCAAAATCAACACTTTTTTATCGGCAGCAATTGCATCTAAATTTTTGATAGCCACTTCCATGCTGCTTGGGTTGGCGTTGTAATAATCGCAAATCAAGGTATTGGTTTTGGTTTGAACGATTTGCGAACGGTTATTTTCCGGCTGATAAGCGGAAAGCCCGATATTAATTTCTTCCGCAGATAAACCAAAAAAACTACCGATCGCAACAGCTGCCAGCAAGTTATCCAGGTTATAACTGCCGGTTAGGTTGGTTTGCAATTCATGTTTTTGGGTTGAAGCATTTTCCGCATTCAGCCACCAATTAATTTTCAGCAGCGGCACGTTTTCGATGATTTCTCCGGAAACCAAGCAATGCGCTTCTTTGCCATAATAAACCGTTTTTTGAAAATGCCGGTGAAAAGCCATTTCCTCCAAAACCAAATCATCATGGTTAACAAAAACAGTTCCTTCGTGCTGTTCCAGCCAGTCAAAAAGCTCGCCTTTACCTTTTCGCACGCCTTCCGGGCCGCCGAAACCTTCCAAATGTGCACGGCCGATGTTGGTGATCAAACCATGCGTTGGTTGCGCAATCCCGCATAAAAAAGCAATTTCCTGCTGGTGATTGGCACCCATTTCGATAATTGCTATTTTTGTTTCTGTAGAAATAGAAAGCAAAGTTAGCGCCACACCGATGTGATTATTGAGGTTGCCTTTGGTAGCATAAGTTTTGAATTTTTGGCTTAAAACTGAATTAATCAATTCTTTGGTCGTCGTTTTTCCGTTAGAGCCGGTCAAACCAATCACCGGAATATTTAATTGTTTCCGGTGATGCCGCGCCAAATTTTGCAAAGCCGTCAGCACGTCATCCACCAAAATAAACCGATCACTCACACAATAAGCTGCTTCATCAATTACGGCAAAAGCGGCACCCGTTTCCAAAGCTTTTGCTGCAAAAGTATTGGCGTTGAAGTTTGCTCCTTTTAACGCGAAAAAAATGCTGTTCGGGATAATATTGCGTGTATCGGTGCAAACCTGCGGATGCTGCTGGAAGATTTGGTAAAGCTGTTCGGTTGTCATGGATTTGCTTTTTGCAATTTTAAGGAATCTGGAAATAAGATGCTGTTTTTATAAGGATAAAAACAGTATGAGGAGATAAAGTGATTGGTTTTTAAACTAATAAGTTATTACCTTAAAAAAATAAATTTTAGAAGTTCTAAGTTTACTTTCCGAGCTAAAAGTAAACTTAACTATTTTTAAGTTTACTTACGGAGCACTACTTTCAATCATTTTTTTAGATAGTAAAAACGAAAAAAGATTAAAACAATCTTTCAAGCCCGTTCCACCGTCCCGTTAACTTTCAGCTTCAGCACTTCAATATTATCCAAGCCTTCGTTATCAACTACTTTTACGGCAATGTTGTGGATGCCCGGTTTAAACTTGTGCCGTTGCGTGCCTTGCTTGTCAATGATGACCATCGGTTTAAAACCTTTGTCGGCCTGAAAGTTAAAGTCCCAACTGTAAAATTCTATGCCGGCTGCACTTTGTCCGTTTGCAATAAATTCCAGTTCACGGACATTGTTTTTGTCGCGCCCGGCTTCGTTTACTTGGATGGCCAAAGTTGGTTTTTTGGAGATCGGCACAATGTCTTCCACTTTCACCAATTCAATCAGTACGTCGTCCTGGTTGTGCAAACGTGCAACTTCCTGTATCGCGCCTTTGCCAAAAGAAAACGCAATGATAAAACCAATTGGCTTTTTGGCAGCTTTGTTTTTTTCGTACAATGCTTTGTCATAACGTTGGACGGCCGAAAGAAAATTGTCAACTACATTTCTGCCAATGTTGTCGCTGCGTTTAACTTGGATGGGCGTGTTGTCTTTTGTTTTTCCATCCAAGCCTAAATCATTGCGTTGTTTGGAATTGCTTGTGCCGCCAAATTGCGAAACAATCCAAGTTTCAAATTCAAAAGCATCTTTGTATCGAAGCGTATCGTAATCATACTTGTGCAATTGTACAATAAAAGGTTTGCTGAACAAATCCTGTTGCAAGTTCAATCGAAACTCCGTTACTTTTACAGCTTGTACAGATTGGTCAATCCCAATCCAACGCCGGTTAAGTTTATCTGCAACTGCAACTGTTGTTCCGCCTCCAACAAAAGGATCGAGAATTAAATCATTTTCATTGGAAGCCAATTTAATAATTCGTTTCAATAATGCTTCTGGTTTTTGAGTTGGATATCCAATTCTTTCATTAGATTGAGATTGTATTACATTAATATCATCCCAAATATTTTGTAATGACACACCAGGCATTTCGTCTAAGTATCTTTTGTATGATGGAACGTTTCCAAGTTTAGTTTGGATTATCCTACCTTGTGCAATAAGTAAATTCATTTTTTCTTTTGAATATCTCCAATGTCTAATAACTCCCATTACTTCATAAGATGGATTTCCTTTACTCGCTCCTCCAGGTCCTGTTAAATTATCTAATCTGTACTTTCTTCCATCTACATCGGTATATTTATAAAAAGCATCAGTATAACTTTTATCATAAGCTGTATAAATTGGATTGAAAGTATAAGTACTGCTTTTACTGTAATAAAAAATGTAATCACTAATATTTCCTAATGCTTTTCTTCCTTGTGCAATATCATTATGCGCAGAGCTTCTTTTCCAAGTGATTTTACTTTTGAAATTATTTCTACCAAATAGTTTATCTAAAATCTCTACTTGTATGTATGAATCAGCGTGTTCATCACAATGCAAAAAGATACTTCCCGTTGGTTTCAATATCCGGTGCATTTCAATCACACGTTCTTTGAGCCAGGAAATATAATGGTCGATGCCACCGCTAAAACGGTCTTCAAAACTGCGCACTTCGCCGCTGTCGCCCCAAATCACTTCATAAGTGCGGTTGCTAAAAAACGGCGGGTCGAGGTAAATCAGGTCAACGGTTTCGCTTTCCAACTGCTTCAGTATTTCTAAATTATCGCCCAGAATAAGTTTGTTAACAGTTTCCATTATTTACGTTGGTGTTTTTGCTAAGTGCTAAACGTATGCAATTAGCTGTGATTAAACAAAAAAGGATGCTAAAAACAGTATGCACGGTAAGCGTGGAAACGATGCGGATTGTTAGAGAATTAGAAAGCTTGAACGAGTGATCCGAATAATTATAAAAAAACAAATGTTAAACTAATTAACCGTAGGTTGGTCTGTGAATAAAGTAACACTAAAAATTAAACAATTAAATCAAAATT
>CAXSBZ010000053.1:0-18325 GCA_964236465.1 uncultured Sphingobacteriaceae bacterium | reverse complement strand
AACAAAGAGCAAAGCTTAAATGCAACAAATGCACAAATAAATAACATTAATTTTTTGGGAATGCCCATTGCCAAAACTACTTACAATACCATTATGTGGGGATTGGTTATTGCGCTGGCTGCTTTGGCTGTAGCTGTAATTTTTCTTTCGGGAAGTGCGCGCCGTGAAGGCCATTACCGCACCAAACTTTATAATGAACTGGAAGAGGAATACAAAGGTTATAAAACAAAAGCAAACGAGAAGGAGAAAAAGCTTTCGCGGGATTTGCAAACGGTGCGAAATAAGTTGGAAGAAATTACCGGAAACCCTGAATATTAGTGATGCTGTTTTTATCGGGTAAAAATTGGTGTAAATAATTCAAGCTTCTGTCATTGGGTTTTGTCTATTGTCCCAAAAAAATAAGACTTCAATTTGCGATTCTTGGACTTGATAAAATATTGAACAATTTTTGTGAATAAAGCCTTTGCGAACATTGGATACTTCGTGTATAAGTCCAAAACTGTAGGGAAACTTAGCCATTAAATTTAAAGTTTTGAGAACCTTTTTTTCAAAAATTTTAACTTCCTTGTCTCCAAATCGATTTAATATTTGTTCTTGTATATCTTTAAATGTTGAATTTGCTTCTTCCGAAAAAACAATTTTAAAAGCGTTCATTTAAAAACAGACATATTTTTTTTGAAGTCTTCAAACGAGATAGTATTACCTTTTTTAAAGTCATCTTGTCCTTTTTTGATTCCTTCTAAAACATAATTAGACAAGTTCGCTTCCTGTTTTTTTTCAAAAGAGATATTTGAAGATTTAAAAAAATCTAGTATAACTTCTTCCTGTTCTTTTGTGGGATAAACAATATAAGCTTCCATAGTAACAAATATATCAAAATTGTTAAAATAAAAAAGATCGTTCCGAAAGAAACGATCTTTTTTGTGTGATAAAAGAAGTATAACTAAACTTTAATTTCAACTTCAACGCCGCTTGGCAATTCTAATTTCATCAAAGCATCTACTGTTTTAGAGTTCGAGCTGTAAATGTCAAGCAAACGTTTGTAAGAACACAATTGAAATTGCTCTCTTGCTTTTTTGTTTACGTGCGGTGAACGCAAAACGGTAAAAATTCTTTTTTCAGTTGGTAAAGGCAGTGGCCCGCTAACTACAGCACCGGTTGGCTTTACAGTTTTAACGATTTTTTCAGCAGATTTATCTACCAAATTGTAATCGTAAGATTTTAGTTTGATTCTGATTCTTTGGCTCATATTGTTTTTTGGTAAAGTATAACCGTAAGAGCTATTAGTTACGGTTATACAATAAGTTTATTTATACCGATGCTTCTTTTAGCACCTAAATTTAAGCGTGTGCTTTTCCTTTTGATTTGGCAACTACTTCTTCTTGTACGTTACGCGGTGCTGGTTCATAGTGATCAAACTCCATAGTAGAAGTAGCACGGCCAGAAGTGATGGTACGCAACTGGGTTACATATCCAAACATTTCAGAAAGTGGCACAGTAGCTTTGATTACTTGAGCACCGGCACGAGAATCCATACCGAGGAGCTGGCCACGACGACGGTTCATATCACCGATTACATCACCCATATTTTCTTCAGGAGTCAGGATTTCAATCTTCATAATTGGCTCCAACAATACAGGTTTGCATTTTGGCAATGCTTCGCGATAAGCAGAACGTGCACAAATCTCAAAAGATAAAGCATCTGAATCGACTGCGTGGAAAGATCCGTCAATTAAACGGACTTTCATGTTTTGCAATGGATAACCAGCTAATACACCGTTTGCCATAGCAGCAGCAAAACCTTTTTCTATCGATGGAATAAATTCACGTGGGATGGAACCACCAGAAATTTCATTCACAAATTGTAAGCCGGTTAGACCTTCGTCGTTCGGAGAAATGATGATCTGAATATCAGCAAACTTACCACGGCCACCAGTTTGTTTCTTGTAAGTTTCGCGGTGTTGTGTTGTACCAGTAATTGCTTCTTTGTAAGAAACTTGTGGCGCACCTTGGTTAACTTCAACTTTAAATTCACGTTTCAAACGGTCCATGATAATATCCAGGTGAAGCTCGCCCATACCTGAAATTACAGTTTGGCCGGTTTCTTCATCTGTATTTACACGAAAGGTTGGATCTTCTTCAGTCAATTTACCTAAAGCCATACCCAATTTATCTACGTCAGCCTGAGTTTTAGGCTCGATAGCTAAACCGATAACCGGCTCAGGAAAATTCATTGACTCCAGAATAATCGGGAATTTCTCATCACAAAGCGTATCACCAGTTTTGATATCCTTAAAACCCACTACCGCTGCAATATCACCAGCCCCAACATTAGGGATTGGGTTTTGCTTGTTGGCGTGCATTTGAAAAATACGGGAGATACGTTCTTTGTTATCAGAACGCATATTGTGCACGTAAGAACCAGCTTCCAAATTACCGGAATACACACGGATAAAGCATAAACGACCAACAAAAGGGTCAGTTGCAATTTTGAATGCTAATGCTGCAAATGGTTCTTTAACATCCGGTTTACGCATTACCTCCTCGCCCGTATCCGGGTTAGTACCAACAATACCTTCTACATCCATTGGTGATGGCAATAATTCCATCACATAATCCAACATCGTTTGTACACCTTTATTTTTAAAAGATGAACCACAAACCATCGGAACAATTTTGGCATCCAAAACGGCTTTACGCAAAGCATCTAAAACTTCGCGTTCAGTAATGGTTTCAGGAGCATCAAAAAATTTCTCCATCAAGCTTTCGTCGTATTCCGCTACTGATTCGAGTAATTTTTCTCTCCACTCGGTTGCTTCTTCAACCATATCAGACGGAATTGGCACTTCTGTAAAAGTCATCCCTTTATCATGCTCATTCCAAACAATACCACGGAAATTTATCAAATCGATTACGCCTTTAAAACCCTCTTCAGCACCAATCGGCAATTGCAATGGCACAGCATTACTGCCCAACATTGTTTTTACCTGCTTAACAACTTTCAAAAAGTCGGCACCGGAACGGTCCATTTTATTAACGAAACCGATGCGTGCAACGTTGTAATTATTAGCTAACCGCCAGTTGGTTTCTGATTGCGGCTCAACACCATCAACCGCAGAAAACAAGAACACCAAACCATCCAACACACGCAACGAACGATTTACTTCAACCGTAAAATCTACGTGTCCTGGTGTATCAATAATATTGATGTGATAGGTTTGTCCCCTGTATTTCCAATCAACCGTAGTAGCAGCCGAAGTAATGGTGATACCACGCTCCTGCTCTTGTGCCATCCAGTCCATAGTTGCAGCACCTTCATGCACCTCACCAATTTTATGGCTTACGCCAGAATAGTACAAAATACGCTCTGTCGTAGTGGTTTTACCAGCATCGATGTGCGCAGCAATACCAATGTTCCTTGTATATTTAAGATCTCTTGCCATTATTTTTTATTGATTTCTCTGATTCTATAAATGATTATACCAATTATTTAAAATTAAACAATCGGTATAATCCTTTAATAATCTGTATAATCTTTTATCATTAGAAACGGAAATGGGAAAACGCTTTGTTGGCTTCGGCCATTTTATGCGTGTCTTCTTTCTTTTTTACTGCGGAACCTTCGCCTTTTGCAGCAGAAATAATTTCGCCGGCTAATTTCTCCATCATGGTTTTTTCGCCACGTTTACGGGAATAGCTGATCAGCCATTTCATGCCTAAAGCAATTTTACGCTCCGGGCGAACTTCTGTAGGCACCTGAAAGTTGGCACCACCAACACGGCGGGATTTAACTTCAACAGCAGGCATAACGTTGTTCAATGCTTTTTTCCAGGTATCCAAACCGCTTTCGCTTGTCCGTTTTTCTACCAGTTCTACGGCATCATAAAAAATAGTATAAGCGGTGGATTTTTTACCGTCATACATCATATTGTTTACAAACCTAGTAACCAAAGTATCGTTAAACTTTGGATCAGGAAGGATGATTCTCTTTTTTGGTTTTGACTTTCTCATTGCTAACTATCCTCCTTCAATTATTTCTTTTTACCTTTTGCTGCCGGAGCACCTTTGCCACCTTTTGCTGCTACAGCCGGTTGTCCTGGTTTAGGGCGTTTCGTTCCGTATTTAGAACGGCGTTGGTTGCGGCCTGCAACGCCTGAAGTATCCAATGCACCGCGGATAATGTGATAACGAACGCCTGGTAAATCTTTTACCCGGCCACCACGGATCAATACGATCGAGTGTTCCTGTAAGTTGTGGCCTTCACCTGGGATGTACGCATTTACCTCTTTGCCGTTGGTTAAACGGACACGGGCAACTTTACGCATGGCTGAGTTTGGTTTTTTAGGGGTAGTGGTGTACACACGTGTGCACACACCTCTTCGCTGTGGACAGCTGTCCAACGCTGGCGACTTACTCTTGTCAACCATAGCTACTCTACCTTTTCTAACTAATTGCTGAATAGTAGGCATTTTTGCTTTTAAATGTTTACAGTATTTTCCTTATATTAAAAGGACTGCAAAAATAGCAAGTTTAATTTTGATAATCAAGCGGTTGAAGGAAAAGATTTTTGGGTGGTAAAAGAAGTATCTATTAGAACAACTGAATCATTTTGATAAAAAACGATCATTATTGTTAACTCTGTTAATTAAACTTATCATTATCCTTCAGCTTAAAATAAATTCTTATTAAATTTACTGATCAATAATTAGCGTATGGACTTACAACACACCTACACAGTAGAAGAAGTTTTGGAAATTGTAAACACAATGGCCCCAAAAGAAAAAGAAACCTTAAAGAGTCTGCTTTTACTGGAAGAAGCTGAATTTGAACGTTTGGTAAAAGAAGATTTTGCTAAATACGAAGCTACTTTCAAAGCACTTGCTTAATGCTTTTTCTTACCAAGAAGCAAATTATTACAATTAATAAGCTTACTATTTCTCATCACGGAGGAAATTTTGTTCCTCCTTACAATTTATTAAATGAATCTGCATTAGATTATTTAGTTGAAATAGTTTATGCAGAAATATTTGGACAACCCCTCTATCCTTCTATTTTTGATAAAGCTGGTGTTTATATGTTTAATATCATTGCCAATCATATATTTTCTGATGGGAACAAGCGTACTGGCCTTGAATCTGGTTTGCTATTTTTAAAACTTAACAACTACCAACTTAGCAACACTATCAGCAATGAAATTTTAACTAATTTTATACTTGCCGTTGCTTCCAGCGAGTGTACTTTGGAATCTGTACAAGAGTGGTTAAGGGCAAATGCCATTCAAAAAACTTGAAATTGAGTAAGGAATCTCCCAATAGCTCGCTTTATTCAACGCTGTGAAAACTTTAATCTGCCCAACCTTGTTATTCTTGAAACATTACAAAAGCAGTAATTCCCAAATGCTTCTTTTACAACCATAATTTTGTTAAGTTCATGCTGACCATCATTCCCAACAAAGAAGAATTTGTATTAGAAGTTCACCGCCGCTTATCCGAAGTTTATGGCACCCAGATCAAATATTTTCATGATTTAGATCCGTTGAGCGAATTGGTATCTGCGCTATTATCGCATCGAACCAAAAACCACGATTCTGGCCAGGCATTTAAAAACCTGCGTGAAATTTTCCATACCTGGGAAAACGTGCGGGATGCACCAACTGATGAAGTACAAACCGCCATCAAACCTTGCACCTGGCCTGAGCAGAAAGCACCACGCATACAACAAATTCTACAAATGATAACCGAACGGCACGGAATATTATCTTTAGACTTTTTGGCGGAAATGGAAGTATCTGCAGCACGGAAATGGCTGGAAGACTTGCCCGGCGTTGGGCCGAAAACCAGTGCAGCCACACTGTCATTCAGTAATTTACGTGCCAAAGCTTTGCCGGTTGATTCGCATCATTTTCGGGTTGCCGTGCGTTTGGGTATTATCGATGCTAAAATCGGCGAAGCAAAAGCAAACCGCGTACTGGAAAACTTATTGCCACCAAATTTTACCGCCCAGGAAATGTACGATAACCACCAGGTGATGATGCGGCACGGGCAAAAAGTTTGTTTTCATTACAAGCCGGCTTGTACAGATTGTGTATTGCTGGATTTATGCCCGACCGGACAAAATCTACTTCAAAATCAAAGCTGATTCAAAATTAAAGCGTCAAAAAAGATGCTATTTTTACAGCACCTTTTTTGATGAAATTAATCTGTTCAAATCAATGCAAAAACTGCATGTCTTCCGCAGTTAATTCAATTGTGGCAGCCTTTACGTTTTCTTTAAAATGCTGTAAAGATGATGTTCCTGGAATTGGCAAAATCCATGGCGAATGATGTAATAACCAAGCCAAATTAACCTGCGCTTCTGTAGCCTGGTATTTTTGCGCAACTTCTGCAATACGCATATCTTTTTTCCCCATAGAATTTTGCAGAGAAAAATACGGGATCAGCGGAATTTCGTTTGCCTCGCAAATGTGCAGTATTTCCTCTCCTCCGCGGTTTTCGCCATGAATGGATTTTTGCAGTGTGCGCTGTCCGTGGCCAAACATATTTTCTACTGTGGCAACATTGCCCATTTTCATAGCCGTTTCCAGTTCTTGCACATCAACATTACTGACGCCAACATGCAAAATTTTCCCTTCCTGCTGCAATTGGAACATTGTTTCCATCGATTGCTCAAAATTATCAGAACCAGGCATCACCCTAAAATGCACAACCGCCATCTGGTCGAGCTTTAAAGTGCGCAAGTTATTTTCGATACTGGTACGCAAATTTTCCGGAGTATTATAAGCAATCCAGCTTTTATCAGGTTTGCGCGCGCCGCCAACTTTAGTACAAACCACCAGGCTATCTGCATAAGGATACAAAGCTTCGGCAATCAACCGATTGGTTACATCTTCGCCATAATAATCGGCCGTATCTATAAAATTGATGCCGTTATTCGCTGTTTGCCGCAAAATTTCTAATGCTTCCGGCCGGTTTTTTGGTTCGCCATAAATGCCTTCACCTGTTAAGCGCATTGTGCCGTAGCCCAAACGATTTACGGTTAGCGGATGTTTACTTTTACCGGCAATGGTGATTGTTTGAGGGGTGTTCATTAAGTGTTTGTTTTTATTAGTGTTTTTACAATTCAAATTTACAATAGTTTAACCGATCCTTTAAACCTAAAGCCAACACTTCTTTTATCATCCCAAATTTATCCTGCTAAAAGAAGCATTTGATTATTAAACATGGAATCAAAAACAACACCGAAACAACTTGGAATTATTAGGCTGATTCCTTAATTTTCACCCATCTAAATTATCAGATTTCACTCTTTGGCTGGCTTTTGTATGAAAAAATTAATCCTTCCTGCTTTAATTCTGACCCTATTGGCTACTGCTGCCTGGCATCCGCTCAAAACTATTTTTATGTATAAATGGCCATCTGCCAAACCACCTGTTGCGCCTATCGTTCCGCACATTCGCAATATTCATGGCGATGCGGTTACTGATAATTATTACTGGATGAATGATTACTTCAAAAAAGGGCCAGATAGCACAAAAGTGGTTAAATACCTGGAAGCAGAAAACCAGTATCTGGATACGATGATGAGCAGCACAAAACCTTTTCAGCAGCAGCTTTTTACGGAAATGAAAAACCGGATTAAAGAAAAAGACGAATCCTTACCCAGTTTTAAAAACGGTTATTTTTATTACACCCGAACAGAAAACGGAAAACAGTACTATAAATATTGCCGTAAAAAAGGCACGCTAACCGCGCCGGAAGAGGTTTTGCTGGATGTGGATGAAATGGCAAAAGGCCATCCGTATTATGCTGTTGCCGGGTTCAATATCAGCGAAGATAATAAGCTGATGGCTTTTGGCGTAGATACAGTTTCCCGCAGGCAATATATCATCTACATTAAAAACCTGGAAACTGGCTTAATTTACAAAGATCAAATCCATCACACCGGCGGTTCATCCGTTTGGGCAAACGATAATAAAACTTTGTTTTACACGGCCAACAACCCTGAAACGCTTTTAAGCGAGAAGATAAAAAGGCACGAGTTGCACACGCTTGAAACGCAGGATGCAGTGGTTTATAACGAGCAGGACCACTCTAATTATATTGGTGTAAGCAAATCAAAATCCGGGAAGTATATTTTTATCATTTCCGCCGGCACGTTATCCTCAGAAACAAGGTTTATCAACGCCTCAAATCCGCAGTCGGCTTTCAAAACATTTCAGCCCAGAATGAAAGAAGTGCTGTATGATGTTTCTGCTTTGGATGATAAATTTTTAATTGTAACCAACTGGAATGCCAAGAATTTCAGGCTGATGGAATGCTCCACAGATCAAACAGAAAGCACACATTGGAAAGAAGTTATACCCAACCGCAAAGATGTTTTACTATCAGGTGTAGAAGAATTTAAAAACTTTGTAGTGATTTCTGAACGAAAAAACGGACTGGAACAGTTGCGCATAAGAAATTTGAAAACCGGGCAGGAAAGCTATCTTGGTTTTAGCGAACCATCTTATACTGCTTTTGCCACTTCAAATCCCGAATACAATACTGCTACATTGCGTTATAATTACACTTCGCTTACCACGCCGCCATCTACTTATGATTATAATATGGTGAGCAAGCAAAAAAAGCTGATGAAGCAACAGGAAGTAGTGGGCGGCTACCAACCAACAGATTATGTTTCCGAGCGGCTTTATGCTACGGCTACAGATGGCACAAAAATTCCGGTTTCCATCATTTACAAAAAAGGTTTTAAAAAAGATGGCAAAGCACCACTCCTGCTTTACGCTTATGGCTCTTACGGTATCAGCACAGAAGCAGCTTTTAACAATACGCGTTTAAGTTTATTAAACCGTGGCTTTGCTTATGCAATAGCCAACATCCGCGGCGGGCAGGAAATGGGCCGGGAATGGTACGAGAACGGGAAAATGATGCACAAGAAAAACACGTTTACCGATTTTATTGATTGCGGAAAATTTTTGGTGCAACAAGGCTTTACCAGCAAAGAACATTTGTATGCACAAGGTGGCAGTGCCGGTGGATTGCTAATGGGTGCGGTTGTAAATTTGGCTCCTGATCTATGGCACGGCGTAATTGCGCAAGTACCTTTTGTAGATGTAATTAACACGATGCTGGACGAAAGCATCCCACTGACTACCAACGAGTTTGATGAATGGGGAAATCCAAAAAACAAAGATGCCTACACGTACATGAAAAGCTATTCGCCCTACGAAAATGTTGTTGCAAAAGCTTACCCAAATATGCTGGTGACTACAGGATTGCACGATAGCCAGGTGCAGTATTTTGAACCCGCAAAATGGGTGGCCAAACTTAGGGCAGTAAAAACTGATAAAAATGTTTTGCTGCTGCACACCAATATGGCTTATGGCCACGGCGGCGCATCCGGCCGGTTTGATTATTTGAATGATGTGGCTTTAAATTATGCTTTTTTGTTTGCTTTGGAAGGAATAGCAAAATAGTTTCTGTTGGTTAGGAAGTTGGATCAGTTAAGCATTTCCTGTAAAACCAGCTTCCTGGCCTTCTGCAAAAACCACGCAAGCATGTTTCCAAGGTTTATTGCCCAGCATTTTCCAAGTGTGGCCGCTGCCGGTGGTATCCGTTGCTATCAAAACTTCACCTGCTTTTAACGTAAATTTTTCTTCGCTAAAAACAGTAAACTCTAAAGTGCCGGTTAGCGTGAGTACAAACTGCATGGTTGGCGCAGTATGCCAATCGTAATCAGAGCCGGCTTCAGTTTCTTTAAATTTGATGGAGATAGCTTTGGTACTAAAGTTTTCTGCAACAAAGCTGGTTTTGATGTGCGAATGCCCGTCATCACCGGTAAATAATTGATAAGCTTTGATCATACTAATTTTGGGTCGATAAAAACAGCATCCGCAAACTATATCCGTTTGAAATTCATGCTTTTACCGATGAACTTAAACTTCCAGTAACCGGTTACTTTTAGCATACCTTCGCGTGATAAAGAAGCTGCAGAACTCCAGGTGCGGCCACTTTTAGCATCATAAATCAATCCGTTTTCCCAGGAATTTGTTTCCGGGTTATAAGTCAGGTTATCTGCCACATCCATCCCGATCAGCTTGCGGCTTTGCAAAGCTTTGTTAGGATTTTTTTCGTCAACACGCATGTTCATCGGCTTGGTTTTATCGTCAGAATCATCAAACCAAGTTAATTTGGCTCCGTATTCGTTTCCGTTTTTATAAACCTGGATGATGCAATTTTTTTGTTCCGAAATCCATTTTCCGCAAATCCTGTCCTGCGGAAGAACGCTTGTAGTCAGTATTTGTGCAGAAGATCGATTGAGGTTACCAAAACAAAATAGCAAAATTAAACAGTAAAATAAGGTTTTGTTAGAAGTAGTTTCCGATGCTGTTTTTATCATACTAAAATTTAAATCTGAAATATAAAAATTACTTGTGTTTTGAATATAACCGTTAATTAGATGGCGTTAGTATTTGCATACGGCGTTTTTCCGGCGGCAAGGCCATAAACTTTTTATACGAATCATTTACGTAAAGGGTAAGCGAAGAATGTGGTGTTTTTTTCAGAAAAGCAAGCGTTGGCCGGTACATCGACATAAAATTTTCTAAATCAATGCCTTTTAGCGGCACAATACTGCTTACATAAACGGCATTGAAAATAGAATCGATCTGCCTTTCATCTGTTTCGCGATCAAAATAATGCTTTAAACGGCGTGCGTCTTTGGCTTCTTTTCCAAAAATCCGCGATGGTGACAAAGCGAATTTACTTTTTTCGTACACCGACGGATATTCTTCCCGCGGGTTGAAGGTTCGGCTTGAAGTAATATTTACCGCATTCAGCGAAATGCCGCGCAAGGCAAGTTCAATGTGTTTTGGTTTGAGATCGACCAGAAACAAAGTATCAGAAACGTAGCCCGGCGAAGAGAATATCAGTGTGTGGTTCAGCACCGTACGGATCGTAAAATTCCCAGCATTATCCGTCAACGAAATTTCTTTTGAATTGAGATCGTGCACAAAAACATCCGCCAGTTTGCGTGATGATTTCCCTTCAAAAACAGTTCCCCGCAAAATATTTTGTGCCTGCAAAAGATTTGAAAGCAATGCGAGAGCCATAAAAGTTAAAAGTAGTTGGATCTTCATGTACTGATAACTTTCTTTTTATTTAAAAGTTGTGTTAATTTTTTAGGTGATAAAAGAAGCATTGGCCTAAAAAATTGCTGCTTTTCAAAAACAAAAGAAGCTTCGGTTTCCCAAAGCTTCTTTTACGTACCAAAAATGTTTTTGTGCTATTTACCGTTCCAAACGTTATTGTCCGGGTTAAAATCCGGTAAATGCTTATCCGGGTCGGAAGTTACAGATTGTATTTTTTCTGTTGAAGGATAGCGGAAAGTCCAGGTAGTGTTGCGCATCCAAACTTCTACCGGCAGCGTAATGCGGCTGGTTTTGCCGCTTTCGGTTTTGATTTCAAGGATCATCGGCATTGGCATTTTTTCGAGGTTATCCACGGTGATCAATGCGCCTTTCGTTGGATCGTCATCTACATATTTCACATCCCGAACGGCTTGGTCCAAACGCCAATTGTTCTGAAACCAGCTTCGCCAAAACCAGTTCAAACTCTCACCGGAAACGTTTTCTATCGTCCTGAAAAAATCATCAGGCTGCGGATGTTTAAAAGCCCAGCGGTTGATGTAGGTTTTAAAAGCCAGGTCGAAACGTTCCGGGCCTAAAATCTGTTCGCGCAGCAAAACCAAACCTGCGCTTGGTTTAGAATACAGCAATGTTCCGTTGTTTCTTTCTTTCAAATTGTCCACCGCGGTCAAAATCGGTTCGGTAGCCGGGTCTGTAAAATAAGCACCGATGCGGTGCATATCGGGCGAAGTTTTGGGTTTGTACTCGCCATTGTTGAAATTATCAGTAGAAAGCGTGTTGATAAAAGTATTAAAACCTTCATCCATCCAGCCAAATAACCTTTCGTTAGAACCAACGATCATCGGGAACCAGTTGTGGCCAAATTCGTGGTCGTTTACGCCCCAAAGTGAACGTCCTTTTGCCCGGTATCCGCAGAAAACAATGCCCGGATATTCCATTCCGCCCACAATACTGGCAACGGTTGTGGCCGAAGGATAACTGAACTCGTACCATTTGGCCGAGTTAAATTCGATGGATTTTTTGGTGTATTCAGTTGATCTTCCCCAGGCATCAGCACCAGCACTTTCTACCGGATAAGCAGAAATAGACAATGCTTTGCGGCCGCTTGGCAAGTTCATTTTGGCAGCATCCACCATAAATGCCGCAGAAGAAGCCCAGGAAGCATCACGTGCGTTTTTGAGTTTGAAGTGCCAGGTCAAGGTGGATTTTCCGGCCGGCCGTGAAGCTTTATTGGTTACTTCGTCCGCATTTCTAATCATCACCGTTTGATCACTTTTGGCCGCTGCTGCCCAGCGTTTCAACTGCTCGGCGGTGTAAACTTCCTGCGGGTTTTGCAACTCTCCAGAAGAAACCACAATATGATTGGCAGGCGCGGTAATGTTGATGTCGAAATCACCGTATTCTAAATAAAACTCGCCCGGGCCAGTGTAAGGCAGCGCGTTCCAACCGGAAACATCATCGTACACGTACATGCGCGGATACCATTGCGCAATGGTGTAGATTTTTCCGTTTTTGGTATCGAGATAACCCGTCCGGTCTGATCCGTAATTGGGTTCGATAAAGCTGTATTCAATTTTCAACTTCACCTGTCCGCCACCGGCATTTATATTTTGGGGTAAAAAAACCTGCATCCGGGTATCGTTGATCATGAATTTCACATCGGTTTCTGCGGATTTTCCTTTGCTGCCAGATACTGTTTTTACCGACTTAATTTTGTAGCCGGCATCAAAAACCTGGCCTCGGCCACCGTTGCGACTACCAGCAGTTGGGATGATGGCCGAACCGCGCGAATCCGATTTAAACAGGTTCTGGTCCAACTGCATCCACAGGAAACCTAATTTGTCCGGGCTGTTGTTGGTATAAGTTAGGATTTCCGTTCCGGTAATCTCATTCGTTTGGTCGTTTAATGAAGCAGAAAGCTGATAATCAGCGCGATTTTGCCAGTATTTCGGGCCGGGCTGGCCGCCTGCCGAACGGTATTCGTTGCCGTTTTTCGTATAATAAAACAGCGCAAAAGCATCGTGGTAATTGTAATTGGTTTGGATAGTTGGTTCTGGCGCATGTTCAGGCCTTCTTGGCGGAGTTGCACGTTCTGCGGCTACAGGAGTTGTTGCCGGTGGCGTTGTTTGCGCCGAAGCCGGATCGGCAAAAAACAGCAGGCCAAGGACAAAAGCAGGTAAAAATTTCAGTTTCATTTAGTTGGTTGATTTTCTGGATAGCTAATTAAGGCATAATAAAGCAAAAAACTGTTAAACCAACCAGAAGTAAGCCGATTGTTACCAAAAGCAGTTGAAGAAATGAAAACGGCACTAATTTTTGCCCGATAAAAACAGCATTCGGTATTGCTTTTCCTCAAAACCCAAAACCAATTGGCCTTGAAACTCCAAAACCGGCCTTTTGATCATGCTGTTTTTATCATGCAAAAGTTGGAGTGCTTCTTTTTCGTTAATTATAGTTGCTTTGATTTTTGGATCCAATTGTTTCCAAGTCAAACCTTGTTTGTTCAGCAGTTTTTCGTAGCCGACTTTGCTGCTCCATTCCTGCAATTTCTCCGCAGAAACGCCTTCCTTTTTAAAATCATGAAACTCAAAATTGATGTGGTTTGATTGCAACCAATCCAACGCTTTTTTTACCGTGTTGCAGTTTTTGATACCGTAAATATTCATGTGGTGAAATTAATTACCGCCACTGCTTTTACCACTACTTTTGGTATCATCGTTGTTGATGCCATGCGCATTCTTTTTGATGTTGCCTTCCAGCTTGCCAAATTTATAATTCAAGCTAATGTTGAAGAAACGATAGCGGTTGTAATAATGTGCCAACTGGCTGTAATCAGGTGTGTGGTTGAATTGATTAAAAATAAAGAATTTCTTGTACGGATTACTGGTCGCAAACGAAACCGTTAGTTTCTTTTTAAACAACTCTTTGGAGGCACTGTAAGAAGTGTAAATATAATGCGAAGTTTTTCCTTGCAAAAGCACATCGCCACTGTAAAAACCGGCATCAAAACCTAAACGATAACCGTTATCAAACTTATAACCCAAATTGGCGGAGGAATTGCCGGTCAGGCCGTTATTTTTATACAATTGCCCGTTGTAAGATCCTTCCAAAAAAACCTGACGGAGTTCTGCATTCAAACTAAAAGACAGCTTTTTAAAAAAGGTATAATTTGCACTCGTATTGATACCGATGCTTTTATTAGTGCCCAAGTTTTGATAAGTGCTTAGCGTAGTTGTATCCGTTTTGCCCAGCGCATTGGTTTGTGTTAAAATACTGGCTACGTTTTGGATTGAATTATTTGAAAAAGCATAACTCAAGCCAACATTGATAGAACCTTTGGAAAAATTGTTGTAAGTAAGCTCGAAAGAATTATTTAATTCCGGCTTCAAATGGGGGTTACCGGTGCTGATAAATTTTGGGTTGGATAAATCTACAAAAGGGTTTAACTGCCAAATTCCCGGCCGCTGGATGCGCTGCGTAAAGCCAAAATTGATACTGCTGGTTTTAAAGCTTCTTTGGAGGGAGATTGATGGGATCAAATTATTATAATCCTGCTTGGCGGCACTTCCAACCGAAGTAAAATCAGCATTGATATTGGTGTGTTCCAGGCGCAAACCGGCTTTGGCCGTCCATTTTGTGAGCTTTAACTGATACGAATTGTACAAGCTGTAAACGTTTTGCTGATAAGTAAAATTGTTGGTTTGTGCTGGGTTATTTTCGTACAAACCAGTACTGCTGTTCAGGTTTTCACTGTTGAAATCACTAAAATTATCTCTCAAAATAACTTTTCCGCCGGCTTCAATATTGAGTTTTTTAAGCGGATGAACATAATCCAATTGAAAAGTATGCACGTTACTTCCCGAAACATTATGCTGCTGATAATTGGGCAACAAATAGTTAATCACGTCAGAGATATTCACATCATTAAACTGCGTGTTCGGCGAATGCGAAAACTTGTAGGATAAGGTCAGCAGCCGGTCTTTTTTCCTGGCAAAACCCAACTGATAATTTAAGCCGGCATCCACACCTGTCCATCCGTTTTGGCCGTTATTAATTACATGATAGGATTGCGACAACAAACCTTCACCATTGCGCTGCGCGGTAACCTGATCGCTCGCTTGCTTAAACTTCCCTTTATTCAAGTCCAACGAAGCCGTCAGCAGGTTCAAAGTATCAATTTCATAACTCAGTTCTGCGTTGCCGTAACTGTAATAACCGCCGTTGGTATTGCTGCCGTTTTGGCTGAGGACAGAATTATCTTTTGTAAAAGTTTGTGTATTGTCATACGGATTGCTGCGGTTTACCTGATCACCGATCCCGGCATAAGCCGATACGCCAAACTTGCCTTTTTTCAAAGTCCCGTTCAAATTAACGCCCGGACCGTAAGTAAAATTTTCGCGGACGTTGATGCTGCCATTATAACCCTGGTCAGCATTTTTTTTAGTGATGATGTTGATAATTCCGGCCAAACCTTCCGCATCATATCTGGCAGGCGGCGTCGTAATCACTTCTATCCGTTCAATATTGGCAGCCGGCATCGCTTTAAAAACATCGGAAGGATTTTTGGCTATCAGCGATGATTCCTTATTATTGATCAAGATTTTATAATTGCCGCTGCCTTTTAGTTTGATATTGTCCTGCGCATCTACCGAAAGCATCGGCACTTTGCGCAACATATCTAAAGCAGTTAAAACCGTATTTTCCGGATCAGCCTGTACATCATAAGCAATGCGGTCAACTTCCCGTTTTACAATCGGTTTTGCAGCCACAACAGAAACCTCTTTAAGCTGATTACTGGATGCAGCAAGTTTTATTCTGCCCAGATCAATTTTTGCCGATGCTTCTTTTACCGGTATAATTTTGGTGGCATAACCGATATAAGCAATATTTAACTCATAAGCAGCAGGATTAACATTTAACAGTTGAAATGAACCGTCATCCTTGGTCAGCGTACTTTTAACGGCTTTTCCGCTTGCATTTTTTAACAAAATAGTTACATAACCCAACGGCGTTTGCTTAGCAGAATCTGTAACCGTACCAATAATAGAAATGGTTTTGTTTTGTGCCGAAGCAAAATTGATGCAGTAAAAGAAGCATCCCATCAAAAGTAAATGTTTAAGCATATAAGCAGATTGAGGCGTTGATTTATAAAGCAAGGTAACAGATGAAAAGCTAAATTTTTCTTATTTAACAAACTTTAACTATTACTTTAGTTTTTTTGGATTGTAAATTGAAAAAGGCAAAACAATCACCATTTTACAATTTAATCTGTAGATGCTAAAATTGTGAAAAGGTTACAGCGGGAATTACATTTTCGAGCAGTTATTTGATTAAGCTTATCCGTTTTCCTTCTGAATTCGCTCCAAACTCCGGCGCATATATACATTGCACCGAACTGATGCAGGTAGAAAAATTGCCTGGCTGCGCAACCCGCAAACCATACTCAAAAACATAATTTCCTTTGGGCAGATAACTGATAAAAAAATTGGTGGCCACGTCTTTTGTTGCCTGATAATAATACAAGTCGCCCTGGTATTTGTAGCCCGACAAAATATCCACCGGCTCCGTTCCTGATGGCCGCATGTCTTTCAAATGCACATACTCGTAATCTCGGTCGGCTTTTAAATAAACCACAATTTTTAACAAATCGCCCACTTTAGGCTGATGGTTTTGATCGACAGAAACAAGCACTTCCCCGTTATTATTTTTGCTTCGGGTAAAAATTAGCAATTCTAATTCTCCCTTCAAAACAAAGCCTGAAATTATAGATTTTGACATTCCTTTAGCGTTTAAATCCTTAAATTTGGGCTTTCTTAAAAAATAAACCTTCTATGGAATATGATGTAATTGTTATTGGTTCAGGCCCTGGCGGTTATGTGGCGGCAATTCGTTGCGCACAGCTTGGTTTAAAAACGGCCTGTATCGAAAAATATTCGACTTTTGGCGGTACTTGCTTAAATGTAGGCTGCATTCCGTCCAAAGCTTTGCTGGATTCTACCGAACATTTTTTTAATGCCGCACATACTTTTGAAGCGCATGGCATCCATATCGAAAATTTGCGGCCTGATTTGGCACAAATGATCAAACGGAAAAACGAAGTGGTAGAGCAAACTACCGGCGGCATTGCGTTTTTGTTCAAAAAAAATAAAATCACTTCTTATCAGGGCTGGGGTTCTTTTGTAGATAAAAACACCATCAACGTCAAAAAGGAAGATGGTTCTGAAGAAAATATTACGGCTAAAAATATCATCATCGCTACCGGTTCCAAACCGGCTTTGCTGCCTTTTATCGAGATGGACAAAAAGCGGATCGTTACTTCTACTGAAGCATTGAACCTGCCGGAAATTCCGAAACACATGATCCTGATCGGCGGCGGCGTGATCGGCTTGGAATTAGGTTCTGTTTATGCGCGTTTGGGTGCCAAAGTTTCGGTGGTGGAGTTTACCGATATTATCGTGAACACGCTGGACCGTTCATTGGGAAAAGAGCTGCAAAAAGTGCTGCAAAAACAAGGCATGACGTTTTACCTCGGTCATAAAGTAACCAGCGCGGTAGTGAACGGCGATGAAGTTACGGTGATTGCCGATAGCCCGAAAGGCGATAAAATTGAACTGAAAGGCGATTACTGCCTGGTTGCCGTTGGCCGCACCGCTTATACCGAAGGTTTGGGTTTGGAGAAATTAGGCATCGAGCTGGAACCCCGCGGCAAAAAAATCCCGGTAAATGAGCATTTAGAAACCTCAGTTCCGGGCGTTTATGCCATCGGTGATGTGATAAAAGGCGCGATGTTGGCCCACAAAGCCGAAGATGAAGGCACTTATGTAGCCGAAGTTATTTCCGGACAAAAACCGCACATCAACTACAACTTGATTCCAGGTGTGGTTTATACCTGGCCGGAAGTGGCAACGGTTGGCTACAGCGAAGAGCAGTTGAAAGAAAAAGGTGTGAAATATAAATCCGGCTCCTTCCCGTTCAAGGCCAGCGGCCGTTCGCGCGCCAGTATGGATACGGATGGTTTTGCCAAGGTTTTGGCCGATGCAGAAACAGATGAAATTTTGGGCGTACACATGATTGGCCCGCGCGCTGCGGACGTGATTGCTGAAGCGGTTGTAGCAATGGAATTCCGTGCTTCTGCCGAGGATGTTGCCCGCATTTCACATGCGCACCCAACTTATACTG
>CAXSBZ010000052.1:0-19020 GCA_964236465.1 uncultured Sphingobacteriaceae bacterium | reverse complement strand
GCCGAACACGCCGCCCACCATGCTGGTTCATGCGGAAGATGATAACACGGTTGATGTGAAAAACAGTTTGTATTATTACCAGGCTTTGCTGAAAAACAAAGTTCCGGCCGAGATGATTATCTACCCGAAAGGTGGCCACGGTTTTGGGCTGGACAATAAATCGACTCCGGATAATTGGATGGATCGTTGCAAAAACTGGATGATCAGCAACGGCTGGATCAAGTAAACTAATGCTTCTTTTACCGACCCAAAATCAGAATTAACTTAAGCTAAGCAGTAAAAAATGGCACAAGTTGTAAAAAGTTCAATCGCTATCAGCGCGCCGGTTTCAGTGGTTTGGGACGCGCTCATCAATCCTGAAAAAACAAAAGTTTACATGTTTGGCTGCGAAACCGTTTCTGATTGGAACGTGGGCGATGATCTGCTTTGGCGAGGACAGCACGAAGGCCGGGAAATGGTTTTTGTGAAAGGGAAAATCCTGGTGATCGAACCGGAGAAATTACTGAAATATACAGTGATTGATCCCTTTGCCGCTTATCCGGATATTCCTGAAAACTATCTGAACGTAACTTATGAACTCCTTCCGAATGGTCCGCAAACTACTTTAATTGTTACCCAGGATGGCTTTGAAACTGCGGCCGAAGGAGAAAAAAGGTACAACGACACATATAATAACGGCGAAGGCTGGAACCCAATTTTGGTGGAGATAAAAAAGCTAGCGGAAGGAAATTAGCTTTAGGCTGATGCAAATATCCAAAATAACCGAAAACGTTTTTCAGCTTACGCTCCCGATTGTAAATGTGTTTTTGATTGATCATCCTTCGGGATTACTATTGATCGATACCGGCCCGAAAGGCAGTAAAGGTTTGATTTTTGAAGGAATCAGGCGAATTGGAAAGCAGTCGGTAGATTTAAAATACATCATTCTTACCCATGCGCATTATGATCATTCGGGAAGTTTGGCTGCAATTTTAGAAGCTGTAAATGCGCAGGTTTATGCTTCTTCGCTTTGCGCCGAAATGGTTCGGAAAGGAATAGCATTTAGGCCGGAATCTAATTTTTTAAAGTTTTTACTGCGGTTGATCACACTGTTTGGATTGATCAAATTTCTGTTTCTACATATTAACCCAATAAACTCACCCATAAAAACAGTACAGGAAGGCGATTGGGTTCCGGACGAAAGCGGTTTGCAAGTTATCAATGCGCCCGGCCATACATCCGAACAGATCGCTCTTTTTTACCCGATAAAAGAAGCATTGCTATTTGCTGCCGATTGTGCCGAAAATATCAGTGGCTTAAAACCTGCTTTTGCTTATCAATCACTAAAAATAAACCAGGAAACTTTAAAAAAACTTTCTTTTTTGCCCTTTCAGTTGGCTGTTTTTGGGCACGGAAATGCTGGCGGTAAGGATAAGTTTAATGAATTGGTGCGATAAAGTAGTTATTGTTGGTTTAAACTGAAAAATCAATACTTTTTTTATACTAAAATTCCTATCATGCTAATTTCTCACAATTAATTGCAATTAAACTTGTAAAAATTTACCTTTAAGGAATTAATTTATCATTCTATCAATCAGATTGGTTTGAAATCAGTTTCAAGAAGAGATTTTTTAAGCAAAGGAGCCATGCTTGCCGGCGGTGCCTATCCGGCTTTGCTGGCTTTAGGCATGTTGAAAGCTGCCCCGGCACACGCTTTTAATTTGGAAGGAAGCGGTGCAGGCAAAAAAGTGATTATTTTGGGTGGCGGCCTGGCCGGAATGACAACAGCTTATGAATTGGCAAAACTCGGTTACAATTGCACCATTTTGGAAGCCCGCGAACGTGCTGGTGGCCGCTGCTGGAGCATTCGCAACGGCAGTATCAACAACGAAATTGGTTTGCCGCAGCAAATAGCTGGTTTTGATTCCGATTTGTATTTCAACGCCGGTCCGTCGCGCATTCCGCATCACCATAAACTAACGCTGCATTATTGTAAAGAACTGGGCGTTCCGCTGGAAGTTTATAACAATGTAAACGAAGCTGCTTATTATTTTTCGGAGGGAAAAGGGCCATTATCCAACAAAAAAGTAAGGATCAGGGAAATCCAAAATGATGTGCGCGGTTACATGAGCGAAATGCTGGTGAAAGCGATTGACCACGGACAATTAGATTCAAACCTGACCAAAGAAGATACCGAAAAAATCATTGAATATCTGCGTGCCGAAGGCGGTTTAGATGTTGATAAATTGTACAAAGCGTCGGATAGGAGAGGTTACACGGATTCGCCGGGCGCAGGTTTGCTCTCCGGAAAAGTAGCTGATGCTTACAAATTGCAGGAAATGTTGCAATCTGGTTTGATGGACCCGGATTTTTATAACGTTTCGCAATACGTTTATGAACTGCAAACAACTATGTTTCAAGCAGTTGGCGGAATGGACAAAATTGCACAGGCTTTATATCAAAAAGTAAGCCCGATGCTGAAACTGAATGCAGAAGTTTCCTCGATACAAAACCTGGCAGAAGGTGTAAAAATAACCTATAAAGATCAGCAGGGAGCCAAAGAAATTACGGGTGATTTCTGCGTTTGTACATTGCCGCTGCCGGTTCTTAGCAACGTCAGCAATAATTTTTCTTCGGATGTGAGCCGCGCCATCGATTATGCCACTTACATCAAAACCGGCAAAATTGGTTTGCAGTTTAAGCGACGTTTTTGGGAAGAAGACGAAATGGTTTATGGTGGTATAACCCACACTAACAATGAGTTGACACAGATTTTTTATCCAAACAATAATTACCTCGGTAAAAAAGGTATTTTGTTAGGCTATTATAATTTTAACGATAAAGCGAAGTTGGTTGGTGATCTGTCCATCAGCGAACGCGAAAAACTGGCCCTGACAAAAGGTGCTTTAATTCATCCGCAATACCCGGCAGCGTTTGAGAAATCTTTTTCGGTAAGCTGGCACAAAGTAAAATACAATGAAGGCGGCTGGGCGGTTTATACCGGCGACCAACGGAAAACCGTTTACGAGCCGCTGCTGAAACCAGAAAAGCAGGTTTATTTTGCCGGAGAACATTTGACGTATTTAAACGCTTGGATGGCTGGTGCATTTGAATCTGCCAGGAGTACGGTAGCAGCAATCCATGCGCGTACAACCGATCAGCGGATTGCTTATCCCACAACGAACTCTAAAAGTTAATCAATAGTTAATCAATTTTTACCTCATAAAAACAGCATCATGGCAAATCAGCTCAACAGACGTAACTGGATCAAATCCAGCGCATTAATGGCAGGCGGTATCACTTTTTTCTCTAATTCTGTTTCCGGCCTTTTGGCAAAACCCATCGCCAAATCTACCATCTTCGGCGTGAAAAGAAGCTTCACTGTTCCCGAAGAAGAACTGATGGCTTTAGCACCACCAAACGTTGGTGTTTTAAAAGCAAGGTTACTGGCAAACGAAAATCCATTTGGCCCATCTGCAAAAGCTAAAAAAGCAATTGAAGCGGCCATGGATACCAGTTATCAATATCCGTTTATGTATTACGGGCAGCTGATTGACCAGATTGCTGCTTTTGAAGGTGTTAAAAAAGAAAATATTTTCCTGGATGCCGGTTCATCGCCTTTGTTGCTGGCTGCTGCAATTCATTTCAGCAAAAACGGTGCTTCTATCGTTACTGCTGATCCGAGTTATGATGACCTGCCCAAAAAAGCAGCTGAAGTTGGTGGCAAAATTGTGCACGTGCCGCTTACAGCTGATTACAAATTGGATTTGGATGCAATGGAAAAAGCAGTTGATGGCAGCACAAGCCTGGTTTACGTTTGCAATCCCAACAACCCAACGGCAACAGTTTTGGATACCGCAAAACTGAAAGCTTTTTGTGAGCGTGTTTCTAAAAAAGTACCTGTTTTTGTAGATGAAGCCTATATTGATTACCTGCCAAACCCGCAGGCGGTAACAATGATCAGTGCCATTAAAAATATGCAAAACGTAATTGTAGCACGCACATTTTCAAAGCTTTATGGCTTTGCCGGTTTGCGTATCGGTTACATTGTTGCCCAACCAGAAATGTTGAAAACACTATCCAAATACACGCAGGGTTCCATGTCGATTTCGGCTACAACTTTGCAGGCTGCCATTGCCAGTTATCAAGACCGTGAGTTTTTGGATGATGCATTGGCCAAAACCTTGGCATCCAAAAAGTTTTTGTACGATACTTTGAAAAAAGAAGGTTACGATTACATTCCGTCTTCCACCAATTTTGTGATGTTCCAGCTGAAAATGGACGGTCAGAAATTCGCATCCGAAATGATGAAGCGCAGCGTTGGCGTGCGGTTTTGGAAATTTAACGACAAAGACTGGTGCCGCGTAAGCATTGGCCGCATGGACGAAATGCAGGCTTTTGCAGATGCCTTTAAACAATTATCCTAAAACTTCTGATTTAAAATATGCGCAGATTATTATTGCTGGCTGGGGCGTTATGCTTCTTTTATCCTTGTTTTTCTCAGGCAGTCAACCCGCGGCCAATCACGATGGATGAATATGTAAAAGCCAAAACTTTTATTGTAAAAGATCCTGATAACGAGACGTATGTCAAGTTTGAGAATGCTTATATTTTAGACCGTTATCGCCCGAAACCATATTTTATTACGGGTGATGACGGTTTAAAAAAACGTATGGACCTGTATAATTTGATGGCCAAAGAAGGTTTGCAGCAATTGGGTTTGATGATTTTTTATACCAACGAAAAAGGCAAACGTTATCAAGCTTTGCTGCCAAACCAAACGGCGGACGGTAAAGTTTGGGAACGTTATTTTGAAGATATCCACAGCATTGATAAAGAAGAAAAAAACTTTGTGCTGAAATTGTCTTATGTGCTTTCGCGTGAGTTTTCTTACCAGGTTTATAAAAACATTAACGGCGGCAAAAACATGAAAGATGAATCCGGAACTTATGGCAGCGATATTTGCTTTCCGGGAACAGATTTGGTGACGATGGCAAACGGTACACAAAAAATGCTGGCAACTGTAAAACCGGGTGATCAGGTTTTGTCTGTCAATCCAAAAACAAAACAAACAACTGTAGTTGATGTGAAAGCACTGTCCGTTCATGAAGCCAAAAATTATGCTTTAACACGTTTGGTTTTAGTGGCTGCGGAAGAAAAAAGTACCGATAAAAACAGCATTAGGCTTTCTGCAAAAGTTTTGGAAGCCACACCAAACCATCCGATGACAACCAAATCCGGCTTGAAAAAAATCGGTGAAACCGAGATCGGTGAACAGGTTTTATGTTACAATGAAGCCAAAAAAGCTTACGAAACTTACACGGTTTTAGAAAAATCTGAAAAGCCGGGTGGCCTGCAAAAAGTGTACAACATTGTTGCCGGCGGCGGCAATACGCTGATGATGAACGGTGTAATGGTGATGCAAAAATAAACGAAACAAGTTTTACCCTGATAAAAGAAGTATGGCAAATGCCGTACTTCTTTTTTATTTTATTCAGGATTTTTTTGGCTTAATTTCTTCAAAAACAACAATTTGTAACTAGCAGAAACATTAAAGTAGGTATTGAGTTATGCTACCAATATTCATTTTTTAAATCTATGGCTTTAAAATCCGTACCTCCTTTTTATACCAAATTGGCAATGGTGCTCGTCAGCATGATTGCACTTGGCTTCCTGATTATTCATGGTAAAGAGATACTTTCTCCACTAATTTTTGCCATGTTGTTTTCCATTATGCTGCTGCCGGTAGCCAAGTTTTTTGAAAATAAAGCCCATTTGCCCAGAGGTGCAGCCAGCGGACTTTCTGTAATATTATTGATTGCCGTAGTGGGCGGAGTAATTTATTTAATCGGTTCTCAAATCAGTAATTTGGCAAGCGACTGGCCGCAATTACGCGATCAGGTAATCACTTCTTTCGGTAAATTACAAGATTGGATTGCGGATCATTATAATATCAATGCTAATAAGCAAATGAATTATGTGCATTCTGCCACTTCAAAAATTTTGGATGGCAGCACAGCAGCAATCGGTTCAACAGTGCTTTCCTTGTCTTCCCTCCTGTTGTTTCTTATTTTTATGCTGATTGATACCTTCTTTTTATTGGTTTATCGCAGACTATTGATGAAATTTCTGGTTGCTGTTTTTAAAGAAGAAAACTCACAAGCTGTTTTTGATGTAGTAGAACGCATCCAATATATCATACGGAAATATATTACAGGGCTAGTTTTAGAAATGGCTATCGTGGCAACAATTGTTTGCACCGTTTTCCTGATTGGTGGTATTAAATATGCATTTTTGCTTGGTTTAATAACCGGATTGTTCAATATTATTCCATACATCGGTATTTTTACGGCCCTTTTATTAAGCGTGCTAATCACTTTCAGTACGGCAGCAATTGGCAAAGTCATCCTGGTTTTAGTAACTATTTTAGCCATGCACCTGATAGACAGCAACGTTTTATTACCTCTGATTGTAGGTTCTAAAGTGAAAATAAACGCTTTGGTTACAATTTTGGGTGTAATCATCGGCGAAATGCTTTGGGGAATACCCGGCATGTTTTTATCCATCCCGATTATTGCGATGTTTAAAATAATTTTCGACCGGATAGAATCTTTACAACCTTGGGGTATTTTGCTTGGCGACGAAGAAAAACCAACTAAACATTCCATTCTTCACCGAAAAGGCGACGTGCCCGAAGCAGAAGTTTTGGGTAAATAACTTTAATGAAAAAAAGCCTTGGTTAATATTTGATCAAGGCTTTTTTGTGCGATATAAAACTGTCAGTATATCTTCCCCGCAAATCAAATTACTTGCTGATCCACCGATGATTTCCGGCGCTTTAATCCCTTTTCCCCAACGGGTTTTGCTGGTAAAAATCCTTGCTTCGTCCCACAAATCAGCATCAATAAATAGTTGTAAAGTTTTGGCCCCACCTTCAATAATTACCGACTGAATGTCCTGCAAATACAGCTGAAACAGAATGTATTGCGGCAAAAACAGATCAAAATCTTCCAGGCTGATGTATTTGAGATTGCCTTGCAATGCTGTTTTTACCTCATTAAAAACCAAAGTTTCTACAGCTTGATCAAACAAATGCAAATCCTGGCTTAGTTCCAATCTCCGGTCTAAAACCACCCGTTTCGGTTGTTTGGCTTCCGGCTGATAGCGGTTATTTAGTTGCGGATTATCAGCCATTGCCGTATTTTTTCCAACCAAAACCGCATCTTCTTCACTGCGCCACTGATGCACCAATTTTTTGGAAAGCGAATCCGAAATCCATTTTTTACGGCCATCTTCCGGCGCAAAAAAATGATCTTGGGTTTCAGCCCATTTCAAGATGATGTACGGCCGCTGCTTCAACACTCGTGTAAAAAAACGTTTGTTCAGTTCCTTGCATTCCGCTTCCAGCACGTTTACAACTACCTCAATTCCGGCACTTCGCAGTTTTTCGATTCCTTTTCCATCCACCTGCACAAACGGGTCGCGGCAGCCAACCACCACTTTCGGGATTTGATGTTTGATGATCAGATCAGCACAAGGCGGCGTTTTCCCAAAGTGCGCACAAGGTTCCAGCGAAACGTAAATTGTAGCTTCTCGCAGCAATTCTTCAGCATTAGTATTTCTGGCAAAAACCGAATTTACAGCATTCACTTCCGCATGCGGCTGCCCGTATTTTTGGTGATAACCTTCACCAATAATTTTATCCTGATGCACAATCACGGCACCAACCATCGGGTTTGGGCTAACAAAACCAGCACCCAAAGCGGCCAGTTCCAAACAGCGGCGCATGTATTTTTCGTGATCCATGTTGCAAAAGTAGCTTTTTCCGTTCTTTGCCGGATGAAAACTGTTGGCGAAGCGCGTTTGTGGCTCAAAGAAAAAATCAAAGATTTGTTTTCTGCGGAGGAATTGCCGGAAATCCAATTTTTGACCCTGAATTTCATCACCGGAATGTCCAGAACACAGCAGCATATTTTTCCGGAAAAAGAACTTTCTGAGCCGCAATATCAGATGCTTCTTTTATCGGCACAAAAACTGAAAACCGGAATGCCCATACAATATGTTTTGGGCGAAGCAGATTTTTTTGGGTTGAAGTTTGAAGTCAACCCAGCAGTTTTAATTCCCCGGCCGGAAACCGAAGAGTTGGTAAGCTGGGTTTTGGAGGAAAAGGCGAAAGGTAAAAGGTTTAAAAGTGAAAAGTTAGAGGTAAAAGGCGAAGGGGAAAAGGCAATAAGAATATTAGATATTGGTACGGGAAGCGGCTGCATCCCCATTGCGGTCAAAAAAAATTGGACGGAAGCGGAAGTTTTCGGTTTGGATATTTCTACGGAAGCATTGCAAACTGCTGAAAAAAATGCTTCGTTAAATGATGTTAAAGTACATTTTTTTCAGCAGGACATATTCAGTTTTATGCCGGTAAAAGAAGCATTGCCTTATTCTATCATCGTCAGCAATCCGCCTTATGTTCTGCCTTTGGAGCAAAAGCTGATGCAGGCAAATGTACTTGATTTTGAACCATATCAGGCTTTGTTTGTGCCCGAAAATGATCCGCTTTTATTTTATCGTGCCATAGCTGAATATGCTTCTTTTACCCTTGAAAAAAATGGGTTGTTGTTTTTCGAGGTCAATGAAAAATATGGAAAGCAGGTAGCTGATTTATTAATCGAACATAAATTTACAGGTGTAGAACTGCGCAAGGATTTAAGTGGGAAAGATCGGATGGTTAAAGGAGTTAAGGTTTGATTATTATTGCTTAATCAATTCCCTTTTCTTTCAAATATTTCAAAGCTTCTTGCAAAATAAGGTCTTGATTTTTAATAACACTTTCAACGGTCTTTTTAACAGGTATATCAATCTTAACACCTACGCGTTGTGTTTGTGCTTTATTGGGATAGTATACGCCGTAGCCAGAGTAGGAAATATTTAATTTGTCGCCCATAGGCACGTAAGTTACTACTCCATCACCACCTGCCGTTCGGCTACCAATAGTTACTGAATTAGGTATCGTTTGTAAAGCCATAGCCGAGTATTCTCCCTGGCTTTGGGTTCTTTCATCAACTAATATGATTACTTTGCCTTGATAAGTATTCGGGTTGATGTTTCCAATTTTGGGTACTTTTATCCAATTAAAATATCCCGGGTTATCAGTTAATATTTGTAATTCTATATCTATTGCTTTTGGTTTAGGTAAAAAAATATCAAATATGTTGTAAAAAGTATCACTATTAGGATAGTTCCTTACATCAAATATAACAGCCTTTTTGCTTTTTATAAGAGACTTCATTTTATCTACATTGGCTTCCAAAATACTGGAAGCGTAAATATACGCTATGGAATTACCTATTGGTTTATAACCTTGTTCATCAATAATATAATTGAATAAATCTACCCAATAACGTGCAGCGGTTAATATACATTTTACATTAACCGTAAAAATTCTATTGCCCCGCTTAATTTTCAATCTTTGATATTGGCTATTGGTATTAAATAATTTTGTTGATAAATCGTAATCACGCCTTTCATCATTAGAAGCTGAAATATATTGTTTAAGCCGGTTCATTCTCTGAATTACTGGTTCATTATCTATAGCTAAAATAATATCACTTTTATTAACGCCTGCTTCACGACACAAGGTATCGTTCCCTAACTTTCTTATAACAACTGTTTTATTTATAATATCAATAAAAACCGGTGCTGTATATTTACCAAAAACCATATTTGTAATTGGGCGGTCATCACCAGTAATTGTTAATTGCGAATGCCCATCGTGAAGTGATACAGCAAGTTGAAGCAATGTTTTATAATAAGCTACAGTATTATTTGCACTTAGCATTTTAGGAATAAACCTACTTAGTACAGTGTTCCAATCTTCGCCAATGAGATATTTATAAGGGGCAAAATAATTTATGGCATTCCAAAACCTGGCTAAAAAAAGTAAGCGATAATTTTGATCCGGGAATTGCATGTTTTCATATTTCTTTTCACCGTCATAATCCGCAGTCGAATATTTTAACTTTATATATTTGTTCTCACTCTGGTTGCGATACTTGTAAATTTCATTTAACCTGTTTTTGAGTTTAAGACTAAGTAAGTTAGATTCTTTTATCCAATTTAAATTATGATTGGCATTAAATAATGAATCCGGAAGAGCAACTGGCTGCGTTTTTTGTATTGTACCAAGATTGTCAATGATGGCTAACAATTGTTTGTTAAGCTCTATATCAGTTGTAGTCTTTTCAATTTCAGGAAGCTTATTAACATAAATTGAATCCCAATCCATTTTTCCTAAAGTAACAGCCGGATGGTGATATTTTAAAAATCCCCATACTTTAGTAAAAATCTCAATTTTTTGATTTCTTGTTTGACCGAAAAGATTGCAAGCAAAGCATAACAAAATCAAGCTTGTAAAAAATGTTTTCAGAAAGTTTTTATGTTGCATAGATAATACGTTAATAAAAATTGTATAAGTAATTCAAATAGCAAAGATGCATTCAGCAATTGAAATTCGTAAATAAATTAGATGAACTTATTGATTTGCACGTTTAACAGAACCCTAAGAAATTCAACGTGTAAAATCTATTGTTCGTCGAAAATTGTATTCAGTTATTAAAGAATTATGTAATTTGAACCATGTCTTTTTCATTTTCATCACTTAATTATAAACAGAAAAGCCTGGTTGCAGAAATTTTTTATTTAGTTGTTATCGGTATTTTAAGCCCCTTTGGCGTCGGTCTTCAAACTTGGCCATTAAGTAAAATTTCATTTTCATTCAGCTATGTTGTAATCAATATTTTACAATTACCTGTAATCATGTTGTTCTATCGTGTTTATCTTCCATACACAGTAGGTAAAAAGCGTTATTTATTATTGGCTATTCTTTCCCCTATTTATTTGATGTTGTATGATTTGAATGAGCGGTTAGGGATATTAGCTGTAATTGCAATGCCTTTTATACCGCAAGGTTACCGTGATAATATTAAAGGTGCCCATTCAGAAGATTTTACAAAAGGTTATTTTAATACAGACATTGGTTATACCTGCCTCGTTTTATTGGCCGCAAGCTCATTATATATCGTAAAGCTTTTGTTTAAAAATCAGCACAATTTATATACATTGGAAACAGAGAAGTTAAAGCTTGAGCTAAACCATTTAAAGTCGCAAGTTCAGCCGCACTTCTTTTTCAATACGCTTAATAACATGTATTCGCTTAGTGTACAAGGTTCTCCAAAAACACCACAGATGATCAATGACCTATCAAGTATTATGCGTTATGTACTTTATGATACGCGCAATGAAAGAGTGCCTTTAAAGCAGGAAATTGATTTTGTAAACAGTTATATCAGTTTAGAAAATTTGCGCCATCAGGAAACTGACATTATCGACTTTTCAATACAAGGAGACATAAACAGTATTGAAATTGAACCTTTACTGCTTTTGCCGCTGATTGAAAACACTTTTAAGCATTCTTTGCACAAGGATATTCTGAACAAATGGGTTAAGTTGGTATTAACGGTTGATAACGATGAATTAATTTTTCAAACCTCTAACCCAAAAAACGCAACAAATGAAACTTATGATAAATTACGAAGTGGTATCGGTTTAATAAATGTGAAAAAGCGGCTTGAATTGCTTTATCCAAATAAGCATGAGTTAATTATTTATAATGAAAATGGTAGTTTTACTGTAACTTTAATCCTCCAATTACTTAAATAAATGATTAATTGTATTGTAGTTGATGATGAACCGCTTGCAAGGCAATTAATAACATCTTATGTAGATCAATTAACGGATTTAAAATGTTTGGGAAGTTATCAAACCGCCATTGAAGCTTTTACGGCTTTGCATCAGTATCAAATTGATGTTATTTTTATCGATATTGAAATGCCTGGCATAACAGGTTTAAACTTTATCAAATCCTTAAAAATAGCCCCTAAAGTAATATTCATAACAGCTTACACAGAATATGCGGTGGATGCTTTTGAAATAGATGTAATAGATTATTTGGTAAAACCGGTAACATTTGAAAGGTTTTTAAAAGCTGTTCAAAGAGTTGGACTGAACAAAGATCTGCTGGAACTTGTACAACAGCAAACTTTAAACCTATCCTGTATATTTTTAAAAGTTGATAAACGTTTAGTGAAAATTGATCTTTCGTCAATTGTACATATAGAAGGACTTGGTGATTATCTCAAGGTACATACCACCCATCAAACTTATGTTACTTACATGACTTTAGGGAAATTAGAATCACTTTTGCCTGCTTCAGTTTTTGTTCGAATCCATCGTTCAAGTATAGTAAACATATTTTTTATTCAATTTATAGAAGGTAACATTGTAAAAGTTAACAATACTGATTTAGTAATAGGTCAAACATATCGGGAGAATCTAATAAGAAAGTTAAATTAATTACAATTAACGTCCAAGTGTAAAACTTAATTTATAGTTTTTCTTCGATAAACTATAACCAGCATATTTGTTTGTTAACAGAAATGAGGCTTGGTAATAATATATGGTAAGTAATATAATACAGCAGGAAGAAGTTTTGAGGCCCAAAGTTGAAGCTGATCAAAACAAAAAACTCTTTCAGGATAGAAAAAGAACCAATTTTTTAAAAACTTACGAGCAGCAGTCGCTTGCGTTTTTAGTGAAAAAAACGCCTTTGTTTATTACTTCCAACAACCTCACTTTTATTGGTTTTTTGGG
Organism: uncultured Sphingobacteriaceae bacterium; assembly: GCA_964236465.1. Lineage (GTDB taxonomy): Bacteria > Bacteroidota > Bacteroidia > Sphingobacteriales > Sphingobacteriaceae > Mucilaginibacter_A. The sequence continues at coordinate 6,339 of CAXSBZ010000052.1, read as the reverse complement.
AAGTTTACTTGTTTTTGTCGGTTTTTTACTGGCTACTTATATAGATCGGACTTATCTTTTGCTCGGTGTTATCGGCTTGGCAATCAATTGGTTTGGCGATTCTCTTGATGGCCGGATTGCTTATTACCGCAATATCCCGCGCAAATGGTATGGCTTTGCTTTGGATATTATTATGGATTGGATTGCAACCGTTTTTATCGGTTTGGGCTATGTGGTTTATGCCAAAGAAGAACTTGAAATTGCGGCTTTTCTGTTCGTGGTTTTATACGGATGGGCGATGATCATTTCGCAAATCCGCTACAAAATCACGGATAATTATACCATTGATGCCGGTTTGCTTGGGCCTACAGAAATTCGCATCATCATTGCGCTGGTGTTGGTTGCAGAAGTAATTTTTAAAGATTCGATCCAATTTTTTGCCATTGCAATGTGCCTTGCGCTATTTACTATCAATTGCATAGATACCCGAAACCTGCTGAGATTAGGAGACAACCGTGATAAAGCAGAATTGGCCTTGAAAAAGAAACAGCTGCCGGATGAGTAAATCCATCTTCACTTTTGCAAAAGCGCAAACGTCTGCTTTTTTGGGCGGAATTTTGGATTATATTGTGATGATTGCCTGCACCGAACTGTTGCACATCCATTATCCCATTTCCATTATCATCAGTGGAACAATTGGTGCCGTGCTCAATTTTTCTTTAAACCGCTATTGGTCTTTCAAAGAAAAGCAATCCGATCAATTGCCAATTGGTCCGCAGTTGTCAAAGTTTTGTACGATGGTGGCCGGAAGTGTTTTGCTCAAAGCTCTTGGAACTTATGCTTTGACCAGCTGGCTAAAATTAGATTACCGGATCAGCCGGATTTTAATTGATCTGATTGTATCGCTTGGGTTCAATTATATGTTGCAAAACTACTGGGTTTTTAGGAAAAAATCGTTTTAAACTGAAGCATCAATTTTTTAATATTAGTTTTTATACAAACTTGCAATCAAAACTTGGATGCTGTTTTTATCAACCTAAAATTGGTGATTACTCAAACTTGGATTCGGAATTTATATTGATAAAAACAGCATCCGCAAAAAAGCCAAACCCCAAGCGGGATTCGGCTGATTAAAAGAGATTCAGATTTATAAAGTATAAGTTAGTTTGGCAAACACGAAACGCCCGTTGAACCCAAATTGCTGTGCAGAAGTAGGATAACGAAAGCGGCCAAAGTTGGTATTGTCATTCGCAGAAAAAGTAGTGGTGTTTGTTGAAGAATTATTGGGGTCGATGTTTAATTTATCAGGATAAATATCAAATAAATTGCTCACACCAACAGACAAATCCAATGGTTTGAGCAACTTGTAACCAATAGTTGCATCTGTTACCCATTTTGCTGAAAATGTTTGGTCGCGAATCGCATCCACAGCGGTATAATAAGCAAAAGTTTCTCCGAAACGAACCGTCCTTAAAGAAACATTAAACCGATTTACATTATATGTTGCGCTCAGGTTAATTTTGCTTTTTGGGATAGCTCCTTCAAAACGGGCGCGTTCCTGGCGGTTGAATAAGATAGTGGTTAAAGCAGCATCAGATCCAATCACGTTGGAGGTTTGCACGCTGGTAACGGTTGTTTTGTTGAAATTGGCTGCCGCCGCAAGCGTTAAATTACTATTTCCACTTAAAGCAATCCGATCAGACAAAACCACATCCAAACCACGTGTTGTAGTACCGATAGCGTTGGTGAAAAACTGCACTGCGCCAATTTGTTTTAAAGGATCAACCGGATTTAAAATTGCTGCCACCGCTGCATTGTTCCGACTAAACTGGCTGGACAAAACGATCCGGTCTTTGATGTCAATTTGATAAGCATCAACTGTAAAAGTGAAAGTTTTCAAAGCTTTTCCGGCCAAACCTAAGCTGTAAGACATGGAAGTTTCCGGTTTTAAGCCGCCCACGCCAAACTGCCGAACCACATTGCTTTGGTTATTCACTGTTAAAACTTGCAAAGGCACGCCGTTTGTAAATTGTGTACTCACGTTATTAAAGTAATATTGTGCCAGTGATGGTGCCCGGAAACCCGTTTCTATAGCACCACGGATAGAGATATCATCCACCAGTTTTACGCGGCCGGTTAATTTGTAAGAGAAATTAGAACCAAAATCATTGAAATGTTCGTAGCGGCCTGCAGCTTCCAGCAAAATACGCGGGCCAAATTCTGCTTCTAAATCAGCATAAGCTGCGGTACTATTTCGAGTAGCATTGGTAGTGTTGGAAGGCTGGAAACCGGGAAACACTTGTGCGCCGGCAGCAGCTGCAGTTGTGGCAGTTAAATAACGGCCAGGAATGTTGGCAGATGGCTGGCCAAAAGAGTACGAAAGTTCATCACCAGCTTTAATCTGGAAGTTTTCTATGCGAAGTTCTGCACCGTAAGCTGTGTTTAAGGAAGTTAAAATACCATCAAATTTATATTTTCTGGAAACATCCAGGTTGGTTGTATTTTGGTTGAAAGCTTGTGTGCCGGCGTTAAAACTTTTCGGGCTTGTGCCCAGCGGCAGGGAAGCATTTAACGAATTGGTAACGCCAAAACGCAAAGAATTTCTGCCGAAAGTGTTGCTCAGATCATAATTCCATTGGCCAAACTTACCTTTTATGCCACCGCTGATAGAAATATCATAAATATCAGTGGTGATATGCGGTAAAAAACCATTCGGATAATAACTTAAATCGATTTGGGTAGCAGCACCCGGAATACGATAATTGCCGGAAGAAAGGCCATTTTTATAGTTGAAACCCGTTGCCAGATAAATATCGGCATGGTTGGCAATAGCATATTGTCCGTTTCCAAAAAAACCGTAATTTTTCATGGCCGAGTTGCCCACAATCATATCGTTGCGGTTAAAACCGGCAGCAGCAGCTTTGTCATCATCGTTTGCCTTAACTGTAGCGTAGCGTGCTGCAAATGCTGCATCCGTTTCACCGGTTGTCCGGCTGATTACACCGCCAGAATTTCCATTGTATAATAAAGGGCGCGTATCTGTTCCGGTACGGTTAGTTGCACCGCGGTCCTGGTATTGGGCAGCCAGATTTACAAAACCTTTTCCGTTCAAATCCCAGCCTTTACTGGCATCCAGTTCAAAAGTTTTTCCGTCATAAAAGTTACGGTCAAGCGTGTGTGAAGCAGATTGGCCGTATAAAGTAGAAATATTTAAAGGCGTATTTTTTTTCAACACAATATTGATTACACCACCGATGGCATCAGAACCATACTGGGCAGATGCACCGTCGCGCAACACCTCAATATGATCAATTGCAGAAACCGGAATGGCATTCAAATCTGTTCCGACAGAGCCGCGGCCTACACTTCCGTTGATATTGACTAAAGCAGAAGTATGACGGCGTTTACCGTTCACCAGCACCAAAACCTGGTCAGGGCCAAGGCCGCGCAACGAAGCCGGATCAATATGGTCTGTTCCGTCAGTTACCGTTTGCCTATTGGAACTGAACGAAGGTGCTACATAATTCAGGATCTGGGTAACATCTGTTTGCGCAAAACTGCGCATTTCCCGTGCTGAAATCACATCCACCGGAACCGGTGTTTCGATATTGGTACGCGGAATGGCCGAACGGGAACCGGTAACAACCACTTCATTTAAAGCGGAACCGGAAGTTTTCAAGCTGAAATTTTGTGTAACCGTTGCTGCATTAACCGTTACTGTAGCGTTGATGGTTTCATATCCAATAAAAGATACTTTAACCTGATACGTTCCTTTGGCCAATTTCAAAAAATATTCGCCGTTTGGACCGGTTGCCGTACCGGTAGAAGTGCCGGCAACCAGGATGCTCACACCCGGAAGCGTACTTCCGTTGGAGGCATCCGTAACTTTACCCCGAATACCTTGTGCTAACAAAGCCGAGGTGGTTAAACAAAAAATTAAAGCTGGTAGTAGTTTTTTGTAAAAAATGTTCATGTATTTCTGGTTTTAAAGTTTAAAAGCAGAAATATATGCCAAAGATTCGTTACAAAAGAATAAAATTTAATTTAAACTATAAAATATCGATTTTTAAAGATCGTACATTAACTGAGTTTGTATTAATTATCAGAAATAGAATAATTATCACGATAAACTTGCAAAAATTACTTTCTGATCTTCCTGCGTAACTGTTAAATCGCCTTCAAAAGAAAAAGTATTGCTTCTTTTATCCACTAAAATTATTCCTATGGGCAAAAGTGCCGGTTCTTGTTTGATAGATTGCAGATCATAATCTGTTTCTCCGTTCGGGTTTGCGTTTTGCCAGCGGTTATCATCAATCTCATAAATAAAATACCTGATTTGGCCTTTATTTACAGCTGGTTGTTGATTCTCTTCGATCAATTTTAACCGGACTAACCGATCATGGGAAATTTGTATGGGAGAGCTTTCCATTTTATTTGTGGGTGATTTTGGTTTTGATAGATCAGTTGAAGTCGATGCTGTTTTTATGCCGATAAAAACAGTATCCGGCTAATTTAGCAATATTGATTGTTTTGATAACTTTGAAACGTTAATTCAGCAATGACAACACGCGAAATCCTACAGCATTACTGGAAACACCAAGCTTTCCGGCCGATGCAGGAAGACATTATCCAATCCATTTTATCCGGGCACGACACTTTGGCTCTGCTACCCACGGGCGGTGGTAAATCCATCTGTTTCCAGATTCCGGCTTTGGCAAAAGATGGTATTTGTATCGTGGTTTCGCCGTTGATTGCGCTGATGAAAGATCAGGTAGAAAACCTGCAGGCCAAAGGGATTGAAGCAATCAGCATCGTTTCCGGGATGGGCCGGCGTGAAGTAGATATTGCGTTGGATAATTGCGTTTACGGCGAGATCAAGTTTCTGTATCTATCGCCCGAAAGGCTGCTTTCCGAGCTGGTTCGCGAACGCATCCGATACATGAACGTTAATCTTTTTGCAGTGGATGAAGCGCATTGTATTTCGCAATGGGGATACGATTTTCGGCCTTCGTATCTGCACCTGGCTGATCTGCGGGAGCTGCATCCCAGCGTACCGGTGCTGGCTTTGACGGCTACGGCAACTGCGCAGGTCCGCGAAGATATCCAACAAAAATTAGGCTTTAAAAACAGTACCGTTTTTCAGCAAAGCTTTGAACGCCATAATTTAAGTTATGTGGTTTCGGCAGATGAAAACAAACTGCGCAAAATGCTGGCGGTTGTCCATGGCGTGCAGGGCAGCGGTTTGGTTTATGTTCGAAGCAGGCGCGAAACTTTTGAAATTGCAAAATATTTAAACCAGCACCAAATTTCTGCGGATTATTATCACGCCGGTTTGACCGCCGAAGAACGCTCCTCTAAACAGGAAAACTGGAAAAATAACGAAACGCGTATCATTGTGGCTACCAATGCTTTCGGGATGGGAATTGATAAGCCGGATGTGCGTTTTGTAATCCACAAAGACGTGCCCGAAAGCCTGGAAGCCTATTATCAGGAAGCGGGCCGTGCCGGGCGCGACGGTGAAAAAGCGTACACAGTTTTGCTGTACACCAAAAGCGACCGGCTGCAATTAGAAAAAAAGTTTGAACTGAGTTTTCCTTCTGTGGAAGAGATCAAAAAAATCTATCATTATCTCGGCAACTACACCCAATTGGCTTACGGCTCGGGCAAAGGTTTGAGTTTTGATTTGGATATCGGTGCCTTTTGTGCACAGTTTAAGCTCGATCCAACCAAAACTTTAAACGCCATGAAGTTTTTGGAGCGGGATGAATATGTAGCTTTTACCGAAAGTGTTTTTCTGCCGTCGCGTTTTCGTTTTGAGGTGGGCAACGAAGATTTGTACCGTTTCCAAATTGAAAATGAAGCTTACGATCACTTTGTCAAAACCTTGTTGCGCACTTATGGTGGTTCGTTTGAAAACTACGTCCGCATCCGGGAATTAGATTTGGCGAGAAGGTTGAACCAAAGCGTGCAGCAGATTATTGCACAACTCAAATTTTTGGAAGAACGTGGTTTGCTCAGTTATCTGCCGCAAACAGATCAGCCCCAAATCACTTTTACCAAACCCCGGCAGGATGATTTGCATTTGATTATCGACCGGAATTTTCTCGCTGACCGCAAGCTGGTTTATCATCAAAAAGTGGAAGCTGTTTTTACTTATGCCGAAAGCAGGCAATGCCGCAGCCGGATGTTGCTGGCGTATCTGGACGAGCCGGATGCACCAATTTGCGGCCATTGCGATGTGTGCCTGGAAAATAAACGCCTAGAAAAAGCAAGCGAAATTTTTGATCGGATTGAACAGCAAATACTGGAACAACTTTCTATGCAAAGCCGTGCAGCCGAAGATCTGATACCAGCCATCAA
>CAXSBZ010000051.1:0-22347 GCA_964236465.1 uncultured Sphingobacteriaceae bacterium | reverse complement strand
CAAAGAAGATTTCTCCCTGCGGTCGAAATGACAAAAAAGGCGAAATGACGAGACGAACAACAAAAAATGGCAACAAAACACATATTAATTATTCCTGGTGATGGCATTGGCCCGGAAGTTACAACCTGGGGGAAAGCTGTTTTAGAACAAATTGCTGTCGATTATGGCCACCAATTTAGTTTTGATTCGGCTTTGATGGGACACGCTGCAATTGAAGCTACCGGAAACCCGTTGCCAGACGAAACTTTGGAAAAAGCAAGAAACAGCGACGCCATTTTATTTGGTGCCGTTGGCCATGCCAAATACGACAATGATCCGTCTTTAAAAGTCCGGCCCGAACAAGGCTTGTTAAGAATTCGGAAAGAACTGGGTTTGTATGCCAATTTGCGTCCTATTTTATTATTTGATGAACTGCTGGATGCTTCCAGCTTAAAACCGGAAATTTTAAAAGGGACAAATATTTTGTTTTTTCGGGAACTAACCGGCGATGTTTATTTTGGTGAGAAAAAAAGATCGGAAGACCGCAATACAGCTTCTGATTTGATGATCTATCACCGCTACGAAATAGAACGCATTGCCCGAAAAGCTTACGAAGCGGCACGTTTACGTCGGCATAAATTGTGTTCTGTTGATAAAGCAAATGTGCTGGAATCTTCGAGATTATGGCGGGAAGTTGTTCAGGAAATTGCCAAAGAATATCCCGATGTAGAAACTGAGCACCTATTTATTGATAATGCTGCGATGCAATTGGTGAAGAACCCGAAGCAATTTGACGTGGTTTTAACAGCGAATCTTTTCGGTGATATTTTAACAGACGAAGCTTCGCAAATTGCCGGTTCGATGGGCATGCTGGCTTCGGCTTCTATTGGAGACGGGACTGGTTTTTTTGAACCGATCCATGGTTCGGCACATGACATTGCCGGAAAAAATATCGCTAATCCGTTGGCCTCTATCTTATCCGTTGCGTTGATGCTGGAAATTGGTTTTGGGTTGAAGGAGGAAGCAAAAGCCGTAACGCAAGCCGTTGAGCAAATCCTGAAAAAAGGTTACCGCACTTCGGATATTGCCAATACAAAAGACGATGTAACCAAAGTTTTGGGAACCGAACAAATGGGACAAAAAATATTGGAACAATTGCAGCAACCGGTAACGATATGAAATGGAACGCCGATTTGTACGACCAGAAACACGATTTCGTTTTTAAATACGGGGAAAACGTTTTGGATTTGCTCAAACCAAAACCTGGCGAACAAATCTTAGATTTAGGCTGCGGTTCTGGTTATTTAACCAACGCCATCCGCGAAGAAGGTGCTGAAGTTTTGGGCGTAGATAGTTCGGTGGAAATGATCGTGAAAGCAAAACAAAACTATCCGCAAACGGAATTTAAAGTGGCTAATGCAACCAATTTAGGTTATGATGCTTCTTTTAATGCCATATTTTCTAATGCAGTTTTGCATTGGATCAAAGCTCCTGATCAGCTTAAAATGATGGATGCTGTTTTTATGGCACTAAAATCAGGCGGAAGATTTGTTGCCGAAATGGGCGGAAAAGGAAATGTTGGGCTGATGATTTCTACGTTAAGAAAAATTTTTGCACAATACGGCTATCCGCAGCAATCAGAAAAGGAATACCTGTTTTTTCCTTCTGTTGGCGAATATACTTCGATGCTGGAAAAGGCTGGTTTTAAAGTAACTTATGCTGCTCTTTTTGACCGCTCAACTTTACTGCAGGATCAGGCGGAAGGCGTAAAAAAATGGGTTATGATGTTTGCTTCCGACTTTTTTATCGGCATAAAAGAAGCACATCAGCAGGAAATCATGAAAGAACTTGCACAACAATTAAAACCGTACTACGAGCGCAACGGCGAGTGGTACGCAGATTATAAAAGATTAAGATTTATAGCGATAAAACAGGCTTGAGGTATGGGGTACGAGGTGTGAGGTTGCATAGTCCTCGTACCTCAAGCCTCGTACCTCAAATCCAAAAAAACAAAACTATGCTACACGACCCGAACCATATTTACATTTTCGATACTACGCTGCGCGATGGCGAGCAGGTGCCCGGATGCCAGTTGACAACCTCAGAAAAAATTGAAATTGCACAGGAACTGGAACTATTGGGTGTTGATGTGATCGAAGCTGGTTTCCCAATTTCCAGTCCGGGCGATTTCCAAAGTGTGGTCGAACTTTCCAAAGCGGTTAAAGAACCGATTATTTGTGCTTTAACCCGCGCCAATAAAGGTGATATTGATTCGGCGGCGGCTTCTTTGCAATATGCCAAAAGGCCACGCATTCATACCGGGATCGGTGCTTCGGATATGCACATTCAACACAAATTTAACAGCACACGTGATGAAATTTTGGCACGCGGTGTGGAAGCTGTAAAATACGCCAAAACGTTTGTAGAAGATGTAGAGTTTTATGCAGAAGATGCAGGCCGCGCCGATCTAGCTTATCTGGCCCGGATGATTGAAGCGGTAATTGCAGCCGGTGCAACAGTGGTTAATATCCCGGACACGAACGGGTATTGTTTGCCGGACGAATACGGTGCACGCATTAAATATCTCAAAGAAAATGTAAAGAACATTGATCAGGCCATTATTTCTGTTCATTGCCATAATGATTTGGGTTTGGCAACTGCCAATTCTATTTCGGGCATCCAGAACGGCGCAAGGCAGATCGAATGTACGATCAATGGCATCGGTGAACGCGCTGGCAATACTTCGTTGGAAGAAGTTGCCATGATTTTAAGAGTGCATCAAACTTTAAAACTCCATTCCAATATCAACAGCAAACACTTTTACCACCTCAGTAAAAAAGTGAGCCGGATGATGAATATGCCTGTGCAGCCCAACAAAGCAATTGTGGGCAAAAATGCTTTTGCGCATAGTTCAGGCATCCATCAGGACGGGTTTTTGAAGCACCGCCAGAACTACGAAATCATCAATCCGGAAGATGTGGGCATTCCTTCCGCAGAAATTGTTTTAACTGCCCGGAGCGGCCGCCACGCTTTGAAACATCATTTAGAGCGGTTGGGCTATCTCATCGAAAAAGTGAACCTAAACGAAGTATATGACCGCTTTTTGAACCTGGCCGATCAGAAAAAAGAGATTACCGACAACGACCTGCTTTCTTTAATGGGCGATGGAACGGAAGCAAACTACAACGAAAGCAGCATCAAAATGAAAACGCTGAATGTGGTGATGGCAGGGGATTCGGTGCCGGAAGCTACCGTTACGCTGGAAATCAGCAGCCAGGAAAAGCAGGCAACCGCCACCGGAAACGGGCCGGTAAATGCAACCATCAACGCCATAGAAAGTATCATCGGCAAAAAACCAAGCTTAAAAGAATTTAATATCCAGGCCATGAACGGTGGCAGCGACGATATCAGCCGTGTAGATATGATGCTTCTTTTAGATGGCAAAAGTTATGATGGCTATGGTTTTAGCACTGATATTGTGCGTGCTTCGGCCAATGCTTATTTAGATGCTGTTAATAAATTTTTATCCTGATGATGCTTGTAGAAGAAACTGTAAAAATCGATTCGGCCGCTGCGCTGGAACGGTTAAAAAGTGTGGTTAAAAGAACGCCGTTAGAATACAATGAGCGTTTATCCGAAAAATACCAATGCGAAGTTTACCTCAAAAGGGAAGATTTGCAGATTGTGCGTTCGTACAAATTGCGCGGTGCATATAATTTGATCAGCCAGTTGAGCCAAAGCCAACTAAGCAAAGGCGTGGTTTGTGCAAGTGCTGGCAACCATGCGCAAGGAGTTGCTTATTCCTGCAACAAACTCGGCACAAACGGCATCATTTTCATGCCGGAAATCACCCCAAAACAAAAAGTTAACCAAACCAAGCTGTTTGGAAACGGCCACGTAGAACTCATTTTAACAGGTGATAATTTTGATGATTGCCTGCGCGAAGCATTGATCTACACCGAGAAACACGGGATGACTTTTATTCCGCCTTTCGACCATCCTTTAGTGATTGAAGGGCAAGGGACCGTTGGCGTAGAAATTTTACAGCAATTGCCGGAAACGGATGTGGTCATTATGCCGGTTGGCGGCGGCGGGCTTTCGGCCGGAATTGGAAACTATTTTAAGCAGGAAAAACCGGATACATTGTTAATCGGGACCGAGCCGGAAGGTGCGCCATCGATGTTGGAAGCATTCAGAAACGAGCAACCGGTAACTTTAGATTCTATTAGCAAGTTTGTGGACGGCGCTTCCGTTAAACGTGTTGGCACATTAACGTATCAAATGTGCAAAGAAGTGCTGGACGAAATGCTGCTCATCCCTGAGGGAAAAGTTTGTACCACGATTTTGAAATTGTACAATGACGATGCCATTGTTGCCGAACCGGCCGGTGCTTTATCAGTTTCGGCATTGGATTTTTGCAAGGAAAAGATCATCGGCAAAAAAGTGGTTTGCATCATCAGCGGCGGCAACAACGACATTGACCGTTTGCAGGAAATTAAAGAACGTTCGCTGTTGTACGAAGGGCTGAAACATTATTTTATCGTCCGCTTTCCTCAACGGCCAGGCGCATTAAAATTGTTTGCCAATAAAGTTTTAGGCCCGAATGATGACATTACCCGTTTTGAATTTGTAAAAAAAACCGAACGCGAAAGCGGGCCGGCGTTGGTTTGTATCGAATTGAAAGACCGCGAAGATTATACTTCGTTGATTTCAAGAATGAAAGAAAACCGTTTTGATTATAAGGAGATCAACAACGACAATAACTTGTTTGAATATTTTATTTAAACAAATTCTTCTTCAAAAGTTAAAAACCGTTTTACGGCAATGTTTACCTGATCTCCAATTTTATAAGTTCCCGGGTTTATATTGATCATTCTAAACTTTACATGATTGTTGTTCAGGACTATTTCTTCATAAAAACCTTTAAACAAAACGGCTTCAACACTGCATAAGTTTTCGATACTGTTTTTATCGACATAAAAATCTTCTGCATAAACCATTACTGTTTTGCTGTCGGTTTTGATCCCTAACAATGCTGATTTTATGCCGTTAAAAACAGTACCGTTGGACAGCAAAGTTGCGGTATAAAGTTTCTGTGGCTGCTGGTACAATTGCTGAGGCTTTCCGGTTTCTACAACTTCGCCATCTTTTAAAACTATCAGTTCATCTGCCAGCGATAAAACTTCCTGCGGATCGTGTGAAACCAAAATAACTGTAAGGCCAGTTTCAGCAACAATTTTCCTGATGTCCTGCTGCAAACTGTCCCGAAAAGAAGCATCAACCTGGTTAAAAGGTTCGTCCAGCAACAAAACCTTTGGGCTGGAAACCAAAGCACGCGCAATAGAAACCCGTTGGCGTTCGCCGCCGCTTAAGTCAGCAATACGCCGTTCTTTCAAATCCAACAAACGCAATTGTTGCAATACTTCGGTTGTTTTTGAGGATTTGTAAGTGAGGTTGGTATTGGGCAGCAACGAAGCCACATTGTCCCAAACTTTGGCAAAATGGTTTAAATGATCGGATTGCTGGGTAACCATTTTCATGCTTTCATGGCCGGGGATTAGTTTTGCATCCGGCCCCCAAACACGTTCTCCTTCAAAATAAATTGTTCCTTCATCCGCAGTAACCAAACCGTAAATTAGATTTAACAAAGTTGATTTCCCGCTTCCGCTGCGGCCAATAATGGCTGTGATTTTTCCTGCTTTGATTTCTAACGATACTTCTTTTATGCCCGAAAAAATGGTGCCGGTGTAAGATTTGGTTACGTTATTGATTAGTAAAAAAGGCTGAGTTTCCGTCATTGGGTAAATGTACGGAAAACGTAAACTTCGGTTTGTTAAGTATTTTGATGGATAAGTTAATGCAATCCATCAAAAAACAACACTTTCAATGTTATCTTTATTTATTTGATTAATTATTCTAACCATTTCATCTAACTGAAGCTGATCAAACTGTCCTTCTGAAATTGTGGCCTTATACTTTCTATCATTAAATATTATTAACTGCCACTTAGAAGAACTATATCGAGTGATTTTAGTAAACTTATAACTACCTGCTGCTGTAGGTATATCAATTATTATAATAAACTCCTTTCCTAAACAGTTGAGATAGTAATATTGAAACGTCTTATTTTCTATAGATATTACAACCTGGATTTCAAACTTCGCTAAAAACTGCCCAATTAAAATCAACACTTCAATTATGCAAAATGCGATAAGACCATCCGGTCTTAAAAATGATATTATAAAAATAAATAGTGATAAAAGCAGCAATGGTGCCCAAATTTTAAGTAATGTTGGATGTTTTTTGATTGGAATAAATACAATTGGTTCTTCCATTTATAAAAACAGTAGTGGGGATAATTATACAAGTATATTTTACAATTATTGATCTAAACTAAAGTCCGAACGTCAATCCAAAATCCATACTTTTTAAACCGTTCTGGTTCGGACTATTTTCAAACATGCCATTCTGATAATACTTGATAAACAAACCCAGATTTTTATAACCGGCGCGGGCATAAGCACCATAACGAAATTGGGTAAAATGATAGTTATCATAAAACTTCTTTTTACCCATCTCATCGCTAATCTGTTTTACTTTTCCATTCAGCAAAAATCCAATTTCAGGCCCAAAGGTTACATGAAATTTATTACCTTTTTTATCATCTTTGGTTCGGAAATCAAATGCTAAAGGGATGCGCAAGTAACTTGCCGAAAAACGGTTTTTACTATAATTTACATTGTCGGTTGTGTAAGTTAAGGTTGAAGTATTTTCTTGAATGGTAATATTTTGGCGCAAACGAATCAGTGTCCAATCAAAACCGCCAGCCAGATAAATTTTAAAATACGGGTTAAATCGATAACCCAATTGCACCACATCAAACCCAACGTAAGAAGTTTTGCCGCCTTTATAATCTAAGAACTGGTTTTTGGGAGATAATGTAAAGCTGCCGTTATCTATCAATCTGGAAAAACCTAAATCAAAGCGTGAAAAAGTAATGCCAAAGTTAAAATGAGATGCTGGTTTTATCACCTTTGGTTTTACCGTGTCCGCCATAGTTTTGGTTTTATAGCCAATCAACAGTTTGTAGCCGTATTTTTTAGTTTTGGAAGTATCGGTTTTAGTTGTAACAGAATCTGTTTTGGTTTGTGCAAAAGCAGCAGTTAGCATTCCGCAGCACATTGCGGTAAATAGTAAACGTTTCATATAAGCTATAATTAGATTATTTATTTTTCTTTTTTAATGCTGATGATTCCCAGGTTAATGCCAGTTATATTCGATTCGTCCCCATTATCACTGTCCGAAAATTCGATCAGTTTATCTTCACGTTTATCTACTTTGGATATCACCAAGTTCACCACATCGCCAATATTGCGGATGCGTTTACGTTTAACTTTTATGGTATTGTTTTCAGTTGCAAGCATGAATGGTTTCACAATTGTTTTTTTCGGAACTTCCATTTCTGGTTGGGGTTTTAAACTGACGGAAACATCGGGTACTAAAGCTATACGAGATTGGATCGGATTGTTTTGTGAAATAGCAGGTTCTGCTTCCAGCTTATTTTGAGCAAAAGTTTGTGTTGATACAAGTTCAATTTCCGGTTTTTGAGTAATTCCAGTTTTGATAATATCAAATTTACTTTTACTCTTTTTCGGCAATGCTTCTTTTATCACCTTATTTTTGGCCGATAAAAGAAGCATGCTTTTTTTATCACCCAAGTTTGTAATCTGATTCAAAGTTGAATCGATTTTTTGCAATACAACTTTAGCTGTTTTCTTCGGAAGATTATTTTTCACTGTTTCATTTTTCCGCAAAAACAATAAGCCGACAGAAAGCACAACTAAGATGCCAGCCGCAATCCGCAAACCGGGAATAATACTTTTCCGTTTCGGTTTCCGATCCAATTCTTTACTTATGTTTTGCCACAAGTTTGCAGTTGGTTCTACCTCAAAATTATGCAACTTGGAAGCAAATAAATCATCCAATTCTTTATCCGAAGTTTTCATATTTTGCTCCTTCTGTTTTGTTAACCATTTCTTTTAAAATTGCCCGCGCTCTGGACAATTGTGATTTTGATGCACCTTCACTAATGTGCATTATTTCACTAATTTCTTTGTGCGAATAACCTTCAATTGCATACATATTAAAAACCATTCGGTATCCCGGCGGCAAAGTTTGGATCATCGCCAGCAAATCCTGCGCTTCCAAACTTGTGGCCGCAACACAACTGACGGCTTGCTCCGCGCCCGGCGTTTCCAAGTTTAGCAGTTGCATCATTTTGTGGTGTTTTCGGTAATATTCTATCGCACTGTGCACCATAATCCGCCTGATCCAACCTTCAAAAGAACCTTCACTTTTGAAATCCAAAATTTTACCAAAAACCTTAATAAAACCATTTTGCAGCATATCTTCCGCCTCCATTTTGTCGGCAGCATAACGCGCACAAACGCCCAGCATTTTGGCCGCAAAAAGCTTATACAACGCTTCCTGCGCCTGCCGCTTGCCCAACCGGCAACCTTGTATTGTATCTGTCAGGCTGTTTTCCAAAACGATCATTTACAAACAAGATGATTTATATTGAAGAATGGTTGCACCAGCCAAAAATTATTTTTACAGATACTGTTTTTATCAGGTAAAAATCATACAACAACAAATCTGTAATGCTGTTATGAATACTGTTTATAAAAGCTTATTTTCATTTTCTATAAAATGCCGATACTGTTTTTACACACATAAATTTCTCCTCAACTTTAATTAATTCTTTAAACAAATATGCCGCGCTGGTTAAAAAACATACTCAAAACAATTGCTGTCCTGGCAGGATTACTGCTGGTTGCTTTAATTGCTATAACCTTGTACATCAGCTTTAATAAAAAAACTATTATGGCCGATGTAACCAAAATTTTGAACAAAAACCTGCATGGCGGAAAATTGACTGTTGGCGGAATGGATCCAACTTTTTTAAAAGGTTTCCCCGATGTTTCGCTTTCGCTAAAAAACGTTGTATTGAAAGATAGTTTATGGGAAAGACACCACCATACTTTGCTGGATGCCGCGGATTTTAGCATTTCTGTCAATCCGCTTGCTTTGTTTATCGGCACAATTTCGATCAATAAAATTACCATTAGTCAGGCTGAAATTTATTTATTTACGGATAGCACCGGCTACAGCAATACGTTTGTGCTCAAAAAAAACACCCAGCAAAAAGAGCCGCAGGATAAAAACAATAATTCGGTAACAGAACTCCGGAAGTTTGCTTTGAACGATGTTAGGTTTGTGTTGAACAACCAGAAAGGGCACAAATTATTTCAATTTAATGTGGCTGAACTGAATGGTAAAATGAATTATCCCGGTGATAACTGGAATGCCAATATAAACCTGAAAGTGATGGTTAATTCCTTGGCTTTTAATTTTTTACGGGGAAGTTTTATTAAAAATAAAATGGTACAGGGAAACTTGGAAGCCAATTATGACAATACCAGCGGCCTTATTTCAGTTACACCAAGAGTGCTCAAAATCGGTAATGATAATTTTATAATCGGTGCCAAATTTTTCACCAAAAAAAACGATGGAGATTTCATTTTCGATATTACCGAAAACAACCTTTTATGGAAAAATGCTTCGGCTTTGCTTGCACCAAATATTGCCGAACATTTGAATAGGTTTGACCTGAAAAACCCGGTTGCTGTACATTGCCTGCTGGCCGGAAATTTCAATTCCTCCGTCGATCCTTTTATCGATATAAAATGTAAAATAGAAAACAACACGCTCAGTACGCCGGGCGGCACGATAGAAAACTGTAGTTTCGATGGTGTTTATACCAATAGCTTCGTTAAAAGCAAACCCTCATCAGACGAAAACTCTGCCATAAAATTATTTGGTTTGAAAGGAAATTACGAGCAGGTTCCGTTTCGGGTAGATACCGGCCTGATCAGCAACCTTAGTAAACCAATTGCCTCCGGTACTTTCAAATCGCAATTTGCTGTTTCCCGTCTTAACCATTTGCTCGGAGAAACGCTGAACTTTGGCAAAGGCACGGCAGACCTCAACCTGAAATATAATGCAGATATAGTTGATTTTAAATTAGTTAAGCCAGCTGTAAGCGGATATATCAATATCAAAAATGCGGATGTAGCTTATATTCAGCGCAAGTTGAATTTCAAAAATACTTCGGCTTCTATCAATTTTAAAGGTGATGATTTGCTGTTGAGGAACATCCATTTACAAAGTGGCAGAAGCAGTGTTTTTATGGAAGGCAATGTCCATAATTTTTTGAACCTGTATTACTCGGCACCGGAAAAAATCGAGATCGACTGGCAAATCCGCAGTCCGCAATTATACCTGGGTGAGTTTCTGGGTTTTTTGAGTTCCAAAACTAAAATACCAGTTAAAAAGAAGAGCAATAATAACTTTGCCGATCAGCTGGGTACAGTTTTAGAAAAAGGCAGGGCAAACATGCACCTGCAAATTGACAAAGCTTATTATTTTAAATTTCTGGCAACCGATGTGAAAGCGGATTTACTGCTTTCGGAAGCTGGGATTCAACTCGAAAATGTGATTGCAAAAAATGCCGGCGGCTCTTTTAACCTTAACGGAAGCGTTACACAAAACGGAAATTTAAACCACTTTGCCATCAACACAAATGTTAATAACGTGAATATCAGCAACTTTTTTTATTCATTTGATAACTTTGGAATAGCGGATTTCACTTACAAAAACCTTCGTGGCTTTCTGTCTATGCAATCACATATCAGCGGAAATATTACGGATTTGGGAAAATTAGTGCCGAAATCGGTGAATGGAACCATCAACATGAACTTAAAAAAAGGTGCGCTGATAGATTTTGCACCGATAAAAAAGGTTGGCAAATTTGCATTTCCATTCAGGAACCTAAATAACATCACCATTGATAATTTGGATGGTAAATTTGATTTGATGGGCGAAAAGATCAAGATAAACCCAATGCTGATCAATTCGAGTATTTTGAACATGAACGTAGCAGGCATTTATTCTTTTGCAAAAGGAACCAATATTACGTTGGATGTGCCGCTGCGTAATCCAAAAAAAGATGAAAATATTACTGACAAACAGGAAATTAAAGATCGACGGATGCACGGGATTGTGCTGCATATTTTGGCTTCGGATGGTGATGACGGCAAAATTAAGTTTGGCTGGAATAAGAATCATGAATGAGCTGATAGTTGATAGTTGATAGTTGATAGTTGATAGTTGATAGTTGGAACTGCAATCTCGAAATTTGTTTTTTGCTGATGCTGTTTTTATCACCTAAAAACTATATTTAGGGATATGAAAAAGCTCTGTTTATTATCTGGGATTTTACTATTTGTATTTACTTCCGCCTATTCTCAAAAACTTACTTTATTAAAACCCGACCATGTTTTTGACGGGCAAAACATGCACGAAAACTGGTGGGTTTTGATAAAAGACAACCACATTGAAGCGGTTGGCGAATCCGGAAATTTTAAAGTTCCACCCAACGCAGAAGTGCTTGATCTAAAAGGAACAACGCTGATGCCCGGCATGATTGAAGGGCATTCTCATTTATTCCTTCACCCTTATAATGAAACACCTTGG
Organism: uncultured Sphingobacteriaceae bacterium; assembly: GCA_964236465.1. Lineage (GTDB taxonomy): Bacteria > Bacteroidota > Bacteroidia > Sphingobacteriales > Sphingobacteriaceae > Mucilaginibacter_A. Next base: position 10,773 of record CAXSBZ010000051.1, on the reverse strand, counting down.
AACGATCAGGTTTTGACCGAAAGCCGGGCCGAACGGACTGCCAGAGCAGTTGAACATGCCAAGGCAACTTTGATGGCAGGTTTTACTACCGTTCGGGATTTGGGCACAGAAGGTGCTGGTTATGATGATGTTGGCTTGAAAGCAGCTATCGAAAAAGGTGTAATCCCCGGCCCGAGGATGCTGGTTGCCACGCGCGCAATTGTGGCTACCGGAAGTTACGGGCCAAAAAGTACGGTTACAGAAGCAATTATCCCAAAAGGTGCCGAAGAAGCTGACGGTTTGGACGGAATTACGCATGTGGTGCGTTCGCAAATTGGTTTTGGTGCCGATGTGATCAAGCTTTATGCAGATTATCGCTGGGGCGCAAATGCTGAAGCCGAACCAACTTTCACCGCAGAAGAATTGAAAAAAGTGGTAGAAGTTGCCAGCAGCAGTGGCAGAACCGTCGCCGTACATTCCAGCACAACAGAAGGTTTGCGGCGCGCGATTGCAGCAGGCGTAACCACGATTGAGCATGGCGACGGCGGCACACCAGAATTATTTAAGCTGATGAAGGCGAAAGGCATTGCGCTTTGTCCAACTTTGGCCGCAACAGAATCCATCTCCACTTATCACGGCTGGAAAAAAGGTATCGACCCGGAACCCGAAGGCATAAAACACAAGCATTTAATTTTTACAGAAGCCCTGAAAGCAGGCGTAACCATTTGCATGGGCGGCGATGTCGGTGTTTTTCCTCATGGTGATAACGCCAAAGAAATGCTGCTTATGGCCGAATACGGCATGAAACCGATTGATGTTTTGCGCTCGGCAACTTCTGTAAACGCTACTGTTTTTAAGCTACAAAATTCGGGACAAATTAAAGCTGGTTATTTGGCGGACCTGATTGCTGTGGAAGGCAATCCGGTCAATGAAATTAAGGTGGTAAAAGAAGTACGGATGGTTTGGAAGGATGGGAAGCGGGTGCGGTAAATTGTATATTTAGCGATAATTATTTCTTATGAAAAAAAATCTAATAGAAATTTATTGATTAAATATGCCAAAAAAGTTGTTCTTAAAAAGGAAGAATTGCTAGCGAAAAAGGCTTCTCAAATTGCGGCTCAAATAAAACTTTTAGACTTGGTTGGCAAAATTAAGTTTTGGGATGATTATGAATATTAATCGATGGTGGTCTTTGATAACGCAATATGATACTTTATAATAGAGACTTTAACATTATTCATGATAATGAAAAGTCATTATGGGGAAATTTAAAAAAACAAGAAACAGTTTTTATAAAAGGCAAGCAAAGTAATGTTATAAAGAAATCGCTCTATACTCAATATCCTGCTGCTGTTAGACATTTTCTTAGCTTATTTCCAAACAACTTTCTAGATTCGGTTGAGTTAAAAAGTGAAAGTAAATCTCTTAAAAGAAAGCTTCAAAATTTTGAATCTCTTATTAACAATGAACAAATAACAGAACTGCAAATCTCAAACTTCATCAGAGACAACGAAGCATATTTCTTAATTGGTGCAATTTTAAAAAGTAACTACAGGTTTGGACATCATTCTTTATTTATTTTTCCTGAATTTAAGTTACCACCAAATTTTGAAGTTGATTATTTAATTGTTGGTGAAAATTCTGATGGACATCACTTTGTTTTTGTTGAATTAGAAAATCCCTATAAAAATATAATAATAAGCGATGGTTCCTTTGGAGAAACTATTAGAAAAGGAATAAAACAAATCGACGATTGGGAAATCTGGCTTGAAGAAAATTTCACCCACTTGCGGCTTGTATTTGAGCAGGCGTTGGGTAAAAATAAAAAACTTCCGAAAGAGTTCAGCATTTTTGATAAAACAAGGATGCATTATGTTGTAGTTGCAGGCAGAAGAGTCGAATATAATAGCAAAACATACAGATTGCAAAGAAGCAATTTAGAGCAAAGAAAACTTCAAGTTCTTCATTATGACAATTTAATTGATTTTTCTATTGAAGCTATTGGCACGAGTACTTATTAATATTAAAATATCTTTTGTGTGGTTTTTAGAATTTAATTTACATCTATCTCTTCAACCGATAATACTTGTAAATCTTCACAGCCGACATTATAATCAGCGAAAACACCAGTAAACCAATCACCCCAAAAATCCAGCTCAAAGCATTTTTTAAAACAGCCAGAAAAACAATGGCAAAAAGAAGTATCGTCGCAACTTCATTCCAAATGCGGAGTTGAGTTGAGGTGAATTTGTAAATCCCTTTTCGCATTTGCAGCATCATGTGTTGACAAATGAAATGGTAAACAACCAATCCCAAAACAAAACCTAATTTTACATGTAGCCAACTTTGTTTCAACCAATCCGGGTTGATGTAAACCATTGCAATCCCGGCCAGTAAAGTCAGGATCATGGCCGGTGTGGTGATGATATTGAAAAGTTTGCGTTCAATGATTTCAAACTGATCGGAAAGCACTTTTTTCTCTACTTCTACCCGATCCTGTGCTTCGGTATGGTAAATAAATAAGCGCACTACATAAAAAAGTCCGGCCATCCAGCTGACTACAAAAATGATATGGATGGCTTTGAGGTACAAGTACATAGATGCTTCTTTTATGCCTGTTTTTTAGGTGTTGTCATTTCGACCGCAGGGAGAAATCTTCTTTCAACAATAAAGTTTTTTGTGTTCGCTTTGATGAAAATCTCTCCTATCGTCGAGATGACAAAGCACAGATCCGACTAAAATCAAAATAATCAATACCGAAATTCTTTAATCAATCCTACCGCATATTTCACATTGTCAAAAGGAATATCCGGCATAATGCCATGACCCAAGTTAAAAATAAAACCATTTTCACCGCGCATCCGCTCAAATAACTTGTGAATGCGATCTTTGATCACGCTTTTATCAGCATATAAAATATGCGGATCCAAATTGCCTTGTACGGCTACTGTTTTTGGCAACCTTTTTTTGATGTCGCGCAAATCCACGTTCCAATCAATGGAAATCACGTCCGGTTTGGCTTCGGCCATCAGCGGCGCAAAAACAGAACTTCCCTTGCAAAACGAAATTACGGGAATGTCTTTTCGGTTCAAATTGCTGATGATCTCTACAATATATCGATGTGAAAACTTAGTATAATCGTCCCAGCTTAGGGCTTGCGCCCAGCTGTCAAAAATCTGCACAGCGTTTACACCAGCTGCAATTTGCAGGTTCAGATAATCCGCTGTTACTTTTGCAATTTTGGCTAATAAACTATGTGCCAGTTCCGGCTCGTTGTGCAGCATCAGTTTAGTCAGTTTGAAATCTTTGGAAGAACCGCCTTCCACCAAATAACTCATCACCGTAAAAGGCGCGCCGGCAAAACCAATCAACGGAATCCGGCTATTCAACCTTTGCTGGATTACCTTGATCGCATCAGCCACATATTGCAGTTTATCGCCGACTTCTATTTCCAGATTTTCTATATCCGCAGCCGTCCGGACCGGATTGGCAAACCGTGGACCAACACCTTGCGTAAAGCTCAAATCGCCGCCCATGGCTTCTGCAGTAACCAAAATATCTGAAAATAAAATAGCGGCATCTATATCCAGCAAATCAACCGGCAACATCGTTACATCCGCAGCAATTTCGGGCGTTTTGCACATTTCCAAAAAAGAATATTTGTTTTTGATCTCCCAGTATTGTGGCATAAAACGGCCCGCCTGGCGCATCATCCATACGGGTGGCCGCTCGGTGGGTTTAGAAAAAGCTGCATCAAGCAGTAAATTGTTCATCATGATTTTAGGTTGATAAAAGAAGCATCTGCTTTTGTTTTAAACATGTTTCAGGATCTCTCTTTAAAAGTTGAAAATCCTGTGGGACGCCAAAACAAGTTCGGCATGACAAACAAAAGCATTTGGTTTTTAAGTTGATAAAAGAAGCATCGGTTATATTTTGCGCTGTTTAATTTCTTGTTCGAGCTTAATAATCACATCGCGCATTTTACTTGTCAGGTTTTGGTTTTGTTTTAAGGCGAGACTGAGATAAGCCTCTGCTTTGTCGAAACGAAGTTGCCTCACATTGATATTTGCCACATGAACCAACGCCGCAACATGGTCATTTACAGATTTTAATGGAAACTGTGCCGCAATTTCATAATGGTTTTCTGCGGCTTCAAAATCCTGTTTTTGCAATGTAATTCCACCCATCATGTATTCATAATAACCACGCCGTTTCTGGCTCAACCAGCTTGGCTGGTTTATTTGCCGAAGCAAATGTTCTGTTTTTTCATAGTTTTTATCATTAAAATCTTTGGCAGCGAGGATCACAGTTCCTTCCTTAAAATATCCCCAAACTAAAATTGCAATAGCCAGTAATGTCATACCAACGATTTCATAAGCTCGTTCGTAAATACTAAAAAGCATCACCAGTAAAAAAACAAAAATAACCAGTTGGCGTGCCTGGTTAGTAAACATGCTTAATGATTATCGGTAAATTTATAGCCAACACCGCGGATAGAATGGAAGAAAACCGGGTTTTTCGGATCAGGTTCAAAATATTTACGAAACGTTAAAATGAAATTATCGATGGTTCGGGTGGAGGGATATACGTCGTAATTCCAAACTGTTTCCAAAATCTGCTCGCGCGAGACTGCATCGTTCCGGCGTTCTATCAGTAATTTCAGCAGCATTGTTTCTTTTTTGGTCAACGGCGTAACGGTTCCGTCATCATTAATCAATTCAAAAGAATTGAAATGGATGGTTTTATCACCAATTTTATAACTGTTAAATTCTTTCAGTTCATCACCTTTCAAACCTCTTTTAACCAGGTTATTTACACGCAAAATAAGTTCTTCCAGGTTGAAAGGTTTGGTCAGGTAGTCATCAGCACCTTTTTTCAAACCGTTTACGCGGTCTTCATTGGTATTTTTGGCCGTTAGAAACATAATCGGCACTTCCGAATTTTCCAGTCGTATAGTTTCGGCCACTTGGAAACCATCAATTTCAGGCAGCATCACATCCAAAACGATCAGGTTGAAACGCTCTTCTTTAAATATTTGCAAGGCTTTTTTACCGTTTACCGCGGTAGAAACTTTGTAGCCTTCCAGCTCCAGGTTTAGCTTGATGGCTTCGAGCAAATGCTCTTCATCTTCAACCAATAAAATTCTTTTCTTACTCATAATGGGTTTGTTAACAGATCAGGCAAAAACAACTTCAAATATACTGCCCGACGGTTTATTATCGCGCACTTTAATCGTGGCCTCATGCTTATCCAGCACGTGTTTTACAATAAATAAACCCAGGCCCGTACCTTTTGTATTCCGGGTATCTTCATTGCCAACACGGTAAAACTTATCAAAAATCCGCGGTTTTTCTGCGTCGGCAATGCCGATACCATGATCTGCAACCATCAAATGCACCGATTGTTCTTTGCGTTTCAGCTTTACCTCCACTACTTCGCAAGGGCCGGAATATTTGATTGCGTTTTCTACCAAGTTATTGATCATGGAAGAAAGCGCAAATTTATCACCCACAATTTCAATATTTGGCTCCACCTGCGCCGAAATAATCTGCTGGTTGCAATCACATTTATTAATTTGCAAACGGCCAACAATTGTTTGTACCAGTTCCGATAGGTTAAAACTTTCTTTTGGGAAAGTGTAAGAACTGTTGTCAATGCGGGAAGCAATCAGCATGTTTTCCACCAGGTCGTTCAGCCGCTCAATATCAACCAAACTTTTACCTATAAAATTCATCTGCTGTTCGCGGTTTAGGTCGCGTTTTTGGATCGTTTGCAAATACAGTTTGATGGAGGCCAGCGGCGATTTCAACTCATGTGTAACCGAAAGCAAGAAGTTTTTTTGTTGCTGATGCAGCCTGCGTTCCGAGTTGATGGATTTATGCAGAAAATAAGCACCAACAGAAAATATAGCGATAAAAACAGCAAGCTCTCCCGAGATCATCCCGATTCGTTTTGGCTCGGCACGAACCAAAAGCACGCTCCACCAGACCAGCTCGGCCATGGTGTAAATGATGAGAAAATAGAAAATGAGAAATGGTTTACGCATCGGTTTTAATTAATTGTCGTAATTTTTAACTTGTAAAAGAAGCATTCAGTTTAGTTGTGAAACACAAAATCCAGGCTTTCAAATATCGCTAATTTTGCTTTTTCCAAATCATTTTCGGTATGTGCCGATGAAATAAATCCAACCTCATAACCGGATGGGCCAATGTAAACGCCGCGGTTCAACAATTCGCGATGAAAAAGTTTAAATTTTTCCATGCTTTTTGGGTCGATTTCATCAGCTCTGCGGATATTTTCCAGCTTCGTAAAAGCAAACCAAAAGATCGAACCAATCTGAAAAACCTTCATTCCGTAGTTTTTTTCTTCGGAATATTGCTCGATTACATCAGTAAAATTTTTTGCTTTTTGGTTTAAGTTGAGATAAAAATCCGGCTTAACTAACTCCGTTAATTGTGCAATTCCGGCAGCCATCGCCACCGGGTTTCCGGATAATGTACCAGCCTGATAAACAGCACCTTCTGGAGAAATATTACTCATAATTTCAGCGGATGAACCATATGCACCAACCGGCAAACCACCGCCAATAATTTTACCATAAGTAATAATATCCGGGTAGATTTGATAATATCCGGCCGCACCTTCAAAACCCAAACGGAAACCGGAAATCACTTCATCAAAAATGAGCAATGCTTTGTTTATCGTACAAATTTCACGAAGCTCCTGCAAAAATTCTTTTTCCTGTAAAAGCAAACCATTATTGGCTGGAACCGGCTCGATAATTAGCGCAGCTACCTGATCTTTAAATTCCTCAAAAGCTAATTTTACCGCTTCCAAATCATTCAGCGGAACCACAATCGTTTCATCTGCAAAAGATTTTGGTACACCCGCCGAAGATGTTTCACCAAAAGTAACCAAACCGGAACCTGCTTTTACCAGCAAAGAATCCACATGGCCGTGATAGCAACCTTCAAACTTCAGGATTTTATCGCGTTTGGTAAAACCGCGCGCCAAGCGTATGGCCGACATTACCGCTTCCGTACCCGAACTTACAAAACGCAGTTTTTCGATGTATTGATTGTTGCTTAAAATCAATTCTGCCAGTTCGTTTTCCAAAGCTGTTGGCGCACCGAAAGACATACCGTTTTGCACGGTTTCGATCACTTTTTCGCGCACTTGTGGGTTGTTATGACCCAAAATCAGCGGCCCCCAGGAACAGCAGAAATCAACAAATTCATTGCCATCCGCATCCCAAATATGGCAGCCATCACCTTTTGCAATGAACAATGGCGTGCCATAAACTGATTTAAACGCCCGGACCGGCGAATTTACACCACCCGGAAAATAAGTTTTGGCTTTCTCATACAATGCAGCAGATTTTGCACGGCTGATATCCGGCCTGCTTGTCGGATGTGTAGCCAATTCTGCAGTTGCAATATTTATATCTTTTATGGATTCCATTTCTTTCTTTTATCAATTTCTACACATTGTTATTTTGGTCGATGGCTGACAGCTAATCACTAAAAGCCCAACCTCCTCACAACCACCCTTTTTCCAAAACTTCCTTCGCATGATAAGTTAAAATTGCCGTTGCACCTGCCCGCCGGATACTTAGCAAAACTTCCATGATAGATCTTTCTTCGTTTAGCCAGCCTTTTTGCACTGCTGCTTTTATCATCGCATATTCTCCGCTTACGTTGTAGGCAGCAATCGGTAATTCGGTATTTTCGTATAACAATTTAATGATGTCCAGATAAGGTAATGCTGGTTTTACCATCAAAAAATCGGCACCTTCTTCCTCGTCCATCCGCGCTTCAATCAAGGCTTCACGCTGGTTGGCTGGGTTCATCTGATAGCTTTTTTTATCACCATGTTTTGGGGCAGATTGCAGCGCATCGCGAAACGGCCCGTAAAAAGCACTGGCATATTTTGCGGCATACGACATGATGGAAACTCCGGTAAACTTATTGTCATCCAGCACTTTACGGATATAACCCACGCGGCCGTCCATCATGTCTGACGGCGCAATGATATCAGCACCGGCATGCGCATGGGCCAAAGCCATTTTGCCCAAAACTTCCAGCGTTTCATCGTTCAAAATCTCGCCGTTTTCTACAATTCCGTCGTGCCCGTCAGAACTGTACGGGTCCATCGCCACATCCGTAATCACACATGCTTCCGGGAAATTTTGCTTTACTTCTTTTATCGCCCTTAAATACAAACTGTTTTCACGATAGCTTTCGGTAGCATATTTATCTTTCAGGGATTCTTCAATGTTGGGGAAAAGATCAAAAGCCTTCAAACTCAGCTTCATACAGCTTTCTACCTCGCGCAATAAGTTATCAATGGAATGCCGAAAAATGCCCGGCATCGAACTTACTTCCGTTTGCTGTGCGTTTCCATCTACAATAAACAGCGGAAAAATCAGGTTGGCCGGTTGTAGAACCGTTTCCTGTACCATCTGCCGGATTACTTCGGATTTTCGGTTTCTTCTTGGTCGTTGGAGCATATTTTGGGCGATTAGCTTTTAGCTGTCAGCAATCAGCTGAATGCTGTTTTTATCTATATATTTTTATTGTTCGATTGATCCTATAAATTGAATGGAGGCTGACAGCTGAAAACTAATAACTTAATCCAAACACGGCTTCTGCCAAACCAATTTCATCAGGCGAAAAAGGCAGTGTATGTTTTACGCCAATTTCGTCCAGCTTTTTCCCGGTAGATTTTCCAATCGCGATTACCTGCTGGCCAACATCCAGCAAATTATCAGCAAAATAAGCTTCCACATTAGACGGACTTGTAAAAATCAAAACTTCGGCAGCAGAAGCTTCCGCATTTTCCTCCATTACAGTTTCGTAAACCGGCAAATCAATTTTTTTGGTTTCTGCGGATAACGCCTGATGGATGCTCCGCATTGGATCTTCGGCAGCCGGAAACAAAATGGTAGAACCGTTGGCTAGCTTGGCAAATTCAGCACCAACTTCGGCACTGTCGCCACTTTCGCCAACGTAATCTGCACGGTAACCAAGCAAACGCAAAGCCTTTTCTGAACCCGAACCCATCACCCCAAATTTTACTTTTTTGGGAAGTTGCGGCTGCAAGTTGAAAAAATATTCGACACCGTTTTTGCTGGTAAAAAATATCCAATCCACATTTCTCAAAATATAAGGATCCAATTTGGTAATGATCGGCACCGTACGGATCAGCGAACGGGCTTCAATCGCTGTTCCGTTTTTTTCCACCGCTTTTCGGAAATAACTTTGGGTAGATAAATCCCTCGAAATAAACACATTAACCGGAAATTTTCTGGCCGGATCAAATTTAGCAACAATTTTTTCTGCCAATCCCGATGCTGTTTTTACCTGTATAAAATAGCGATCCGGTACTTTTTCGTCTGCTGTAGCTTTGGATGTAAAAACCTGGAACTCATCGTCTTCTTTTCGGCAGTAGCAACCCAAAGGCAAATGGCAGCCGCCGCCAAACAAGCGTAAAACTTTCCGTTCTACAGCCAACTCTTCTGCCACATCCGGGTGGTTTAAGGCTTGTAAAACATCAAATAATTCCTGGTCATTTTCCCGGATCTGGATTGCCAAAACGCCTTGCGCCGGTGCCGGGACAAACTCCATGGGGCCAATATCTTCTACATAAAACTCACTCAAATCCAAACCCAAACGGCTTACGCCAGCTTTGGCCAGCATAATAGCATCATATTCTTCGTTCCTTAATTTTTGGATGCGTGTGGGCACATTCCCGCGCAATTCGTTAATCTCTAAATCCGGCCGAACGGCCAGCAACTGCGCTTTACGCCGATTGGAAGATGTACCCACCAAACCGCCAAACTTGACAGAAAATTTTTGCTTTACATCTACCACGTCCTTCAGCATCAGTAATAATTCTGATGGATCTTCGCGCTCGGAAACAGCTGCTACGATCAGTCCAGGCGGGTTTTCAGTCGGCAGATCTTTGTGCGAATGTACCGCCAGATCAATCGTTCCGGCCAGCAGTTCTTCTTCGAGTTCTTTGGTGAAAAAACCTTTGCCTTCCAGTTTATCAAAACTGAGGTTCAAAATCCGGTCGCCCTGAGTTTTGATGATTTTAAGCTCCGCCAAAACATTTATTTCCGCCAAACGGTCTTTCACAAAATTGGCCTGCCACAAGGCCAAATCACTTCCGCGCGTTCCAATGGTGATTTTTCTGTTCAAGGTTTTGCTTTTTGAGTACAGCGCAAAGTTAAACTTTTAAGAAAACTTAGCCGGATAAAAAATTAGAAATGGGATTTTTCTGACGGTAAAAGAAGCATCAGCAGAAACAGGAAAAATTAGTTGTCGCCAGCCATGATTTCTTTGGCCATCATCATCGGCACGCTGATGTATTTTTTTTCCATGTAGTTGATGATCTTTTCCAAAACTTCGCGGGATTGGATGTCCATCGACTGGATTTCTTCAGCAAAAACACAATCAACAGCGCGTTTGCGGATTTCCTTGATCTTTTCCGGCACTTCGCGCATGGCCAGTTCGATGCGACGTTGTTTCAAAACCGGGATAAATTCGTTGATATTTTGCTCAATGATTTTTTCGGCATGAATCAATTCCTGATAACGCTCCTGCAAATTACTTTTAGAAAGTTCGTTGAGCGTGTGTACTTCAATATAATTGATCGGAAAATTTTCAATCACTTCCGCAACCGTATCATTCGGAACGGCCAGGTCAACAATTGTTTTGCGGCCTGTTTCTCCGTTCAATAATGTGCTGTAAATTTCGGTCGTGATAATTGGTTCGGTAGAAGACGTGCAAG
>CAXSBZ010000050.1:0-22494 GCA_964236465.1 uncultured Sphingobacteriaceae bacterium | reverse complement strand
ATGGGTGGAAATACAGATTAGGACTAACCGGATGAATGAAATTGCGGAGAAAGGTTTTGCCGCACATTGGAAGTATAAAGAATCTTCTTCTGAAAGCGGGTTGGATTTATGGATACACAAAGTAAGGGAAATGCTGAAAAGCCCGGAAACCAACGCTTTGGATTTTCTGGACGATTTTAAGATGAACCTTTTTTCGGACGAGATATTTATTTTCACCCCAAAAGGAGCTTTGGTCCAACTGCCGCTTAATGCCACAGCTTTGGATTTTGCTTTTGAAATCCACTCCGACGTGGGTGCAAAATGTATCGGTGCCAAAGTAAACCACAAATTAGTTCCGCTGAGTTATAAGTTGCAAAACGGCGATCAGGTAGAAATTATCACTTCCGGAAAGCAAACGCCGAAGGAAGACTGGCTGAATTTTGTAGTTACGGCGAAGGCAAAATCTAAAATAAAATCAGCCTTAAAAGAAGAAAAACGCAAGATTGCCGAAGAAGGAAAAGAGATTTTGGAACGCAAACTGAAGTCGTTAAAAATTTCGTACACGTCTGATAATTTGTATAAGCTTTCTTATTTTTTCAAGCTGCAAACTACACAGGATTTATTCTATAAAGTTGCTTTAGGTCAGATTGATTTAAAGGATTTAAGGGAATATGTAGCTTCAGAGAAAACTATAGAGCATAAACCTCAGGATAAAATCGAACAGGAAGAAATCCAGACACTGATCCGCAATGTCAAGACCAAAGACAGCGATATTTTGCTGATTGGCGAAGACATGCAAAAAATTGATTACCGGCTGGCAAGCTGTTGTAACCCAATCCCGGGTGATGATGTTTTTGGTTTTGTTACCGTTGGAGAAGGCATTAAAATCCATCAAACCAACTGCCCGAATGCTACAAAACTGATGTCGAACTACGGCTACCGGATTGTGAAAGCAAAATGGACAAACCAGCAGGAACTGGCATTTTTAACGGGCCTGAGCATTAAAGGGATTGACGATGTTGGGTTGATCAATAAACTGACAACCGTTATTTCCAACGATTTTAAAGTAAATATGCGCTCGTTGACGGTGGATAGCAATGACGGTATTTTTGAAGGCTCGATTATGGTTTATGTGCACGACAAAGAGCATCTGGACAATTTGATCAAAAAGCTGAAATTAGTTCGCGGCGTTACTTCGGTGTCCCGCTTTGATTCGCCGATGGAAAAGGCATCCTGAGAAACGATACATATTTGTAATGCTTCTTTTATCACATAAAAATTAGTATGGCAGAAAATAAGGATACAATTAACTGTGTATCCAAACTTTCTAAATTACGGACTTTCGGACTTTAAGAGATTTATTAATAACTTTGATCTGATAAATAATCAGCATGGCCCAACAGGAAACCATAGAAATGGTTAAAAAAATTTTTGAGGCTTACCTTGAAAATAAAAGTCTTCGTAAAACACCGGAGCGTTTTGCTATCCTCGAAGAGATCTACTCGCGCAGTGATCACTTCGATGTAGAATCGCTTTATATCCACATGAAAAATAAAAAATACCGGGTCAGCAGGGCAACGGTTTACAATACTTTGGAACTGCTGCTTTCCTGCGATTTGGTAACCAAACACCAGTTTGGAAAAAACATGGCTCAGTTTGAAAAATCTTATGGCTATAAACAGCATGACCATATTATCTGCCTGAACTGCGGCCGTGTGGTAGAGTTTTGCGACCCGCGGATTGGCCAGATACAGGAAATGATGGGCGATATTTTGAAATTTGAGATCAAACATCATTCGATGAACATGTTTGGAGATTGTTCACGTTTAAAAGTTGCAGGCTCCTGCGAATATTATTCTAAAAATTAATTCTGATAAAGCAAGTAAATGGTTGATGTATTGTTAGGCCTTCAATGGGGAGATGAAGGTAAAGGTAAAATTGTGGACGTACTTTGTCCGCAGTATGATATGATTGCCCGATTTCAGGGCGGCCCGAATGCCGGGCATACTTTGGAATTTGATGGTCAGAAATATGTTTTGAACACAATTCCTTCCGGTATTTTTAATGAAAAAACGCTGAACCTGATTGGTAATGGAGTTGTCATCGATCCCATCATTTTAAAACGTGAACTGGACAACCTGAAAAAAGCAGGTTTTGATCCGGTTGGAAATGGGAAATTAGTGATTGCCCGCAAAGCCCATCTGATTTTGCCAACGCACCAGTTGCTGGATGCTGCTTCGGAAAGTAAAATGGGTGCCAACAAAATTGGTTCTACGCTGAAAGGAATCGGCCCGACTTATATGGACAAAACCGGCCGCAACGGTTTGCGCGTTGGCGATACAATGTTGCCGGATTTCAAAGAACGTTATGATAAATTAGTTGAAAAACACAAATCTATCCTGATCCATCATGGTGAAATCCCTGATTTCTCAGAGAAGGAAGCTGCATTTTTTGAGGCAATTGAACTGTTAAAAGCAATCCCGCATGTGGATAATGAGCATTTAGTAAACAAGTATTTAAAAGAAGGAAAGACCGTTTTGGCCGAAGGTGCACAAGGCACCATGCTGGATGTTGATTTCGGCTCCTACCCTTTTGTAACTTCTTCTAACACAACGGCTGCCGGCGCATGTATCGGTTTGGGCATCGCTCCAAAAAATATTGGCGACGTGATCGGTATTTTCAAAGCTTACTGCACACGTGTTGGCAGCGGCCCTTTTCCAACAGAACTGGAGAATGAAACCGGCGAAGAATTGCGGAAAATCGGACAGGAATTTGGTGCTACAACTGGCCGCCCGCGCCGCACCGGCTGGATCGATATTCCTGCTTTAAAATATGCAATTCTGTTAAATGGCGTAACACAATTGGTCATGACAAAAGCCGATGTTTTAAGTGGATTTGATAAGATTTATGCTTGTACAAATTACGCTTATCCAACGGAAACCATCGATTATATGCCTTATGATATTTGCACGGTAAAACCACAACCGGTTTTGAAAGAAATTGATGGTTGGCACGAAGATTTAACAGGCATTACGGAGGTTAGTCAAATACCTGAAAAGTTGAAAGCTTATATTGATTTTTTAGAAAATGAATTAGGCGTTCCAATAAAATATCTTTCAGTTGGGCCGGACCGTGTGCAAACCTTGGTTTTACATTAATCCAATTTTAGGCCGATAAAAGAAGCATCCGTTTTTATAAGATCAAAAAAGCCCAGCAAGGGCTTTTTTGTTGATTGCCAATACTTCTTTTATCAACCTAAAATTGATGGAGGAATTGCTATTTTTCCGGCAACCCGAATGGCAACTTCAGAGCCTTCCGCAAAAAATACAGAACAAGGCTCTTTTTGCAAATAAAACTCAAACTCTTTTCCATACAAACCAGCAATATCAGCTTTAAAAATAAACTTTTTAACCGGCCTGATTTTCCAAGAAACATGCTCCACCTGGTATTCTACAGTTTTGCGGTCGTTAAGCCGATTGTAGCCCCAATAGTGTTCAAAAATAAATTCTTCTTCGCTTCCTTTTTTAATGTCCTGCTGTTCGGCACCAACCACTGTGCCCAACTGGTTCCACTGGTTATTTAATTTCCATTCATACAAAAACGCGGTGTCGCAGTTATCCAACTTCAACGTCAAGTTGCGCATTTGCATGGCTTGATAATGCTCGTTGTAGATATTATTGGCCACGATCGGAATGATATGCTTCGGAACAATTTCACTGATAAAAACAGCACCGCGCTTCCACACTTTTCCGTCAAAATGCCGCACGTAAAAGCGCAGGTTTACTTCTTCAAAATTAACGTGTCCCGGCCATTTAATCCCCAAAACTCTGGTGTTCAAGAACATAAAACCAACCATGCTGACCAAAGCTTTGCTTTGCCACAAATCCAATTTTGTAGCGGCAGGCAAATAAGGCTTCAGAATTTCAGGATCAACTTCATAATTAATCATGATAAGGTTTCTCCATTCGCCTGTCAGAAATCTGGTTTTAGACATTGCTTGCATTTTTAAAATAGATCGTATTTAATAATGACCATAACAACCTATAATTATGATCGTGAAATCATTAACTGTGTAAACAAGCCTGTGTTCATCATTAATCCTTCTTGACCAATAACCGGATAAATCATTTTTCAATGGTTCCGGCTTTCCTATACCAGTAAATGGGGTTTTTTGAATATCTGAAATGAAATCAAAAATTTTAAATACTAACTTAGAATTTCCGTACTTATATAGTTGAAGTTGTTTTAAAGCTGTTTCTGAAAATTGGACAACTCTCATAACAGAAAGTTATCATCGAGATAAGATTTTAATTCCTCCATCGTAAAAGTTTTGCTATTACCTTCCGCCAACTCCTGAATAGATTTATTTAGAGAACCGAAACCAGTAATTGAGCTATCACTGGTTTCATCTCTGATGCTAATGATGATTTCAGAATTTCCATTGCTTTTAACCCATTGCTGAATTTTTTCAAACAAGCCCAAGTCAAACTCATTTGCTTGTATTTTGAAAGTTGCTTCCATACATTTCTTATAAATATCTTAAACTATAACTGATAGACTACCGCTTCGTAAGGTTTCAACTTTCCATCTTTAGACGCCACGGGATAATTGCCCAGCAGAACTTTGGCTTTACTCATATCCAAACCAGTTTTTGCTTCGGCAGCAACACTTTTAAAATTCAATAAAATGAGCATCTTTTTGCCATCCGTTTCCCTGGTATAAGCATACACATTTGGGTTGAGTTTGTCCAGCAGCGTATATTTTCCATAAACCAGCAGTGGGTTATCTGCCCGAAGCTTTGTGATCTTTTTGAAATAATTTAGGCAGCTGTTCGGGTCTTTTTCTTCTGCAGAAGCATTGATCGCGGTATAATTCGGGTTGATTTTTAACCAGGGCTTGCCAGTTGTAAAACCTGCATTGGTCGAATCATTCCACGGGAAAGGCGTGCGGCTATTATCACGGTTTTCTTTTCCGGCCATCAGTAAAAACTTATTCAAATCGCCGCCGCCAGCATTTTTCATGTGCTGATATTCATTCAGCAAAGCCACATCATTGTAATCGCTGATCTTGGTAAAACCGGCATTCGTCATCCCCAGCTCGTCACCATTGTAAACATAAGGCGTACCGCGCATCGTCAGTAAAAATGTGTTTAGCATTTTGGATGAAACTTCCCGAAATTTGGGGCTATCGTTGCCAAACCTACTTACTAATCTGGCATTGTCGTGGTTAGCCAGAAAGATGGAAATCCAGCCTTTTTTGGCAAAAGCACTATCCCATTTGGTAAAAACATTTTTAAAATCCAGTACGCTGTAACCATTTGGCCCGGCAATGCCCACGCCATCAAAAGCATAAGCCATGTCCAGTTCATGGCGGTCAGCATCCACCATATCATGCGCATCCTGCAAAGAGTTTCCGGCACCTTCGGCCACACTCATCAGGTTGTATTTGCTGTAAACTTCGCGGTTCATTTCCTGCAAATAATCGTGCAAGTGCGGACCAATAGCATAATATTTCATAAAGTTTTTCCCGGTAACCGGAAATTTGGGAAACGTAGTATCTTTTGCTGCAAACTGAAAAGCGTCCATCCGGAAACCGTCAATGCCTTTATCAGCCCAAAACTTCATCACACCGTACACTTCCTGCCGCACTTTTGGGTTTTCCCAATTTAAATCCGGTTGCTGCTGCGAAAAATAATGCAGGTAATACGCATTCGTCAGGGTATCATACTTCCAAGCGTCGTGGTTTACGTCAAACAAGCTGTATCGATAAGGCGGTTTGCCACGCTCGGCGTTCCACCAATGATAATAATTTCGGTACGGATTGCTGCGCGAACTGCGCGACTGCTTAAACCATTCGTGCTGGTTGCTGCTATGATTTACCACCAAATCCATCACTAATTTGATGCCGCGTTGGTGCATTTCTTTCAGCATCACATCAAAATCTGCCATCGTACCAAATTCCTTCATGATGGCGCGGTAATCGCTCACATCATAACCATTATCTGTGTTGGGCGACGAATAAATCGGGTTCAGCCAAACTGTATTTACACCCAAACTTTTAATGTAATCCAGTTTGGAGGTGATGCCGTTCAAATCACCCACGCCGTCGCCGTTGCTATCTTTAAAACTGCGCGGATAAATCTGATAAACAACAGCTTTTTTCCACCAGTCTTTGGTAGTCGAATTTGATGAAGCTGATTCCTGACTTTTAGTTGGTGCCTGTTTGCAAGAATTTAAACTCACACCAAGTATGGAAACTACAGCGAGTGTACGGGTAAAATTTTTAAGCATTTATTTTGATTTTTATGGGGTAATGAGCTGACGCAACGACCAAATGTAATACTTCGTTTATGAATAAAAAATTGGACTTTAGGTTTACGGAGATCAACAAAAACAGGTTGATAATTAACGTTTCAACACAAATCAACCAAAAACCAAATTTATACCGGTAAAAGAAGCATCAGTCCGAATTGTACTCCGAGCGTGGGTCTTCAGGCAGGATCTCCATTTCCGGGTAGCCAATATAGCGTGCATACCATTGGATGGCCGAAGCAACGTCCAGCGCATCTTCAGCTTTTATATTGATGGTTTCAAAGGCGAGCGGATTGCCGCGGTCATCCGCATACAACTGGATTTCCTCCGGCTGCGGTTTAAACTCAACCTCATCCAGGCAATAAACCATGATTTTAAGGTCCGTATCTCTAGAACGGATAATGTCCCGACAGGCGTCCTTCGGATCTTTTACTAAAAGAAATACGTTATGGTTCATATCAGATAAATCAGTAAGTTTTAAAATAGGTTCTGCAAAAACGCACGTCTATTTTATGACCAAAAAACCCGCTAATGGTTTTGCAAAAGCTGATTTTGTTTAGGACTGATTAACAAGCAGATTTGATTTTTTATCGGTAATGATTTGGCAAATGCTTCTTTTATGCCATAAATTTTAGTGTCTTATATTTTTGTTTTTGGCTAAAGCCAATTGTTTTCCGCTCTTGTCCACGGCCTGAAGGCCGTGGCAATTGAAACCCAACAACTATCTTGTCCGAACATGTCCGCTGATTGTCCGGCTATCATAAAAAATCGCAAAACAACAGCGGCTAAATTGCTATGAAGTGCCCGAATTGCCACGGCCTTTAGGCCGTGGATAATAGCTGAGTTATAGTTGACTTTAGCCAAAATAGCTAAGAAAAAATTAAACAGATGCTAACGATTTAGCAAATGCTTCTTTTATCACCTATAAATTTCTTCTCGTTTTGAAAATTGTTCGAAAAAAATACAAGATCAAGCTTTTGGTAGATAGACTTAATGTTCTCTCACCCTGCGTTTCAAAACACCGCCGGCTGCTTCTTTAATCGTGCTTGTAAAAATAAAAGCGTTTGCATCGATGGCGTGAACCATATTTTTTAAGCGTCGTACTTCCAAACGGGTAACTACGGTGAAAACAATATCGCAATCCTGGCTCAGCTCAAAACTTCCTTTCAAAAAGCCGCGTTCGCCTTTGTAAATGGTGATGCCGCGGCCCAATTCCATCACTAATTTTTCTTTGATCGGTTCGCTCTGGCCGGAGATGATGGTTACGCCGGTGTATTCTTCCAAACCCTCAATCACGAAACTGATGGTCCGGGAAGCGGTGTAATAAGTGAGGATGGAATACAGCGCGGTTTCCAGGCCAAGCTCTACCGCAGCAATTAAAAAAATGATGATATTGATGCCCAGGATGATCTCGCTGATGGTAAAGCTGATGCGCCGGTTGGTGTACAGTGCGAGCACTTCGATCCCGTCCAGTGCGCAGCCGCCGCGAATGGCCAGCCCCACGCCAATCCCCATAAAAACACCGCCAAAAATAGAAACCAGCAATTTATCGGAAGTAATTTGAGGATATGGAATGAACAACAAACAAAGGCCAAGCCCGAGGATTGCCACAAAAGTTCTGATCGCAAAATTCCGGTTGACTTGGAATCCAGCCATAATGATCAAAGGCAGGTTGGCCACAATGATGACGTAGGCAATGTTGATGTGGTAAATTTCGTGGATCAACAGTGAAATCCCGGTTACGCCGCCATCAAAAAACTGGTTTGGAACCAGGAAACCTTTCAAGGCAAAACCACAAAACAAAATACCGATGATAGTAGATAAAGTATCGGTCAGGATTTGCGAAAGTTGTAGGCGTTTCATCAGGAGCTTTGTTTAATTTTAGATTTTACAAGCACCAAATGCGCTTCTTTTTTGGCTTGCCGCAAGCGGATGGCCGTTGGGGTAAAGTAATGATGGCTTTCTAAAAAACGCACCTGCAGTCGGTTCCATTCATCTTCCGTATTTAAAAAACCGAAGATAGAAAGCTCGGAGAAGAGTTTATCGCCGATTTCAAAAAAATCGTCGCGACCGAGATAATCCAGATCAGCATCGGCCAAAATCTGTTCCAAATGAGTTTTGGGTGATTGCGGGATTTTGGTAGCCATGATCATCCCGCAAATTTGCTCTATTTCTTCCGCTGTATAATCAAAATCAGGCAAAAACTGCCTGGCAATCCGGCAGGATTCTTCTTCATGGTCTTTCGGGCCGCGCAAAAACCCGGAGTCGTGGAACCAAGCCGCAGTCAGTAATAGTTTCATCTCGCGGTCCGAAATATTTTCCTGCCGGCCAATCATTTCGGCAGCGGCATATACATCTTTTACATGTAACACACTGTGATATGATAAAGCCGCCGGCAGCTCCAGGCGCAGCTTGTTCAAAATAAAACGACCGACATTTTCAAATTGCATATCCAACAGTATAAAATTAAACCTCGTAGATCAGCAGGCAAAATTTAACAGCAGGCTAATATATAAAAATGGCTATATATTTATTTTTTTGTTTGATGAATGATCCGGCTAACGATACTGTTTTTAGGGGCATAAAAACAGTATGCAGTTATTCAAATTGATTTCGGTTCCTAATCATGAGTATTGCTTATTGCGAAAATCTTAAATCTTACCAAAACAAAATTTTTAATAATTTTATTTTGATAAACAATTTATTGAAAATCAATCATTTATCAAAACAACTGATCCTTTACCCGATATTTTAAGCCTAAAAAACAGATTTTATTTGCATAAATTAATCTATCACTCTAAATTAGCCTACTAATTCAATAGATTATATGGACTACTTCTTTTACCATCTCTTTTTTTGTTTAGAAAAATGGGTGTTTTATGGCAGCTGATCTTGTCTACTACAATTTTATCCTTCTTCTTTCTATCGCTACAAAAATCAATCATGAAAATTTCTACGTTCAGTTTTAAAACTGCCTGGCTACTGGCTATACTCTTTTTACCCTATATTTCTTTTGCCCAGATGAACGGCAACTACATCCTGTCAGGCATTGTAAAAGATGATACCGGCCAGCCGCTGCCCAGTGTTTCCGTTAAAATTAAAGGTAGCACCGCCGGAAGCACTTCCAACCTGCAAGGCAAGTTTGCTATCACCAGCAATGCCAAATTTCCGCTGACGCTGGTGTTTTCCAGCATCGGTTTTAAGCCACAGGAGTTTTTGGTGAACAATCCCGGCAGCCAGTTGAATGTGCAACTGGTTACGCAATCTATGGTGGTAAACGAAGTAGTGGTAACCGCCTCGCGCCAGGAAGAACGGATCATGCGATCGCCGGTTGCCATCGAAAAACTGGATATCCGCTCCATCCGCAACTCTCCCGCCCCAAGTTTTTATGATGCGTTGGAAAACGTGAAAGGTGTGCAGATGACGACTTCCAGCTTAACTTTTAAAGTGCCAAACACGCGCGGTTTCAACATTCCGAACAATTTCCGTTTTATGCAAATGGTGGACGGCGTGGATATGCAGGCTGCAACGCTGGGCGTGCCGCTGGGCAATGCTATCGGCCCAACCGAACTGGATATTGCCAGCGTAGAAATTACGCCTGGTGCAGCTTCGGCTTTGTATGGGATGAATGCGATCAACGGCATGGCCAACCTGATCACCAAAAACCCGTTTACTTCACAAGGCTTAAGCATTTACCAGCGAACCGGCCTGAACCATGTAGACGGGATTGACCATGCACCGGCTGTTTTGAGCGAAACTGCTTTGCGTTATGCCAAAGCTTTCGGCAGCAAGTTTGCCTTTAAAGTGAATGGCAGCTACATGCATGGGATTGATTGGATTTCCAATTCCCAACAAGATCAAAATCCCAATAATTTACCGAGTGCAAACCCTTCTTTTCAGCAACTAAACGGAGCCAATAATACCGCTTATGACGGCTGGAACCGTTATGGCGACGATGCTTTGGCCGGCAGCAACTTAGTATCGATCGGCGGTTTGACCATCAATGGAAAAACCAACCAAACGCTGCGTGTGGCCCGTACCGGATATTACGAAAAAGATTTGGTCAACCCGGAAGTGAAGAATCTGAAGTTTGATGCCGCTTTTCATTATAAACCCAATGAGCATACCGAAATGGTTTACAGTTATCGCATCGGCGATATGGACGGCACGTTTCAGCGGGGTAATAAAATCAGGTTGCAGGATGTGATCGTACAAAACCATAAACTGGAAGTAAAAGGCAAAAATTTTAAGATTTTGAGTTATATTTCACTGGAAAATACGGGCAAATCTTACAATGTTAAACCCTTGGCTGATAACCTGGATTTGGCAAGCGGCGGCAGCAATTCTGTTTGGGCAGCGAAATACAAAAGTACATTAGTTTCACAATTAGCTAACGGCGTTGATCTGGCTTCGGCAAACAATGCGGCTCGTGCTGCTGCTGATGCCGAACGCGTGTTGCCCGGTACACAAGCTTTTAACGATTTAAAAAACACCATTATTGGAATCAATAACTGGGACATAAAATCCAGCCTAATCCCAAATGCGCCTGCAACCGGCGGCGCAGCTTTATTGCAAAGAAGCCGGATGTATCATATAGAAGGACAATGGGATTTATCAAAAACCGTCAAAATAGTTGATTTGCTAATTGGTGCAGATGCGCGTTTGTACCAGATTATCCCGGACGGCAATAATTTTGTGGATTTTTCCAGACCGATTGCTGATCGGAACCAGCCATTGGCCGACGGCAGTTTTGGCAACGATGTTTACTACAAAAAAGTGGGTGCTTTTGCACAAGGAACCAAAACTTTTTTTGAGGACCGGCTGAAAGTTGTTGGCTCGCTGCGGTTTGATTACAACCCATATTACGATCCTAAAATTACGCCCAGGATTGCAGCCGTTTATTCTCCGGTAGAAAACCAAAACTTCCGGGTTACTTTTCAGCAAGGTTATCGTTTTCCGTCGCTGTTTGAAGCACTTTCTTATGTCAATAATGGCCGGGTAAAAAGAGTAGGCAGCTTGTCATTCATCGATCAGGGTTTGGGCTATCTGGAAAATAGCTATACGCAAACATCTGTAGTTAATTTTAATAACGCAGTTGCCGCAGCCGGAAATACGGATGCCGCAGCTTTGACCAATAAAGGTTTATTACAAACAGCCGATCTGCCGAAAGCACGTCCCGAACGCATCAACTCTTTTGAAATTGGCTACAAAAACGTAATTTTTGATAACAAAGTGGTAGTAGATTTGGATGCTTACTCCAACGTTTACAATGGCTTTTTGGGCCAGGTGCAGGTTTATGTACCCAAAGGAACCACCATCGGCACGGATGCAGCAGTGCTGGCAATGCTAGACCGAAACCGCGACCCAACTACCGCCACCACAATTACCACAGCCAGCGCAGGCCAGGACCGTTACCGCGTTTACACAAATGCCAAAAACGATTACCACAATTACGGTTCGGCCTTGGGCATTACCTACAACTTTTACAAAACGTATAGCGTGGCGGGCAATATCAGCTTTAACAAACTGGTGGCCAACAAAACGGATGATATCTTTGTAACCGGCTTCAACACGCCGATTCTATCTACCAATCTTTCTTTCGGCAACCGCGAGATCATCAAAAATGTTGGTTTCAATGTGATTTATAAATGGCAACAGGGCTTTTTGTGGGAAAGTCCGCTGGTAACCGGCTCAGTTCCGGCCATCCATACGTTTGATGCACAAGTGAGTTTGCGCGTTCCTCAATATAAAGCCAACTTTAAACTGGGCGCAACAGATTTGCTGGACAGAAGATACATCCAGTACGCCGGCGGCCCAACCCTTGGCGGCTTGTACTATTTGGCCGTTACATTTGATGGTTTGCTGAATAAATAGACATACTGTTTTTATCGGCATAAAAACAGTATAGACTAAAAAATAAATCTGTACTTTTTGATCAGATTTTTATGTTGGATTATTCAGGAAATGAACTAAAACCTGCCGTCTTTTATTTCAAAAAAGTTGGCTTTAAGCCTGGGCAGTTGGGCGGATAATAATTTCATTTACATCAACTTCGGCTGGCTGGCTAATCGCATAAACGATAGCGCGGGCAATGGCATCCGGCGGCATGGCCATCTTTTCCATAGATTCAACAATCTGGGCTTTCACCTCCGGATTGGTCATCGAATCAGCGAGGTTAGTTTGCACAAAACCCGGAGAAATAATGGTTACGCGCAAGTTGGGGCCTGCTTCCTGCCGCAAACCTTCAGAAATAGCACGAACAGCGAACTTTGTTCCAGAATAAACCGCCATGGTTGGCTTGGTAATCAACCCGGCCGTAGAAGCGGTGTTTACAAAATGCCCGAAACCTTGCTTGCGAAACACAGGCAAAGCAGCCGCAATCCCGTACAAAACACCTTTAATGTTCACGTCGATCATATCTTCCCAATCTTCCACGCGCAACTCATCCAACAAAGAAGTTGGCGCAATGCCGGCATTATTAATCAAAACGTCGAGCTTGCCGTATTTATCGCAAGCCAGCTTTACCAGGTTCAATAAATCTTCGCGCTTTTTTACATCCGCAACTGCGTAAGATGCTTCGCCGCCTGCTTCCGAAATACGTTTTGCCAGTGCTTCCAAACGGTCTGGCCGGCGTGCACCAAGTACAATTTTTGCCCCTTGTTCGGCAAGCAACAGCGCAGTTGCCTCACCTATTCCGCTGCTTGCGCCTGTAATGATGATTACTTTATCTTTTACGTTTTCCATGATTTTTTAATTGAAAGCAAAGGTAGTTTTTGGCGCGATGGTTTTTGAGTGATAAAAGAAGCATCGGAAACAAAACGAACAAAATTTAAACGGCCTGCACCGGCATCAATTAAACGAATGCCTGAATTCTAAAGGCGATAAGTTGGTTTTTTTCTTAAATAGTTTATTGAACGATTGCGGATATTCAAACCCTAATTGATAAGCTATTTCGCTTACTGATAAGTTGGTAGTGGCCAATGTTTGTTTGGCTTGTTCCATCAACCGGTTTTGGATGTGTTGCTGTGCACTTTGTCCTGTCAGGTTCCGCAATGTGTCGCTTAAATATTTGGCAGACATGTTTAGCTGCCCTGCCAGATAAGCTACACTTGGCAATCCTTCAGTTGCTATTGTGTTGTTGTTAAAATAGTCTGTCAACAAGGTTTCCATTTTCGTTAACAAATCATTGATCGGTACTTTTCTGGTGATGAACTGTCGATTGTAATAGCGGTTACAATATGTCAACAGCAACTCAAGTTGAGAAACAATAACATCCTGACTAAAATTATCAATGGGCAAATGATATTCGTTTTCAATATTCTTGAACAAATTTTCAACAGAAGCTTCCTCTTTTTCAGAAAGAATCAGTGCTTCGTTCATGGCGTAATGAAAAAATCCATACGCCTTTATTTTTTTTCCGAGTGAATAGTTTCGCAAAAAGTCGGCATGAAATGACAACTGCCAGCCACTTGCAGGCGGCTTTAAATCGCCTTCTAAAGTAAGCAGTTGTTCCGGTGCGGTAAATGACATGATGCCTTCATCAAAATCATAATGAGTTTGCCCGTATTTTACCTTGCAATCGCAATCTTTTTTGATCGTAACCGTATAAAAATCCATCGTGAACTTGATAATTTTTTCGTTATGGATAACCGGAAAATCTTCAAACCTTGTAATACTCATTAGCGGGTGCTGAGGTTTGGGCAGGGATAAAATCTGGTGCTGTTCGGCAATAGATTTTATCCTGAACATGTTGGGTACAGCTTTTTTCATTGTAAAATTTATTGGTTTAAGAACCTGTTTAACTTTTGAAGTTGTTTAAACTTGTATTCAATTTTTTTAGGGTAAAAATAAATAACTGAAGGACACACCCCTAACCCCTCTCAAGAGGGGAAATCGCTTGCAGACCTTTCTAAACAGTAGAAAGGTAGTGAACTATGCTTCCCCTCTTGAGAGGGGTTAGGGGTGTGTCCTGTTTTTAAACTTTGATATTAAATTTGTTAACATACAAAAAGTTTAAACAAATTCTTTATTCAAACATTTTCGATGCTTCTTTTATCACCTAAAAATCATTGGTTTATTATACTTTTCGTATTAATCAAGCATTTAAAAACAAAATTTACAGGCATAAAAGAAGCATTGAAAATATTTGACAGAAATTAAAACAAACTCTAACTGTACTTCAAATTTAAGTTAGCCCGCATCTGTTTTCCAAATAATGGAAGCCCGATTGAATTAGGGATGAAATGCAGTATCCTTCGGACTAATTTATTTTGTGTTCCAGAAACAACAACCTTTGTGTTATTTTTAATTCCTTTCAATGCTGAAGCTACCACCTGTTCCGGTGTTTCTAATTTTTTAGAGGAAAAACTACTTTTCCGGTCAGCACCAATTTTGGCTGCGTCAAAAAAACCAGTTTCGGTTGCACCAGGGCACAGCAACATCGTTTGAACATTAAAAAGTTTGTTTTCTTCCTGTAATGCTTCCGTAAATGCCCGCACAAAATTTTTTGTTGCTGCATAAACATTCATATAAGGTATCGGCCCAAAACCGGCCATCGAACCTACATTGATAATTTTGCCGCTTTTTCTTGCCCGCATTTGTGGCAAAAACTGATGTGTCAAAGCTACCATGGCATCCATATTTAAGTGCATCATTTCCAGGATACTTTTCAGATCGTACTCTAAAAAGTCTCCCCCGGAACCAATGCCTGCGTTATTGATCAACCAATCGATTTCGAGTCCGCGTTTTTCGGTTTCTTCAAACAACATTTTATCCGCATCAAGTTTTGTTAAATCTACGGCTACATATTGTGCATTAATGCGGTGCTTAGCCATCAATTCTTCACACAATAACTGAAGTTTACTTTCAGAACGGGCAACCAGTAAAAGGTTGTGTTTTTCTGCTGCAAGCCGTTGGGCAAAGGCTTCCCCGATCCCGCCGGAAGCACCTGTTATCAGTGTTACTTTCATTTTTATTCTCTTAAATTGTAGGATACAAATGTCAACCAATCTAAATCCTAAAAAGTATCCCGATAGCTTATTGTTGTATCCAAATAGGCCATACTGTTTTTATCGGTATAAAAACAGTATACTGTTATTTTTTCTTCAACATGTTTCAAGTTCAATTTAAGCCTCAATAAATTTTAACTTTAGCCAAAATATTTTCTATACATGAATGCAATCTGTGTTTTCTGCGGAGCAAATTTTAACGGTGATGAAAAGCTGAAAGCAGCGGTTGAGGAACTGGCCGAACTGATGGTTCAGCAAAATATCTCTCTTGTTTTTGGCGGAGGCAAAGTTGGCGTAATGGGTTTGATGGCCGATGCAATATTGAGCCGCGGCGGGAAAGCCATCGGCGTCATTCCGGGGTTTTTGATGGATAAAGAAGTAGGGCACAACGGTTTAACAGAAATGCACGTGGTAGAAAACATGCACCAGCGCAAGCAGTTGATGAACGACCTGTGCGACGGCATCATCACGCTACCCGGCGGCTTGGGCACGCTTGAAGAATTTTTTGAAACACTGACCTGGCTGCAATTAGGCTTGCACAACAAACCTATCGGCCTACTCAACATCGGTGGTTTTTATGATTTTTTGCTGAAACAGATGGACGTGATGGTTCACCAGCAGTTTTTGAAACCGGCCAACCGCAACCTGGTTTTAACAAGTGCCGATCCGCAGGAACTGATGAAAAA
Organism: uncultured Sphingobacteriaceae bacterium; assembly: GCA_964236465.1. GTDB lineage: Bacteria > Bacteroidota > Bacteroidia > Sphingobacteriales > Sphingobacteriaceae > Mucilaginibacter_A. Next base: position 6,510 of record CAXSBZ010000050.1, on the reverse strand, counting down.
AATGCTGCATTTTAATTCCGAACCGGATGAAGTTTGGTTCAAAAATCAAAACCTGACTTGAAAAAATAGTTGATAAAAGAAGCATCAGGGCAATTGCGCAATACTTCTTTTATCACCTAAGAATCAGAACAAATTAAAAAAGTTATACTCCAACCGAAGCAAATACATATTCGCAGAATTCCGCGTCATAGCTTGATACAAAGGTGTCCGGTAAGAAAGATCAACCCTAAAAACACTGTTGAAAATAAGCTGAATGGCGGGCGCAGCATCCAAATAACTTTGCTTGTAACCAGGGTTTGTTTTCCCTAATAATTCCAAATACAAATTCATATTGGTTTGATTGTAATTGCTGTAGTTTTTGGGGAAAAGCAGATAACCGGAAGACAAAGTGTAAGCAACGGCATTGTTGGCAAAACCGGCAGGAATTGCGTTGTGCTGATTATCAAGCCCACGCAAATAACTCACTGAACCAGATAGTGCAAGCTTATGCAGCAACTGCGTAAAAACCAGTCCGCCCTGCAAACCGGAATTGTCTCCTTCCAACGAAATTTCCTGGTTAATAATTGGATTGTTGATGGTGGAAGCTTTGATAAATGCAGCACCGCGAAAATGCCGCTGCACAGAATCAACCGATAAAAAACGGTACTTGGCATAAGCACTAAAACCTTCCAAATGCTGTTTTTGCCCATAAAAATCTGATGCATAACCCGTTGCATGAACCATTAGGTTTTTGCTTGCGCCATACATCAGTTCCAGCGTGCTTCGGTTGCGAAAATCAGGGTTAAAATAACCCTGATTTTCCAACCGTACACCCAAAGAATGCCGCGCCATATTGCTGGCCGGTTCGGTGTTGACGTATAATTCTTGGGCAAAAGCAGTATAAGCTGATGTCAAAAAGCAGCAGATCAAACCTAAAACTCTCCTATTTTTCACAGCTTAGATCGTCACGTGATAAACCTTTTGATTGCCCATCATGCCGCTTTTATAACAGCCAAAAGCAGTTCGCGCCGCATATTTTTTATAAGCAGATGCCGGCACAAAAGCTTTATCAACCACGGTAATTGGCGTCAAGCCATTTAAAGTTTCATCCTTTACATTCAAGAAGTGATAGGTATTTCCGGCGTAATTGAAATGATAATCATTGTTGATTTTGAGGTTATCGAAGTTGAAAGAAGCCGTCAGCTTATTCACCGCAAAACCTGCATCCTGTACTTTTTTGCTGATGGCATCCAGGTTTACCGGAGCATCTTTTTTAAAGGTGATTACGAAAAGATTACGGTTCAAATCCGGTTTTATATCGCTGATAAAGGATAAAGTTCGCAATGATTTTTCAGTTGCTTTGGAACACATGGAGCAGGTCAATCCGCTTACTTGCAAATCCGCTTTAACAAACTGGGCTTTTACAGAACTAATGGAAATAGCCAAAACGGCTAATAATATTTTGAAGGATTTCATGAAAAAACTGATCTAAAATTATAAAAACTGTTTTCAATGCAAAAAAGCATTGTTAAATTTTGAAATTATAATGCGATCAGATCCGGAAAGTGCAGTTTTTTAGATAGATGGGAATTGCAGGTAACGGCGGGCCGCGTTCAGAAAAGAAGGTGGGAATCTGGTTGATCGTTAATGGTTCATGGAAAGGCGCAAAGCCAACAACCGGAACAAGGAAAACTGAAATTTGTGGTGTAAAAGAAGTATGTGCAATTTGGTGCGCGTCTTTAACTTTAACTTCTACATGCGTGTCTTTGCAGCATTTGCTGCTCATGCCGCAACTTTTAACAGCCTCGTTTATGTTGACCGATGCAATGTTTTTACCACAAAAATGCAGGTTAATCGCAAAGCCATTTGCCGTAACCAAGTACAGCAACGCAACCAACAAAACTCCTGATTTTTTTAACATTTAAACAAAGGTAACGCATGCGGCAAATACAAAGTATGGATTGATTGTAAATAAAGAAGCATCCCCGAAATAATCAGGGATGCTTCTTTTATCGGCATAAAATTGGGCTTATTGCGCTGTTTTTGCGTCGGCTTTCATCTTATCATTGGCCACAATTACAATTTCTACCCGGCGGTTTTGCGCCCGTCCGGCTTCAGTTGTGTTGTCGGCAATTGGGTCGCTTTCGCCTTTGCCTTGCGTGGTCAGGCGTGAACCGGAAACGCCATTTGAGGTAATGGCCGATTTCACTGCATCAGCACGGCGGACAGACAAAGTTTGGTTATAATCGGCCGAACCGGTATTATCCGTATAGCCAAGAATAGAAATATTGGTGTCCGGGTTTTTTTCCATCGATGCAGCCAGGTTTTGCAGATTGGTAGTGGCAGCCGGTTTCAATGCTGTTTTATTCACATCGAACAAAATGCCCGAGTCAAATTTCACAATCAAACCTTCGCCTTCGCGTACCACATCAGCTCCGGGCACAGTTTGCTTAATTTCTGCTGCCTGACGGTCCATTTTTCGGCCGATAAAAGCACCGGCCGTTCCGCCAACTGCGCCGCCAATCAGTGCCCCGATAGCAGTATTGCCGGCCCTTCTGCCGATTAATGCACCAATTGTTCCGCCTGCACCGGCACCAATGGCCGTACCCTTTTGTGTTTTGGTGAAAGAGGAACAGCCTGTACCAAATGTTGCTGCCACGGCAAGAGCTATACTGAATAAGGCTAATTTTTGAGATAACGTTTTCATGATTTCTGTTGATCTATTTAAGTTGCGTAATTACAAATGAGGTGCCAAAACGGTTTTGGTTTATCTTTGCCGAATGGATGGCAAAGGTAAAAATAAAAAAATAAGCATTATGGGCTGCGGCTGGCTGGGCTTGCCAATGGCTAAAAAGCTACTGGCAAAAGGCTGGATAGTAAAAGGTTCTACCACTACTTTTGAAAAACTGGAACTGCTGCGAGAAGCCCAAATTGAACCTTTTTTAATTGATGTCGAAACTGGAAAAGAACAATATGATCCGCTTTTTTTTGATTCGGATTTCCTGCTGATCAACATCCCACCGGGACGTAAAAAAACGCCCAATTTTTACCTGTCCAAAATGCAAAGCCTATTGCCTTATATCGAAGCTTCATCCATTCAAAAAGTTATTTTTATCAGTTCCACTTCTGTTTACGCGGAGGTTTGCCGAGAAGTTACCGAAGCCGATGAACCGGATAAAAGTTCGGAATTGTTGCAGGCTGAGATGCTGTTTTTATCGGCTAAAAAATGGGATACAACCGTGGTTCGTTTTGGCGGCTTGTTTGGGCCTGGCCGCCATCCCGGACGGTTTTTCCGGGATAAAAACAGCATCCCAAATGGTTTGGTTCCTGTAAACCTCATTCATTTACAGGATTGTCTGGGTTTGATCGAAGCCGTTCTGGATCAGCCAAAAACCGGAATTTATAATGCCATTGCGCCTTCTCATCCCACCAAACAAGAATTTTATGGTAAAGCTATTGCCAAAATGGGTTTGGCTGCGCCAGATTTTTTAGCGGAGAAAACGGATTGGAAAATTATTAATGCGGAGAAGATTACAGCAGATTTTGGTTACCGATTTCAGTATCCGGATTTGCTGGCTTGTTTGGATGATCCGGCGACTTTTTAAGAGCCTGTTTAAATTTCTTCTTCACTATTTTGTTCGTTAGTTTGGCTAAAGCCATTGTTAACTCAGCTATCACCCACGGCCTAAAGTCCGTGGCAATTTTGGGCACCTCATTTCAATTCAAACACCTTGTGGCAATTCAGACACCTTATTTTGCATTTTTTATATCTATCTGGTAATCAATCAGATTATTTCAGCAAAGCGTTTATTAACCTTCAATTGCCACGGCCTTCAGGCCGTGGATAAAATTGACAAACTACGGGCTTTAGCCAAAAATAAAAATATAGGACGACAAAATTTATGGCATAAAAGAAGCACGATAATAATCAAACCTAGGCTTGTTAAAGGATATGATGGAAATTTAAACAAACGCTAAATTTCTTCTGCAATCAATAAAAACGGCTGCGCAAATTTCAGCGTAAAAAAGCCATCGTTGTTGGTTTTGAATTGATTTTGGCTGATTTTTTCCAAACCGATTGTTTCCAGATCAGCAGGGATTTCATCAATAAAAATTGTTTCTCCGGCAGCTTTCCACTTACTGAAACCGCTGCTCACCGGATAAATTTTTTGATCCTTGCATAAAATAACCAGCGTAATCTGATCTGCAAAAACCAAAAAATCGGCCATGCTTCTTTTATCGGTAATAATATTGACTGCCGGATATTTTTCGCGGATCAGAAACTGCAAACCGTTTTCCAAAGCATCTTCTTCAACCAGAATAATTCGCAGATTATCTTGCAAAAAAACAGGTTCGGTTTGAGTGAGCAGCACATCGAACTTAATCCCTAAACTGTATAATTTTTCAGCAGATGTATCATTTACCAAAACCGTCGGGCTCCATTCTAATAACTGGCCCAAATGATCCTCATCAAACCAATCCAGCTCTAAAATTAATAAAGCCGGTTCCTGCTTTTCGCGGACAACGTGGTGAGATGACATTAGCGCAAAACTTCTTCAATGGGCTGGCCGATACAACCATTTGGAGCTTGGATGCGCAGCAACGCCGCAACGGTGGCCGCAATATCCGTCATGTGGGTTTCGCGGTTGAGATGGCCGTGCTGGATTCCCCAACCCATAAAAATCAGCGGGATATGTGCATCATAAGGATTCCAGGTGCCGTGCGTAGTTCCTGTCGGCCCGTAACCCGAATACCAGCCCGGTTTTAAAATGATTTGGATGGCACCGCAGCGTTCGCGGTTATAGCCGTTGGTGATGCGGCTGCGCAGTTCATTAGGAATGCTGGCTTCTTCAATATTGTCCAGATCAATCACGTTTTGTACGCCATTTTGCTGCTGTAAAAACAACATACAATCTTTCTTTATCTCGTTGAGGTCGAGCTTGTTGGCTTTGATTAACGGGTTGTTCAGGTTCACCTGGTAATTGCCAAAACCCAGCACTAATTTTTTGGCTTTGTATTTATTTTCCAGGATCTGGTTCAGCTCTTTCAGGATAGCAGTTCCCGGCCACAAACCGGCGGGGATTTCATGATCGGTTAAAAAAGTAGGATTATTTGCCGCACCATGATCCGCAGAAAGAAAAACCGTATAATTTCCTTTGCCAACTTTGCTGTCCAGATAAGTAAAAAAGCTGGCCAAATCGCGGTCCAAACGCAGATAAGTATCTTCAATCTCTACCGAATTTGGTCCGAATTGATGCCCGATATAATCCGTTGAGGAAAGGCTGACGGCCAGAAAATCAGTTACCGTATTTTTGCCCAAAGCTTCATTTTCGATTGCCGCTTTGGCTAAGTCAAGCGTTAGCGAATTGCCGTAAGGTGTATTGCGGATCACGCCTGTACCTTTTGCCATCATTTCCGAAGTTTTTACAGGGAAAGTTGGTGTAGTCATTCCGCTGAAAGCACCTTCATGTTTGTTGTTGTCCGGCTCGCTTTGCAGGTAAGTTTGGATCGGGTAAAGCGTGTTCCAATCTTGTTTCAAATATTTTTCGGCCAGCTTCTGATTGTTGAAATTTGTAACCCAGGCCGACAAATTTTTCATATAATATGTGCTCGTGATCCAGTTGCCGGACGCATCGTCAAACCAGTAAGCTGCATTGGCCGCATGTCCGGCCGGTAAAATCCCGCCTCGGTCTTTCAGGGCAATACCGATTACTTTAGAACGAAAATTGGTGGCTAAACGAAGCTCGTCGGTAACGGTGCTGGCCAGTAGGTTTCTGGGCGACATTTCACCTGCTTTAGAACTGCTACCTACTGTTTTTACCGTACTATCTTCAGTACAATAAACTGATTTTCCAGTAGATTGGATGATAAAATCATTCCCGGCCATGCCATGGATAGCTGGCACCGAACCCGTATAAATGCAAGTATGGCCGGCTGCTGTAACCGTTGGAATGTAATCAATTTGAGTATTCTCGCAAGTGAAGCCTTCGTTCAGCAGCCGCTTAAAACCATCGGTTTGGTAGCGGTCATAATAGCGGTACAGATAATCCCAGCGCATCTGATCAACCACCAAACCAACCATTAATTTGGGGCGGGGAACGGAAACGGAAAGCGCAGTGGCCGGTTTTTTTTGTGCAAAAGAAGTAGTTGCAAAAGTTGTAAAGAGCAGAAACAGATATTTAAATTTCATCCTTAAAAGAAGTTTCTATTAAGGCGGCTAATATCAGGAATAGATTTGTTTGGTATGTGATATTTCTGTTAAGAATGAGCTAATGCATCGTTAGGTAACCAAAAAGAGTTTAATATTTGATAATAACTATTTTAGCTATTGCTGTTTATTATTATACTTGTTGAGTAAATGGATAATAAAGTAGAAATATCAAATAACCCTAAATTAGGAGAAGGCGTCTTTTTAACAAAAGATATAGCTAATATATTGGATCTTCCTTATTCTAAAGTTAGAAATGGAATGAGTGAATTTTGGGAAGATTATACTTTTGGTGAAAAAGGTAATAAAGCTGTTAACTTTTA
>CAXSBZ010000049.1:0-24206 GCA_964236465.1 uncultured Sphingobacteriaceae bacterium | reverse complement strand
CAGCATCCGGCACATCAATTTAAAATTTATAACAAAGGTATTGGCGGACAAAAGGTTTTTGAACTTGCCGCACGCTGGGACACGGATTGTATTGACTTGAAACCGAATGTATTGAGCATTTTAATCGGCGTAAATGATTTCTGGCATACGATGAGTTCGGGTTATAAAGGGTCGCTGGAAATTTATCGCAACGATTACCAAAAACTACTGGACCGCAGCAAAAAAGCTTTGCCGAATGTGAAACTGATTTTGATGGAGCCATTCGGTTGGAAAAATGTGAAGTTTGTGGACGAGAAATGGTATCCGGTGTTTACACAATACCAGCAAGCGGCCAGAGAAATTGCTGCAGAATTTGGTGCTGTTTTTGTCCCGCTGCAAGCTATTTTTAACAAAGCTTTGGAAGTTGCGCCCGGCACATACTGGACAATTGACGGTGTGCACCCAAGCATTGCCGGCGAAGAATTGATTGCGCAGGCTTGGCTGGAAACGGTGAAGTTTGTGTAAAATTGGTTTAGAGTTTTTGAAGGTATATATTTTCATTTTGAACCCATTCAACTTATCCTTTTTAAGTTTTACAATAATGCTGCTTACAGGCTATATTTTTTAGAAAATACTGTATCGCAAGCCTTTAACTATTAACACAAAAAAGCCAAGTCAATCCCTATTGCTTTTACCGATATGGTTACTGGCTGCAGTGGTTGCAAATACCTGTAATGGCAAGGCTTAATTGGCTGCTTTAAAACCCGGAGACAGGGCAATAGCAGGCAAATGAAAATCGTTTATGCAATAAACTTTATGGCAATTGCTGCAATTGAAATGAAAATGCTCGTCGTGATAAGCATGTGCAGAACAACCGGAGGAACAAATGGCATAATTGGCCGTGCCATTTAAATCGATAACTTTATGCAGGATGCCTTTCTCTTCGAAGGTTTTTAAAATGCGGTACAAGGTTACTCGATCTACATCTTCCCCCAACACTTTCTCCAACATCGGTTGCGAAGTGGCTGCTTCCTGGTCGGCAATTAACTTTAACACGCTTAACCTCGGCGAAGTTACCTTCAACTGGTTTTCCCGCAACAATTCTTCAAAATTCTTTTTCATAAATGATCTTACAAATTTAATGATTTAGAATGATGGCATTATTGATCCTTTGGGTATGCGTGTCTTTGGCAATCCAGCGGTTACTTTACAAGATAAAGTTTAATATTAATCTGCTATCCTCATTAAGCCAGTAATTTGCCACAGATTTCCGGATTTAAGAAAGAAGGGCAAGTACGTGTAAAAGGTGTTTTAGCTGACAATAAAACTAAATTTTATTTCAGGATATTTCAATGCTTCTTTTATCAACTAAAAATAGTAAGCGTTTGGTTTATTTAAATTGAGGCAAAAACCAATTTTTACCCAGTAAAAGAAGCACTGGCCTCAAATTTAAAAAAGCCCTAAATCATATCTCTCTAAAAACTTATTGTGGAAATGCTATTTTTTTAGCCGATAAACGAAGCATTTAAATTTCGATAAAATCAGCGTTTCACAAATCGTTTTAAATAGTTAAGGCAATTCCGGCTGACCTATTAAGCAGCTTTTGTTTTCAAAAGTTTACCATCCGATCCCATAATCTTCGCCATGGTTGCTGGAACCGCCCCAAAAACTGCCGTGCTTCCAATCAAAATAAATGGCATTGATAGGGCCGCTGGTACGGTCTTCAAAACTCAGGCTATAGCCCATTTTCTTCAGTTCGTTGCGTACCGCTTCTGTTGTGTTCGTGTTCAATAATATTTGTCCCGGTTTAGGCTCCCGGTCTGCCGTTTTGGTGCCTCCTAAAGAAAGCCACAATTGGTTGGTGTTGAAGTTGGCCGCTTCGGTCGCTTTTTGCACGGTCATGCCAAATTCCACCACGTTTAAAAAGAACTGCAACAGGTTCTGGTCCTGCGTATCGCCGCCCTGCACCGCAGCAGACAAAAATGGTTTTCCGTCTTTTAAAAACATAGACGGCGACAAGGTTACCCGCGGTCTTTTGCCGGGTGCAACCACATTAAAAGGGTTTAAGGCTGAATCAAGCACAAAACTTTGCATCCGCTGGCTCATCCCAATACCGGTATTCCCGGCAATGCAGGCTGGCAGCCAGCCACCGCTTGGCGTTATAGAAACCACCCAGCCTTCTTTATCGGCCGCTTCTACAGAAGTTGTGCCCCGCCATAACCGATCCTGGTAATCTTCCTTCCGTGAATTATTGCCCAGATCATGTTTCGGGGCGAAGTTCCGCTTTGTCGTGTCCATCTCAAAGCCCCTGTTTTTAAGTAGATTAATGTACGGGTTTGCCTTTCCTTCAAAAAAATACGGATTGCCCGGGCCGATTTTTGCGTTGTTCTTGGCAAATTGTATCAATGCCGACCGTTGCTTCGCATATTCTTTGCTCAATAAACCATTTATAGGATCTTTAGGTTGAAAGTGCGGATCACCATAATAAAAATCACGGTCGGCAAAAGATAAATTCATGGCCTGATAAACCGTATGGATATACTTTGAACTATTGTAGCCCATGCTTTTCAAGTCGAAATTCTCCAGGATGTTCAATGCCTGCAACATTACTGGGCCTTGCGTCCATTGCTGTAGTTTATATACATCAACGCCTTTGTAATTGACCATCAGCGGTTCTTCTTCAACTGGTTTCCACTTGGCCAGGTCTTGCATCGTAATCAGTCCGCCTTGTTCCTGGCAGCCGCGCACAAACTCCTGCGCAATATCGCCTTTGTAAAAACGGTTATAAGCTGCCATCAACGCTTCTTTGCGGCTTTTACCTTTTTTTAGGGCATCTTTTTCTGCCGCTACCATTTTGGTAAGCGTTTCCAATAGATCTTTTTGGACAAAAATTTCTCCTGCTTCCGGTGCTTCCCGTTTTTCTCCCGGATGGATCAGCAGCACTTTTTTACTGTACGGCCATTGTTTGATCATGGTTTTACCACGCTCTATGGTGTTGGCAGCTTGTGCTTCTATCGCGTATCCTGCCGCCATGTGCATGGCTGGTGCCAGTACCTGTTCCAGGCTCATTGTGCCATAATTGATCAGCATAAAAATCAACCCGCCCGGCGTACCTGGCGTAGTTGCTGCCAACGGACCGTATTCGGGTGGGAAATTATATCCTTTGCTTTTAAAAAATGCAACTGTAGCACCGGTTGGCGCAAAACCCATGGCATTAATGGCAATTACTTTTTTGGTTTTTGGGTTGTAGATCAGGGCTTGCGTTTCTCCACCCCAGCTTAGTGTATCCCACATGGTGCAGGCAGCAGCAAGCATGGCACAAGCAGCGTCAACGGCATTTCCACCTTTTTGAAAAGTCATGGCACCTGCGGTTGCTGCCATTGGTTTGCCGGTAATGGCCATCCAGTTGCTGCCATACAGCATTGGTTTTTGTGTTTGCTGTGCCGATAAGGGCTGTATCGCAATTATCAGGATCAATAAGGTCAACAGATGTTTCATATAATTAATTTAGCCGAAATTGAGAATCTTTAAAGAGCCGCTTAAATTTAAATCATAAAAAGCAATAATGCTTCTTTTAGCCATTAAAAATTGTTTTTGTACACCGGCTTCATGAATAAATCTGAGAAAAAGGCTTTTTTAGTTCATCGGCCACCAGCAGCGATGGTTTATTGACCACGCACGGGTAATAGCAATACGGTGCATCTACCTTCGGTTTAACTGCTGCAGTTTGATGCTTCTTTTATCGACCATATTTAAGGATGACAATACTTCTTCTGCTCGTTTTTTATCCTATGGAAGTCCTTTTGCTTTGCAGATATGAATCAGGCAAGATGTTTAATTTTTAAACTTACTGTACGTCAGATGGTTATGAGCAATTTGGTGAGTAAGAAAACTTTTAAATTTACTCACCTGATTACATAGCTTTTTCCGGGAATTGGTAAATATATACAGGGTTGGTTAAAACAAAAAACCCTGCAATCATCTGATTTACAGGGTTTTAATACATTTTGTTATTCAAATTTGCGGAGAGCTAGGGATTCGAACCCCAGGAACCTTTCACAGTTCAACAGTTTTCAAGACTGCCGCAATCGACCACTCTGCCAGCTCTCCGGGGTCAAAAGTACAAATCCGGGAGGAATTGCCAAACTTGATTTTTTAATATTTATTTGCTGATCTAAATATTTGTTTTTCAATTGTTTAGCAGAGCTTTCTATTTGTTATACTGTTTTTAGCACATAAAAAAAAGCATGTGAACCATAATCCACATGCTTAAAAAATTAAATTTAACAGATTTATTTTACTGATAAATTAATGCTGCGTTGTATAAAATGCGTCAAATCAGCACCGGTCAACATGCCTTGAGAAAGCAAAGCCAGATCATACGCTTGTTTTGCCAGGTCTTTTTTCACACTTTCATCTCCCGCATTCAATATCTTTCCAATCAGCGGATGATTAGAGTTTACCGTCACACTCAGCATTTCGGGCATATTCCCCATAAAAGACATGCCGCCACCGCCCATCGCCTGCATATCTTTCATGCGGCGCATAAATTCCGGCTGAGTGATGTTTACCGGCAATTCTTCCGGCGACATGGCTTCCAAAGTTACTTTACGGTCTTTATTATTAATCGCACTTTCAAAAACATCCTGAACTACTTTTTCATTTTCTGCACTCAGCAAACTTTCTGTTTTGGTGTCTTTCTCGATCAGTTTATCAGCCGTGTCCGAGTCAACCCTTTTCAGCGTAAATTTCTCTACTTTGCTTTCCAGCATCTGTATAAAATGGCTGTCTATCGGATGGTCAAACACTAAAACATCATATCCTTTTCTTTTGGCCGATTGAATATAAGCGTCCTGTTTGCTGGCATCAGTTGTATACAAAGCAACCAGGTTTTCTAATTTATCTTGCTGGTTTACCTGGATGTGTTCTTTGTATTTGTCCAACGTAAAATATTGATTGTCAGTATTTTTATACAAACAGAAATCTTTAGCTTTTTCATAAAACTTATCATTGCTGATCATGCCATATTTTACAAACAAACCAATGTCGTTCCATTTTTCTGCAAAAGCCGCTTCATCTTGTTTGTGCAGATCTGCCAGCTTGTCGGCCACTTTTTTGGTAATGTAAGAATCAATTTTCTTCACATTTCCATCAGCCTGCAAAAAGCTTCTGGAAACATTCAGCGGAATATCCGGCGAATCGATCACGCCTTGCAGCAACATCAAAAACTCGGGAACGATGTCCTTCACTTCATCCGTAATAAAAACCTGGCGCGAATACAGTTGGATTTTATTCTTCTGGATTTCAAAGTCGTTTTTCAGTTTTGGGAAGTACAAAATTCCGGTTAAGTTAAACGGGTAATCAACGTTGAGATGGATCCAAAACAAAGGCTCTTCCGAAAACGGGTATAAATCCTGATAAAATTTGATGTAATCTTCATCCTTCAGTTCGCTTGGGGATTTCGTCCAGGCTGGAACGGTTTGGTTGATCACTTCGCCATCAAACTCAATTTCAACAGGCAAAAATTTGCAATACTTTTTGAGGATAGTCTGGATACGGGATTTCTCCAGAAACTCTTTGGAATCTTCCGCAATGTGCAAGATCACGTCCGAACCACGGTCTGTTTTTTCTGTCGGGTTAATCGTAAATTCGGTGCTGCCATCGCAATCCCAAAGCACGGCTTCACTGCCTTCTTTGTACGATAAAGACTTGATTTCCACATTGGAAGAAACCATAAAAGCTGAATAAAAACCCAAACCAAAATGGCCGATGATTTCTTTGTTATCGCCTTTATCTTTGTATTTTTCTACAAATTCGGTTGCGCCTGAGAAAGCAATCTGGTTGATATATTTTTTGATTTCTTCGCCTGTCATCCCCAAACCGTGATCGGAAATGGTGATGGTTTGGTCTGCTTCGTTTATCGATATTTTTATTTTAATGTCGCCCAGTTCGCCGTTAAACTCGCCCATGCTGGCCAATCTTTTCAGCTTTTGGGTAGCATCAACTGCGTTGGAAACCAATTCCCTCAAAAAAATCTCATGGTCTGAATAGAGAAATTTTTTGATAATGGGGAAAATATTTTCGGTGTGTATGGATATTGAGCCCTTTTCCTGCATAACTTTTAAATTAATTATTTTGGAAAAGGAAAGTCAACAATGGTTCCAAAAAGTTTTTTCATCGTAGAAAAATGACAGGATGACAGTTGCCAATGCTTCTTTTATCAACTTAAAATTGGAATGCTGCAAACCAGTCTTGTTGACAATGCTTCTTTTATCGACCTAAAATCGGACTGCTGCAAATTAATCTTTCAATATTTTCTCTTTCACTTTGGCTTCATTGTCTTCCGATTTAATATCAACTCGCAGCAAACGGTACAAACTCATGTACATATTGGCAATCCAAACTAAGCTAAAACCAGCAATCAGATAACCGCGCCAGCCATCAAACAACAACTGATAATGGGTAATAATCAGCATGAAAATAGCAACATAATGGCTGAAACAATATTCGCAGGTGAATAAATAAAAGAATTTGCGTGCTACAAGCGTTTTTTGTTCGTGACTGTTCTTGACACAAAATTCCCGGATCTCTTTAAAAACTTCTTCATGCGTAACCGTCCAGGTAATGCAGGCAATTGGAATAGCGAGGAAAAAAAGCATCAAAACTGAATAGCCCATTTTTCAAAAGGTTTGGGTTGATAATCAGTAATTAATTATTGACCATTTTCATGGATTCTTCATAATAACGTTCGCCAACGTTGGGATAAGTTTTCAAGATTTCTTCGATTTCCTGCAAATCATTCGTCGATAAACGGACTTCGGCAGCACCTGCATTTTCTTCTAAATACTTGCGTTTTTTGGTTCCTGGTATCGGGATGATATTTTCACTTTGCGCCAAAACCCAGGCCAAAGCTAATTGTGCCGGCGTAATTTCTTTGGAAGCAGCAAACTCCTTTAAAGCCGAAGCAAGGTTTTGGTTATTTTTGAGGTATTTGTCTTCTTTAAAACGAGGCAAAGTTTTGCGGAAATCATTGTCTTTCAATTGATCAGCAGCTACAGGGACTGCTATAAACAAGCCGCGGGAAAGCGGGCTGAAAGGCACAAACGAAATCGATAACTCGCGGCAAACCGGCAATATTTCTTTCTCCGGATCGCGGGTGATAAACGAATACTCGGATTGAATGGCCGAGATTGGATGCTCGGCATGTGCTTTGCGGATAGAAGTTGCAGAAGCTTCAGACAAACCAATAAACCTCACTTTTCCTGCCCGGACAAGCTCGCCCATCGCCCCAACCATTTCTTCTACCGGCACATTGGGGTCTATGCGGTGTGCGTAATACAAATCGATTTCATCCACACCCAAACGCTTTAAACTGCCTTCACAGGCTTTTTTCAAATATTCCGGTGAACCGTCAAAAACGCTTTTGCCTTCCTTATTTTTATGAAAACCAAATTTTGTAGCGATAAAAATTTCTTTCCTGTTCGGCACCAGCACTTTGGCAATCAGTTCTTCGTTGGTATGCGGCCCGTAAACATCAGCCGTATCCCAAAAATTAATGCCCAAATCCAATGCTAGATTTAGCGTTGCAATAGATTCTTCATCATCCGTATTACCATAAGCATGGCTCATGCCCATGCAGCCCAAACCGATGACAGATAACTTTTCGTTGGTATTGCCCAAATTTCTATATTTCATGGTGATGCTTTTTTTATAGCTACGGAACGAATAATTTCTCAAGCTGTTTTATAAATTTCAAGGCATAAAAAAAGCGTTCCGAGTATCCCTCGAAACGCTTTGTACAGCATCAGTTTGTTTATCAAAACTGATTTGGTAAAAGACTTAGTCGTTGCCCAATTGCTTAACTAATTTATTGTAAACACCCAACAGCAAAAATGGTGCAGGCCATTGCCCTACAAAAAGTGCATTGTGCCTGCTGCCTTTAATTTTTAAGGCTAATGAAAGCCCAATTGAGCCTAAAGCCAGCCATAAAAAAATATCTGATGGTATTTTTGCAGTTTGATTTTCAATTGCTGTTGCAACAGGTCCTTCTTTAAGTTCCGGATTTGGATTTGTCATAATTTTTTAATTTAAATAATTTTAGTTGATGTATGGTTAAGTCTGATCCTGCCGGTTTTGTTTTATCAAAATTAAAATCAGTTTTTTTAAATAAGATACTGTTTTTATTACCCTAAAATCAAACATACAATATCAAAAAACTATTTTCTTTTTCCAGACAAATAAAACAATCGATTGCTTGTGATGTAGTTTTTCAAACTTAAATACTTAGCCATGATACAAAACAAAGAAAGTGTAGAAATTTTAAACGACCTAATCGAAATCCATAATGACCGTATTACAGGTTACGATCGTGCTATTAAAGAATCTACAGAAGAAAATGCTGATTTGAAACAACTTTTTGAACACATGATTAGCGAAAGCCACGAATGCAAAATGGCATTAGCTACAGAAGTTTTGGTTTTAAAAGGTGAAACTGCTGAAGGTACAACCAATAGTGGCAAAATATATCGTGTTTGGATGGATGTAAAAGCTATTTTCACCGGCCATGACCGCCATGCAATTTTGGCCAACTGTGAAAAAGGAGAAGACGCCGCACAAGCTGCTTATAAAACTGCTTTGGCTGATGAGAATTTGCCAAAATACCTGCACGACATGGTTGCCGGGCAGCAAGCAAAATTAAAGTTCTCTCACGATAAAATTAAAATGCTGCGAGATATGCAGAAGAGCTAATTCTTTTCGTAAAAAAATTCCAAAGCCTTCGGATCAAAGTCGAAGGCTTTTTTTGATGCTGTATTTATCCTGCTAAAAACAGCATCCGGAAGCCATAAATATAAAACCGGCGGTGCAACTTACTTTTCAATACCACAAACAAGTATATTTGCGTAACGGCCTGCCCGGAAATTTTGCAAGGCACGAACAAATATGGCTACAAAAGTAATCATGAATGATGATGCTTTTTTAAAAAAAGGTTTCCTGATTTCTACAAATAAGGCTTTGCTGGAGGTAAATACCATCCATCATTTTTTAGATAAAATTTCTTACTGGGGCAAAGGTATCAGCATCAGTACGGTTAAAATTTCTATCCAAAACTCTATGTGCTTTGGCATTTACCAGGCACAAAAGCAGGTTGGTTTTGCCCGCGTAGTTACCGATCTGGCAACTTTTGCTTATCTGTGCGATGTGTTTATTTTGCCCGATTACCGCAAATCAGGCTTATCCAAATGGCTGATCCAAACCATTCGAAATCATCCGGAACTTAAAAATTTGCGCCGTTTGGTTTTAGCTACCGCAGATGCACATGGTTTGTACGAGCAGTTTGGTTTTACACAGATGAAAAACCAGGACCGCTGGATGGAGATTTTTCAGCCCAAAACGCAAACCCAGGAGGAGCCAGTATGAACATTAAAAGAATGATTATTGAAGGCGAAGGCGTAACGCTGGATTTTAAAAAAACCATTACCAGCTGCGAAAAAATTGCCAAAACGTTGGTTGCTTTTGCCAATAACAAAGGCGGCCGCTTGCTGATTGGGGTTTTGGATGACGGCACAATAAAAGGTGTAAAATCCGAAGACGAAGAAAAATACATGATTACCCGCGCGGCAACATTTTTTTGCCGCCCAGCTTTGGAACCTATTTTTGAAGAGATTTATATTGATGCCAAGTTGGTGCTGGTGGCCGAAATAGAAGCTAGTAATTTGAAACCGCATTATTCACTGGGTGAAGATGGCAAATGGTGGGTTTATATCCGCACCAATGACAAAAGTATGCTGGCCAGCAAAATTGTGGTGGATGTATTGAAACGTTCCAACAATGACGATGGCGTGCTGATCGAATACTCCTCCAAAGAAAAAGGCTTACTGGAATATTTGCAAACGAAGGAACGCATCACCGTAAAAGAATACTGCGATTTGCTGAACTTGAGCCGCCGCCGTGCACAGCGGATTCTGGTAAATCTGGTACTTTCTGGTGTCATCCGCGTCCATACTACCGAAAGAGAAGAATATTATACCGCTTCCTGATTCGAAAGCAATGCTTCTTTTATCACCTAAAAGTTGGTGCCTTACCTGCCTGAAATTGCTTGCCGATGAAAAAACTTTACGCCACTTTCAAACCGTTTTACAAAGCAAATTTGCAGCTGGCCTTGCCCGTTATCATTTCGCAACTGGGGCAAGTGCTGGTGCAAACTTCGGATAGTATTATCGTGGGCCAGTTTGCCGGAACTACTTCGTTGGCAGCCGTTTCGCTGGTCAACAGTAGTTTTATCATGGTTTTGGTGATTGGGATTGGCATCGCTTACGGCCTGACACCGTTGATTGCACAAGAGCAGGGCCGGAAAAATGATGCTGCTTGTGGCCATTTGCTTTCGGCAAGTTTGCTGATCAATTTTGTTTCCGGGCTGATACTGTTTTTACTAATCTATTTTGGTTCTGTACTGGTTTTGAACCATTTAGGCCAGTCGCCCGCCGTTGTCGTGCTCGCCAAACCATTTTTGCTGCTGATGGGGTTTTCCATCATTCCACTCATGGTTTTCAACACGTTTAAGCAATTTGCAGAAGGTTTAGGTTTTACCAAGCAAGCCATGATGGTTTCTATTTGGGGAAATGTGCTGAACATTTGCCTCGGGATCATTTTTGTAAAAGGACTGTTTGGCATCGCACCAATGGGCATTCGCGGCGTAGGTTTGAGCACGCTGATTGATCGTTTGGTGATGGCAGCAGTCATGTCGTTGTACGTTTTCCGCTCAAAACATTTTAAAAAATACCTCGTTGGTTTTTCCTTGTTTCGGATTAGTGGCAACATTTGCAAAAAAATCTTGGCCATCGGTGCGCCCATTGCCATACAATACAGCTGCGAAGTAAGTGCTTTTAGCGGTGCAGCCGTGCTAATCGGAACCATTGGCGACGTGCAATTGGCTGCTCATCAGGTAGCTATCAACCTGGCTTCGCTAACTTTTATGGCGGCCAGCGGAATCGGTGCAGCAGCAGCTATCAAGTCAGGAAACTTTTTTGGGGCAAAAGATTATTTTAAGCTGAGACATTCCGCCCTGGCCAGCTACCATATTGTGTTGGTTTTCATGAGTTTTACAGCGATCATCTTCCTGGTTGCAAACCACCTGATCCCATGGATTTATACTTCGGATAAAAACGTGATCAGCCTGACCGCACAACTGTTGATCATCGCCGCCGTATTTCAGTTATTTGACGGGACACAAGTAGTTGGACTGGGGATTTTGCGCGGCATCGGCGATGTCAAAATCCCCGCAATCATCACATTTATAGCCTATTGGATGATTGGCCTGCCTGTTGGTTATGTGCTGGGCATCCAACTTAAACTTGGTGCTTCCGGCATTTGGTACGGGCTGACTGCCGGGTTGATGGCCGCTGCATTATTGCTTTTTTTCCGCTTCAATTACTTCAGCAAAAAACTGCAAAATCAGCTCATCTAATTCATAAATTCCTGCTGTTTGCATTTATGCAGCCTGCGTGTTCAGGTTGATAGACTCATGCCGGTTTCTTGCAGCAGGACGTTTATTTTCCCTTTTCAAATTTTCCACCCGATTTAATACGGCTTCTTTTGCAGACACATTGTATTCGATCATTGCCTGTTCAACAGTAAGTAATTTTTGATTGATTTCGATAGCCATTTTTCTCATTTGCTGCTCTCTAACCAGCGTAGCCATCATATATAAATTTTGCATTGTTTTGTTTTTAAATTTGTAATAATTTCAAACTATTTAGCTTTTATACGCCAAATATTCAACAAAGTTACTTATTTAATTAAAAAAACAAAATTGTACTAATGACGTCAGATACACATTTATAACCAAAACAAACTCTTTACTATTTTGTCAGAAATACAGTTCCAAGGCACTTTTATAGGTATTGCAGTGCGCATCCACAATATCTTTGATATTTGGAGAATAGCCGCCGCCCATACTTACCTGGACGGGGATGCTGTTTTTATGACATAGATTTAACACAAACAGATCACGCTGCTTACAAGCTTCTCTGCTCAAAGCCAGTTTGCCCAATTTATCTGTCAGCAAGACATCAACCCCAGCCAAATAAAAAATAAAATCCGGTTTTTGCTGATCGATTAATTTGGGCAATGCTTCTTTTAGCAGTAAAAAATACGCCTCGTCCCCTATCCCATCCGGCAGTGGGATATCCAGGTCAGAACGTTCTTTTCGATACGGAAAGTTGTTGGCACCGTGCATGGAAAATGTAAAAACACGTGGCTCCTGTTCAAAAATTTCAGCCGTGCCGTTGCCCTGGTGCACATCCAGATCCACAATTAAAACGGATTTAGCCAATGCTTCTTTTAGCAGATAATTTGCGGCAATCGCCTGATCGTTTAGCATACAAAAACCTTCGCCCCAATTGCTGCCTGCGTGATGCGTGCCACCGGCAACGTTAAAGGCGATTCCATTTTCAAAAGCAAAATGGCAGCCGTCAATCGTGCCCTGTGCAATCCTAATTTCGCGTGCTACCAATTGTGCCGATAACGGAAAGCCAATTCGCCGTTGTTCTTTCGGCGGCAAGGTTCGATCGCGTAGTTGCTGCCAGTAGTCTTCGTCATGCGTCCACAAAATTATTTCTTCTTTTATTGGTTTTGGGGAGAAGATATTTTCCGCAGCAATCACACCTTCATGCAGCAATTGCGCCGGGATCAGCTCATATTTCAGCATCGGAAAACGATGGCCGGGCGGCAAAGGGTGCGCATAGATGGGGTCGAAAGCAATTTTCAGCATAATTTTTATCAATACAATTACTCACAAATAATTTTTAATTTCATTTATCAAACGTTAATAAAATGAAAAATAAGAAAACACTGGCATTGCTTACTTTTTTTATAGTTTTTGCATTATGGATGTTTTTATATAACAGATATTTTGAACATTATCCTTTGAATAAAAGCATTATTTTGAGTGTGGGCGCAAGCTTTTTAGCAACAATTTTATATCAACCCATAAACAAACTGATGATATTTTTGAAACAGAAGTATTTTTCAAAAACACATTCAAGTAACTAATGTGCTTCTTTTACCACATAAAAAAAGGCGAACAAATCGTCCACCTTTTTTAAAAACAATCAAATACTTCTTTTACAATTCAATTTTCCCGTGATCGCCCTGATTGTAACGTCCGCCGGTAATTACCGCTTTCAACATCTGAAAAGCAACTACCATTTTGCTCGAATTGCTGTCCCAATATTCCGCATTTTCTGTATCCACTTTCATCAAAGTCAGCTTCGGGTCATCAATCCCAGCCGGAAAAAATGCCTTGATAATCGGGTTCCAGTATTCCTTCATTTTTTCTTTGTCATCCACCAAAGAGGCCTTGCCTTTGATGCTTAAATAAGTGCTGTTGCTTGGGTTAGAATAGGTTACAACCACTTTATTCTCGTGCGAAATTTCATCCACTTTGGAAGAATATTCGTTGGTAAAGAACCAGATATTTCCTTCTTCATCCACTTTTGCGGTGCCCATCGGGCGGCTATGGATTTCGTGGTTTGCATTTACGGTTACCAGCATGGCAATGCGCACATCTTCTATCTTGTCTTTTAAAAATTTTATTTGTTCTGATTTTGATTGTTCGCTCATTATATTTTGTTTTTAGATAAAAGTTTAACTGAAAATACTTGATTTTGATTTAGAAATTATCGGTTTGGCTTGCTCACAAACGGATTTCCCTTTACATAAAAACGGTACGGCAGCAGCGCATCTTCCTTTGCATAAGCTACACCAACGCGCGGAACGGCAGCAATTTCTTCCTCTGAAAAAGCTAAACCTTGATCTTCAACCCAAATTTCATCTCCCTGAAAACTCAAACCATTCATCTTTCTGGAAACGCCTAAAGCTTTGGCAACAGAACCCGGACCGGCAGTTAAATTATTTTTCAGGCTGATCATTTTCCTTCTTTCCAGCATCAAATCAATTCCTTCCGTTGGGTTGATAGCGCGGATCAAGACGGCATGTGGTTCACCTTCCACCGAAGTCACCACATTCAGCATTTCGTGGATACCGTAGCACAAATAAACGTAAGCCACACCGCCGGTTTGGTACATGGTTTTGGTGCGATTGGTTAAGCGGTTGCCAAAAGCGTGCGAGGCTTTGTCGGTAATGCCTTGATAAGCTTCTGTTTCTACAATAAAACCGCCGCTGATTTCGCCGTTGATATTGGTAAAAACACACTTTCCAAGCAGCTTCCGGGCAATATCAACTACTTCTTTTGACAGGTAAAAATCTTCGGAAAGTTTCATTCAGCAATTTAAAAGCTGCACGATTTGTTCCAAATATCTGGCATCGGTTTCATCAAATTCGTTCAATTCAGAACTATCCGCATCCAACACGCCAACCACATTTTCACCTTGTAAAAGAGGCACCACAATTTCGGATTTGGACAAAGAACTGCAAGTAATATGTCCCGGAAAAGTATCGACATCAGGCACTATCAAAGTTTCAGCTTTCTCCCAAGAAGTGCCGCAAACGCCGCGTCCTTTTTGTATTCGGGTGCAAGCCACCGGGCCCTGAAACGGACCCAAAACCAGCTGTGCTTCTTTTACCAAGTAAAATCCAACCCAAAACCAGCCAAACTGCTCTTTTAAAGCCGCAGCGATGTTGGCGAGATTGGCAACCAGATCCGTTTCGCCTTCCAGCAAAGCTTTTACCTGCGGAATCAAAGTTTCGTATTGTTCGGCTTTAGTTCCGTTTTGAATGATCTTTAAATCTTCTGCCATGGCACAAAGTTAAAGAACGGGCTGTCATGCCGATGTCCGAATTGCAAACAATTCAAAAGCACAAAATTTTTAATCGTTATTTAGCTTTAATGATTGTCAGTTTAACTATTGTCCGTTACCCAAAATACGCTGTTCCTTTTGCTTTAATGGCGATGGGCATACTTCGTTTACCACTCTATTTTCAGCAAAAATGTTCTTTTTTTAAGTTGATGGGAACCGGCAAAAACGGCACTTTTGATTTGCACCCCGATTGGCAGCAATGGGCACTTTTGGCCGTTTGGGAAGATGAGGCAAGCTTCGATCACTTCAACCAAAAATCCTTTGCAGCCAAATGGTGGCAAATATTTGCTGCGGAGAAGTGGACAGTTTTGCTGGAGCCTTTGCAAAGCCACGGGAAATGGAGCGGAAAAGAGCCTTTCGATAATCCGCAAAAAACTGATTATCAAGGAACTGTAGCCGTGCTGACGCGTGCCACACTCAACCTAAACCGACTGAAACATTTCTGGCAAAATGCAGCTAAAATTGCCGGAATCATGACTACTGCACCGGGTTATATCACGTCGTTTGGCGTGGGCGAAGATCCGTTTTTGCACCAGGCCACGATTTCTTTTTGGCAGGATTTGGAAGCCGTAAAGGGTTTTGCTTACCGCTCGCCGGAGCATGTGGAAGTGATCAAAAAAACACGGAGCGAAAACTGGTACAGCGAAGAGCTTTTTGCAAGGTTTAAACCGCTAAAATCAGAAGGAACGGTTCGTGGCGAAAATCCGCTTGAAAACAGAATTGCAGATTAATGTGCTGGCAGATGCTTCTTTTACCGGCTAAATTTTCAACTTTGTGCTTCTTTTAAAACAATAAAAAATGCGTGTCGTTGCCGAGGTGCCTCACCCAGAATTTAAGATTTCCATCTTCCATTTCAACGGAAAGTTCATTGCCAAATTTGAGCAAGGTGCTTTAGAACAAAGCTATAAAGTGCCCGAAATGGATATTACCGACGGCGTAAACAGCGTTTTTGAGTTGTTGGATGAAGCTTTTTTGCAAACCGTTTCTGCACGTTTTACGGAGATGCGCAAGGATTTTAAGGAAAGTTATCAGCGGTATAATTATTAGTAAATCATTGATTATCTTTATTTCATGAATGAATTTGACCGCAACAATTACCAACTTTGGAAGCTGGGAATTATTTATTATAACCCAAGTGATAGTAATTTTATAGTTCCTAAACGTAATGGCTTAGGCTGGACTTTTAATTTTGCCCATCGAAATATTTATTTTTTTCTTGCTGCATTGATCATAATTATATTTTTGGCAGTTCATTATACAAAATAACAGTCGTTATTCTTTCTTTAACATCTTAGCCACTTTTACTACGCCAACCGTTGCTTTTTCTTCCACTTTGATCAAATTTCGAACAGAAGAAATCGCCGGGATTTTCGGGTCAATTAGATATTTCGGCGTTTCGTCCGGCACATAATCGATCAAACCAGCCGCCGGATAAACTGCCAGCGAAGTGCCGACCAGCATAAAAACATCTGCTTCCGTACAAATCATGGTCGCTTTTTCAATCATCGGCACCGCTTCCCCAAACCAAACCACGTGTGCCCGCAACTGCGAACCCAACTCGCAAACTTCGCCCATTTTAATTTCCCAACCATTGATCGGGTAAGTCAGGTTTGGGTTTTTGTCGGATTGAGATTTGGTAATTACACCATGCAAATGCACCACATTGGTAGAACCGGCGCGCTCGTGCAAATCATCAATGTTTTGCGTGATGATCGTAACATCGAAATCCTTTTCCAACGCAGCCAAAGCAAAATGGGCAGCATTCGGCTGGGCGTCCAACACATTTTTCCTTCGTTCATTGTAAAATTGTTGCACCAGTTCCGGGTTTTTGCGCCAGGCTTGCGGCGTGGCCACATCTTTAATGTTGTAACCTTCCCAAAGGCCGTCGCTGTCCCGAAACGTTTTCAAACCGCTTTCGGCACTGATGCCTGCGCCTGTTAAAACCACTAATTTTTTCATGCTTTTAAGATACAAAACGGATACTGTTTTTATCAGCATAAAAACAGTAAAGGCGATTCAGGTAAGAGCGATTCATGAATCGCCCCTACGTTAAAAATATTTTTGGGCGTGCCCCTGCGGGTCGGGCTTTCCGTTCCAAGTCCTCGCTCGTACCTCGCTGTGGGCTTTCCACTGCAATCCCTCACGCGGCATAGCGGCTACCTTTCTATTTTACAGCAAGCTGGTTATGCAGTTTCAAAACCGGAAACTTACGCTTCGCCAATTCAAAACCACCAAAAAGAAGAAAGCCATAAACCAAATTTCCCATCATCAAACTCCGCTCAAAAGGAATTGCGGCAAACAACGATTGGAAATAACCAATCAAGCTTTTTGAATACAAAGTCCCGTATAACCAGGGGTTAATGTCCGTCAACAACCAATGCACCAAAACAGCAGCAAAGGAAGCTAAAACCACATTTGCCACATTAATTTTAGGCAGTTTTGTTCCGATATAAACCATCAGTGCAAAACTGATATAAACCCAAATCGAACTTGCATAAAACCAAACAAAATGATGGAAATACATGTAATTGATCAGCAAATCGCTCAAAAACAAAACCAGTAGCGGCACCAAATACGCTTTTCTTTTATCGGTAAAATAAGTACCGCCAAAAAGGGAAACGGCACCAACGGGCGTAAAATTGGCCCAAACGTTTTGGTTGTCCAAATGAATAAAACGTGCCGCCGCAGCCAAAATAACCATCAGGATTAAAACGCTGTTGCGGATATTAATTTTTTCTAAAGACATGGATGCTTCTTTTATCGTGCAAAAATACGATTCTCAGTTAAAGTTGAAACTTATGCCCGCATTGAAATTGGTGCCCATGGTGTTGTAACCGTAAATTTCCTGGTAACGTTTATCCAAAATATTGTTCACATTTACAAAAACCCTCACCCGCCCGTTGATGCCGTATTGCGCGTATCCATCCAACAACTGATAAGCAGGCAGCGTAACATTTGTTGGATAATTATAATCGCCACGTTGGCCATAACTTCGGAAATTTGCACTTACATACAATTTGCTTGTTGCCTGCACGGATGCTTGCAAACCAAAAGATTGTTTTGGGCGGCGCAATAAACCGTAAGTATCAACACCATTTCGGATAGCAGTTCCATCAACAAAACTGTAAAAACCGGTTAGCGTTAAAGTTTTGTATTTGTAGGATGGTTCGATTTCCAGTCCCTGGTCGTTTTCTTTGTCAAAATTCTCATAACCATTGGACAAATAAACAATAGCATCCGTCAGTTTCCGGCGGAATGCGGCAAAACGCAGATTGAACTGGTTATTTAGCAAAGCCGTGCTAAAACCGGCTTCGTAATTGGTGGATTTTTGAGGCTTTAAATCAGGGTTTGCACCATAAGGGCCAAATAATTCTGTTAATAAAGGTGCTTTAAAAGCACTGGAAACCGTTCCGAACAAAATCAATTTATTTTCTAATAAGTTGATAGAAGGCGTTACATCAAACGTAAAATTATGGCCATATTGATTGTGATAATTAAACCGGCTGCCACCTTCAACATTAACCAAACCGGCAATTTTATTAACCGCCAAAGAAGAATACACGCCTAACAAATATGCTTCCGGCGTTACATTGGCCGAACCCATTTGCTTGATTTGTGTGTAGCGATTATCCACACCAAATAAAAATTTGATCTGATCGGTAAAATCATGGTTGTAATACAAATCAGCCAGATGCAAACGGCCAATATTGGATGACGGATAACTGGATTGATAACTTGCCGTGCTTCCGGTGTAACCATAGTTTAAGTTGAGGCGGTTTTTATCACCCAAATTATATTGAGAAGTTAAACCAGTGTTGTAAAACCGGTTTAAGCTTTGGTTGTTGGCATCTGCAAAACTGCCGTTATCATATTTGTAAGAACCGGAAGTGAAGCGGAAAAATGGACTAACACGCAAACCACGCGCAGCTTCTACCGAAAAATTAGCGTTTAAAGCGGATAGGTTGTAGCCATCTTTATCAAAAGTTCCGGTATTGTTTTTGTCGGCCGCTTCGCTGATGCCATCGGTTTGATCGTGGGTGTAACTTATGTTGTAGGAAAACTTGTTTAGCGAACCATTAAAACCAACGTTCTGCTTTTGCGAACCATAACTGCCACCGGTCAAATTTCCATAAACGCCAATGCCTTCCGGCCCGCCTTTTTTGGTAATGATGTTGATGACGCCAGCCACCGCATCCGATCCGTACAAAGTAGATTGTCCGCCTTTGATGATTTCGATGCGTTCAATTTGGTCAATCGGAAACAAACGGATATCAAACGCACCGCCAACAGAGGAAGGGTCGCCAACCAAAATACCGTCAACCAGCGTAATGGCAAAACCGCTTGCTGCGCCACGGATAAAAATACTTTTGTTCAAGCCCGGGTTGCTTCCTGCGCCTACCACGATGATTCCGGCTTGTTCGCCCAGTACTTGCGCTACAGTTTTGCCCTGGCTGCGCTCGATCTGGTCTTGCGTGATAACCGTAATTACCTTGCCGGTTTGCAACTGTTTCTGGTTGGTTTTGGTTGCCGAAACTACTACATCTTTGAGAACGCGGGTAGAATCCTGCGCAAAAAGATTTGTACTGCTAAGCACAGTTTGTGCAAGCGCGATGCCTGCTGCAAATTGGTAAAATTTCTTTTTCAATTGTTTTGTTGTGAAGATGAAACCATCTCACAGCAAACAGAAAAATTGGCACACAAAATGAAAATACACCCGTAAAAAGAGCATTTGCATTCCAGCTTCAATCCCCGAAAGCTATGAATTTATTCGCGATAGGCAGGTCTTCTGGCTTGCTCCCTTTTGCTTCGCCTTCCCGTTTTGGTTACCCAAAACAGTGGCATAAAAACAGCATCAGTTGATAGAGCTTACAGCTGCGGGACAGCTCCGGTTTTGCACCGGATTCCCTTTTAATCCCGGTTGTTGAGGCCGGAAACCAATTGCGGGGGCAAAGGTAGGAGAAGGATTGGGATTTGGAAATCTACGGTTAAAAGTCAATAAAGATTTAGCAACTTAGTTAATTACTCTGGTTTGATTTTTACAATTTTATCCTCTTGAAGCACTACCAATTCGCTATTAATGCGCTTTTTATAGATCAATAATTTATTGTAAACCTGATTCATTCCCAAAACAATTTTTTGCTGAGTTTCTGTTCTTTTATAGCTGCCCATAATTTTTTAACTGATTAAATTTTAAATAATTAAGAATATTTAACTGGCTTGAATCATTCTTTTCAGCAATAATTTCGTAAACACCATTAGAATTATCAAAAACCATTGCTTCATCAACCAAAGGCAAATAAATATCAAATAAGTTTTTGATCCCGCGTTTGTACCTTCTTTTAATTGTTTCGGTGTCAACATCGTGTCCGCCTTCCTGAACGCGTAGTTTAACCCGCTCAATTGCCAATTCAACTTTTCTTAACCAAAAGAATAACAGAATGACACAATAGCCTTTTGCTTGTGCGTCCCTGATTTTACTTTTATAGCTTTTAGTGGCCAAAGTAGTCTCAAAGGCGAAATTCTCTTTTTCCTCAATTAAACTGTCGATCCTTTTTAACATTAGCCTTCCGGCTTCAATTGCAACTTTGTACGGTTGAAATGGAGACAAGCCTTTTGCTATTTCGTCTGCATTTACAAATTCTTTACAATTTAAAATATCAGGCAAAATGGTAAACGAAGCGGTAGTTTTACCAGCGCCATTGCAGCCTGCAATAATGTAAAGGTTTCTTTTCATTAACGCAAATATATCAATTGCCGGAGTTTACATTTGTCGATTAATTATACATCTTCTTGAAAATCCTGATTTAATTAACAGCATGATACTTCGTTTATCCACCTTTTTTATCCTCCTTGCTTTGCAAACTTCCGCCCAAAAAATTGATACCGTTTTTCTTGAAAATTTACTTCAATCCAAGCCGGAGTTATTTGGAAAAATCCTCCAACATCCAACCAAAAACGAGGTTCAAATTTTATACACGCAGATAGACCGCGACGAACACAACGTTCCGCATTTCCGTTCGTACAGCTTCAACTTAAACCCAAAACGTTACTTTTACCCTGCAAGTACAGTCAAACTGCCGACTGCAATTTTTGCTTTGGAGAAAGCCAACCAACTCAAAATTAAGGGCATAAAAGAAGCATCGATGCAAACCGACAGTGCCTTTGCCGGGCAAACGAAAGTTACAGTTGATACTTCTGCCAAAAACGGTTTGCCAAGCATTAGCCATTACATTAAAAAGGTTTTGTTGGTGAGCGATAACGACGCTTACAACCGTTTGTATGAGTTTGTTGGAAGGGAAGAGATCAACCAAAAATTGAAGAAATATGGATTGAACGAAACGCGGACTATTGGAAGGTTATCCGTTGGCGATCAAGGCGAAAGTACCAAACATACCAATCCAATCGAATTTTTTGCCGGTAAAAGAAGCATCTATAAAAAGCCGGAACAATATGATCCAAACGATTATCCGATGCAATTGGAAGATATGTTGCAGGGAAAAGGTTACTTGGACAACCACGATCAATTGGTAAACAAACCTTTTGATTTTAGCGAGAAAAATGTTTATACAATTGCAAACCAGCAGGAAGTTTTAAAGCGGTTGTTGTTCCCGGAAGTTTATTCAAGTACAGCACAATTTCAGCTTAAGAAAGAAGATTACAATCTTATTTACAAGTACATGAGTATGTTTTCAACGGAAAGCAATCGTCCTCAATATTCTCCGCCTGATTACTGGCCAACTTACTGCAAGTTTCTATTTTATGGATCGCAAAAAGATATAATCCAAAATCCAAATATCCGTATCTTTAACAAAGTTGGAGATTCTTATGGCTATGATATTGACAATGCTTACATCGTTGATTTTCAAAACAAGGTAGAATTTTTGCTGACTGCCGTCATCCAATCCAACGAAGACGGCATTTACAATGACAACAAATATGAATACGAAACCGTGTGTTTGCCTTTTTTAAAAAACTTAGGACAAGTAATTTATGAGTCAGAATTACATCGGCAAAAGAAGCATCTGCCGGATTTGAAAAAGTTTAAGTTTGATTACAAGTTTAAAAATTAGACTGCAATTTAAAATCCAATAATCGCTTTCGTAACTTCCAAACCAGAAACCAAAGCAGCTTCCACCGTTCCTAATTGTTCGCCTTCAAACAATGCTTCGCCGGCAAAATAAATGGTTTGGCTAATTGGTGTTTTTAGGATTTCTCTTGCAAGTTTAGTTTGCAAAGTTGCATAACTATAAGAGCCGCGGGCAAAAGGGTCAGAAGTCCAATTGTAAACTTTGGCAGCCACCAATTTTTGTTCGATAAAAGAAGCATCGACGTTAAAAATTGCGGCAAGTGATTGGATAGCTTCCTGCAAAAGTTCTTCATCGTTTAAAGTTTGGATTTTGTCTTTTGGGTTTCCACCAAGCCAGCCTGTTAAAATATTGTTTTGCTGCTGATTTTGCGCCCACCAGGTTGGTATTTTTTCTTCGGAAAAAAGGAATTGCATGTTTATTAATCCTTTTGCTTCCCAAAACGGATCTGAAAATTCAATCAATATTTTGACAATGGCACCAAATCCCATTTCGGTTGCCGCTTTTCTTTGTTCAGGAAGATCAGGATGGAAAGTAACTGCGCCAAATTCATTTTCGCTTAAAGTTAAAACGCCCAACGGAATTGTGAGCACCAATTTTTTACCGATAAAAACAGTATCATCCGTAGTAATTACTTCCACAAAATTTGGCTGCCAGTTTACTTGCTTTACGATAGAATCCAATTTGATTTCTCCCCCAAACTTTTCAGTTTCCTTTGCCAGGAAATCCATCAACCCAACATAACCGCCCAAAATCCGGTATTGCGTTTCTTCCAAGTGTTCGTTCAACCATTCATCCCGCAACGAAAACAAACTGACACGCGCCGGGTCGGCCGTATCATAACCGGCAGCAAATTGGATAACAGATTTGCGCAGCCCGGCATATTTATCTTCCTGAAAATGCTGCTGTAAAAACTGGTCGAGCGGTTGGTCTTTTTGCACATCTTTTAAAGCCTGCTCAAACTCGTCCCAATGCTCCATAAAAAATTCTGACGGAATAATTTCTCCGTTTTTTGCCTGGAAACTTTCTCCGGAAACGACTTCGTGTTTTAGTCCTGCTTCTTTTAACAGCTTGAAAGTGATCGGCAAATCTCCGTGGACAAACTCAGCACCTAATTCGATAGGTTGCGTGAATCCATCGCCCGAAAAAGTAAAACAACGGCCACCAATGCGGTTTCGGGCTTCTAAAACCAGTACTTTTTTGTCTGCTTTTGCCAGTTCTAAAGCAGTTATTAAGCCAGCGGCACCGGCACCGATGATGATAATGATTTCAGCTTGATCCATAAAATAACAAACTGAAAATTATTGTTAATGTGTTGTTGTCCTTTAGACGTTAGAAGAAATCTTTTTCAAAGCAGTTTTTCTCTTGTACGTTCTTTTTCCTTGATGAAAAAGAACCAAAAAATCAAGAATGCCGGATCGCCTCCGGGCGGCATTCAGCCCCACGCTCCTGGGCGCAGACCTTGCAACCTTCCCTTTCTTGCGGCTACCCGTTTTTATTGATGCTTCTTTTATCAACTGTTTTTTTGTCCGCCGTGCCAGTCGAAGCGGCAGGTCTGCGCCCAGGTGCGGAAAGGCCAACAAAACGCCCGGAGAGATCGGGTTTGTCTTGAATTCGTTGGTTCTTTTTGCTTGAACAAAAAGAATATAACACAAGCAACCGTAGGTTTGCTTAAACAACAACCGCAGGCAATATCAGATTTGACTTATACAAAGATAGATTTGCACACAACTATTTTTTAATTATTGCAAACCTTTGCACCAACTAAAAAGCAAAAAATGGGAAAAATATTAATAACAGGGGCTACAGGGAAATTAGGAAAAACAGTAATTGAAACGCTATTAAAAAAGTTGCCAGCCAATCAAATCGTTGCCTTGGTACGTGATGAGGCAAAAGCTGCTGACTTGAAGGCAAAAGGTGTTGATATACGTCTGGGGGATTACGATGATAAAGCATCTTTAGATAAAGCTATGCAAGGAGTTGAAAAGGTATTGCTTATTTCGGGCGGAAGTGCAAAAAATGGGTTGGAGCAACACTTTAATGTGGTTGACGCTGCTAAAAAAGCAGGTGTAAAATGTATTGCTTACACAGGCAGGTGTTTAAAAGACAGAAATACCTTGGCAAACCAGTTGATGAAACGCCACTTTGAAACAGAAGATTATATTATAGACAGTGGGTTGAAATACATTTTGTTCCGCAATATATTGTACATGGATTCTATTCCTTTTTATGTGGGTGAAAAGGTACTTGATACAGGTATTTACCTACCTGCAGGCGATGGAAAAACATCCTTTGCCCTTAGAAGTGATATGGGAGAAGCCATTGG
>CAXSBZ010000048.1:0-24247 GCA_964236465.1 uncultured Sphingobacteriaceae bacterium | reverse complement strand
CGGCATTGAATGACATCACGATCCATAAACGCGACGATGCAGCGATGATCACCATTCATGCTTTTTTGAACGATGAATTTTTGAATTCTTATTGGGGCGATGGCATTATTGTTTCTACGCCAACGGGTTCTACCGCTTATTCTTTAAGCTGCGGCGGGCCGATTGTGATTCCGCAATCCGGTAATTTTGTGATTACGCCGATCTCTCCCCACAACCTGAATGTGCGGCCGATTGTGGTTTCCGATAGCAATAAACTCACTTTTAAAATAGAAACGCGCAGCTCCAACTACCTCATTTCCTGCGATTCCAAAACGGAAATCATCGATACCAACAGCGTTTTTACCATCAGCAAAGCTTCTTACAGTTTTAATCTGATCCGGCTAAATAATGAAAGCTATTTATCCACGTTAAGGAACAAATTAATGTGGGGCCTTGATGCGCGAAATTATTGAACTGGATGCCGATGCGTAAACTGTATAGTTTGCTTTTTTTACTGCTTATTTCTTCGGGTGCATTTGCCCAAAAATGGGAAGCAGGCGGTTTTGCAGGTTCTTCCGGATACATGGGCGAGTTTAATGAGGTTAATCCCGTTAAATTTACAGATTTTTCGATCGGTGCTTTTGTTAAACACAATTTCAACGGTTATTTTTCTGCAAAATTAGGCTACACTTACGGTACAATCCGCGGTGCAGACAGCGCATCTTCCAACCAGCAATTGCGCAACCGAAACCTTAGTTTTTATGATGGTTTGAGTGAATTGGCACTAACCGGCGAATTAAATTTCTTCAAATATGAGCCGGGAATCAGCCTAAAACGATGGTCGCCGTTTATTTTTTCCGGGATTGCCATCGTTAATTACAATCCGAAAGCTGATTATAATGGCACTGCATACGATTTGCGGACGTTGAAAACTGAAGGACAGCAAAAGGAATATCCGAATAGCGCGCTCAGTATTCCTTACGGTGTTGGGCTGAAAGTTAATTTTTATAAAAGCTGGAACTTGGCTTTAGAATTGGGTTACCGCACTGCTTTTACTGGTTATTTGGATGATGTAAGCGGAAATTATGCCGATAAAAACAGCATGGGCAACGGTTATTCCAAAATTTTTGCAGATCGTTCGGGAGAAAAAACAGGTGTTTACATCGGTTCGCCAGGTTCGCAGCGCGGAGATCTTCGGTCGAGAGATACTTACATGATCACCGGTTTCAGTATTTCGTACACTTTCCTCAGCCAAAAATGTTTTTACTGAAATTTAGGTTGAAGGCTTGGTTAAATGTTGATTTTAGGTCGATAAAAGAAGTATTTGCTCATCCGATGTCGCAGCAAATCTTTCTATTTTTCATCAACCCAAAACCTAAACCAGATAAGGCATAACTGAAAGACAATATTTTGCAGATTAATTTTACCTTTGCAGCCTGAATTTTTTGTTTTGCTGCAATAAGGAAAAATCAGAATTTAGGTCGATAAAAACAGTATTAAAAATTTATTTGGATCAAAATTTTAACTGCAACGTATTCATTTACAAAGACAAAAGAACTTTAAAGCAAAACAAACGGATACAGTAGCTGCAATGTAAGGGTTGCTGCAAAAATTTTTCAATGGATTTCAAAGCACAAATAGATAAAGACAAACTACCAAAGCATGTAGCCATTATTATGGATGGCAACGGGCGCTGGGCAAAAGGCAAAGGGAAACTGCGCGTTTTTGGCCATCACAATGGTGTTTTGGCTGTTCGAGATGTGGTAGAAGGTGCCGGCGAATTGGGTATCAGTTATTTAACTTTATATACTTTTTCTTCGGAGAATTGGAACCGGCCTAAATTTGAAGTTACGGCAATTATGGAACTGCTGATCTCGACCATTAACAAAGAGATTAAAAAACTAATGCAAAACAACGTGCGCCTCAATGCAATTGGCGATCTGGAAATGCTGCCGGAAAAATGCCATCAGGAATTGCAGGCGGCTATTGCTAAAACTGCTGGTAATACAGGTTTGGTTTTAACGTTGGCTTTGAGTTACAGTTCTCGGCGCGAAATTGTAAATGCTGCAAAACAAATAGCTGAAAAAGTTGAAAAAGGCGAGCTGAAAGCTGCTGACATCAACGAGGATTTATTTGCGCAACACTTGCATACTGCTGAAATGCCTGATCCAGAATTGCTGATCCGAACGAGTGGCGAATACCGCATCAGTAATTACCTGCTCTGGCAAATTGCTTATGCCGAACTATATTTTACGGAAAAATTATGGCCGGATTACCGCAGAGAAGATCTGTTTGAAGCCGTTTTAAACTACCAGCGAAGGGAACGACGCTTTGGGATGACGAGCGAGCAAGTGAACTAATTTTTGATGTTTAACACTTTTTAACAACTCTTTAAATTACTTTAGCCTCCAAATTCTACGAATGAACAGGTACCTTTTAGCACTACTTTTTTGTACATTATCTACTGCTGTATTTGCCCAGGTTGGCAGGCAAACTGCTCAGCCTCAACAAGTGCTGCCGGCAGACAGCTTGAGCTATCTCAACCCAAAAGAACTTACCATTGGTACAGTTACCGTTTCCGGGTCTCAATATCTGGACAAAGATGTACTGATCAAAATCTCCCAATTAACCAAAGGCGATAAAATTACCGTGCCCGGCGATGCCACTTCAAATGTGATCAAAAATTTATGGCAGCAGGGATTGTTTGACGATGTAAAATTGTTGTACACACTACGGAACGACACGATCAATTTTGACATCAACGTAAAAGAACGGCCGCGGCTTTCCAAACTTAATTTAAAAGGCATTCGCAAAGGAGAAATTGAAGATGTACAAAAAAAGCTAAAGGATAAAACAGGCAAAATTGTAAATGAAAATTTGCTGAACACAACTACTGCAATCATCAAAAAACACTTTGCAGAAAAAGGTTACCTCAACACAACGGTTGATATTAAAGAACGCAAAGATGCCGGCGAAGCAAACAGTTTGATATTGGATGCAACCATTGATAAAAAGACAAAAGTAAAAGTCAACAACATTGCATTTTCTGGCAATACTGCTTTTAAGGGTGCAAAATTGGAATCGTTCCTGAAAAAAACCAAGGCTAAAAAATGGTATAATATTTTTGGTTCCAAAAAGTTTTTGCGCGATAAATACGATGAAGACAAGCAAACGCTGGTGGCCAAAATGCAGGCAGCTGGCTATCGTGATGCAGAAGTATTGAGTGATTCTGTCTGGAAAAATGATGCACAAACGGTCAACATTAAAATTAAGCTATATGAAGGGCCGAAGTATTATTTTGGTAATGTTGCCTGGTCTGGTAATGCAAAATATCCAACAAAATTATTGAACACACTTTTAAGGATTAAAAAAGGTGATGTTTTTAGTGAAGAAGAATTGAACAAACGCTTGAGCGGGTCGCCAAACGGAGACGATATTTCTTCGCTTTATCTGAATGATGGTTATCTGACTTATCAAACCGATCCGGTGCAAACCCGTATCCACAACGATACCATTGATGTGGATTTAAGGGTTTACGAAGGCCCGCAATACACTATCAACAAAGTAATTGTGAAAGGAAATGAAGTAACGAATGATAAGGTTATTTTGCGGGAGATTCGTACAAAACCTGGTCAAAAATTTTCAAAAGAAGCGATTGTAAGAAGTACACAAGCGATCACGCAACTGGGTAATTTTGATGAGCAAAAAATCGATCCGCGACCAACAAACATCAACCCGAACGACGGTACAGTAGATATTTTGTACAATGTGGTAGAAAAGCCTTCTGACCAGATCGAGCTCTCCGGTGGTTTTGGTGGAGGAAGTATCGTTGGAACATTGGGTTTAACTTTCAATAATTTTTCACTCAGAAATCTTTTCAACCTGAGTGCTTATAAACCATTGCCAAAAGGTGATGGCGAGAAATTGAGTTTGCGCGGGCAGGCAAACGGTAAAAGCTACCAGAATTTTTCTTTTACGTATTCTGAACCCTGGTTTGGAGGCAAAAAGCCGGTTAACTTTGGGATAACGGCTTATACACAGTTACAATCCAACGGACGTAATGCTATTACCGGTTATGGTGGTGCTCTAAAAAAAGGCGACCCAGGTTATTATGGAATTGCCATAAATGGTGTTTCGGCAACTATCGGAAAGCAGTTAAAATGGCCGGATGATTATTTTAATTTGAGCCATACCCTAAGTTTTGACCATTATAACCTGACGGATTATCCCGGTTATTTGTTTTCAAACGGAAAGTCGATCAACATAAAACTGACAGAAACTTTCAGCCGCTACTCTTTGGATGCGCCGATTTATCCGACTTCAGGTTCTAATATTCGAATCACAGCGCAGTTTACACCGCCGTATTCCTTATTCAACAATGTAAACTATGCGATAGCTACGCCACAAGAGCGTTATCATTTTGTAGAGTATTACAAAGCAAAATTTGAGGCACAATGGTTTCAGAAAATTTATGGTAAATTAGTTCTGAAAGCACAAACACAATTCGGTTTCCTGAGTGCGTATAACAGTGCTGTTGGGCAATCGCCGTTTGAACGCTTTAAATTAGGCGGTGATGGTATGCAGAGCTATCAGTTTTTGCAAGGTTCGGAAATTATAGGTTTGCGCGGATATGAAAACTTTGATGTTGTGCCTTTGGGTTCAAACACAACATTGGCAAGTACCTCCGGAAGCCCGATTTTTGATAAGTTTCAGTTAGAGCTTCGGCATCCGGTGATTGCCAGCCAGTCTGCAACCATTTTCTTGCTGGCTTTTACAGAAGGCGGTAATACTTGGAATTCATTTAACCAGTTTGCACCTTTCAATGTGCGGCGTTCGGCTGGTGTTGGTGCGAGGATATTCCTGCCGATATTTGGTTTGCTTGGCTTGGATTATGGTTACGGATTTGATCCAATTCCAGGTAATCCAACATTCAATAAAGGCCACTTCCACTTCTCTATTGCGCAAAGTCTGAGCGGTGGCTTTAATTAATATGGAACAATACTGTTTTTATCACCCTAAATTTGAAATCAAATTTGTTTACGTAAGAATTTCAAAAACATAATTTTACGTAGTTTTGCAAGATGAAGAAGTTATTTTTAACCTTATTATTACCTGTGCTGGCCATAACAGGAGCTTTTGCCCAGCGTTTTGCTTATGTAGATTCTGAATATATATTGAAGCATGTCCCGGAATATGCTTCTTCGCAAAAGCAGATTGCTTCTATCTCAGATCAATGGCAAAAAGAAACTGATGCGCGTTTTCAGGAAATTGATAGGATGTACAAAGCTTATCAGGCAGATCAGGTTTTGATGACCGGCGATATGAAAAAGCGTCGTGAAAACGAAATCATCGACAAAGAAAAAGCAGCTAAAGATTTCCAGCGACAAAAATTTGGCCCGGATGGCGAACTTTCGCAACGCAGCACGGCTTTGATCAAACCAATTCAGGATCGCGTAGCCAAAGCCGTACAAGCCATTGCAGAAAGCGAAAACCTGGATATGATTTTTGATAAAAACAGCGAAGTGATAATGCTTTATGTAAATCCGCGTTATGATAAAAGTGCGGCAGTAATTACTCGTTTAGGCTTGAAACCTGGCGTGTTTGCCAAATAAAAAATCTAAAAAACAGTCTATAAAAACAGCACACAACAATCACCCAAAAATAAAAAATGAAAAAACTATTCAAAGTTGCTTTAGTTGCCGGAAGCTTATTTTTTGCAGGAAACATCGCTAAAGCACAATCTAAAATTGGTTACATCAATGTAAACCAGGTAGTAGATCAAATGCCTGAAACTAAAACGCTCCAAAAACAAATTCAGGATTATCAGAAAACTTTTGTGGATCAGCTAACAACGATGAACAATGAACTGCAAACCAACGCACAAGGTTACGATGCCAAAAAAGCAACCATGACTGATGCAGCACGTACTGCTAAAGAAAGCGAACTGCAAGACATGAACAAACGTTTGCAGGATTTTCAAACCAAAGCACAGCAACAAGTTGCAGATAAAAGTAAACAGCTTTCCGATCCGTTGCTTAACAGGGTACGAACCGCTATTCAAACTGTAGCCAAAGAAAAAGGTTATACTTATGTTTTCGATAGTCAGCAAACAGAGTTACTGGTTTCACAACCTCAGGATGATCTAATGCCGGCTGTAAAAGTTAAATTAGGCATCAAATAAGATACTTCTTTTATTGATTAAAAAGCGGTGTTCATGCAAAATGGACATCGCTTTTTTTATTTTAGCCAAATGCCAGCAAACCAGCCCATAGGTGTTTTCGATTCCGGTATCGGCGGCCTAACCGTTGCCAATGCCATCCAAAAACTGATGCCAAAAGAAGCATTGGTGTATTTTGGCGATACCGCGCATTTGCCTTATGGTGATAAATCTTCCGAAGCGATCAAATATTACTCGCTTAAAATTGCCAAATTTTTGATTGATGAAGGCTGCAAAGCCATCGTGATTGCCTGCAACACGGCTTCTTCCTTGGCTTATCAGGATTTGAAGCTGTTTCTGGGTACTCAAATTCCGATTTACAGCGTGATTGATCCGGTGGTAGAATATATGACCGCTTTGGATCAGTTTAAAAACATTGGCGTAATCGCTACCCGCGCCACCATCAAATCCAATATTTACGCAGAGAAAATCCACCAGCTGAAACCTGAAATCAAAGTGCAATCGCTGGCCACGCCATTATTGGTGCCGATGATTGAAGAAGGTTTTTTCAACGATCAGATCAGCAGTACACTTATCCACACGTATCTTTCTGATCCGCAATTGCAGGGAATCGACAGTTTGATTTTAGGCTGCACGCATTATCCGCTCATCCGAAATGAGATTGCCGCTTTTTATCAACCTAAAATTGCCATCATTGATAATACAGAAATTGTGGCAAATCACCTTCAAAAAGAATTGATGCGAATGAATTTGCTGAACGACGAAGCACCAGCACCGCATCGTTTTTACGTTTCTGATTTTACAGATTCTTTTGAAAAAAGTACACAGCTTTTCTTCGGCCAGCAAATTCAGTTAAACCTCCGTCAAATCTGGGATTGATATACCTGCAAAATTCCTTTTGTATGGTTTAAAATAATTCTGAATAAGTAAGTTTGCAGGGTTAGCAGATTAATTTTATTTTGAATCTTTACTTACTCAGCATTCTTGTTGCCCTGTTGCTGTTCACTTTTGTGGCCCTGTTTACCACGGTGGCTGTTTATCTGGAACGCAAGGTTTCGGCTTTTATGCAGGATCGTTTGGGTCCGATGGAAACTGGAAAATACGGTTCATTGCAGGTTTTTGCAGATATGCTCAAGATGCTGCAAAAAGAATTGATTACGCCACTGGCTGCTGATAAAACATTATTTGCGCTGGCTCCGATCGTTATTTTTGTGGCGGTTTATCTGGGTTTTGCCGCTTTGCCTTGGGCACCGGGTTTGGTTCCGGCACATATCAACGTCGGGATTTTTTATATTTTGGCCGTTCTGTCCATAGAAACCGTTGGGATTTTGATGGCTGGCTGGGGTTCTAATAATAAATATGCTTTGCTTGGTGCTGTGCGTTCAGTGGCGCAAATTGTATCTTATGAAATCCCGGCTGGTTTTGCGTTGATTTCCGTGGTGATGATTTCGCAATCGCTTGATTTGCAGGAGATTTCCAGGCAGCAGGGGATTTTATCCGCAGAAAATATAAAGTTTTTAGGTTTTATGCCGATAAAAGAAGTAGGCGGATTTTTGGCCTGGAATATTTTTCGTGCGCCGCATCTGATCATCGCTTTTGTGATATATTTCATCGCTTCGTTGGCCGAAAGCAACCGCGCACCTTTTGATATTCCGGAAGCAGAATCAGAGCTGGTGGCGGGTTTTCATACAGAATATACCGGTTTCCGTTTTGCATTGGTTTTTCTGGCCGAATATTCCATGATGTTTCTGACCTCAATGGTAGCCGTCATTTTATTTTTGGGTGCCTGGAACACGCCGCTGCCCAACATTTCAGCTTTAAAATTGGCCGACTGGACAACTGGAAATGCCTGGGGAATCGGCTGGATTTTTTTTAAAACGCTAATGTTGATATTGATGCAAATGTGGATCCGGTGGACTTTGCCGCGTTTTCGCGTAGATCAATTGATGGATTTGTGCTGGAAAGTGTTAACGCCGCTTGCTTTTTTGTGTATGCTAATTTCGGGAGTTTGGCGGTTGTGGTTGATGTAGAAGTGATGCTGTTTTTATCATACTTTTTTTGTCATCTCGATCATTTTGTCATTTCGACCAACGGGAGAAATCTTCATTGAAGTAAAAAAGAATCCTAACTTTTTGAAAGAAGATTTCTCCCGTTGGTCGAAATGACAATTTAAATTAGAAAAAATTAAAATGTTCAACAACATCATCAAAGGATTTACCACCGCAGGAAAAGGCTTAAACCTAACCCTGAAACATTTTTTTGCTGCTAAAAACAGCAGGAAAGTGCTGAGCGTGCAATCCGATAATTACTTTAAACAACTGGAAGGAAACGTAACCATCCAGTATCCGCACCAAACTTTGCCGGTGCCGGAAACAGGTCGTTATCAGTTGTTTGTGGAAATGGACGATTGCATTGTTTGCGATTTGTGCGCCAAAATCTGTCCGGTAAACTGCATCGATATCGAATCCATCAAAGCCACGGAAGCCATCGGGCAAACTTCCGACGGCACCACCAAACGCTTGTATGCCGCCAAGTTTGATATTGATATGGCCAAGTGCATGTATTGCGGTTTGTGCACCACAGTTTGCCCAACGGAGTGCATCACGATGACCAATCAATACGATAAAAGTGTGAGCGAGTTGAGTTTGCTGAATTACCAGTTTTCGGGCATGACAGACGAAGAAGCAGCAGAAAAAAGATCAGCAATAGAGAAACAAAACGCTGAAAAAGCCGCAGCCAAACAAGCCGCAGCACAAAAAAAAGGTTGATAAAAGAAGCATGGAGCAAGCGATATTTATTTTCCTGGGATTGATTACCGTAACTTCTGCCTGGTATGTGGCGGCAAGCGGCAACTTGGTGCGCTCGGTTTTTATGTTTTTTGTGACGCTGTTTTCCATCGCCGGCTTGTACGTTTTTGCGCTGGCAGATTTTGTGACGATCACTCAAATCGTCATTTATGTGGGCGGCGTTTTGGTGCTGATGCTGTTCACGTTCATGCTGTCCAGCAAAGAAACTTTGGAGAAGCTGGAAGAAAGCAAGCATCAACATTTCACATTGAAACAGCTACCGGCCTTGCTGGTTGCCGCCGCATTTTTGCTGGTTTTGCTAAATGCCATTTTCAAACTAAACCCTGATCATTTGCTTTGGGTTCAGCAAGCTCAAAATAATACTTTTCATTCGCAGGACAATACGGTTACTAACATCGGCACCAACTTGATGACCGCTTATTTGCTGCCTTTTGAAGCAATTTCCATTTTGCTGATGATGGCTTTGGTTGGTGCAGCGCATCTGGCCAGAAAGGAGCAGGCGGATGATTAATCTACAGACTTTTATGCTGATCGGAGCGAGTTTATTTTGCACCGGTTTGTACATGGTGCTGACTAAAAACAACGCCATACAGGTTTTGATCGGGATTGAATTCATCATCAATGCAGCAGTAATTAACCTGGTTGCTTTTGGCAAATACGATAAATACAACAATGGCGGCCAGCTTTTTGCTTTGTTTGCCATCGTTTTGGCTGCTGCCGGAACCGCTGTGGCACTGGCCATTATTTTAAATGTTTACCGCAAGTTCAA
Organism: uncultured Sphingobacteriaceae bacterium; assembly: GCA_964236465.1. Lineage (GTDB taxonomy): Bacteria > Bacteroidota > Bacteroidia > Sphingobacteriales > Sphingobacteriaceae > Mucilaginibacter_A. The sequence goes on along the minus strand of CAXSBZ010000048.1, from coordinate 14,514 downwards.
AACCATCGATCCTGAACAGATCAATGCTTTAAAAGATTAAAATTATTTGGAACAACTTCAACCTATACCAAATCATTCAACCGAAATAACACTGGCCCTGGCAGCAGTTTTGTTTCCATTTGCTGCTTTCATCACCAATTTTTTAGTGGTAAAAACAGCATCGCGGCTGGCAGGCTTTATTTCTGCAATTGGTATTTTGTTGAGTTTGATTTGTGCTGCAATCCTGTTTTCCAAAATCTGGAACCATCCGCCGGTACACGAACAGATACTTTGGTTTCAGGTTGGAAACATTAAAGTATTTGCCGGGCTGCTGCTCAATAATTTATCAGTTTTGATGCTGATTTTAGTCTCTGCAATCGCCTTGGCCGTGCATGTTTATTCGCTGACTTATATCCGCCACGATCCCAGATTTCGCCGCTATTTCCGCTACCTCAGTTTTTTTTGCTTTGCGATGCTAGCCTTGGTTGTGGTAGATAATTTATTGCTGATGTATGCCTTCTGGGAACTGGTTGGCTTTGCTTCCTACTTATTAATCGGGTTTTGGTTTACACGGGAAAAAGCAGTGCAAGCCAGCAAAAAAGCCTTTATTATGAACCGGATCGGGGATTTAGGTTTCCTGGTTGGGATCATGATCTTGTTCGCCCATTTTCACACGTTCGATCTGATTCAATTATTTAAAAACCCAAACAATTTCACAGCAAATGGTTTATCCGGAACCTGGCTTACCATTGCCGGATTATGTTTTTTCCTGGGTGCAGCAGCCAAATCGGCACAATTTCCGCTGCACACCTGGCTGCCGGATGCGATGGAAGGGCCAACAGCAATTTCGGCTTTGATCCATGCGGCAACCATGGTGGCTGCTGGCGTTTTCTTGCTGGCGCGTGTTTATCCGGTTTTCAATGCGGATGTTAAATTGGTTATCACCATCACCGGTACGTTTACCGCTTTTATGGCCGCCACCATTGCCCTCACCCAAAACGATCTGAAGAAAATACTGGCTTATTCTACCATTTCGCAGTTGGGTTTTATGGTTGCCGCTATGGGCATTGGTGCGTATTCGTCTGCCTTGTTTCATTTGGCCACACATGCTTTTTTTAAGTGCCTTTTATTCTTGTCGGCCGGCGTAATCATCCACGAAATGCAGCACCTCAAAGCAAAACTACAGCTGGATATCGATCCGCAGAACATTCTGTACATGGGTGGTTTGCGCAAAGTTTTGCCTGTTACGTTCATCACCAGCATCATTGCCGCACTGGCTTTGATCGGTTTTCCGCTTACTTCCGGTTATTTATCCAAAGACGGTATCCTGATCCAGGCTTTTGAATGGGCCGAAGGCAGATCGGTTTTATATAAAATCATCCCAATTTCCATTTTGATTACCAGCTGGTTAACTGCTTTTTACATTGCCCGTTTGTTGTTTAAAGTATTTTGGGGCGAATCCAGGTTGAAAGAAATGGTTCCAACTTTCGAGCTGCATTCTTCCGCAGAAAATAAATTGTTCACCGTGCCGATGCTGTTTTTATCGGTGTTTTGTTTGTTTCCCGTTTTCTCGCTCAGTCCGTTTTTGTACGAACAAAGCTGGCTTTTTCGCGGCTTTCTGACAGCAGATTATTTTGAACGAGAAAATATCTATCATACTTTAATCCCAGCTGCGGTCAATCTCTTTACAATTCCTATAGTTTATCTGGCTTATCTGCGTTACGTAAAACAAAGTATCAATTGGTTTCCAGAAACTGGTTTCTTATTTAAGCTCTCCTACAATCATTGGTATATTGATCGCTTCTACCAAAATCAGGTGGTAAAAACAGTAGTTTGGATCAGCAAAAAACTTTACGGTTTTGACCGCTTGGTAATAGACGGCTTCGTAAACCTGCTTGCTAAAATCGGCCTGTTTTTGTCTCAAGTAAGTGCCTGGATTGATCAATACCTGGTGGATGGTGCTGTAAATTTTATCGCCTTTCGTATCCGCGATTTGGGTAGTTTTGCCCGAAGTTTTCAAACCGGCAAAGTGCAGCAATACCTGCTTACCATGCTGCTATTTATTTTAGGGATTTACCTTTTTAAGACGTTGATTTAGGTTGATGGACCACATACTTACACTGCTCATTTTCACACCATTACTGTTTGGCGCAGTGCTTCTTTTACTGCCTGCTTCTTTGCGCAATAGCTTTAAATATCTGGCATTGGCGGCAACTTTGGTACAAGTTTTTTTAAGCGGATGGCTGTATTTTCATTTCCGAACCGGTGCTTCTTTTAGCGGCATAAATCATGAATCACAATATCAGTTTGCCGAAAAGGCCAGTTGGATCAGTCTGAACCTCGGCTCATTGGGCAAAATGCAGATCGATTATTTCATCGGTGTGGATGGCATTTCCATTGGCTTACTGTTCATGTCTTCGCTGGTGATGATGGTTGCTGCGCTGGCTTCCTGGGAAATCAAAACCAACCTGAAGGGCTTTTTCGCCTTGTTTTTGTTGCTAGATACCGCTGTGATCGGCGTATTCTGTGCGCTGGATTTTTTCCTGTTTTATATTTTTTACGAACTGATGCTGCTGCCATTATACTTCCTAATTGGGATGTGGGGCGGCGTGCGGCGGGAATATGCGGCCATTAAATTTTTCCTGTACACACTTTTCGGTTCCGTTTTTATGTTGCTGGTAATGATCGGCCTGTACTTTTCCGTTACTGATCCCGCCACCGGAAACCACACATTCAACATCGTCCACATGATGAACCCGGCCAATTATGCGCAAGGTTCCGTTTTCTCTCTGTCGGCCCAACAAACCTTGTTTGGTTTCCCGGCGCGATACCTGGGTTTCGTGGTCTTGTTCATCGCTTTTGCCATCAAAGTTCCGGTTGTTCCCTTGCATACCTGGCTGCCAGATGCACATGTGGAAGCACCAACCGCCGTTTCCATCATTCTGGCTGGCGTATTGTTAAAAGTTGGCAGCTACGGAATCTTGCGGATTTGCTTCAGTATTTTCCCGGAAGTAGCCACAGCCGGTGCTTTCTGGCTCGGTTTGCTGGGTGTAATTTCGATTTTGTACGGAGCTTTAAATGCGCTGGCACAAACGGATTTGAAACGCCTGATCGCTTATTCCTCGGTATCACATATGGGTTTTGTTTTGCTGGGAGTGGCTTCTCAAACCACCGAAGGCGTAAGCGGTGCCATGATGCAAATGCTGAGCCACGGCTTTCTATCGGCCATGCTGTTCTTTTTGGTTGGGGTGATTTACGTGCGCGTGCACGATCGTTACATCTACAACTTTCGGGGTTTAGCTTCGCTGATGCCGGTTTTTACGGTTTTTGTGATGATTGCTTTTTTTGCCTCTCTTGGTTTGCCCGGCTTTTCGGCTTTCATTGCCGAAGCTTTTTCGCTGATTGGCGCGTTCACATCTGCTTCCGTTAACGGCTTATTACCCAGTTGGATGGCCGTTTGCGGTTCCGTCGGGATTTTGCTGAGTGCGGCTTATTTCTTGTGGACTTTACAGCGCATGTTTTTTGGCGAAACCCGTTTATCCGGAGGAGAAACCTGGCGTTCAGCGTTAACAGATCTCAATTTCCGGGAGAAATCAGCCTTAGTTCCGCTCGCATTCATGGCTTTAATCATCGGGATTTTGCCTTCGCTGGTTTTCGACAAAATCAATGATTCTGTCCTGGCCTTCGTTCATTTATTCAGATAAAAACCATGAACGAGCTGCCATTATCCATCACCGAACAACTCAACAACGTCCTCCAAAGCCTTGTCTATTTCGCACCGGAAACCGCTTTGGCCATACTGTTTTTACTGGTGATAATTACGGGTTTGCTATTTAGAAACGATGCCGACTGGATTTGCCGTTTGCTGTGCCTGTTAGGTTTGGTTTTCGTTTTTCAGCGCGATGTGCAGCAATTGTATCTGGTCGTTTCCGGGCCGAAATTCCTATTTGGCAACATGCTTCTTTTACACCATATTTCTGTGTTGTTCAAGCTGATTTTTGCCGTGCTCACTTTTATCCTCATCGTTTATATTCCGCTGGATCAACAGCTTAAAGCGCACCAAAAAGGATTAAGTGATCTGTACGCCATCATCATCGCCATTGTTTTTGGTTTGCATTTAATGACGATGTCGGTCAATTTATTGATGATTTATCTGTCGATCGAAATGGTTTCCATCGGTTCTTATCTCCTGGTTGCTTATCGTTCGGAAAATCGTTTTGCGATTGAATCCGGTTTGAAATACGTACTTTTTGGCTTTGCTGCTTCAGCCATCATGCTGTACGGCATGTCGTTGTTGTATGCTGAAACCGGGCAGCTTTCTTTATTCAGCGGGCAGTTTTTGGAGCAACTGATTCACGTCAATTCCATCCCGGTTTCGCTTGGCATTTTGCTCGTGCTGGCCGGTATAGGGTTCAAACTTTCTTTTGTGCCGATGCACTTTTGGGTTCCTGATGTTTATGAAGGTGCCGCTACGCCGGTCGTCGCTTTTCTTTCCACCCTAACCAAAATAGCCGGTTTTGCTTTGTTGGCTAATTTTTTAACGCCATTTATTTTTTATAATAAGTTTCAAGCTTTTGATTTTCGCTTGTTCTTTTCCGTCATCGCCATCATCACCATGATTGCCGGAAACTTTGCTGCCATTCTTCAAACTAACATTAAAAGAATGCTGGCGTATTCTGCCATCGGCCACACCGGTTTTGGCTTGATGGCGTTAGTTACTTTTTCGCAGCAAGGCGTTTCGGCACTGCTTTTTTACCTGGCCGTTTACGCTTTGGCCAATATTGGTGCGCTGATGCTTTGTAGTTTTTATGCCGGTAAAAACAGTATGCTCACTGTCCAGGATTTGCGCGGTTTGGGCAAGGTGTATCCGTTTGCCGGTGTTTGTTTTGTGTTGATTTTAATCTCGCTGACTGGTTTACCGATTTCAGCTGGCTTCAATGCCAAAGTGCTTGTTTTTTCTTCAGTGATCGAGGTTTATCGTCAAGATCACAACGTCTTGCTGCTGGCTTTGCTCGTTACCGGGGCCGTTACTACGGTGGTTTCTCTTTTTTATTACTTCAAAATCCCGTTGTACCTTTTCCTTAAACCTGCAGAAAACCCCATAGAAAAACCTGCCGGCAACAAGCAATCTTCGCTGCTGATAATCATTGGTTTATTGAGTTTGATCGTGTTTTTACTGGGTATTTTTCCTTCCGTTCTGGCAAATTTCCTTCAATAAAAACAGCATTCGGCAATCATCATTTCTGAGTAACTATTGCTTTAGATTCCCACTGTTTAAAAAATTCAAACATAAGATTTGAATATAAACCCTACTTTTGCGCCTTAATTGGAATCATGAGCGATCAGATTAAACACGAGTGCGGAGTTGCCTTCATCCGCTTGTTAAAACCGCTATCTTATTACCAGGAAAAATACGGAACATCACTTTATGGCTTGAATAAGTTGTATTTGCTGATGGAAAAACAGAACAACCGCGGACAAGACGGCGCGGGCGTGGCCACCATCAAACTGGATGTGGCACCCGGCCACCGTTACATCAGCCGCCACCGGTCGATGGCTAAAAATGCAGTTGCCGATATTTTTGAATATATCCAGAAAAAATTTGCCGACATCCAGAAAGAATATCCGGAACAGTTTAGCGATGCAGACTGGCTGAAAGAACACGTTAGTTTTACGGGCGAAGTTTTGCTGGGCCATTTGCGCTACGGAACGCACGGCAAAAATAGCATCGAAAACTGCCATCCGTTTTTGCGCCAAAATAATTGGATGACCCGTAATTTGGTGATGGCCGGAAATTTCAACATGACCAACACGGATGAATTGCTGCAACAATTGTTTGAATTGGGCCAGCATCCGAAAGAAAAATTAGATACGGTAACGGTTTTGGAAAAGATCGGACATTTCCTGGATTCGGAAGTGCAGGGTTTGTTCGATCAATACAAAAGGGAAGGTTTGGATGATAACGTGGAGATTACCAACCTGATTGCCAAAGATCTGGATGTGGCAAAAATTCTAACCAAATCAGCCAAATCCTGGGATGGCGGCTACACGATTGCCGGGATTTTTGGTCATGGCGATGCTTTTATCATGCGCGACCCGGCGGGTATCCGTCCGGCTTTTTATTATCAGAATGATGAAGTTTTGGTGGCTGCTTCCGAGCGTCCGGCTATTCAAACGGCTTTTAATGTGCCGATAGAATCGATCCAAGAAATAAAACCCGGCCATGCGCTGATCATTAAAAAAGATGGCCAGATCAGTGAAAAGCAGTTTCGTGAACCCACAGAACAAAAATCCTGTTCTTTTGAACGGATTTATTTTTCGAGAGGAAGTGATGCTTCGATCTACCGCGAACGCAAGCAGCTGGGTAGGTTATTATGTCCGCAAATTCTGGAAACCGTTAATTACGATCTGGATAATACAGTTTTTTCTTACATTCCGAACACGGCTGAAGTTGCTTTTTACGGTATGGTAGAAGGTGTGCACAAATACATCAAATGCTATCAGCGCGAACAATTGCTGAACCGGGCCGATAAAATAACGGACGAGGAGCTGAACCAGGTGCTGAACATTTTTCCGCGGGTAGAAAAACTGGCGATCAAAGATGTAAAGCTGCGCACATTCATCACCCAGGATGCAGACCGCTCGGAAATGGTGGCGCACGTTTACGATACCACGTACGGCCTGATCAAAAATGACACCGATACGCTGGTGGTTTTGGATGATTCCATTGTCCGCGGAACCACACTGAAGCAAAGTATCCTGAAAATAATTGACCGTTTGGGGCCGAAAAAGATCATCGTGGTTTCTTCCGCGCCGCAGATCCGCTATCCGGATTGCTATGGCATCGATATGTCTCGGATGAGTGAATTTGTTGCTTTTGAAGCAGCCATTACTTTGCTGAAAGATCACGGAATGGAAAACGTGATCCATGAGGTTTACCAAAAATGCAAAACCAGCATGGATCTGCCGAAAGAAAAAGCGGAAAATTATGTAAAAGCCATTTACGATCCTTTTACTTATGAACAGGTTTCAGATAGGATTGCAGAAATCATCACCCCAAAAAATATTAAAGCTGAAGTGAAGGTGATTTACCAAACGCTGGACAACCTGCACAAAGCTTGCCCAGACCATTTGGGCGATTGGTATTTCTCCGGAAATTACCCAACGCCCGGCGGAAATAAGGTGGTAAACAAAGCATTTTTAAATTGGATGGAAGGCAAGAACCAGCGGGCTTATATGTAAAAAGGTTTGAGGTAAAATATTCTTTACAAATTAGCATGTCTGAATTTAGGTTGATAAAAGAAGCATCGGTTTTTAGTTATCATTTTTGTTGATGAATTTAGGTCTATAAAAGAAGTATTAACTTTTGGTTATCTATTTTCATTGATGATTTTAGGTTGATAAAAGAAGCATCGGTTTTTAGTTATCCTTTTTTGTTGATGAATTTGGGTCGATAAAAGAAGCATCAACCAAATAGTCTTTTACAAATCCTAACTATCAACTATCAACTATCAACTATCAACCAACTAATTGATCGCCGGAAAAACAAAATGCGTAACCAGCCGGTCCAAAATAATAAAAGCGGCAATAATGAGCGCAATCCCGGCCACATAATTTAAGCGATGGACTAACTTAACTGAAATTTTGTCCCGAAGTTTATTGGCATAAAAAGCTTTGGTAGAATCTAATCCAAATTGCACAATCAGGATCGTTAAAAACATAACCGCAATTTTGAGCTGCCGGTGCGGCACGCCGATGTGATAAACGGTGCTCGCCGTTCCGATCACGGTAATCCAATGAAATAAAATGGTTGGGTTGAAAATACACATGGCAAACCCTTTGAAAAAGTAGCCGGCTCGGTTAATTTTTGCAGGCGTATGTGTATTAAAATCAACGTCTGCTTTTTTAAGCAAATAGTGGATGCCGATACACAATAAAATAATGCTGCCGGCTATGCCCAGCCAAACTTTGATGCGGGGCGGGATTTCAAACAACTGAGAGCCGAAAATGATTGCCCCAACAAAAACCACATCGCTCGAAACTACGCCCAAAGCCAAAGCTACCCCGGCATGAAAACCTTTTTCGATACTGGTTTTGATCAATGCAAAAAAAACCGGCCCGGTAATAAAGGTTAAAACGATACCGATACCAATACCGGAAATGATAGCTTCAAACATTAATGCGGCCTGAAATTTTAAGATGACGGATGCGAATATGCAATTTATTGTTTCAAAAATCCTTTAAAAGCAAGTTACAACAGTAATATCTGCAATTAGTGCTGAAATATTTACAAAATACTTTTATGTTCGCATTGCAATATTTTTTGCTCAACCAATACCACTTATCTTATGGCTCAAACTACAACTAAAAGCTACGCTTCTGCTTTATATTCGCTCATTACAGTTTTCTTTTTCTGGGGATTTCTGGCTGCGTCCAACGGCGTGTTCATTCCGTTTTGTAAAACCCATTTTCATCTGACGCAGTTTGAATCGCAGCTGATCGATTTTACTTTTTATGGTGGCTATTTTATCGGTTCGCTAATCCTCTACTTTATTTCCCAGCTCACCAAAGTGGATCTGCTCAATAAAATCGGGTATAAAAACGGTATTGTTTACGGTTTGCTGATCTCTACGGTTGGTGCATTGGCAATGGTTCCGGCAGTTAACAATGGTCATTTTGCTTTTATTTTGAGTGCTTTTTTTATTGTTGCCGTTGGATTTTCGCTGCAACAAACGGCTGCCAATCCATTTGTGGTAGCTTTAGGGCCGGCGGAAACAGGTTCAGACCGGCTAAATTTTGCTGGTGGCGTAAATAATTTTGGCGGCTTGCTTGGGCCAATCATCGTGAGCGTGGTTTTGTTCGGATCTTCGCAAGGCAGTGCCCAAAGTGATGTGAGCATTACTTCGGTTAATAACTTGTATTTTATTTTGGCTGGATTATTTCTGGCGGTGGCATTGTTCTACAGGTTCTCCAATCTTCCCGAAATCAACAGTACCGAAAAGGTGGATGCAAGTACGCGTGCCAACGTGCCGCTGCTATTCATGACGCTGGGTTTCCTGATGATTTTGGTGGCCAATCCGCTGGAAAAAATGACTGGTTTTAGCAACGCCTACTTTATTTATACGGCACTGGCAATCATACTTTTATCGATTATTTATGTGCTCATTACCCCAAAAACCAATCTCGACAGTTGGGGGGCGATGCAATATCCGCAGCTGGTTTTGGGGATGTTGGCTATTTTTACCTATGTTGGTGTGGAAGTAACGGTACAAAGTAATTTAGGCGCACTTTTAAAGCTGCCGGCTTTCGGTGCTTATGCCGATTCTGCCATCAAACCATTCATTTCTTTATACTGGGGAAGTTTGATGATCGGCCGCTGGACGGGCGGAATTAGTGCTTTTAAATTATCAAAATCAACTAAAAATATTTTAACCGTGATTGTTCCGTTTATAGCTTTTGGTGTGGTTTTGTTTTTCAACCATATCTCCGGGACAGACGTGAGCAGTTTATACGGTTATGCCGTGTGCGTAACGGTTCTGATCGTTGCTTTCTTTTTAGGCCGGGACAAACCAACCCGCGTCCTGATGATTTTCGGTTTACTGGGCATGTTTGCCATGATCGTAGGTTTGTTAACTACCGGCACAGTTGCTATTTATGCTTTTTTAAGTGGAGGATTGTGCTGTTCAATCATGTTTCCAAGTATTTTTTCGCTTGCTGTTGCCGGTTTGGGCAAACATACCAGCCAGGGTTCTGCATTTTTGATCATGATGATTTTGGGCGGCTCGATCATCCCGCCGGTTCAGGGAATTTTGGCTGATACTGCCGGAATCCATATTTCTTACATCATCCCGGTGATCTGTTTTGCTTACATCACTTTCTTCGCGATCAAAGTTGGCCCGGCATTGAAAAAACAAGGCATTGATATGAACAACGTGGTTGCCGGTGGCGGGCACTAATTTTATATGCCTAAAAAAAGCTTCGATTCCATTTTTATGCATTTGGCCACCGATTTGGCTTTGCGTTCCCATTGCGTAAAAGCGCAGGTTGGTGCCGTATTGACCAAAGATACACGCATCATTTCCATCGGTTATAACGGGCCGCCCGCCGGAACACATAATTGTGATGAAGAGTGGCCGGAGCAAGGCTGCGCACGCGATTCAAAAGGAAGCTGTTCTTTAGCTTTACACGCCGAACAAAATGCGATTTTATATGCTGTAAAAAATGGTGCAAAATTGGAAGGTGCCACTTTATATGTTACACTTTCGCCCTGCTTGGCTTGTGCCCGATTGATTTTTTCGGCAGGGATAGCAGCTGTATTTTACCGAAAATCTTATGCAGCTTATAAAGGTTTTACTGCGGATGAAGGTGTTGATTTTTTAAACCGTTTTGGTGTACCGGCAGTGCAATATGATTTGGTAGCGTAATCAAGTTTGAGTTTTGTTGCTGATATTTTCCATGCTTCTTTTATCGGCCTAAAAACCAAGCTCAGAATTATAGGCATAAAAGAAGCATGACACCGGTTGATCCTCAACCCGTTGAAGGAGATGATAAAAACCTAAACTTTTGGATTTCTTAAAGCATTTACTTTTTGCAGCGCAAAATCTAATTGTTGTTCCGGGCTGAGGTTCGTGTTATCTAAAATCACCGCATCATCGGCGCGAATCAGCGGACTTTCTGTACGTGTGGTGTCTTGGTAATCCCGATCGGCAATATTGTCAAAAACTTCGTGCAGCGTAATTTCCTGGCCTTTTTCCTTCAGTTCTTTATAACGTCGTTCTGCCCGGATTTTCGGATCGGCCGTCATAAATAATTTCAATTGTGCATTTTTAAAAACCGTTGTGCCGATGTCGCGGCCATCCATCACAATGTTTTTGGATTTGCCCATGCGCTGCTGCTGTTTCACCATTTCGTAGCGTACTTTTTTGATTGCAGAAACAGCACTCACATTTTTAGAAACCGGCATCTGCCTGATTTCCGCAGAAACCTCCTCACCATTCAACATAATATGAGTTTCATAATCCCCCGAATTGAAGTTGAGGTGAATGCTTTTTAATGCTTCTTCTACCTGTACCAGATTGTGAATGTCGATGTTGTTCCGCAGAAAATACAACGTAACAGCCCGATACATCGAACCACTATCTACATAAATAAAATTGAGCTGCTTGGCCAATGCTTTAGCCAATGTACTTTTTCCGCAGGAGGAATAGCCGTCAATCGCTATTACAAAATTTTTGTTCATTTCGAGGCTAAAGATAATCGAATCCGGCAAAATGTGCACGAGAAGGAAATGCTTCTTTTATCAACCTTTTTTTGGTGTGGATAAATCCAACTGAACAATTAAAATTTCTAAAAACCAATGCTTCTTTTACCATATATTTTTAGCTGTAAAATTATTATCCGTGTTAGGAAAAAACAGCTTGGCACAGCTCTTGAACTTTAATAGGTTTGCACCACATTTGTACATTAATTTAACAATACTGCCACATTGGCGTTTAAATACGGTTTTAAATGAGTTTTGACCCTTTCGATTTTAACAATGCTTTGCCTATTATAAATGAAGAATCAGAATTTTTCCCTTTGATGTCGTCAGAAGATGAGGAAGAAATGAACAACGAGCAGACGCCGGAGATACTGCCAATTTTGCCGCTGCGCAACACGGTTTTGTTTCCGGGCGTAGTGATTCCTATTACAGTTGGCCGCGATAAATCCATCAAACTGATTAAAGACGCCAATAAAGGAAATAAAATTATTGGTGTTGTAGCCCAAAAAGATACTTCTGTTGAAGACCCAAATTACGATCAGCTGAACCATGTTGGCACGATGGCTTTGATCATCAAAGTTTTGCAAATGCCGGATGGCAATACAACCGTAATTATCCAGGGTAAAAAACGCTTTTTGCTGAAAGAGCAAGTGCAGACAGAGCCATATATCAAAGCTACTATTGAGTCTTTTAAAGAGATCAAAGCAACTGAAAACAAGGAGTTTAAGGCGATGGTTTCTTCGGTGAAAGATATGGCGATGAACATTATCCAGCTTTCTCCAAACATCCCGACGGAAGCTGGAATTGCGATTAAAAATATTGAAAGCACGTCGTTTCTAGTTAACTTTATTTCTTCCAACATGAATGCGCCGATGACAGTGAAGCAGCACATTCTGGAAGTAGCCAACCTGCATGAGCGTGCGCAAATGGTGTTGGAACATTTGACGGTTGACCTGCAAATGCTGGAACTGAAAAACCAGATCCAATCCAAAGTACGTGTTGATCTGGACAAACAGCAGCGGGATTATTTCTTGAACCAGCAGATCAAGACTATTCAGGAAGAACTCGGCGGCAATTCGCCGGATATGGAAGTGGATAACCTCCGCAGCAAAGGCAGCAAAAAAAAGTGGTCAAAAGAAGTAGCAGATAATTTTAATAATGAACTGAATAAACTGGCCAGGATCAATCCGGCCGCAGCAGATTATTCGGTACAAATCAATTACTTAGAGTTGTTGACTGAGCTGCCCTGGAACGATTTTACCAAAGATAATTTTGATCTGAAACGGGCGCAAAAAGTGCTGGATAAAGATCATTTCGGCTTGGAAAAAGTGAAGCAACGGATTATTGAATATTTGGCTGTACTGAAATTGAAGCACAACATGAAAGCACCGATCCTGTGTTTGGTTGGCCCTCCGGGAGTTGGAAAAACTTCTCTTGGAAAATCCATCGCGCGTGCTTTGGGCCGGAAATATGTGCGGATGGCTTTGGGCGGCATCCGGGATGAAGCCGAAATTCGCGGCCATCGCAAAACTTATATTGGTGCGATGCCTGGCCGCATTATTCAGTCGATCAAAAAAGCAGGTGCTTCCAATCCGGTTTTTATTTTGGATGAGATTGATAAAGTAGGCAATGATTTCCGCGGAGATCCTTCGTCTGCTTTGCTTGAAGTACTTGATCCTGAGCAAAATAGTGCTTTTTATGATCATTATGTAGAGATGGATTACGATCTGTCCAACGTGATGTTCATTGCTACGGCAAACACGTTGAGCACAATCCAACCGGCATTATTGGATCGGATGGAAATCATCGAAGTAAACGGCTACACGATTGAAGAAAAAGTGGAAATTGCCCGTCAGCATTTGTTGCCAAAACAACGCGAAGCACACGGTTTGAAACCCAAAGATGTGACCATCAAGAACCAGGTGATGGAAAAAGTGGTGGAAGATTATACTCGTGAATCCGGCGTGCGGAACTTGGAAAAGAAAATCGGTTCGTTGGTGCGCGGTATTGCCAAAAGCATTGCGATGGAAGAGGCTTACTCGTCGGCTATCAACAAAGAAGATGTTGAAAAGATTTTGGGTGCACCTATTTATGATAAAGACAGCTATGAAAATAACAACGTCGCCGGCGTGGTTACAGGTTTGGCCTGGACGCAGGTTGGCGGTGATATTTTGTTTATTGAAGCCAGTTTAAGTCCTGGCAAAGGCCGCCTGACTATCACCGGTAGTTTGGGTGATGTGATGAAAGAATCTATCTCCATTGCCTTGGCTTATATTCGGGCGCACGCTGTTTATTTCGGTATTGATGCGCGTTTGTTTGATCAATGGGATGTGCATGTGCATGTTCCGGCTGGTGCAACGCCAAAAGACGGGCCATCCGCAGGAATCACGATGTTAACTGCTTTAGTATCAGCTTTTACCCAACGAAAAGTAAAAGAACATCTGGCCATGACGGGCGAGATTACGCTTCGCGGAAAAGTATTGCCGGTGGGCGGAATCAAGGAAAAAATATTGGCTGCAAAACGGGCAAATATCAAAGAAATCATTTTGTGCAAATCCAACCAAAAGGATATTTTGGAAATCAAAGAATCTTATATTACTGATATGAAATTCCATTACATCACGGATATGAAAGAAGTGATCAACCTAGCTTTAATGCCTGATAAAGTGGAAGATGCTTTAGATTTGACGGTTAAGGAAGATGTGAAAGCGGTGTTGAATTAGTAGATAAGTTTTATGGTAAAGAAGCGGTTTAACTAAAAATTAAACCGCTTCTTTATTTTTATTATAATTTTTTATATCTTACCAATTCAAACCAAAAGATCATGAAAAAAAGCTACCTAATGATGTTAATGCTGTTTGTTTTATGCTTTGTAAATAAAGCAAGTGCACAGCAAACTGTTGATTCTGGAACCGGACGAGCACAAAATGTTTATGTTGAACTTGCAGGACAAGGGTTACTATTAACAGCTAACTACGATACTCGTTTTAGCAATAAAAGAGATGGTATAGGCGGCCGTATTGGGATTGGCTATATTGCATCAGACGGAGACCATCTTGCGACTATTCCAATTGGTTTAAATTATTTGTTGGGAAAAGGAAGAAACTTTTTTGAAGTCGGTTTAGGTGCAACTATATATACATCAAACAGCAGGAATAATGATTTTGTAGGTGAAGACATAGGTGGTAACGTTATCGGAACAATGAGTTTTTCCTATCGCTTGCAACCAATTGATAGTGGTTTTTCTTTTCGTGCTGGTTTAACGCCAGTTTTTA
>CAXSBZ010000047.1:0-24342 GCA_964236465.1 uncultured Sphingobacteriaceae bacterium | reverse complement strand
AAAGGTTAATGGTGTACTGCTCGCCTTGCTTACAAATTTTATCATATTCCGCATGTGTTCCAAGCCAGCAAACGAACAAATGCACCTGCTTTAGCCCAAAAAAATAATTACAGATCATCCGGTAATTATTCCCTGCAATATCAAAAATCACTCGGTTGCTGCTTTTGCCTAAAAGGTCAGCCGTGTTATACGTCTGTTTCATATCGCCTGGTTGTTCCCAGTTTGCAAGCCTTAGTTTTTCTGTCCAGTCTTCCAATGACGTTTTACTTCTTGGGTGCAAGTCTGAAAAATCTTCTAATGTTTGCTTTTTAACCAGGTGAACTCTCACATCAAACAAAATTAATAAGAAAAGTTCACAAAATGTGAACTTTTTTCGGTTTATTTTTAAAAGCAAAATGAAAAATTCTTCTAAGCAAAGAAGATTTTTCCTATCGTTGAAATGACAAAAATCTACCGCACCTGCCCATCTCCTCTTACAACCCATTTCTCCGTAACCAACTTTTCCAAAGCAAAAGGCCCACGGGCATGCAGTTTTTGGGTCGAGATACCAATTTCGGCACCCAGGCCAAACTCGCCGCCATCGGTAAAACGGGTGGAAGCATTGACGTAAACGGCGGCGGCATCAACCTCGTTCAAAAAGTTTTCGCACAAGTTTGGGTCTTGGGAAATGATGGCTTCTGAATGTTTGGAGGAAAATATTTCGATATGTTCCAATGCTTCTTCATATCCGGAAACTACTTTTATGGAACATTTAAGATCTAAAAATTCACGGCCGAAATCTTCCAGTTTGGCTGCTTTCAAATAAGGATAATTGCTTTTTTTAAGGATCAAATAGGCATGTTCATCTGCAAAAATTTCAACCTGAAATTCCTGAAATCGCGATACTGTTTTTAGCAGTAGTTTTTCGGCAATGGCTTCATCTACCAAAATTGTATCCAAAGCATTGCAAACGGAAGGGCGCGAAACTTTGGCATTCACCACAATGGCAGCGGCTTTTTCCAAGTCGGCGGTTTGTTCAACATAAGTGTGGCAAACGCCTGCGCCGGTTTCTATTACCGGAACTTTAGCGTTGTCACGCACATATTCAATCAGTTGCTGCGAACCACGTGGGATAATGACATCAATATATTTTATGGCCGTTAGCATTTCTAAAATAAACTTGCGGTCGGTTGGCAAAAGCTGGACAATGTTTTTATCTAAGCCGAAATCTTGCAACACTTTTCTAATTAACGATGCCAAAAAAACATTGGTAAAAGAAGCATCGGTGCCGCCGCGCAACACACAAACATTGCCGGAACGGATGCAAAGCGCGGCCACATCAATGGTAACATTCGGGCGCGATTCGTAGATGATGCCAACAACGCCTAGCGGAACGGTTTTCTTTTGGATGAACAAACCATTGGACAAGGTTTTTTCGAACAGAAGCTGGTTTGTTGGATCGGTGAGCGAAGAAACTGCAAGAACGCTTTGAGCGAGGTTGTTGATGCGGGCTTCGTTCAACAGCAAGCGGTCTTTCTTCGGGTCGGCATCGTCCATCCGATCTAAATCTTTTTGATTTTCTTGGATGATTTCTTGCGTAACAAATTTGATTTGATAGGCTAATTTTTCGAGCAACAGCTTTTTATTCAGATCAGAAAGTTTGCTGATGGAACGTTTGGCTTTTGCGGCGTTTTCTAATAAAGGTTGGATGGTTTCCATTCTAATTAAATTTGTCTTTTTACCAACAACAAGTTATTTTCTTACTAAAAGAAGGTTAAAAATAGATTTAAATTTTAGCAAACCTGCGGTTGCTTGGTTTTACGTTCTTTTCCCTTGATGGAAAAGAACCAAAAGATCAAGAATGCCGGATCGCCTCCGGGCGGCATTCAGCCCAATGCGCCTGGGTGGCTACCTTTCTATCGATTACCTTTCTCACGGCAATCTTTATAACTCATCTTACCGACAAACAACTTTATTTTTTTATAAACACTTCAGGTACAACCACTTGCAAGGTATGCACCCAGGTGGGTAGGGCTGACAAAACGCCTGGAGGGATCGGGTTTGTCTTGAATTTTTGGTTCTTTTTGTTCAAGCAAAAAGAACGTTAAATCAAGCAACCGCAGGTGTTAATTGCAACCTGGCCTTTAAACAGCTACTGTTTTTATCTATCTAAAATTACAACAATACAATTTCATCTGCATGTGCCACCGTAACTTTTTCTGTTTTTTGATGGAGATGGATGTCTTCCGAAGCAACACGCGCGCGGGCAACAGCAATCGCCTGGTTTTGCCCGTCCAAAATTTCAAACACTTCGCCGTTTTCAAATTTCTCCATGACCTGGGTAATTCCTACGGCCAATAAACTTTTCCCATTCTGTAAAGCTTGTTGTGCGCCGACATCAACCTGCAATTTGCCGGTAACTAAACTTCCGCTGGCCAGCCATTTTTTTCGAGCGGGAATAGTACAAGCTTGTGGCAAACAAAGCGTTCCAGTTTTTCCTTCGATAGCGTTTAGGATTCCGTCTGCTGTCCGTATCCCAAAAATCACCACTTTAATGCCCATTTGAGTAGCCAGCCGTGCAAAAGTCAACTTGGAAACCATTCCGCCTAAACCCAAAGCTGATTTCTCTTTGTTGGCCAAAGAAAGCGCGTTTTTATCGATGACATCAATCTGAGGAATTACCTTTCCATCTGCATCCAAAACGCCGGGAACAGAAGTGCTAAACAGCAACAAAGAAGCGCCAAAACCTACGGCAATTAAAGTGGCCAGCTCGTCGTTATCAGAAAATTTGAGTTCCAAGTCACTCACCACGTCGTTTTCATTGGCCACTGGGATGATGTTGTTCGCCCACAATTCTTCGTACGTTTTTTTCAATTGCAAAAACTGTTTCCGGTTGGAGAAATGTGTCCGCTCGCACAAACTCTGGGCAATATTAATTTTATAGGGATAAAAACAGTATGCGTATTTGCCCAACAACAGCGGGTTACCAATAGCCGCCGCAGCTTTTCGTTCGCTAATGGTGCCGCTATAATTTTTGATAAAATGCTTGCCCGCACCAACTGCGCCTGAAGAAACAATCACCACATTATATTGCTGATGCAGCTGCGCCACTTGCCGCGCAATTTCTGCAATTACGCTTTCGTCCGGCTCGCCATTTTTTTGGGTAATGGAAGCTGTGCCAAATTTTAAAACGAGAATGGGTTTTGTCAAAACAGATCAATTTTAAAGCCCAAATCTATCAAAATGGAAGACCAATTTTTTAATCGGCACAAAGAAATGACTGCTAAAAGAAGCATGGCATAAAGCTGGCCATGGTGCAGGATAAATGAGACTGACGCCTAACAGCGCAATCAAAGCACCAACAATATGGTATTTATCAAGCTGATAATGAGCAAACTAGTAAGCTTAAAGCAAAAGATACGATCTTAAAAAAAAGCCAAATAATCATCTGGTGTACTGTTTTGAAATGTATGATGATTATAAAAGCTGATGTATTAATAAAAATAACATACTGTTTTTACCCATTAAAAAATGAAGTTTGTTTATTTGCTTTTTTCAGCCAAAAATTAAACCATCATACATGTGAAAACACAACTTAATTCTATAAATTGCTTCACCAAAAATCTATCCATGATCAAATCAAAAAATATAATCTTCACTTTATTAATCGCTGCTGTTGCCGCAATGGGTGCTACTGCTGATTTGCAGGAAATGCCTCAAAAAGCGAAAAACCTGAAAGTGCTGCCGAAAAACATCAGCCATGAAGAATTGGACCAGGTGATGGACGAATGGAAAGGTGCTTTGGGCGTACGCTGCAATTTTTGCCACACAGCTTCAGCAGAAAATCCTCGCAAAATGGATTGGGCAAGCGATGCCAAACCCGAAAAAGAAATGGCGCGACAGATGTACACCATGGCCGGCAAGATCAACAAAAAATATTTTCATAGTAAAAAAGGTGCTGATGGCATGATGGCGATGGTGGCCGTTAACTGTAATACCTGCCACCACGGCGAGGCGCACCCGGAAATTAAAGAAGAAAAACCGACGGAATAAGCATCTTCTTCAAACTTAAAAAGCTTTAGTAATTGTTTTACTGAAGCTTTTTTTGTTGATTTTATGCCGATAAAAGAAGCATTGCCAGGAGTTCTATTCGGCGGTGTTGATTGCCGAAATCGTCATTTTCTTTCGCCTGGAGTAGAGCAAACCGCTGACAACCAGCAAACTACCTGACATGCCGTAAACGGTAATTTTTTCGTGTAAAATAATGACCGCCATTAAATAGCCGAAAGCAGGCGTTAAAAAAAGCCATAAGCCTGCTTTTACGGCATCGCGTTGCAGCAAAATCAGCCACATGGCGTAGGCGATAATCGAAACCGGAACGATGAGCCAGGCGATGCTCAAAAAGAAATTCATATCCGGGATGATAAAATTTTTGGATCGGTTCAAAAAAACTATCGGTAAAAACAGTATGCCGCCCAGCGTGATTTGCCAGGTATTTACTTCCATTTTTTTTAGAGTAAGCCCCGAATTAGCATAATAAATGCTGCCGGTAGAAAGCGCGCAAATACCGGTGATTAAAGCCAGCAAACCGCCCCAAGTAGCGTGGCTGCGATACAAGTTCGGAATGGCGGCCAGCACCAAACCGGAAACGGCAATGATGATCCCGGTGATTTCAAAAGATGAAAGTTTGCGCTTGTAAAAGATGGCTGAAAACAGGATTAAAAGCAATGGGTTTACGGCGGTAATCAAACTGATTAATCCGGCAGAAACATATTTAATGGAGATCAAATAACCTGACATATAAATAGTTATATTTAATATGCCCAAAACAAAAAGCTTTTTGAATTCTGCTTTGGATGGAAACCGGCTGCTTTTATTTTTGATGATGTAAGTATAAAAAAGCAGGATCACGCTTACCGTTACAAACCGGATCAAAGTCAGTAAAAACAGATCGCAGGAACGAAAAGCAAACTTGGTAGCCACCGTTGCCGAAGCCCAAAGCAGGGTAAAAAGTAAACCTTCGGCAATGTCCATGCTGTTTTTATCGAGGTAAATTTGCGCAAAGATAGAATTTCGGGCAACTTGCAAGGTTCACGTTCAATCCAATTTTTAGGTGATAAAAGAAGCATCTGCAATCACCCCAAAAATCAAAAAATGAGTTCAATTTAATATCGATAACCTGTATCTTCGCGTAAAAATAGTACAACATGATTACGGTATCCAACCTCTCCCTTCGCTACGGAAAACGCACACTTTTTGAAGACGTCAACCTCAAGTTTACACAAGGAAACTGCTACGGCATCATCGGCGCAAACGGCGCGGGGAAATCTACTTTTTTAAAAATACTTTCTAAAGAAATCGATCCGACCAGCGGTTCATTTAGTTTTTCGCCGGGTGAACGCATGGCCGTTCTCAAACAAAACCACTACGAGTTTGACGATTTTAGTGTGATAGAAACAGTATTGATCGGCCACCAAGAAATGTACAAGGTGATGAAGGAAAAAGATGCTATCTACCTGAAAGAAGATTTTACCGATAAAGACGGCGAACGTGCCGGCGAACTGGAAAACCTTTTTGCCGAAATGGACGGCTGGAACGCGGAAAGCAATGCGGCAACACTGCTTAGCAACTTGGGCATCAAAGAAGAATTGCACTACAAACAGCTGAAAGAACTGGATGGAAACCAGAAAGTTCGGGTTTTACTGGCGCAGGCTTTGTTTGGTAATCCGGATATTTTGCTGCTGGATGAGCCAACCAATGATCTGGATATCAACACCATAGCTTGGCTGGAAGATTTTTTGGCCGGTTATGAAGCCATTGTTTTGGTAGTTTCGCACGATAGGCACTTTCTGGACACCGTTTGTACGCACATTGTGGATATTGATTTTGCCAAGATGTCGATCTACACCGGCAACTATTCTTTTTGGTACGAATCCAGTCAGCTGGCTTTGAAACAACGTTCTGACCAAAACAAAAAGACGGAAGACCGCGTGAAAGAATTGCAGGAATTTATCCGCCGTTTCAGTGCCAATGCTTCCAAATCCAAGCAGGCAACCAGTCGTAAAAAGGCTTTAGATAAAATCAATATCGATGAAATTAAGGCCTCCAACCGTAAATATCCGGCTATTTTGTTTAATAATTTGGGCAGGGAAGCAGGCGATCAGATCCTCCAAATTGAAAACCTGGGCAAAACCTTGCATGGTGAAGTTTTGTTTTCAGGCGTAAGTTTGATGGTGAATAAAGGCGACAAAATTGCCGTTATTTCGCAAAACAGCCTGGCTACTTCTGCTTTTTACGATATTTTGACTGGCCGCGACACGGATTTTACCGGTAGTTTTAAATGGGGGATTACCATAAAAACCGCAGATATTCCGATGGACAACCACGATTATTTTAACGGAAAAAACGAAAACCTGATCGACTGGCTGCGCGATTATTCTGAAGGTGAAAAAGATGATCAGTTCATCCGCGGCTTTTTGGGAAGAATGCTTTTTTCGGGAGAAGAAGTGCTTAAAAAATCAACCGTACTTTCCGGAGGCGAAAAAATGCGTTGCATGTTTTCGCGAATGATGCTGCAACATGCCAACGTTTTGCTGTTTGATGAGCCAACTAATCACCTGGACTTGGAATCTATCACGGCTTTAAATAATGGCATGAAGGATTTCCGCGGAACAATTTTATTTACTTCCCGAGATCATGAACTGATGCAAACCGTTGCCAACAGGATTGTGGAACTAACGCCCGGCGGAATCATTGACAAACTGATGGGTTACGATGATTTTATCAACAGCGATACCGTGAAAAAACAACAGGAAGAAATGTATGCCGTAGCCTAAAATCAATATTCACCAAAAAACTTTTATACCAAAAAAGGGATGCTGTTTTTAGCATCCCTTTTTTAATGAGGTTGAAATATTATTGACCGGAACCTGGCTCATGATCTGTCATGCGGCCAGTTGTGCGGCCCGTTGGCCGATCAGCAAAAGAAGACGAACCCATGCCGGAAGTGGTGCTTCCTTTATCATCATCGTCAGACAGGTCATCGTCGTCAATTACACCGGCATCGTCGTCGTCATCTATTTTATCCAGTTCGTCTGCATCCGGAAATGTTTCATCATCTTCATCATAAAGATCATCTTCGTCGGGATCAGGGATTGTTGCATCCAGATCGTCGTCGTCATCATCTTCTGCAACTGCGTTTTGCGGCGCGTTAAAAATCGCATTCAAAGTTTGGTTTGCAAAAGTATGATCATTGGCGTTTAAATAATCTGCCTGATCATTTAAACTGCTGGCATGGGTAAGTGTCATAAGTTTGATAGTTAACGTTAGTTTGTATGGTTGCGAAACGAATTAATTCAAAGCATTGTTTTTAGAAATCTTCTTTTCAAAGAAAATATAATCAGATTTTAGGCTGATAAAAACAGTATTGGTTTAAAACAAAAATTATGCCTGTACTTTTGCCCGGCAAATTTCTTTTACTTTAGAAACCGTGTAGTCAATTTCTTCGCGGGTATTGAATTTTGAAAATGAAAAACGGATGGCCGGGCGATCAGGATTGGCACCGATTCCGGTTAGTACATGCGAACCAATATCCGTCCCCGAACTGCAGGCACTACCTCCGGAAGCAGAAACTCCGGCTATATCTAAGCTAAACAGCAGCATATCGGCCATCTCCATCTCCGGAAAAGAAACATTTAAAACCGTATATAAACTTTTTTCCGCGTCTGTTTCACCATTAAACGCAACGCCGGGAACTGCTTCAAGCAATTGCTGCATCATGTAGGTTTTTAAATCCAGTATTTGGTTTTTGTGGATTTCCATTTCGCCATAAGCCAGTTGCAAAGCTTTGGCAAAACCCACAATCCCATAAACATTTTCTGTGCCGCCGCGCATATTCCGCTCCTGCGAACCGCCATGAATCAACGGTTTTATTTTGATGCGATGGTTGATGTAGATAAACCCAACACCTTTTGGCCCGTGCAATTTGTGCGCAGCACCAACCAGGAAATGAACTTTCAACTGGGTTACGTCATGCGGAAAATGACCCATCGTTTGCACCGTATCGCAATGAAAAATGGCATTGTGTTGCTCGCACAAAAGCCCTACTTTTTCAATATCCGTCATCGTGCCAATTTCATTATTGGCCTGCATCAGCGATACAAAACTGCGCTCGTTTTCCTGCAGCAATTGTTCCAGATGGTTTAAGTTGATGTTGCCGCGTGCATCTGCTTCAACAAAACTCAACTTAATTTCACCTGATTTTTCCAATGCTTTTAGCGTATGCAAAACTGCGTGGTGCTCAATTTCGCTGGTGATAGCGTGCTTGATCCCTAAATCCTGGATGGCACAACGGATGGCCATGTTGTCTGCTTCCGTTCCGCCCGAAGTAAAAAATATTTCTGAAGGAGAAGCATGAATGAGCGTAGCAATCGTCCGGCGCGCTTTTTCTACCAGCGTCCTGGCTTCGCGGCCAAAAGCGTGTATGGATGAAGGGTTTCCGTAGCAATTTTCCATCACCTGGAAAACTTCTTTCATCACTGCCGGATCCATCGGCGTGGTGGCGGCATTATCTAAATAAACACGCATGTTGTAATTTTTTGTAATGATTTTGGGCAGGTAAAAGAAGCATCAGCTTTGTAACGTCAATATTTCTTTGATGTCAGAAATAAGCTTGTTGGCCAAACTATTGGCAACTTGTTCCGAGTTTCCTTCAGAATAAATACGCACAATCGGTTCAGTATTTGATCGGCGAAGATGTACCCAATCGCTGCCAAACTCAATTTTTAAACCATCAATTGTGGTGTGTGGCTGCCGCTGATATTTTTCCCGCACATTTTCCAGCAAAGCATCAATATCCATTTCCGGTGTAAGCGTAATTTTATTTTTGGAGATATAATAACTGGGATACGTACTACGCAAAACCGAAACTGACCGGCCAAACTTAGCCAAATGCGTTAAAAACAACGCAATGCCAACCAGCGCATCACGGCCATAATGCAGTTCAGGATAAATCACTCCGCCATTGCCTTCGCCACCAATTACTGCACCCACTTCCTTCATTTTATTCACTACGTTCACCTCTCCCACAGCAGAAGCAAAATATTTGCCTTTTGCTTTTTCCGTAACATCCTGCAAAGCACGGGTAGAAGAAAGGTTGGAAACCGTATTGCCAGGCATATTTTTCAGCACATAATCTGCCACAGCAACCAGCGTATATTCTTCACCAAAAACATTTCCATCTTCGGATACAAAACATAAACGGTCTACATCAGGATCAACGGCAATACCCAAATCAGCATTTTTAGCCAGCACTTCTTTTGATAATGCAGTCAGGTTTTCGGGTAATGGTTCAGGATTATGCTGAAAATTTCCATCTGGCTCACAAAATAATTCATGGATAATTTCGACACCCAAAGCCCGCAGCAAAGCCGGTACAAAAACGCCGCCGGTAGAATTTACGGCGTCAACCACAATCTTAAAATTGGCATTTCGGATAGCTTCTGGATCAACCAAAGGCAAGGCCAAGATCAAGTCAATGTGTTTTTGCAGATAAGAATCATCATGAACAACTTTCCCCAAAGCCCCTACTTCTGCAAAAATAATTTCACTGTTTTCGGCCGGCTCCAAAACTTCAGCACCGTCGGTTTCGCTAATGAATTCTCCGTTCTGGTTCAGCAGTTTCAAGGCGTTCCATTGTTTTGGGTTGTGGCTTGCCGTGATGATGATGCCGCCGCCAGCCTGTTCTGCCAGAACCGCAATTTCTACCGTTGGTGTGGTGGAAAGGCCGAGATCGATCACCTCAATGCCTAAACCCTGCAAAGTGCCGGTTACCAAATTCAAAACCATTGGTCCGGAAATACGTGCATCCCGGCCAACCACTACTTTTTTTATGCCTGTTTTTTTGATTAGCCAGCTACCAAAAGCGGCCGTAAATTTTACAATATCTGCCGGCGTGAGTGCGTTGCCGGCCTGCCCGCCAATAGTGCCCCGAATGCCGGAAATTGATTTTATCAGTGTCAAGAATAGCTATTTTTAGATCGCTAAAATACGAATAAATGGCTTAGGCTTTATAGGTAATTGTGGTTGTTTACGGTGTTATTACCTATATTCGCGGCCATTTAAAAATGCAATCAAATTAAGTTTAATGCCAGCTCATCTACAGCCCAAAAAACCATGACTTATTTTTGGACGCAGTTTGACCAGCACTTGTTCCACCTCATCAACCACGATTGGAGCAACCCGGTTTTTGATGTGCTGATGCCGATCTTCCGCAACCCGAAAACTTGGATCCCGCTTTATATTTTCATCATCGGTTATAGTATTTTTCGTTACCGGAAAGTTGCGATCTTAATTATTGCATTGCTGGCTGCAAGTGCTGGTACGGCAGATTTTGTTTGTGTCCGGGTGATAAAAGCATACGTAAAAAGAGTACGCCCTTGCAATGACAAAGCTTTTGAACCAACCGTCGTCAACCGTGTGCCCTGCGGAACGGGATTGAGTTTTCCTTCTGCCCACGCCAGCGATCATTTTGCAATTGCTATTTTTCTGTGCATGGCTTTTGGCCGTACTTGGCGTTGGATATGGTTTTTCGCCCTTTTTTGGGCAGCCCTGATTTGTTATGCACAAGTTTACGTGGGTGTGCATTATCCAGTGGATGTGATTACTGGTGCTGCATTTGGTGCTTCAGTTGGTTGGCTGTACGGCTTGGTTTACAGGAGTTTTTGTCTCAGGTTTTCATGAATTACTGGATCGTTTTCCCGCTTTTTTTCAGTGCTTTTTTTGGAGGGGCAAGTATCTTTTTGTTCAAAAAAGACATGGGCAAAAACCTAAAACTCATCCTTTCTTTCAGTGGGGCGTATTTATTTGCGATCACGGTTTTGCATTTGATCCCGGATGCTTACAAAAGCGGCGATCATTATGTGGGCATCTTTATCATGGCCGGGTTTTTATTTCAGCTGATTTTAGAGTTGTTTTCTGATGGTGTAGAACATGGCCATATTCACCACAACCATCAGCACAACGAAGCTGCTTTTCCTTCGGGCATCATGATTAGTTTGTGTTTGCACGCTTTCTTGGAAGGGATGCCGCTCGCGCAAGGCCATCAGCAGGAACTGGTTTTTGGTATCGCTTTACACCACATTCCGGCAGCCTTTGCGTTAGGAAGCGTGCTGATGCAAAATAAGTTGCCTAAAAGAAGCATACTGTTTTTACTGGTTGTTTTTGCGTTGATGACGCCGGCCGGATTTTTTGCAAGTCATTTACTAAGCACAACTTTAGCCGGGTTACAGCAATATTTTTCCCGGATTATGGGCATCGTGATCGGGATTTTCCTGCATATTTCTACCACCATTTTGTTTGAATCCAACTCCGATCATAAATTTAATTTACGCAAAATGGCTGCTGTGCTGATTGGTTCCGGCATCGCCTTGATCACGTTTTTTGCAGAAGCTTGAGCAATTTTTAACCGCGGAGTTTATCCAGCAAAGTACACAAAACCTGTGCTTCTTCTTCCGTAATATTCTGGTTCAGCAAATCACCCATTTTAAGCTGACAGTCGATCTGCGATAAAACTTCCAAACCTTTTTCACTGATGCGGATATCTACTGCACGCCTGTCTTTGGAGTTGGTGCAGCGCGTCACCAATTCTTTTTGCACCAATCGGTCCACAATCCGCGATGCATCGCACATTTTATCAACCATCCGTTCTTTCAGCAAATTTATGGTGGCCGGATTAGGAAACTGTCCGCGCAAAATTCGTAAAATATTAAACTGCTGGTGTGTAATCTGGTACTTTTCCAGCCGCTCGCGCAAAATCGTGCTCAGCCAGCTGTAAGTATAAGAAATGTTGACCACCGCTTTGTGGTAATTATCCTCAAATTTACTGCTTTGAATTTCCTTTTCCAGTTCCATACTTGATACTCCTAACGCCGTAAATTTATAATAATTTCTTTCCCGGCGATTGTTTTTGTTTTTCGCGCCCGAAATTCCAGGGACAATGCCGGCATTTATTTTTGCAGCAATAACCTCTTTTCAAATGAAATTGGGCAGTAAAAACAGTATTGCCTTTTTCATCTACATAAAAATCTCCATTTGCTAATTCCATTAATTCAAAACTTTGACACGTAATTTTCCCGTAAAATATTGTTGCAAATGCAAGCCATTCCCGTGCAAAGTCCACACTTGTGATGGCTTTACTTTGCTGATTAACAGCAAAATATCGTCCCAATCTGCATGATCAGAAATGTACAACGAATCCTGATCGTTGGTTTGCAAATTTTTCCAGCCCGAAGCAAATATCCGGCGTAAACTCGTTGCCCGGATATAACTGTGGAAAGTGAAAGGCGGCACCATGTAGATAAAATTGCTTTGGGTTTTGATGAATTTGCGGTCGTACAGTTTGTATTTGGCGGATAGATAACCAAACTTTTCATAAATCCGGTTGATCGGTTCAATGTTGCGATGAACCAGGATTTGTTTCTGCGGACAAAACTGATTGATGAGCTGAATCAGCCGCTGGCTTTTGCCCAAAGCATACGCGCCAAGCAAAATATTGGAAGGGATTTGGTTGAGCTTTTCGATCTCCGAAACCTGGTCCGGATGTTTGGTATTCGGGTTGGCAAACGTGGTTTCCGTAATCAAAACATCTGCCTCAACCCATTCCAACGTTTCGCAAGTGGCATCGGGTTGCAATTTAAAATCGCCGGTGTACAAATATTTTACGCCTTCAAACTCCATCAAAACCTGCGCAGAACCCAAAATATGTCCGGCCGGAATTAGCGTAACCAATACTTCTTTTATCGATACTTTTTCATGATAAGCAACTGTATGCATGTGCTTTCCGGCATTTTTGGTATAACGCAAATCCATAAAAGTCAAAGTTGCGGCCGTAGCAAAAACCTGCTGATGGCCGCCAATCGCATGATCGGCGTGGGCATGAGAAATCACGGCAGTTTGCACCGGTTTCTGCGGATCCAAATAAAAATCCCCGGCAGCGCAATACAAACCGTTTGCCGTCAACTCCAAAAAATATTCCCGGATCATATCGGTTTTGCCAGTTCCAGCAATTGTTTGTGGATTTCCAAAACCTGCGGAATTACGAGCATATCTCCATCGTTTTGAATAATATAATCTGCTTTGGCTTCTTTTTCTGCTTGCGGCATCTGCTTTTCTTCCCTGCGGAGAACTTCGATTTCAGTTATTTTATCGCGCTGCATCACCCGCTGCACGCGCACTTCCAGCGCAGCCGAAACCACAATCGCCCGGTCGCATTGCTGGTCCGATCCGCTTTCAAAAAGCAATGCTGCTTCTTTTAGCACATATTTTTTATGCTTATAAACTTCAGCCCAAATATCAAAAGCACGGAAAACGGCAGGATGAACCAACGCATTTAGCTTTTGCAATTCAGTTTCATTGTTAAAAACGATGCCTGAAATATATTTTCGGTTCAAACTGCCATCTGCCAAATAAGCTTCATCACCAAAAGTTTTACGGATAGCTTCTACCAAAACCGCATCTTCCGTCATCACTTTTTTGGCCTGCCCATCAGCATAAAAAACCGGAACGCCCAGCAGTTCAAAAATTTTTGAAACCGTAGTTTTTCCGCTGCCGATATTGCCGGTAATGCCGATTTTAAGCATTATTTGCGCACAATAAAATTAACAGCTGTTGGCTGAACGCTTACAATGTTACAGTGATCCGGTTTTTGTTTCAGGGTTACCGGCAGAGTTTGCATCCCCTGTTTTTGCCAGGAATCCAAGTCGGCCACAACTTCAAAAAAATCAGCGTCTATATCCGGATAACTATTTAGCGAAACCATAAACGTTACTTTTATTTTTTTTGGGAACAAAGTTACCTGACTATAAATTTTATTGTTGAGCAGTTTGATCGGGATTTCGAGCGTTTTCTCTGTAAATTCATCTACCGGAATATTTACGGCTACGGTTTTTGGATAAATACTGACCTTGTTTTCCTGCGGCGGCAAAAGTTTCAGGGTTGTCGTAATATCATCATTTGCTTTTTTTACCACTAAAAAATCCGTCGGCCAGCTTTTGATGGCATCTACATAAGCCGCAGAACCACTGATGGTTACAAATTCCGGTTTCAGCAATACATCGCCCGAACGTGCATATTGCCGCTGATAACTGATATTTGTTTTAAGCTGAACCGGCACGCGCTTTATTTTTTGCGCTGTGAAATCAAAATAAACAGTATCCGGGTTGAAAGAAATAATCTGCTGTCCTTTTTCGGGTTTTTGATTTATCACCGGCAACTGGCTACTTAGTACAATAAAGTTTTGCGTTTCCAGCTTTTCCAAATCAACACCAACACTTCTGCTTTTGGAAGGATAGATGCCGGAAAACAGTTTTTGCCAGCCCGTTCCGCCAACCGTGGCCGAAACCGTATCTGCTTGCAAAGCATAAAAAGCTTTTTGCAAAGGATGATTTTTGTAGTTTAAAGCTACTTTGACCGGGAAAGTGTAATTTTTGGACATCGTAACAAATATCCAAGCCAGTACCGCTAAAAAAAGGCAAGTAAAAAAAGCAGAAATGTGCTTCCGTTCTGCTTTAGATAATTTGAAGATCGGCATAATCTTTCCCTAAAAAATTACTGCTAAAAGAAGCATCGTTTTGTACAATGCTTCTTTTATCAACCTAAACTTTGGCTACTGTAGCGGGCTGGTTTAGCAACCGCGAAGCTTCCAGAGAAATAGCACTTTTATCAAAACGGATTTTGACGTTGTTGTCCACTTCAATCAAAATGGTAACATCGCCAACTTCTATAATCTTGCCGTGGATGCCAGCCGAAGTAACCACTTTGTCGCCTTTTTTCAGTTCTTCCACATATTTTTTCTGATCTTTTTGCTTTTTAACCTGCGGCCGGATCATGAAAAAGTAAAATACTACGATAATCAACACCAGCGGAAGGAACTGTCCATATGTGCCTAAACCGCCTGTAGCCTGTAAAAAAATAGTCGAAATCATATTGAATTTTGTATTTAAAAATTGGTAATTATTTGCTTGTTGCTACTTCGCCAATCAAATGGACCAGCGTTTGCGCAGGAGCCGTGTTGGCCGTAATTGTAATTTGTTTATCGATCAAACCGGACTTTCCGGCACTGTTAAAGATCACTTTGATGGCACTTTTTTCACCGGGATTTATCGGTTTGTTCGGCCAGCTCGGGATGGTGCAGCCGCAACTTGCCACGGCATCGGTGATAATCAAAGGCGATTTCCCGGTGTTTGCAAAAGCGTAACTGTAACTTACTTTGTCTCCGGCCTTAACCTTGCCAAAATCATAAGTTTCTTTTTCAAACTTTAAAACCGGGTTGTTGCCCGCCATCGTTTTTTCTGCGGAGGCTGAGCTGGTTATGCTGTTGTTTTGATTGCAGGCTGATATTAATGTGCTGACTATCAGAAGTATAAAATATTTTTTCATGTTGATTAATCTACTAATCCGCGACCGGATTTCCTGATTTTGTTATTGCTTTTCAGATCAGATAAAACTTTATCTAAGATACCGTTTATAAATGAATTGCTTTTGGGCGTACTGAATTCTTTGGAAATTTCCAGGTATTCATTGATCGTTACTTTCACCGGAACCGACGGAAAACCCATAAACTCGCAAATGGCCATTTTCATCAGCAGCGTGTCCATCATCGCAATCCGTTCGGCTTCCCAATTTTGGGTTTTGTCACCGATCAGTTGCTGATATTCTTTATCATAACGGATGGTTTGCTGGAAAAGCGTTACCAAAAATTCGCGGTCTTCTACCCAATCCAAGCTCAGTTCGGCCAGCTTATTTTTACCTGCTTCTTCGTACGAAAAGTTTTTGAAAGTTTTGGCCATTAAGGCCTGCAAATTATCCTTATCAACGGGCCAGCTCAAAAACCGTTCTTCAAAATCCTGTTCGGCTGTTACTGATTTCAGGATCAGCTTTTTGAAAATAAATTTGATAATATCTTTATCCGCCTGGATCGTGTTTGCTTCATTTTCCAAATAAGCCTGATATTCCGGTGCTTCTTTTAGGGCATGAAAAATGGAGCGCGCCAATTCCGGGTCAAAGCTCCAATCCACTTTATATTTCTTCAAACCGGCCAGATATTCAGGGTTTTGAAGCAGCGATACAATAAATTTATTCTGTATTATTTTGAGGTTTGGGGCGAGGTCAGCCTCCGTTGGCAAATACAGATTGGCACGGTCTTCGGCATCAACAGCAGCATATTGCACCACTTCATTGATCAGGGAAAGCATCCAGATGTACATCTCAAAAACCTTGTCCACACTTTGCAGCAACAGCTTTTCGTGAGCATTTATTTCTTTGTTTTCGGATTGATTGTAAGCATATAACGCCTGTAAAACCTTTATCCTAAGTTGCCTTCTGTTTAACATATTTTGATAAGAACGATTGCGGAAAATAACCCATCCGCCAATAGTATTTTGTATAATTTGCTGGTTTTTCTGTTCAAACCAGCCTTGTGTTTGTTGGCGCAAAAGTAGTTTTTTTAGGCAATTGAAGCAAATGTTTACTAAGCCTTTCCCAAAACAACCATTTTTGACGCTGATTTTTAGGTGATAAAAACAGTATCCTGACAGATATTTATATTGAAAGCCAATTCAGCCGTCCCGTTTTTTTAACTTTGCCAAACAGCATGAAACATCTCGCTTACCTCAATAAATATTTCTGGAAATACCGCTGGCAACTGATCCCCGGAATCCTGTTTGTCCTAATTTCCAACATTTTCGGTGTGCTTCCTGCGCCCGTCATCCGACTTTCCTTTGATCTGGTGACCGAAAATATTGGCATTTATCATCTTTATAATGGTTTTGAAAGGCAAAGCATCATCTATAATTTGCTCGGCCAAAGCCTGCTTTTATTTGGGGCAATTGTTTTGCTGATGGCAATTTTACGCGGTTTATTTCTGTTTTTTATGCGGCAAACCATCATTTTAATGTCGCGCCACATTGAGTACGATCTCAAGAATGAAATCTATGCACATTATCAAAAACTATCTTTAGCTTTTTATCGCCGCAACAATACCGGTGATTTGATGAACCGAGTGACAGAAGATGTCAGCCGCGTGCGCATGTATCTCGGCCCAAGCATTATGTATGCCATCAACACGGCTGTACTTTTTGCAATGGTTATTTATGCAATGCTGACGGTAAATGTGCGGCTGGCCGTGTTTAGTTTGTTGCCGCTTCCCGTTCTTGCTTTGGCTATTTATTTAGTTAATACAGAGATCAATCATCGCAGCGAACGCATCCAGGAAAGGCTTTCGGGCTTGTCCAGTTTTGTGCAGGAAAGTTTCTCCGGAATTCGCGTGATCAAATCTTACGTCAGAGAAAATTTCATCAAACAAAGCTTCCGCCAAGAAAGCGAATTGTACAAAACCGATTCGCTTTCGCTGGTAAAAGTGCAGGCATTGTTTTATCCGGTAATGCTTTTGCTGGCCGGAATGAGCACTTTAATCACTGTTTATGTAGGCGGGATTGAAGTGATGAAAGGCAATATCACTGCCGGAAATATTGCCGAATTTATTGTGTACGTCAATCTGCTCACCTTCCCGGTTTTGAGTTTGGGCTGGATTACTTCGCTGATCCAGCGGGCAGCGGCTTCCCAAAAAAGGATCAATGAATATTTGCAACTGGCTTCCGAAATCAATCAGCCTGATGTTCCTGCAATCGATATCAAAGGAAAAATTGAGTTCAAAAATGTGAGTTTTGTTTATCCTGACACCAAAATTACTGCCCTAAAAGAAGTATCGTTTTCGGTTGCGCCCGGAGAACTGATCGCCATTATCGGCCGCACTGGTTCTGGGAAATCTACCATTGCCAATTTATTAATGCGGATGTATGATTGCACTTCTGGCGAGATTTTAATCGATGGCAAACCGATCCAGCAACTTAATTTAGAAAATTATCGTGCTCAAACCGGTTTTGTGCCGCAGGAAGTTTTCCTTTTTTCGGATACAATTGCCAATAATATTGCTTTCAGTGTGGACAAAATGGACATGAACCGGGTGGAAAATGCCGCCAAATCCGCAGCGGTTTACGATAACATCATTGCTTTTGATGAAGGTTTTACCACGATGATCGGTGAGCGCGGCGTTACACTTTCGGGCGGACAAAAGCAGCGTGTCTCGATCGCGCGTGCTATTTTTAAGCAACCAAAAATTTTGATTTTTGATGATTGTTTGTCCGCCGTAGATACCAAAACGGAAGAAGAAATCCTGAATAATCTGGGTGAAGTAATGAATGGCAGGACCAGTTTATTGATCGCCCACCGGATTTCTACCATTAAAAATGCTGATAGAATTGTGGTTTTGGACGACGGAAGAATTGTGGAACAAGGCACGCACCAACAATTGCTGGAACTAAAAGGAAGTTATTTTGACTTGTACGAGAAGCAGCTTTTGGAAGAATCACAAAATGCTTAAATAACGGTTGGAAACTTTATTAAGTATTTGTCCATAAAAATATTTATTCACAAATAGTGCTTTTTTCTTTTGTGTTTTTAAAAAAGCATTATATTTATCGCAGTCAAATTAATGTAAAAATTGCAAATGGGAGATTTTGATAGCAGAGACCGCGAAGAGGTCTATTCCAAAAAAGTGAGAGCTGGTAAAAGAACTTATTTTTTTGATGTAAAAGCCACGCGTTCTAACGATTATTATATCACCATAACGGAAAGCAAGAAACGCTTGGAAGACGGCGGTTATGTGAAACACAAGATTTTTTTGTACAAAGAAGATTTTGAAAAATTTGCAGAAGGATTGCAAGAAGCTTCCGACTATATTAAATCAAACCAAGAAGTTACCGAAAAAAAATATGAATTTGCAGAAATTGGTGATCGTGCCAATGCTAAAATTGCAGATGATTTCTCTTTTGAAATATAAAAACGCCTAACCCTAAACTTTATCAATAATAGAAATCCTGCTTTTTGGCAGGATTTTTTTATTTAAGAATAGGCTCTACATTTTCACACCGCCGCCTGCAATTGCAGCAATCAACACCATTACATAAAATACAATGATGGAAATGATCAATATTCCCCAAAACCGGAAATAAGATTTTAACCGCATAAAAGCAGCATTAATACTTACCTGATCGCCATAATTAAAGCCGTTTTTTAAACCCGCAGCAAACTGAAATAAGTTTAAAGAAGGGATAAAAATAAGCACACCGAAAGCGAAATATAAAAAGCTCAGCCCGCTGCTTAATGCTTTGGCATCTAAACCTGCACCATAAGTTTGCTGCAATTTGCCCACAATTGCGCTTACCGAAAACGCGCTGATGATGGTTAAAAAGCTAAACACAAAGCCGGCAACGCCCAGAAAGTGCGCCCATTTACCGGTTTCCCGCAAAAAATTTTCAGCTTCAAATGTGATGAGCATTTCATTTGCCTCCCCTGTTTCTTCTGTATTTTCTATTGGTTCCATGCTGATAGTTAATCCGATGATATAACAATTATTGGCAATACTGTTTTTACCCTATAAAAGTTTGCCATGCATAATTAAAACTGCAATGGAAAAATAAATGACCAGCCCGGTTACATCTACCAGCGTGGCTACAAATGGCGCGGAAGAAGTAGCCGGATCAGCACCCAATTTTTTAAGCAGTAAAGGAAGCATCGAGCCGGCAAGCGATCCCCATAAAACAACGCCAACAAGTGAAAACCCAACGGTAATGGCAATCAGCAACCAGTGCGGGCCGTAGATGTTGGTGAAAAACGTCCAGGCAAAAATCCTGAAAAACCCCAGAACGCCTAATGTAATGCCCAGCATCAAACCTGATAAAATCTCGCGCCGCATAACTTTCCACCAGTTGGCCACAGTAACCTCGCCCAAAGCCATCGCCTGGATAATTAATGTTGAAGCTTGCGAACCACTGTTGCCGCCACTCGAAATAATCAGGGGTACAAACAAGGCAAGCACAACCGCTTTGGCAATTTCGTCTTCAAAAAAAGCCATTGCGGTGGCTGTCAGCATTTCTCCCACAAACAAAACAACGAGCCAGCCAACACGTTTTCGCACCAATTTGAATAATGGCATATCCAGATACGGCTCATCCAAAGCTTCTGTACCGCCAATTTTCTGAATGTCTTCGGTATATTCTTCGTTTGCGATCCACAAAATATCATCAACGGTAACAATCCCCAGCAAAATATTTTCCTGATCGGTTACGGGCAAAGCTACGCGGTTGTTCATCCGGAAAACATTGATGGCTTCTTCCTGCGGATCATGTACGTGCAAGGAAATCAACCGGTCGTCCATCAAATCCTTGATTGGCGTTTCCGGATCAACCAGCAGAATATCCCGGATACGGATATCATCCAGCAAAACTCCTTGATTATCAATTACATAAACTACATCAATCGTTTCCGAGTTTTTACCATAGCGGCGGATATGTGCCAGCACACGGTTCACATCCCAATGCGCTTTTACGGCGATATAATCCGGTGTCATCAAGCGGCCAATGCTGTATTCTTCGTAACCAAGCAAAGCCAAAGCTTCTTTTCGTTCGGCTGGCGGCAACTCATTGATCAGTTTTTTTACGGTATCGCCGTGCAGTTCTCCAAACAAAGCAGTTCGATCATCAGGCGGCAATTCGGTAATCAATTCGGTTACTTTCGGCCCGGAAAGTTTTTTGATGATCCTTTCCTGCGTCGGAAAATCCAGGATGCGGAAAACATTGACGGCACGGTTGATTGATAATGTTTCGATAAAAGTAGCTGCATGTTCCGGCAGCTCATCAATCAGCTGTTCCACGTCAGAAATATTTAAATCATCTAAATATTCTTTCAAAGCTCCTTCCCGGCCGCTTTCCAGCAAATTTTCAATTTCCGCTATGTTCTCCTCCATTTAACAATATTTTATTTTGATAACACTTACCGGAAAATCCTGCAAAAATCGTTTATTTTTTTGAATTAGAAAGCTTAAATCCTGCTATCTTTGCCGCAAATTTTACAGTAACCTCGTGCATAAAATTCTGGCGGGCTAATACTGTTTTTATACGATAAAAATTATCAAAATATGGGATTACAATGCGGAATTGTTGGGTTGCCGAACGTAGGAAAATCAACCTTGTTTAACTGCTTGTCCAACGCAAAAGCACAGGCAGCCAACTTTCCTTTTTGCACGATAGAACCGAATGTGGGCGTAATTACCGTGCCGGATGAACGGATAACAAAACTGACAGAGTTGGTTAATCCTCAGCGTGTTGTACCGAATGTGATTGAAATTGTGGACATTGCCGGACTGGTAAAAGGTGCCAGTAAAGGCGAAGGTTTGGGCAACCAGTTTTTGGGGAATATCCGCGCCACCAATGCCATCATCCATGTTTTAAGGTGTTTTGATGATGACAACGTGATCCATGTGGATGGTTCTGTGGACCCGATCCGTGATAAAGAAATCATTGATACAGAATTACAGCTAAAAGATTTGGAATCTATCGAAAAGAAGCTTCAAAAAGTAGAACGGGCTGCTAAAACCGGCGATAAAGATGCCAAAAAAGCTTTTGAAGTTTTGACTACCTACAAACAGCATCTGCTTGCTGGGAAATCTGCGCGCACGGCAACTGTATCTTTGGAAGACCAGGAGCATGTGGAAGATTTATTTTTGCTGACGCTGAAACCGGTGATGTACGTTTGCAATGTGGATGAAGCTTCGGTAAATACCGGAAATGCTTACGTAGATAAAGTGAAAGCATCGGTTGCTGATGAAAACGCACAGGTTTTGATTATCTCGGCACAAATAGAATCAGAAATTGCGCAATTAGACAGCTATGAAGAGCGGCAAATGTTTCTGGAAGATTTAGGTTTGACCAATTCCGGTGTAAGCCAATTGATTAAAGCGGCTTATAGTTTGCTTAAACTGGCCACTTATTTTACGGCCGGTGTGCAGGAAGTCCGGGCCTGGACGATCACCGCTGGTTTTACCGCACCACAGGCCGCAGGTGTGATCCATACCGATTTTGAAAAAGGTTTTATCCGTGCCGAAGTGATTAAGTATGAGGATTTTGTGAAATTAGGTTCCGAAGCAGCCTGCAAAGAAGCCGGAAAACTAAGTGTGGAAGGCAAAACGTATATCGTGCAAGACGGTGATATTATGCACTTCCGTTTTAATGTTTAAGCGTTTGGCTTCCGCAGGAAAATAATATATTTGCAGCTCATGCTGTTTTTATCGGCATAAAACTGGCACTCGTAGTTCAATGGATAGAATGTGAGATTCCGGTTCTCATGATATAGGTTCGATTCCTATCGAGTGCACAAAAAAGCATAGTATCAAATTTGATAACATGCTTTTTATTAGAAAAATAAGATTTTAAAATATCACAATTTTAATAGCGGCTTTTCTTATCTCCTGCAAATCTGATCTAAGTTTTCCAAGTTCATCTTCAATTTCCTGTAAACGGGTCGATAAGTTGCAATTGGTACGTTCAACCTCCAGATCGTGAATCATACTTTCATAAATACGGATACAGCGCTTTGATTCTATATTATGTATAACACTTTTTGCTAAAACAACAAAAATCCAGGAAGCAGGAGGAGTGGCAATGGAAACGATTGTTTTGATAGTTGGAGAAAGGAATATAAGCTGCAGCAGCTTCGATGCAAGTTATTATTGTAGCTAAAAAAGTCCCTTCTTTTTGAGGAGTAGATTTTGTAATGGCATCTGTAGCCACAATTTATAAACTAACAAGTTGTTTTCTTTGAGAAATACGGTCTTGATTTGTAGATATAGTTACCATTTTATCACCTTTAATAAAGGTAATTTTATCTGAATGTTTAGCTTTATGAAAAGCATTGTAGGCAATAACGCAAGAAATAATACCTGAAACAACGCAAATTATTGCGATTATAATGGTTGTGATAATTCCCATTTTATTATATTGTGTTTAGCTAAATATCTGATTCATATAATCAAATATACAACCTAAGTACACAAAGGTTAAAATAATATCGCTTATTTTTAATTTAGAAATTATAAAGACCAACGTTTATACAACTCAAATCTTAAATAAAGCGGATTGCTTGATTACTATCTCAAAAACCGGTTCCCAATCTCCAAACCCAGCGCTTCATCTTTGTACAAAAAATATACAATGCCGGCAGAAATACTGTTGTCGCTGGCAATAAATTCAACAGAAGTCCCCCAAAAAGTTAAACCCAGAATGTTGGTGTTCATTACACTGATCACATTTAAAACCGTACAATATTGATCTGTTTGCATAGCTGCATTTTTCCTGATGGTTCAGGAATATTTACTTCTACGCACGAATTTGCAAGCAGGTTTAAAGTTTTTGTCTTTGGAGAAAACAAATTTTACCGGCATAAAAGAAGCATTCCGGTTTGATGGTTTTAAAGCTTGTTCAAGCCACTGGCACGTAGCACGGATTGATCACCAAAACGATTACGGATTTGATCCAGTGCAGCGTACAGCTTGGTATTTTCTGCTTTTTCGGAAAACATGTCCAGTTGATATTCACCTTTGATGAGATGGCTAAGCTTAACGCCAATCAGCCGCACTTGCAGATTCGGATGGTAAGATTTTTTGAACAATTCTTTTACAGCAGCCAAAATTACATGGTCGGCTGCGGTGTAACCAATTACCGCTTGTTTGGTCTCGGTAGAAAAATCCGCATAACGAATTTTTACTGTTACACAGCCGCTTAATTTTTTTTGTTGCCGAAGCAGGAAAGCAATTTTCTCCGTCATCCGCACCAGTTCGCTTTGCAAAAAATCAACGTTGAGTGTATCGCTTTCAAAAGTATTTTCTGTGCTGATACTTTTTCGTTCAGAATAGGGCACCACCGGCGAATCATCAATGCCGTTTGCCCTTCGGATCAAGTCAAAACCGCCTTTTCCAAAACGCAGCTCCATCAATGCCGGAGTGGATTCGCTCAATTCTTTCAGCGTAAAAATCCCCATTTGCCGAAGTGTAACCGCGGTTTTTTCGCCAATTCCGGGCATCCGGTCTATTTTTAAGGTAGATAAAAACAGCTTTTCATCGCCGTGTTTTATTTCGATCTGTCCGTCAGGCTTAATCTCGTTGGTCGCAATTTTAGAGATCAGTTTGTTGGATGCCAGCGCATAGGAAATTGGCAATCCGGTTTCTTTAACGATTCTTTGTTTGAGTTCTTTTGTAAACTGGCTGCAACCAAAAAAGCGGTCCATGCCCGTCAGGTCAACATAAAATTCATCGATACTGGCTTTTTCCAAAATAGGAACTCGCTCGCGTAAAATTGATGTAACCAAGCGGGAATAATGGCTATAGCTTTCGAAATCCCCGCGAACGCCAATAGCTTGCGGACAAAGTTTGCGTGCCTGCCTGATCGGCATGGCACTGTGCACGCCAAAAACGCG
>CAXSBZ010000046.1:0-24940 GCA_964236465.1 uncultured Sphingobacteriaceae bacterium | reverse complement strand
AGAATACCGAATTGCCCCTGATTGGCATTCAGCTCTGCTCGCTGAGTAGTTACTTTTCTAACTGTTACTTGTCGTAATTTTCAGGTGGTAAAAGAAGTATTAGTTTATTTTCATCACATAACCTTTCTATTCCCATAGGCTTTCTCGCCAATTTCTCACTATTTCTAGAATTTCAAACAAATTCCAATTTTCGTTCAAAATATATAATCCTTCAAATATTGGAGATTCTTCAATAAACATTCTGTCTTTGTACTTTAATTCAAAGCATTCAAGTATTTGTTTTGTATGATTATGAAAGTCAACTTCATCATCTCGATGTTTGAAATAATTTGCTAACCCAATAATCAATTCTATTCCTGACTTATCGTATCCCATTACTTTAGAATTAATTTTATAATAGTCAACTTTGGATAGAATTTTATCGGGTAAATCTTTAATGCTACTATTTATATAATTTTGAAAAGCAATAAAAGCTAAACCAATTATCGGTTCAGTTTCTTCTAAGAACCATCCCCCGTCATACCAATCTTCTTCTTTTGTTTTCTGTTTTAAATAAGTTATAGAAGCACTAAGACCATTTACAATTTGAGTTAAACTCGCTATTCTATAATCAGCTTTTAAATAATGAGGCATTAATTCTGGTTTATAATTCTTATTGTTTTATAGGTGGAAACTTTGTTCTAATAAATTACACTTTAAAATTAAACATTTCCAGATTTTAAAACTTTCAAATATAGTAATCAAAACAAACAGAATCATACAGAGCCTCCTCCACTCCTTATTTCACCACTCTCCGCTCCTCCCCCAAAAACAAAACCTTACCTTTGCTTCATGCCCATAACTTTTGAGGACTTTAATTTTAACCCGCAGATTCTGACTGCGATCGCAACTGCAGGTTATACTGAGCCTACGCCGATCCAGCAAAAAGCCATTTTACCCATTATGAATGGCCAGGATGTGATGGGGATTGCCCAAACCGGAACCGGGAAAACTGCTGCGTATGTGCTGCCTTTGCTGATGAAACTGAAATATGCGCAAGGCGATTCTCCACGCGCTTTGATTATTTCGCCAACGCGCGAATTGGCGATGCAGATTGAAGAAAATATCAAAGCTTATGCGATAAACACCGATTTGCGGACCATCGTTTTGTATGGCGGTTTGGGACCGAAACCGCAGATTGAGCAGCTGCAAAAAGGCGTTGATATTATTGTAGCCTCGCCGGGCAGGTTTCTGGATCTGTATATCGCCGGCCATATCGTAACCAAAACATTGCAGGTTTTGGTTTTGGATGAAGCAGATAAAATGATGGATATGGGTTTTATGCCGCAGATCAACCGCATTTTGGAAGTTGTGCCCCGCAAAAGGCAAAACCTGCTTTTCTCGGCCACGATGAGCGATAAAGTGCATCTTTTAGCAGGTAATTTTCTGGAGTTTCCAACCGTCATAGAAGTTACGCCGCAAGCCACGCCGGCGCAAACCGTTTTGCAGAAATTGTTTTTTGTGCCGAACATGAAAACGAAGATCAACCTGCTGAAAAAATTGCTGGACGATCCGGAAAGCATTACTAAACTAATTGTTTTCTGTAAAACCCGGCAATCTGCAGAAGATGTTTTTAAGTTTTTGGAACGCAAACTTGGCCAGGAACAGGTGAAAGTTTTACATGCCAATAAAGGCCAGAACACACGCATCAACTCTATTAACTCCTTCAAAAATGATGAAGTAAAAATATTAGTTGCTACTGATGTGGCTTCCCGCGGGATTGATGTGAGTGCGGTGAGCCACGTGATTAATTTTGATGTGCCGGTGGTGATCGAGGATTATGTGCATAGGATTGGCCGGACTGGTAGAGCTTTACAATCCGGCGAAGCGATTACTTTTTGTGCGCCGCAGGAAGAATATTATCTCAAGAAAATCGAAAAACTAATCCGTCAGAAAATAGAAATCCTGCCAATCCCGGAAGGTGTTTTTGTAGAAGAAACTGGCTACGACGAACGCCAGGAACAGAATAAGGAAATTGATTTGCAGCTGCGTAAAGAAGACCCGGAATTCAAGGGTGCTTTCCACGAAAAAAAACTGTCTAACCAGAAAAGCAATCTCCCAAAGAAAAAAGATGACCGCAAGTTCAACTCACCAAAGGCATCCAGGGGTAAAAAATTAAGAAAATAATACTTCTTTTGCAGCATGAAATTCAGGATCACACCGCTCAACCTGGCCACAGCCGGCTTTATTGTGCTGGCAGCGGACATCTGGATCAACGGAGCCAAACTTGCCGGCGGCCAGTACCAGCATTTCGGCAGTGCCATCAGCTGGATGTTTTTGCTGTTTGCTTTTGCCGTTTCGTTTCTCGACATTACGTTTAGAAATTTGTTTCCCGAAACCAAAAAAATCTGGATCGTTGAACTGAGCCTGATCGTTTTGACAGCAGTTATGTATTTATTAGTTAGTTAAAATAGTTGATAGATTGTAGTTAATAGATTCTGGCAAAAGCCGAATGCTGACAGTCTCCAACCCCAAACCTCTCACCTCCTCATGAAAAAAGCTGAAATTAAACTTACCATAGAACTGGATGACCAAAATGTCCCTGAAAAAATTACCTGGGAATCTACTGATGCGACGACTAAAGAAGCCTTGCCCGTAACGGCTTTTACGCTGGCTTTGTGGGATCATCAATATAAAAACACGTTGAAAATTGATTTATGGACCAAAGAAATGCCTGTGGATGAAATGAAACGGTTTTTTTACGAAACGCTGCAAACCATGGGCGACAGCTTTTTGCGGGCCACTGGCGAGAAAAATATTGTAGAAGATTTGCGCGATTACTGCGCGCATTTTGCTGATAAAATGGAAATTAAACAAGGCTAAAAACAGCATGGCACCACGCACATTTGTAACTTTTGCTGGCTTTGTAATACTGATTGCCGGGGTTTTTAGTCCACTGATTAGTCCTTTGGGTTTGGTAAAATGGAACTTGTTTGATTTAAACTTTGTACTTGCAACTATAATGATAATAATTGCAGGTAATGGCTTGGGCTCTGTAGTTGCTAAAAGTAAACGGTTAGTAAAATTTTATAGTTGGCTTACGTTAGGTTTAATTCTACTAATTTTTATTGCCACGGTGATTAAAGTAAACACATCGTTCAGCTTTATTCCTTTTCCAAAACTTTCGCATACTTTGTCTAAACTAATCCATTATCGTTGGGGTTGGTTTTTGCTGTTTGCCGGGCCGATTTTGGCTTTGTTGGGAAGTGCCGGCAGCCGCAAAAGCCTCCACACTACAGGAAAATAATTCTCGTTTTTGTATGAATGGGTTTTGTCATTCTGAACTTGTTTCAGAATCCCATCATAAAGGTTAAAAGCTGGCTATATTGCTGGTGAGATGCCGAAATAAATTCGGCATGACAGAATCTTCTAACATTTATAATGATGCTTCTTTTAGCACCTTAAAACTCGGCGACTTTAAAAGGCTTGATCTCGATCCGGTCCCAAACTTTTTCTTTGATGTACGGATCATTTTGCAGCCATTCCTGCAAAGCTTCCGGCGTTTCAAATTGCACAATCATTGTAGAGCCGATCATTTTTTCTTGCTCGTTCAGCAACGCACCGCCAATTAAATAGTGGTTTTTACTTTTGAGGATTTTTACGTTCTTCAAATGTGCCTGGCGCGCGGCCATTCTTCTTTCCAGCGCGTGTTCATCTTTGAAATCCAGCGCACTTACCAAATATTGTTTCATACTGTTTTTATCGGTCTAATTTCAACCTAAAATAATGTTGTTTGCGCTTTTCCGGCAATTACCGCTTCGTGTTGCAGCAGCCATTTTTTTCGCCATAAACCTCCAGCATAACCTATCAGCTCGCCGTTTTTGCCGATGATGCGATGGCAGGGAACCACGATCCACAATTTATTTTTGCCGTTGGCCGATGCAATGGCGCGGATAGCCAGCGGGTTTCCAAACCGTTGTGATAATTGCAAATAGCTTTCTGTCGAACCAAAACCAACTTTGCTTAATTCCTGCCAAACCTGCTGCTGGAAAACTGTTCCGGGTTGATGAATGGGAAAATCGAACGTGCTTCTTTTACCGGCAAAATATTCGTGCAGTTGTTGGATCGTTAATTGAAGCAGTTCGGTTTTAGGTTGAATCAGTTCTACTTCTTCCTCCAAGAAAATAATGGAACTGATATAATCTTTAGTTTCTTCAACCTTAATCATGCCGATCGGCGAGCTATAATGAGCGTGCATCATCAAATTAACATAAATTTAAACTGGTTTTGCGTTGCTATATTTGCTGCCGATGAACTTATTTAACCAAGTCAAATTTTTACTGCGGAAAGAAATTTTGCTGGAGTGGCGATCCAAATACGCTTTCAACGGTGTGCTGCTTTACGTAGTTTCTACTGTTTTTGTCTGCTATATTTCCTTCAATCTTTCGCCGGGTTTTAGCCAAAATCAGGGTTATCCGATTGTGTGGAACGTGCTGTTCTGGATCATTTTATTGTTCGCCTCCGTCAACGCCATTGCCAAAAGTTTTATGCAGGAAAGCAGCAACCGCTTACTTTATTATTACACCATTGCAAGTGCAAAAGCAATCATCCTGGCCAAAATAATTTACAATTGCCTGTTAATGATGTTGTTGAGTACGATGGCTTTACTTATTTATTTATTGTTTTTTAAAAATACTTTGGGCGATCCGCTTT
Organism: uncultured Sphingobacteriaceae bacterium; assembly: GCA_964236465.1. Lineage (GTDB taxonomy): Bacteria > Bacteroidota > Bacteroidia > Sphingobacteriales > Sphingobacteriaceae > Mucilaginibacter_A. Next base: position 20,248 of record CAXSBZ010000046.1, on the reverse strand, counting down.
ATTATTATCTGGCAGTTTTAAGCGGAAGCATCAGTTTTGCGATGGTTTTTACCATGCTTTCGGCCATTGCTTCCAAAGCAGGGAACAATGGCACGCTGATGGCAATTTTGTGTTTCCCGATCATCATTCCGGTGATTTTGGTGCTGGTTCGTTTCTCCAAAAACGCAATGGACGGCCTGGAAAGAAGCGCGAGCCAGCACGATCTGATTGTGCTGGCTGGCATCAACGCCATTGTGGTGGCTACTTCTTTGATTTTGTTTCCGTATTTGTGGCGGGATTAATTGCTTTTCTCGCACCAAAAACCTGATGCTTCTTTTATCGGCCTAAATTAGTCATCGTCTTTTTTCTTCTTTTCCAAAATCACAAAAGCACTTCGCCGAGGTGTTGGCATGATGGAATTTTCGCCTTTTACAGCTTTCCAAATTACGTCGTTCAGTTCCAAATCTGGCGCGGCATCTTCTTTGGCCAAGTTGAAAGAGGATGATTTCTCGGCACTTTTGTTCCAGGCAACATTTCGTTTTTGCAGATCAACTTGCGCCGGTTTTGCTTTGTATAAAGTCATATCTGGCGCGGCCGAAAAACAGCTGAACAAAGGCACCGCAGCGGCATCATACTGGCTCATCGGCGGCAAACCTAAAATCAGTTCTATCGTGCGCAAAATGCCGGAAGTGGAATACATCGTGTGGTTGACCGAACCTTTTTTAATGTACGGACTGATTACGAAAGCCGGCGAACGGTGCGCATCCACATGATCGGAACCATTTTGCGCATCATCTTCCAATACAAAAATCACGGATTCTTTCCAAATCGAACTTTCGGCGAGGTGCTCCACCAATTGGCCTAAAGCCAGGTCATTATCGCCCAAAGCCGAAATCACGCTGATGGCTCCTTTGCGCTGCCCGCTGGTATGGTCGTTGCCCAAGCGGATGCTGCTGAACTGCGGCACGGCATTTTTTAGCAGCAAAGAATCAAAATCATGCGCCCAGATCCGCTCCCGTTCCACATCCGGAATCGTTAAATCAAAACCCGGAGAAGCCGGACAAATATGGTTTTGTAAAGCTTTGATATTGGCTTTTCCGTTTTCGGCAAACTCACCGTAGCTGCGGTAAGTTAAACCTGCACGCTGGCAATAATCCCAGATAAAACCTTTTTTGGGGAAAGCAGCAGGTCGTGTTCCTTCAAAATCATAATTGCCACCGCGGTTGCCATAACTGGTTGGCCAGGTTTTTTCCACAAAATCTGTGGCATAAGCAGATGTGCTCCAGTTATGTCCGTCGGCACTTACTTCGGCATCTACATAAAAATTATCCAGCAATACAAATTCGCGCGCCAAAGCATGATGGTTTGGGGTGATTTTCTCCGGAAAAATGCACAAACTGGTATCGCCGTTCCCTTCCTTCATATCACCCAAAACCTGGTCGTAAGTGCGGTTTTCTTTGATGATATAAAAAACGTGTTTAATAGGCGAAGCTTGTCCGGCTTGCCGCGGAACCGGGTTTCCTGCTTCGCCCAAAGCCTCTTTTTCTACTTGTTTATTGTAAGGCGTGTTGGTGTAAACCTGCTGCGAATATTTTTTAAGCTGAACCTCGGTTGGCGTGGCGATAAAAGACAACGTGCCTTTAAACAAACCGCCGATATATTCCAGCCCGCGACTGGTAACCGAGCCGGTTTGGTAACCGCTGTCGTCCGCTTTTACAATCGGCTTTGGCCCGTTTGGATTGGGCAGCGAAGAAAATCCTTTGCCATTGGCCACCAGGATATTTTTGCCCAGCGTTTTCACATTTGTAGGATACCAGCCCGTCGGAATAAAACCTTTTGAAGAACTTTTTCCGGGCGTGGTAACGTCAAAAACAGCCAAACAATTGTTATCTGCATTGGCAATGTACAAGGTTTTTTCATCCTCAGAAAGTGCCAGTCCGTTGGTGGTAGAGCCGGTTAAAGCATTGGGGTACAGTGCAGTAGAAATAGTTTCGATCACTTTTTGGGTTTTGGTGCTGATGATCGAAACTGAGTTGTCATTCGCATTTGCCACAAACAGATACAGGCTGTTTTTACTGCGAATAATTTCATTCGGATGGCTTTCGGTTGGAATATTCCCGGTGATTTTATCGGTTGCCGTATTGTAAATTGCCACCGCTTCTCCGCCCCACAATGTGATGTAAAGCGTTTGATGATCGGCAGAAAGCAAACAGCTGTAAGCCTCGTGGCCCAATACTGTTTTTACCAAGGTTTTTTTAGTGCGGAGATCGATCACGTACAAAGAATTATCCTCTTTGGTAACCACGTAAAGTTTCCCGGATTGATCATCAACCTCAATTCCTGTCGGACAAATTTTATTAAGCGGCCATTTTTCACCTAAAACAATTGTATCCGGATTCCCCAGTTTTTGTTGTGCAATTGGATAATCGAGAATGATATTATCATTTCCACCCGAAGCAAAAAGGTGCTTTTCATCCGCACAAAACTTTAAACCGTACCAGGATTTTTTGATGACTTTTTCGTCCAAAAGTTTCTCATTTTTTGGGTCGATCAACTGAATCGTTTGTGTACTTTGCCCGTTATTGGTTACGGCTAGCAGCTTTTTTGAAGCGGAAAGCTGCATATTCAGTGGCAAATCGCCCAGCGGAATGCTTTTGCCTGCCGGAGAAAGTTTCCAACCGTTGGGCAGCAAAACTGTGGACAAATTTGGGTTATCCGTTGGGCTTTGTGCCAAAACTTTTCCGGCAAACAATATCAGCAGCAGACTTATTTTAATAGCTTTCACGTTAAATATTTTGATTCGTAAAGATAGTTAAAGCATTGCCGGATTAATTGCCGGATGAAAAGCTTAACAATAACTTAATTCGAGCTTGAAAACCCAATGCTTCTTTTATCATACAAAAATTGGTATTGCAAAAATCCACTACCAAGCTGCGTTCCTTCTTCTTAAACAAAACACTATTTTTGCCGGCAAGGATTTTATCGGTCCGGTTTCTCAATTTATGCCCACAACGGATATTTTATTTCAGCAGGCCACACTTTTGTTGCAGCAACTGATCGCCACGCCTTCTTTTAGCAAAGAAGAAAACCTGACGGCAGAAATTATCAACAATTTTTTGGTTGAAAAAGGTGTGCAAACGCATCGTAAAATGAACAATATTTGGGCTTGGAACCAGCATTTCGATCCGGCAAAACCGACCATTTTATTAAATTCCCATCACGATACCGTAAAGCCCAACTCCGGATATACACGTGATCCTTTTGATGCAAAGATTGAAGATGGCAAACTTTTCGGCTTGGGCAGTAATGATGCCGGCGGTTGCTTAGTTTCGCTGATTGCTGTTTTTATCCACTATTTTTTGGAGGAAAATTTGAAATATAATTTTTGCCTGGCCACCACTGCGGAAGAAGAAATTTCGGGCAATAACGGCCTGGAACTGATTATTCCCGATCTGGGCAAACTAGAATTTGGCTTAGTGGGCGAACCAACTTTAATGCAGCTGGCCATTGCCGAACGCGGCCTGATGGTGTTGGATTGCACCAGTTTTGGCCGCGCCGGGCACGCCGCGCGGGAAGAAGGTGAAAACGCGATTTACAAAGCGATGCAGGATATAGAATGGTTCCGCAGCTATCGTTTTCCGCAAGAATCAGAGGTTTTCGGGCCGATAAAAATGTCGGTTACCATCATCAATGCCGGCTCACAGCACAATGTTGTGCCTGCCACTTGCACGTTCACGGTTGATGTCCGCGTGACCGATGCTTATCGCAACGAAGAAGTTTTGGAAATCATCCGGCAGCATGTGGCTTGCGAAGTAAAACCGCGTTCTATCCGCCTAAAACCTTCTTCGATACCGAAAGATCATGCCATTGTACAGGCCGGAATCAATTTAGGAAGAACTACTTATGGCTCTCCTACTACTTCCGACCAATCACTGTTGGATATTCCTTCCGTCAAACTTGGCCCTGGTGATTCCGGACGTTCGCATATGGCTGATGAATTTATTTATGTAGAAGAAATTAAAGAGGGCATTGAATTGTATGTTCAAATGCTGGATCAATTGGTATTGTAGGGACAATTCACGTAGGGGCGATTCACAAATCCCCCAATATGTCGACAATTATTTTTTTTAAGGTGATTCATGTAAGGGCGATTCATGAATCGCCCCTACCAAAATAACATCGATAAAAACAGTATAAAATTGTATCAAACCAAATTTTATGAAAATCTGGCAAAAAAATATTTCTGTAAACCAATTGGTCGAAAACTTTACCGTTGGCCGCGACCGGGAGTTTGATCTCCAATTAGCTGCTTTTGATGTGCTTGGTTCATTAGCGCATACGCAAATGCTGGAAAGTATTGGTTTAATAAGTGCCGAAGATTTAGCTTTGGTTCAGCAGGAATTAAAGTTGATTTACAAAGAGATCGAAGCCGGAAACTTTAAAATTCAGCCGGAAGTGGAAGACGTACATTCTCAAATTGAATGGCTTTTAACGCAGCGCATCGGCGAAGCAGGCAAAAAAATACACAGCGGAAGATCTCGAAATGACCAGGTTTTGGTTGATCTGAAACTGTTTTTCCGCCATGAACTGGAAGAAATTGTATCTCAAACTAAAACTCTTTTTGAGCTGCTGATCCAACTTAGCAATCAGTATCAAAACGTATTGCTGCCCGGTTATACACATTTGCAAATTGCCATGCCGTCGTCCTTCGGTTTATGGTTTGGGGCTTATGCCGAAAGTTTAGTAGATGATTTGGAGCTGGTTTTGGCGGCTTACAAGATCAGCAATAAAAATCCGCTGGGCGCGGCGGCCGGTTACGGTTCTTCTTTCCCGCTAAACAGAACTTTGACCACCAAATTGTTAGGTTTTGAAAGCATGAATTACAATGTAATCTATGCCTTGATGGGGCGAGGAAAAACCGAACGCATTGTAGCGCAAGCTTTATCTTCCGTTGCAGCCACTTTGGCCAAAATGGCGATGGACCAATGTTTGTATCTGAGTCAGAATTTTGCCTTTATAAGTTATCCCGACCAGCTAACGACTGGTTCGAGCATCATGCCGCACAAAAAAAACCCGGATGTGTGGGAAATTATGCGCGGCAAATGCAACCGCATCCAAGCTTTGCCCAATGATATTGCTTTGATGACGACAAATTTGCCTTCCGGCTATTTTCGCGATCTGCAATTATTGAAAGAGCTGCTGTTCCCGGCTTTTGCAAATTTGAAAGATTGCTTGCACATGGCCACGTTTATGCTCGAAAATATATCGGTAAAAGAAGCAATCCTGGAAGATGACCGCTATAAATATTTGTTCAGTGTGGAAGAAACCAACCGGCTGGTTTTGAGCGGGGTTCCCTTCCGCGAAGCTTATCAGCAAATTGGAGCCGCGATTGAAAATGCTTCTTTTAACCCAGAAAAAACCGTAAACCATACGCATGAAGGCAGCATCGGCAATTTGTGTAATGAAGAAATAACGGAATGTATGCAGGAATTGCTGGCACAATTTCCGTTCAAAAAAGTAAATGAAGCCGTTGAAAACTTATTGAAATCATGATGAATGGACAAAACAGAAGTGATATTTTTCCAGGTTTGGAAGTAGATATCATCCTGAAAAAAGATCAACGCAGCGGCAAACGGACGCGTGGATTTGTGAAAGATTTATTGGCAAGTTCTACTTTTCATTCCCGCGGAATCAAAGTACGATTGGAAGACGGGCAGATTGGACGTGTGGTTGAAATTGTGGAAGAAGATTGAACTATGACTTTTTGCGTGATAGTTTATAGTTAGAAATTAAAATTTATCCCATAAAAAAAGCTGCTTCCTTTTGAGAAACAGCTTTTTTTCAACGATTAATGAATTTTATATCTTGGATTAGATAACTTGTACATTTACCGCGTTCAGGCCTTTTTTGCCACGCTCAACATCGTATTTCACTTTGTCGTTTTCACGGATCTGATCAATTAAACCAGATGAGTGAACGAATACATCTTCTTCTCCTGAATTTTCTGGAATGATGAATCCGAATCCTTTTGTTTCGTTAAAAAATTTAACTGTACCTTCTTTTTGCATTGTAATATTAATTTATAATACTGCGAAGATAAATATAAATTCTGGTATGCAAACTATAAATTATTTTACGTTGAAATCAACTAAATAATCGCCCCACATCAAAGCTACTTTTCCGCTTTTGTCAATAGTATAAGTTACTTTTTCTGCAAATGATGAAGCTTTTTTTCCTTTTGCATCAACTTTTAAAGCGTCTTCTGCTTTGTTTTTTTCGTAATCAAATGCGCCCCAGGTTTTCCAGGTTTTGTTGAAAATCAGCGTCCAAACATTCCCATTTTTGATTGTGAAAAAAGCATATTTACCTGCTGGCAATGCTTTTCCTTCCACTTTTACAGCTTTGTCAACCACAAAACTGGTGGCTTCATTGGCTCCGGTACGCCAAACTTTGCCTTCCATCGGCTCCAGATCTTTACCAATAGTACGGCCTTTTACAGATGGGCGGCTGTAATCAATTTCAATATTTACACCGCTGCTGGTCAAGGTTTTAACAGTATCCGGTAAGCTTGGACGCGGCTTGTTTTTATCTTGCGCATTTGCAGAGTAAGTAGTAAATAAGGCACCTGTTAAAAGGCACAACAATAATTTTTTCATATTTTTAGTTTTTGCTGAAACGAAGATGCGTAAAATTTATGTAAGGAATAAGTTTCAAAAATATCAAAGTTCAATTTCTTACAATTAACCATAAGCTATTAACCATACGTTGTCCAATTTTTACCTTGTAAAAGAAGTATTACAAAATCATGTGATCAATTTCCGTTAAAACTTATTGCTTTGCTAAAGTGTTTCCACCACAAATCCAATCATTCTTTATCTTATGAAAAAATCAATTATAAAAACTTCGGTCCTGGCAACTGTGCTTGCCGGTTCTGCCCTGTTTTTTGCGGCAAAAATAGTTCCGCCCAAAAACACAAAAAAACTGTTGGCTGCCGATGAATCCGGTTTAAAACTTCCTACCGGTTTTTCTGCGCTGATTGTGGCTGATAATCTCGGCCAGGCCAGGCACCTTGCCGTAACCAGTTCCGGTGATATCTATGTGAAACTCGGCAGGGTAAAAAATGGCAAAGGCATCCTGATGCTGCATGATAAAAACGGCGACGGTAAAGCAGATGACATTACCGGTTTTGGAACGTACGGCGGAACCGGAATGGCGATCAAAAGTGGTTATTTGTATGCTTCTTCTGATGAAAACGTGTACCGCTACAAATTAGACAATCAACAGCACGTAATGGATGGCGCAAAACCGGAAGAAATTGTAAAAGGTTTAATTTCCCGCCACGAACACGAAAGCAAATCAGTTGCGCTGGATAACGCCGGAAATATCTACGTAAATGTGGGTGCTTATTCCAATTCCTGCCAGGAACATGACCGCCAAAAAGGTTCGATGGGCATGAAACCCTGCCCGATTTTGGATTCTGCCGGTGGCATCTGGCAATTTAAGGCTGACAAAATGAACCAAACTTACGGCAGTGGAACACATTATGCCATGGGTTTGCGCAATGTGGTTGGTTTGGATTGGAACCAGCAAAACAATCAGCTTTTTGTGATGCAGCACGGCCGCGACCAGTTGCATGATATTTTCCCGGATTTATACACTGTTGAACAATCCGCAGTTTTGCCTGCTGAATGCCTGTATGCCCTGAAAAAAGGTGATGATGCTGGCTGGCCGTATTTGTATTACGATCCGTTTCAAAAGAAAAAAATCCTGATGCCGGAATATGGCGGCGATGGCAAAAAAGAAGGATCTGCAAAAGCTATCACTCCGGCTATCGCGTTTCCGGGACATTTGGCACCAGACGGATTGCTTTTTTATACCGGCAATCAGTTTCCTTCCAGATATAAAAATGGTGCTTTCATCGCTTTTCACGGTTCCTGGAACCGCGCACCAGAGCCGCAAGCCGGATATTTTGTGGTGTTTGTTCCTTTTGAAAATGGCAAACCGGCAAGCGATAAATGGGAAGTTTTTGCAGATAATTTTTCTGGCGGAGAAGCCAAAACAAAATCCGGACGGGCCGACCATCGCCCTTGCGGATTGGCACAAGGGCCAGACGGATCTATCTATGTTTCGGATGATTCTAAAGGCACCATCTACAAAATCAGTTACAACAAATAATTTATGTTGATGAAAAAACTTATTGCTGTTATATTATTGCTGCCGTTTTCGATTACTGTAATGGCTCAACTCAAAAAAAAGCCAGCTATTAAGCCCGTATTCCCAAATGTTGCCGCTGTTGATAAAGCTTCCGTAGCAAACGGTCTGATTGTTTTTACCCAAAATTGTGTTTCCTGTCATCAGGCCGATGGCGGCGGCGTACCGCGCATGAACCCGCCGCTGATTAAAACGCCCTGGGTTTTGGGTGATCAAACCCGATTAATTAAAATTGTGCTGAACGGTTTTAAAGAAGACGTAGAGATCAACGGCGATAATTATTCCAACGTAATGCCAGCTTTTAATTATCTCAAAGACCAGGAAATTGCCGATGTGCTTACTTACGTCCGTAATAATTTTGGCAACAAAGCTTCAGGAATTACCTCAAAAAAAGTTACGGCAACTCGCGCCGCAAATGGCAAATAGATTTTATGCCGATAAAAGAAGCATGGTTGCAATACTTCTTTTATCGGTATAAATTTGTTCCCGATTTTAAAAAATTCAACTGATTTTTCATACCTTCCCACACATGAAAAATATAAGCACAACGCCGATTATTACCGTAAAAAACCTGGTAAAGAAATATGGTAGTTTTGTTGCTGTTGATCAAATTAGTTTTGAGGTTTTTGAAGGAGAGATTTTTGGTTTGCTTGGCCCAAATGGTGCAGGGAAAACCACTACTTTAGAAATTTTAGAAACCCTGCGCGATAAAACTTCGGGTGAGGTTTTTGTAGATGGTTTTTCGGTAGAAAACGGTGCCGCAGAAATTAAAAAACGAATCGGTGTGCAGTTGCAGGCAGCTGGATATTATCCGAATTTAAACCTAACGGAACTGATCGAATTGTTTTCGGGTTTGTATGGGATAGCCGTTAGCCCGATGGAAATGTTATCGAAAGTTTCGCTTACAGACAAAGCAAAAGCAAGGTACAAAGAGCTTTCCGGCGGACAGAAACAGCGTTTTTCTATCGCGACAACACTTATTAATAATCCTCGTATTGTATTTTTGGATGAGCCGACAACTGGTTTAGACCCACAAGCGCGCCGCAATTTGTGGGATTTGATCCGCAATATCCGGGCTGCCGGAACCACCGTTGTCATCACCACACATTATATGGATGAAGCCGAGGTTTTGTGCGATCGGGTGGCTTTTGTGGATGCCGGAAAAATAATCGGAATCGATACGCCGGATCATTTTATCGATCAATTGGTTGCTTCTGGTTTTGAACGGGAAAAGCAAGTTAAAAGTGCTAATTTGGAAGATGTTTTCATCAACCTAACCGGAAAAGAATTGCGGGAGATGTAATCCTGATTTTAACTGTGATGCTTCTTTTATCTACCTAAATTTTATCTCGCCTTCATGAATCAACCTCAACCTTACAGTAACGCAAAAGCTACATTGGCGATAGCAAAAGCCAGTTTCCGGTCTATCTTGCGCAGCCCGTCGTCCGTCGTTTTTACATTGGCATTTCCGCTGATTTTTATATTGGTTTTTGGTTTTATTGGCGGCGGCGGCATTACAGTTGATGTTGGTGTGGCGAAAGATAACAATCAGCAGAACCCGATTTATCAGGCTTTGAAAAAAACGAAAGTTGTTAACTTGGTAGAAACCGAAACAGCCGATGAAATGAAAAAGGATTTGGAAAAAGGACGTTTAGACGGCATTATCAGCATCCACACCCAACCCGGAAAACTGCCTGCTTATTTGATTGATGTGCAATATACCAAAGCTTCTTTGGAAAAAGGGAACATATTAAAATCTATCCTGAACAACGTTTTTTACCAGATCAATTCCCGTTCGTCGAACGCACCACCGTCAGTTGCAGAACTTCGGGAAACAACTATTACTGGCCGCGAATACAAAACCATCGATTTTATTTTGCCCGGCCAGTTAGGTTTTTCATTGCTAAGTTCCGGCGTTTTCGGTACGGCTTTCGTGTTTTTAAGTCTGCGGATCACGCTGGTTATCAAACGTTTTTTTGCCACGCCGGTTCAGCGTTTCAGTATTGTTTTGGGTGAAGCTTTGGCCCGGATCACCTTTGCATTGATTGGTGCATTAATCATCATTTTAATTGGTCATTTCGCTTTTGGTTTTACGCTGATCCATGGTTTTATAACGGTTGTGAACATGCTTATTTTAGCAGCAATCGGCGTAATTGTGTTTATGGGATTTGGTTTTATCATATCCGGAATCGCCAAAAACGAAACCTCTGTGCCGCCGATTGCCAACATTGTTACGTTGCCGCAATTCCTGCTTTCGGGTACCTTTTTTTCCATCAACGCATTTCCTTCCTGGCTGCAACCCATCAGCAAAGCACTTCCTTTAACTTATTTAAATGATGCCATGCGCAAAGTAGCTTTTGAAGGTGCTGGTTTACAGGATGTTGGTCATCAATTGTTAATTCTGGCTATTTGGGGAATTGTGGTTTATGCCGTAGCCGTCAAAACTTTTAAATGGGAATGAGGAGAAGTGGTTAGCTATCAGCGTTCAGCCATCAGCTATGAACCATTAACCATGCGCTTTTAAAATGCTTCTTTTACCACATAAATATTTCCAATTTGTATATTTGGCGCAACACATCATTTTGTGTAAAATTTACACTAACGGTTTAAATCATCATTAGAAACATTAAAAAAATGAGCTTAATAATTGACGTACATGCCCGCCAGATCCTGGATTCGCGCGGAAATCCTACTATCGAAGTAGATGTTTTGACTGAAAACGGTGCAATGGGCCGTGCTGCTGTGCCTTCAGGTGCTTCAACCGGTGCACATGAAGCGGTTGAACTGCGTGATAACGATAAAACCAAATATCAGGGCAAAGGTGTTTTGCATGCTGTTGCCAATGTAAATGACAAGCTGGCGAAAGAATTGAATGGCATGGACGTTTTTGAGCAAAATGCAATCGATATGCTCATGATCGAAATTGATGGTACTGATAATAAAGGTAACTTGGGTGCCAATGCGATTTTGGGTGTTTCGCTGGCTGCTGCAAAAGCTGCCGCACAGGAAAGCCGCCAGCCGTTGTACCGATATGTGGGCGGCGTAAATGCCAATACGCTTCCGATCCCGATGATGAATATCCTAAATGGGGGTTCTCATGCGGATAATAAAGTTGATTTTCAGGAATTTATGGTGATGCCGGTTGGTGCGCCAAGTTTTTCTGAAGCTTTGCGTTGGGGAGCCGAGGTTTTTCATACGCTAAAAACAGTATTGAAGAAAAAAGGCTATTCTACCAATGTTGGTGATGAAGGTGGTTTTGCACCTGATTTTGCTTCTAATGAAGAGGCTATCGAAACCGTGTTGCAAGCGATTGAAGCAGCTGGTTACAAAGCAGGTGAAGATATTTTTATCGCCATGGATCCGGCTGTTTCCGAATTTTATGATGCTGCAACCGGTTTATATACTTTCAAAAAATCTGATGGCCGCCAATTGACCTCTGATCAAATGGTGGAATATTGGGTGGATTGGGTTAATAAATATCCGATCATTTCTTTGGAAGATGGCTTGGCAGAAGATGATTGGGCTGCCTGGGCAATTCTGACAGAAAAATTAGGCAAGACAACACAGTTGGTTGGCGATGATTTATTTGTAACGAACACAACCCGTTTGCAAAAAGGGATTGACATGCACGTTGCCAATTCTATTTTGGTAAAAGTAAACCAAATTGGTACTTTAACCGAAACTATAAACGCGGTTACTTTGGCACAAACGAATGGTTATACTTCAGTCATGAGCCATCGTTCTGGCGAAACAGAAGATTCTACCATTGCTGATTTGGCTGTTGCATTAAATTGCGGACAAATTAAAACCGGTTCTGCTTCCCGCTCAGACAGGATTGCAAAATACAATCAGTTATTGCGTATTGAGGAGGAATTAGGTAGCAATGCGCGTTTTATTGGAAAAGATTTCAAGTATTTTAAAAAGTAATTCTAACATAATTATTTTAATTCTATAATAATCAAAGTCGCTTTACGAATTGTAAAGCGACTTTTGAATGTAAAAAGAATTGTGATACTTTAATTTACTGCTGTTTGATCAAGCAAATTGCGGAGGTGTTTAATGTATTGACCATATTGAATATTAAAAAAATATCGGCTGATAAAAGGTTGTAATATAAATGCAGTTGCATAAATAACTATTCTTAAACCAACATTTATTTGGTGCAATCCTTCATATACTTGATGTTGATCATAACACATAGTTATTTCCAAAACAATAATAAAAAAAAGTAGATATACAGAAGCAGCAATTAAATAAGCTTTAGAATTTTCTTCCAAAATTTTCAAATAGTTTTCTAAATTTTGTTTTAAACTGCCATTTACTTCTTGCATCTTACTAACAATATTATAGTTTCTATACTCATTAAAAGTTATGAGTAGCAATGTAAATATTCCCATCCAAATTAACAGATTATAATGTAATTCAGGTTTTAAAATTAAGGTTACCAAAAGGATAACAACTGCAATGGGCAATAATATCAGTTGATTTCTATATTTCTTTTTAAGGTTATCTAATGGAGTATTCATTTTACTTTTTAATAATTCTGTTAATTGATATGCTTGTGGCTTAAAAGATTCATCAGTATTTTTCCAAGTTTGTTTCATGTCATCAAGTTCCATAATAGTTTAGTTTTTTTGTTATTGTTATTGTGCGTAATTTCTCTTTAATTCTGGTCATTTTCACTCTTAAACTGCCATTAGAAATACCCATTATATCTTCCATTTCATCATAGGTTTTGTCATCTAAATAAAGCATCACAATAGCTTTTTCAATATCATTCAACTGCTTAATAGCTTCATACATTTCCTGATATTGTGCTTCCCGCTGCAAATCGACAGTATCATTTGATATATCAAAAGGAAGCATTTCTAAATCAATTACGGGAGGTGCACGTTTCATTTTTCTGTATTGAGCAATAGCTGTATTTAAGGCAATGCGATAAAGCCATGTACTAAATTTAGATTCGCCCCGAAACTTTGGATAACCTTTCCAAAGCTGTATAAGAATATCTTGAAACAAATCCTGCCGGTCATCATCACTTTTACCAAACATTCGGCACACTTTATAAATAAGCAGCTCATATTCTTTAATTAATACTTCAAACTGTTTTTCCATATTTTGAACTTTTTTTAGATTTTTAAACAATAAGTAGAAATAGAATTCATTATGTTACAACTGATTTTGATTTATTATTGTAAAAGTAATTTGAAGTTAGGTACTCGAATTACCTGTAATAGCATCCAAAATTAAAGTGTATCTTCGCACCATTATTACCCGCTCTATTACCGGCTTTGATCATAAGCACATCACCTGACCGCTAATACCGACGTGTTAGCACATTTTAGTACGAATTTCATGTTATTTCAAGATTTAAATTTAATTGAGCCGATCCTCAAGGCTTTAAAACAAGAGGGTTATACCCAGCCCACGCCTATCCAGGAACAATCGATACCACTGATTTTACAAGGAAAAGATTTACTGGGCTGCGCACAAACAGGAACCGGTAAAACTGCCGCTTTTGCCATCCCGATTTTGCAACTTCTGTATCAGCAAAAACAGCAGCACAAAGAACAGAAAACGATCAAGTCGCTGATCTTAACGCCAACCCGCGAACTGGCCATCCAAATTGAAGAAAGCTTTAATGCTTACGGCCGAAACACCGGTTTAAAACATTTGGTGATTTTTGGCGGCGTTTCCCAGAATCCGCAAACGGAAGCTTTAAGACGTGGCATTGATATTTTGGTAGCTACGCCAGGCCGCTTGCTGGATTTGATGAACCAACGTTTTGTGAATCTGCAACAAGTTCAGATATTGGTTTTGGATGAAGCCGACCGGATGCTGGACATGGGTTTTGTAAACGATGTAAAAAAAGTTATTGCAAAACTACCGCAAAATCGTCAAACCTTATTTTTCTCGGCAACCATGCCAAAAGAGATTCAGGGTTTAGCAGATTCCATCCTGCATAAACCTGAAAAAGTAGAAGTTACGCCTGTTTCTTCTACCGCAGAAACGATTGAGCAAGCTGTTTTTATGGTAGAAAAATCAGACAAAAGAGATTTGTTGCTGCATGTTTTAAAAGATAAATCCATCCAAACAGCTTTGGTTTTTACCCGAACCAAACATGGCGCAGACAAAGTAGTGAAAGATTTATTGCGCGCTAATATTACTGCCGAAGCGATTCATGGTAATAAATCTCAAAATGCTAGGCAACGCGCTTTATCAAATTTTAAAGCACGAACAACTCGGATTTTGGTGGCTACCGATATTGCCGCAAGAGGAATTGATGTGGACGAACTGACGCATGTGATCAATTATGAATTGCCCAATATCCCGGAAACGTATGTACACCGGATTGGGCGTACCGGCCGCGCAGGTTTAAACGGAACTGCATATTCTTTTTGTGATGCAGAAGAGCAGGATTTTTTAAAAGACATCCACAAGTTAATCAACAAAACGATAACAGTTTCTGATCATCCGTATCCGCTACGGCAAGGTTCGATAGCGCAAAAAGTGCAAGTTAAAACTGGAGCAGGTAATCAAAACCGTGGCAACAGAAATACTTCGGGCGAAAATTTTAGCGGAAGGAAACCTAGCAACAGCAGCAATCGCCGGCCACGAACCAGCAATTAATTTGTTTTGAATACTGTTTTTATCACCTAAATTTCAGTCTGATTTTTAAGAAACCAGGTTTTGTTGTTCAACGCTTTACAACAACGAAACCTGGTTTTTATCGTAAACTGAATTTGGAAAATTTGAAACGACTTGTTTATCTTTAAATGAAATTTCAACATTTGGTTTATATGCAGCGTTTACTTAACCTTTTCAGAAACAAATACTTCTTGATCAGTATTATTTTTTTGGTTTGGTTGATGTTTTTTGATCGAAATGATTTGCTCTCCCAATATGAATATCGGCAGCAATTGAACAAGCTGAAAGAAGAACACGCATTTTATACCAAAGAAACTGCTGATGTGCAAAAGCAACTGAACGAACTGACTTCTGACAAAGAAAAGTTAGAGAAATTTGCCCGCGAAAAATACCTGATGAAAAAAGTAAACGAAGATATTTTTGTCATCGTACCAGAAAAAAAGGAAGAGAAAAAATCTCTATTTTAGATCGATAAAAGAAGCATTAGTTTCAGATTGCTCCATTTCTTCTCCGCAGAAACCACTCCAAACTCAGCAGGAAAAGGATCAGGACAAAAACCCATTTTTCATCAATCAACTCTTTGTAATTGTTGTCCTGATAAGCAATTGTTTTGATATTTTCGTTTTTACGGATCAACTCTGGCAAACGGTTCAGGTTCTCCGGCAAAATCATTTCACCTGCATTTTCTTTCGCCAAAGCATATAATAATTGATGATTGGCAGCACTTTCCGAAGCTTCTGCAATCATTTGTTTGATAGATAAATTACCGTTTGCTTTGAAGTTTTCATTGCCGATTTTAGTTTGTGCTTCGTAAATATATTCTCCCGGAGGCAAAATACCGGCATCCAATTGGTAAGATTTGTTTGTTCTCGAAAACTGAAAACTGTACTTTTTTCCGTTTTTATTTTTGATGTTGATGGAAACATCCGGCTGATTGATTAGCTCAAAAGCTTTATCGTACAATTCTGCTTGTAAAATTATATCTTCATCTTCATCAAAAACCGGTTTTGCAGCGGATGCATTAAAACGTTTGTGATTACTTCTAACTAGAAGATACTGAACAGTTTGCGATACCAATTCGTCAAAAGCATGATGATTTCCAAACTGCTGGAATTCATTCAATCGCCATCGCCACAAACCTTCTCCGGTCAAAATTGCTGTTCGCTGTCCGTCATTTTCTGTAAAAGCCAGCAACGGATAAGAAGTTGAAACGTTGCCAATCTTCTGTTTCAGCAAAATTGAAGCAGCAGTATTGCTGTAATTGCCAAACGGGGCCAGCAATGGCGGGAAACTAGTGATTTTTGCACGGGCAGAATCCGACAAAATAAAGGTGCTAAAAGAAGCATCCGGCGCAGCAAAAATTTCCTGCATAGTTTGGTTGCTGCTGCTAATATTGATCTGATTTTGCAGTGAATTAAATTGAGAAATATTACTCTGCGCACCCAGTAAATACCACAAAGACATTTTCTGCCGATCCGCCTGAGCCATTAAAGGTTGTAAGTTGACTCGATTATTGGGCAATTGTTCCAGGATTAGCAGATTATAAATATTGAGTTTATTCAGATCAAAATCACTCCACAAACTTGTTTTCACCTCATAGTTTTGATTGCTTTCCAGTGCTTGCCGCAAAGCTGCAATATCAGGGTGTGGCGCATCGTAAAGGATTAGGATTTTCTTTCGGTTGTCAATCACTTCAACATAAATTGTTGTTGCGTTATTTGTCGTAGAAATTTCATTAGCAACAGGCTGCAAACTTATTTCGTATTTTCGGATGCCTTTTTTATCAGCATTAATTTTGATTGGAAAAGATTTTTTAAAATTATTGGACAAGACAGGAATTTGTTGGGTCAAAACTGGTTTCCCATCTTCGATTACCCGCAATTTCAAGCCATTTCCTTTAGTTTGAGTTGCTGCTACAAATACATTTGCCACAAAATCATTTCCTAAAAAAGCTGTTTTGTTATAATCTACATGGTCAATCAGTACGTCTTTTTTTGGGGTTGTATCACCTAAAGCAACTGTATAAATATTGGTTTTTAAGGTTGAAGCAAGGTCAACAGGAGAACTTCCGCGGTTATACAAACCATCTGAAACCAGAATTACTGCACCAATATTTTGATTGCCAAAACGATTATTTAAAGCTTGAAACGCATCGGAAATATCAGTTTGTTTCCCGTTTAAAGAATCTGATAAACCGTTGGATAAACTTTTATCAAAATGAAATTCCTGAACGTCGTAATCCTCACCCAGATTTTTACTGAGCTGATGCAAATGTTCTAAAAAGGATTTCGGCTGAAAATTTTTGGCTGCAAACTGCTTTATGGAAGAGGAATTATCCTGCAAAACCAGAATCAGTGGTTTTTGCAGATGCTGATCTACTTTTTTGATCAACGGAGAAAGCAGCAAAAAAGACAAGATAAAAACAGCAATTGCCCGCGTTGCTAACAAAACATTTCTCCAAGTTTTATCAAGATTTACAGGCTGCCGATACAAAATGATGCTATATAAAACAGCCAGCATCAAACAGGCAACCGTCCACCAGCCGGAAACTGTTCCCCATGAAACCGAAAATAAATACAGCATATTTGGTTTAAACTATTGTGGCTTAGCTTGTTCGGTTAATCGGGATTTTTTTGGATACGGATTCTTATTGGTCCTTTAATTTCTTTTGGATCGACTTTTTGTCCTTTTTGCATGATGATGATTTCATTCTTTGCTTCCAAATCAAAGGCTGCATCGCGGACGTTTTGCATATTGTTTCGCCAGTTTTCGCCAAACATATTTCTGGCTACCTCCGAAGGACAAATGGTTTTATCTATCCCACGCTGTTCAGCAAGTTTTAAAATAACTTTTTTAATTTCTTCTTCTTTCAATTTTATGTCGAAAAATACGAATAACTAAAGCATTCCACCATCAACCGGAAACACCTGACCAGTGATATAACTGCTCATATCCGAAGCCAGGAAAACGCAGGTGTTCGCCACATCTTCTGTTTCGCCGGCACGTTTTAGCGGGATAGCGTCAGTCCAGCTTTGTACTACTTTCGAATCCAGAACCTCTGTCATTTCCGTATGGATAAATCCCGGAGCAACTACATTTGTACGGATATTTCTCGAACCTAATTCTTTGGCAATCGATTTTGAAAAACCAATAATTCCGGCTTTTGAGGCTGCATAGTTAGCCTGACCGGCATTTCCCTGCACACCAACTACAGAACTCATATTGATAAATACACCATTGCGGTTTTTCATCATAATTTTTGATGCTGCTTTTGTCACATTAAAAACTGATTTCAGGTTTACATTTAGAACCTCGTCCCATTGTAGTTCCGTCATGCGCATCAGCAAACCATCTTTAGTAATGCCGGCATTATTCACCACAATATCAATTGTACCAAAATCTGCAACAATATCATTAATCAATTTCTCTGCCTGAATAAAATTAGAAGCATCTGATTGATAGCCTTTTACCTGAGTTCCGAACTGCTGTAATTCCTGTTCCAAAACTTGTCCTTTTTCCACAGACGATAAATAAGTAAAAGCAACTTTTGCACCATGTTCAGCAAACTTTTCTGCTATTTTACGCCCGATCCCTTTTGAAGCACCAGTTATCAAAGCTACTTTTCCGTCTAATAATTTCATGTATTTTAAAATGATTTGGGGTGAAGTTAGATAATTTGGCATAAAGCGGGAAAGAATTTAACAAGGATTACATGCTTCTTTTATCGGGTAAAAACTGGAGTCTTTTTTAACGAAATAAGCTTTACCTACTTACTAACAAATTTAGTTATACTTATCTTTACGGCGAGTTGTACAAAATTACGGCTTGGCAAGATTTTTTACTTATGTATGCAATTGTTGATATTGAAACAACTGGTGGCCATGCCAGCGCGAACGGAATTACGGATATTGCTATTATTTTGCACGATGGACAAAAAATTTATCATCAGTTTCAATCGCTGATCAATCCACAGCAACCGATACCAATTTACATCCAGGCACTTACCGGCATCAATAATGATATGGTAAAAGAAGCACCGCTTTTTGCAGACGTTGCGGCTGAAATTTACAATTTGCTGCACAATAAAATCTTTATTGCACACAATGTAAATTTTGATTATTCTTTTGTTCGATACCATTTGGCAGCAGCCGGGTTTGATCTGCAATGCAAAAAATTATGCACAGTTAGATTGAGTCGAAAAATAATTCCAGGTTACCCTTCTTACAGTTTGGGTAAACTTTGCCATCAGTTAGGTATAGAAAATAACAGCCGGCACCGCGCTATGGGAGATGCTTTTGCAACAGCAACTTTATTTTCTATGCTTTTGGATCAGGATCAGCAAGGCCATGTGGAGCAATCTTTGTTAATTAAATCTAAAGAACAACTGCTTCCGCCCCATCTTCCTAAAAATATCATGGATGAGTTGCCTAAAAATCCGGGTGTTTATTATTTCCACGATCAAAAAGGAAAAGTAATATATGTTGGAAAAGCAAAAAATATTAAAAAACGTGTAAACAGTCATTTCTCCGGAAATAATCCTAATCGGCAAAGACAAAATTTCCTGCGTGATATTTATAACATTACCTGGCAAATTTGTGGTACTGAACTGATTGCACTTATTCTGGAAGCAACCGAAATCAAGCGGTTATGGCCGGAGCATAATCGTGCTTTAAAGCGTTTTGATCAGGCTTATGCATTGTATCAGTTTGAAGATCAAAATGGTTATTTACGATTGGCTGTCGGAAAGAAAAAAAAATATCAGCAATCCGTTTACAGCTTTGGTTTGATGCTGGAAGGTTACGAGTTGTTGAGGAAGTTGATGATAGATTTTGATTTATGCCCCAAATTATGCTTTGTACAGCAAAATGAGCAAGAGTGTACTGGTATTATCAATTACCATTGTAAAGGTGCTTGCTTAGGGATAGAACATCCGACAGTTTATAATTTACGTGTTTTGAAAGCTATAGAGCATTTACGTATCAATATGCCTACTTTTTTAATCTATGATGAAGGCCGTGAAGCAGCAGAACAAAGTCTTATTTTGATGGAGAAAGGACAGTTTTGTGGAATTGGATATGTTGAAAAAACTTTTAACCGCACTGATTTAAAGGCGATAAAAGAAGTATTAAAACCTTACCCGGAAAACGATTATGTAAAAAATTTGATCTATCACTTTGCACAGAATAACCCTAAAAAACTGATCCAGATGTAGCAATATTATGCTTTTCTTTCTCTGGATTACATTATACTTTTACCTGTATAAAAGAAGTATTGTGAAGATTTTATCTTTTATTAAGCTGATTTCGCTATAGGTTGATATTATTTTCTTGAAGATAATGTGGCTTAGGCGAAAGGTTTTTTCTTGGTCATAAAAACGCCCTTCTTTGCTAGAGCGAAGAGGGGCGTTTGG
>CAXSBZ010000045.1:0-25342 GCA_964236465.1 uncultured Sphingobacteriaceae bacterium | reverse complement strand
GCCCGAACCGAGCGCACTGGTGGTATTGGTTTCGTTCTTGCTTCTGTCTCTGCCCCAATCAGTTATAGAATCGCCCTGAAATAAAATGGTATCGTTTTTGGCAAGCAGCAGTTTTGTTTTTTCTGTAGCAAAAGCAGTCGAGATAATTTCGGGAATGGTGATGGCTGCCAAAGTTGCTACGGACGCAGTTTTGATAAAACCCCGTCTGTTGTTCAAAATATTTTTCATGCTGATTCAATTTTAACTTGTTCAAATAAGTTGGGTTTGAAGTAACTAATGCTTCTTTTATCGCCCCAAAACCGCAGCTCAAAGTAAAACAAAACTTCATTTGCTTTTTAAATCCAGGAAATGATTTTGTGCCGAAACGCCTTAACTATCACCGAATTTATTCTTCATACCGAGCAGGCCAAAAGTTCCGCCGGTGTGGATGGCCAGGATTTTTGAACCGGGCAAAAAGTAGTTTTTTCGGGCAAGGTCATAAATGGCAAACAGCATTTTTCCGGTATAAACCGGATCGATCAAAATGCCTGTTGCCGATATAAATCGCTGAATAAACTGGATGAGTTCCGGCGTGGTTTTCGCATAGCCGCCAAAACCATAATTGGTATGGTTGATAAACGATGCTTCTTTTAGCAGGTATTTTTCGATCTCCTGCCGCATCCAATCTGCGTTTTTAAAAACCGGAACGGCATGGAATTGGGTTGATAAATTATTGTTATTCAAGCCATTGATAATTCCGGCAGCTGTGGTTCCGGTTCCACAGGCACAAAACAAATGATCGTATCGTTCCGGCAGTTCGGCTACCAGTTCGCTGCAACCCAAAGCTGCTTGTGCAGATGCGCCACCTTCATTTATAAAAAAAGCTTCAGGATCATTTTTAAAGTGTTTTGCAAACAGCTCCGGTTTGTGCTGATAGCTTTCGCGATCGGTAAAAATCAATTTCATCCCCAGCAAACGGCACATAAAAAGTGTATCGTTTTGCACGTTTTCGCCCCGGACAAAGCCTGTTGTTTGGAAATTGAAACTGGCTCCGGCGGCCGCAGTAGCCAGCAAATGGTTTGAAAACGCGCCGCCAAAGGTAACCAAATGGGTTTTATGCTGAAGCCCGGCTTCCTGCAAAACATACTTAAGTTTGCGCCATTTGTTGCCCGAAATCAACGGATGGATCAGATCATCGCGCTTGAGGTACAACTCCAATTTTAGGTTGGTAAAAACAGCATCCTCAATTTTTTGAACCGGGCTGTTGATCGGAAAATCCATCCCGTAAAGGAAACCAATTTACAAACCGAAACCAATACCGGCATTAACCGACTGATATTGCGAGGCCGTATAAGAAGCATAAAAACGGAAAAACACCAGGTTGAGCTGGAAACCCAAACTTGCTTTTACATTGCGCACACTGTTTTCTTTGATTGAAATTGGGTTGGTAAAAGTAGTATAGGTGGGCTGCTGCTGCACAATATTGTTGATGCCAGTAGTAACAGGGAAATTGCCCAGCAAACCCACGTTGGTATTAGCCGTTAAAAAGCCAACGGAGGCAAAAGGTGTGAAGAACAGGATTTGTTTGGACACGATTACTTCAGCATTGAAACCGTTGAATTTGCCTTCAACTCGCTGGTTGCTAAAATCCGTATTCTGCTGATTATCTTTTGGTTGCGCGCCCTGATCGGGTTGTACGCTCACCGGCAAATGATATTTTAACTGTGTAAAGCCAACACTTAAAGCCACATCCAACGGAATGATTTTATCAGCTGTTTTCCCCACAAAATCCTGTAAAATATTGTGTTTCAACCCAAAACCAAACATCGAAACGGAACCTATATTGCTGCCAAAACTAACGGATGGCATATAGCGGACCGTGGCATCCGTGTGATAAACCAAACCGCCGGTGAGCTGGATTTGCGGTGCCGGAATGACGGAAAGCACGCCGGACGGAAGTGTCAAAGTTTCCAGTTTGCGGTTGTTGTCATCATAAACAGAAATTTGCGGAGCCACAATGTTGCCGCCGATCGTTGGCGCCATAGTTTTGCTGGCATCTGCTGGGCGCAGGTTGTTTGACAGCCCGATTTGGGTGATGTCAAAAGTTTTATCAGCTGGCGGAATAAATACGGCCGAAGCACTTACGCGGAGATCAAAACCGAGCAGTTTTTTGGTTTTTGCAGTATTGTTCCAGCCGGTGTTGATGCCGTTGCCAAAACCTTTGAAAAGCGGTTGCAGATAAGCATTTGCCAGTTTGGTAGCATTGTCGGGTCCGGATTTCACCAAAGCCGAGATATAATCCTGTGCTTGGATTTGGGTGGATAAAAGAAGCATTGAGCCGGCAATCAGTGTTTTATAAAATTTGTGCATGTTGGTTTTTACGTTTGGTCCTAAAAAATGGTTCCTTGAAAAAAAGCTACTTTTGTGGTTGATGAACGAGGAAACACTGAACGAGCAGGAAACAGAACAGGAGCTTTTTGAGCATTTGCGGATAGTGGTGGATAAAGGCCAGGCGTTGCTGCGCATCGATAAATTTTTGATGAACCGGATGGAAAACGTTACCCGGAACCGCATTCAAAACGGCATTGATCTGGGAAACGTACTGGTGAACGATAAAATTATCAAGGCCAGCTACAAAGTGAAACCGCAGGATGTGATCTCGGTGGTTTTGCCGCATCCGCCACGCGATACAGAAGTTTATCCGGAAAATTTGCCGCTCAATATTATGTACGAAGATGATGATGTGCTGATTGTCAACAAAGTAGCGGGCATGGTGGTGCATCCGGGTTTTAACAATTATGAAGGCACGCTGGTGAATGGTTTGGTGTATCACTTTAACCAATTGCCGGAATTGCCGGGCAATACCGGCCGGCCAGGTTTGGTGCACCGGATTGATAAAGATACTTCCGGTTTGCTGGTGATCAGCAAAAACGAACGGGCAATGGCCTGGCTGGCGCGGCAGTTTTTTGATCATTCCATCACCCGAAAATATCTGGCTTTGGTTTGGGGCGATCTGGAAAAAGACGGAACAATAACGGGTTATATTGGGCGGAGTTTGAAAGACCGGCGCGTCATGTCTATTTATGACGACGAAGAAAAAGGAAAGTGGGCCGTAACGCATTACAAAGTTTTGCAGCGTTTAAATTATGTTACGCTGATAGAATGCCAGCTGGAAACCGGCCGCACGCATCAAATCCGGGCGCATTTAAAACATATTGGCCATCCGCTTTTTAATGATGCAATTTACGGAGGGGATAAAATTTTGAAAGGAACGGTTTTTACTAAATACAAGCAATTTGTAGAAAACTGTTTTGAGCTGCTTCCACGGCAGGCACTGCACGCGCAAACGTTAGGTTTTATCCATCCTTCAACCCAAAAATACGTTAATTTTGAAGCAACTTTGCCGGATGATTTCCGTTTGGCTTTGGAAAAATGGCAGAAATATGTTGCTTATGGCAGTAATGAAACGGTTGAAAGTTTGTCTTAAATTGTAATGGCTTTATTATTTTTCAATTACAATGGTGCCATTATTCCGGCAGAGCAGCAGGTACTTCGGTTGAACAATCGGGCGTTCCATTACGGCGATGGCTTGTTTGAAACCATGCGTATGATCCGGGGTAATTTGCAGTTTGCCACGCATCATGCCAAGCGTTTGCAACAGGGAATGAAAGCGTTGCAATTAGAGAATTATGCCAAATTGGACTCAGCGTTTCTACAGGAAAAATCCCGAGAACTTTCTAATCGGAACAAAGCTAAAAACGGACTTTTGCGGTTAACGGTTTTTCGGGATTCGGAAGGGGCAACCACACCGATAGAACAAAAATTTGGTTACAGTATAGAATGGGAAACCCTTGAAGATCATCAATATAGCTTAAATGCTCGTGGTTTGATCATCAATGTTTACGAAGAAGTGCCGAAAGCTATCAATCTACTTTCCAACCACAAAACCTGCAATTCTTTAAACCATGTTCTGGCCGGGATTTACAAACAAAAAAACCGGTTGGATGATGCTTTTTTACTCAATCAAAACGGTTTTTTGTGCGAATCTACCACGGCCAATATTTTTATCAAGTACAACGGTGTTTTGTACACACCGGCTTTAAGTGAAGGTTGTATCAAAGGTGTGATGCGGCAAGTGGTGATCGAATTGGCCTTGAAAAATAATATCCAAATTACCGAAGCGCAGATTAATCCGCAGATTTTGAATGAGGCCGAAGAGGTTTTTTTAACCAACGCTACACATGGCATTCGTTGGGTTTTAGGTTTCAGTCGAAAACGATATTTTTACGAATGCAGCCGGTTGCTGAGCCTCAAACTTAATGAACAGTTAAACGAAAGTTTCTGATACTGTTTTTACCGTGCATTTTTGATTACCTGCTGTAATTGTGCACTACTCACCACACCGGATTGTCGCCATTTTACTTCCCCGTTTTTAAATAATATCAGCGTTGGCACGCCTTGCACCTGATACGCTGCAGCCGCTTTCGGATTTTTATCCACATCAATTTTCAAAATGGTTACTTCTTCATGCAAAGTATTTTTTAGGCTGTCCAAAATCGGTGCCTGCGTTTTGCAAGGGCCGCACCAAGTGGCAAAAAAATCTACCAGAACAGGTTTATCACCTTTAATTATTTCCGAAAATGTTTGTTTGGTTTCCATGCTGAGGATAACAAGGTGCTATAAAACTTTGTTTTGAAGCAAATAAATTGCGCAATCCATTTAAACTAATTCTAAAAAATGCTGTTCTCCGAATATCAAACCAACAAATATGAAAACTCAAAAAATAACTTTAGCCATTATAATTATGTTGGCTGTCAGTTCATTAACGGCTTGCAATGGTGGCCGTGATAAAAGCAATACAGATTCTCAAGCCGGACAGCCAACCAACCAATCACAAACTGCTGGTAATGATTCATCCCACACTACCGACAACCGTAGAAATGAAGTTGGCGGCATTATACCCAACGGCACATTACCGAGAGGCAACACTAATACCAACACCAATGCTAATGCCAACAGCAACACCAATGCCAACGGAACAACTACTGCTCAAGGCATGACTGGTGCTGATTCGGTTTATCAAAAAAGCACACAAAAATCTCCGAAATAGTTAAACAGCTCAAAATATATTTATGAAAAAACTTATTTTATTTGTCCTGATCCTTACTGTAACCGGTGGAATACAAGCTTGCAATAGTTCTAACGGTGACCGTGCAAAACCCGGTGGTTCTGATACCGTTGGCTTAAAAACCGGCTCGATGAAAGACAGCACCAATGGTTTGAAAGACACGTTGAAACATTAATTTCTGCGGAAAAATAACTTGTAAAAAAAGCTTCCTTATGTTTGAGGAAGCTTTTTTTATACTGATAAAAATTTAAACATGCTCTAAAATAAATTCTGCGTTTACATTTAATTCCTTATGAATGCGTTTTAAGAAGTCAATATCAGGTTTTTGTTTACCGTTCAAAATCAATGATAATTTTGTGTTACTTACATTCAATTTTTTTGCAAGGTCTTTTTGTTTCAAACGCATCTCAAACATCTTCATTTCAATCATTCCTGCCAGCGTAGACGGTGATTCAATTGTGTATTTTTCCTGTTCAAATTGTTGTGCAGCCATGGCAAGTTTCTGAATTTCAGCCAGTTCTTCTTCAGAAACATTTTTACTTCCTTTCGCCATTAGATTATCAATCTTCTCTATCACTTTGCTGTAACCAATTTCCGTCTCTATTTCTTTCATACAAGTATTATATAGTTAAACAGTCAATTTTATCATAATCTTTATGTGTGCCTACAAAACGAATAAAAACCGTTCTAACATCAAAAAATATCATCGCAACTAAGCGGTAATTATTACCTCTGATATTGAAAACAAAACGGTCATTACCGATTGCATCCACTGTATTAAAGGTTCGTTTTGCAGCATGATAATCAGACCAGTCCTCTTTTAAAACAATACGATACCAGTTATTTAAAGCATCCTTTGCACCCGCATGTTCGTCAAAAAAAGCTTTTAATTTCCCATAACTGATAATCACCATTTACCAAATATCAACAAAAAAGCGTTTAGAATGAATAAATTCTTTTTAGAAAATCTAAATTTTATTACTAATTGATCACTTTCAAAATCCTGTCCCAACGAATTTTATTTATAAGTGAAGCTGAACTGTCCACACTCATCCAGGTAATCATCGCTTTGCCAATGACATGATCTTCAGGAACATATCCCCAAAAACGGGAATCCAGCGAATTGTGTCGGTTATCACCCATCATCCAAAAATAATTGAACTTAAAAGTATAATGATCCGCCAATTTTCCATTGATAAAAACAGCATTGCCTTTTTGCACTACTTTGTTGTTTTCATAAAACTCGATGGCGCGTTTGTATAAAACCATAGTCGAATCATTTAAAGCAATTGTCATCCCTTTTTTGGGCAAAACAAGCGGGCCAAAATTATCTTCGTTCCATTTAAAATGCTCATTGTGCGGAAATACCTGCAAATCAAATTCGCCTTTTGGTTTGATAATTGGCTTAATAGATTTCACATTGGAATAGCTTTTCAGGATGGATAGGTTTTCGGTTGGAATGATCATTTCAAAAGTATTTTCGGCCAGTTGCTGCCGGATTTCGATATGCAAATCCTGGAAAATTTGCGGATTAATGTCGCGTCCGTCCGTCTTTACCTCGTAGGAAGTTTGTGCCGTAGCCGCGTTTGGGTTTGCTTTTCCATTGATAAAAACCTGTCCGTTTACAATCGTCAGCACATCACCCGGCGTGGCCTGGCAGCGTTTGATCAGCAACGTCCGCACATCAACCGGCTTGTCAATTTCTTCCGGTTTATTAAAAACCACCACATCGCCTTTTTTAATTTCCGACAAACCCGGCAACCGGAAGTACGGCAATTTCAGGCCACCCCAATAGGTTTTGATGCTGTCGTTGGTTAAAGTCGATTCTAAAAACGGAATGGCAACCGGCGTAAAAGGCAGCCGCGGGCCGTAACTGATTTTGCTGACAAACAGATAATCGCCAACCAACAAGGAGCGTTCCATCGAGCCGGAGGGGATGGCATAAGCAGAAAACAGCAAGCCACGGAAAATCGTGGAAACCACAAGAGCAAATAATACGGCATCCAGCCATTCGCGAGCTTTGGATTTTTTGGGTTGATTTTCGGGCTTTTTAAGTTTGAATTTCCAGTTCATCGGGTTTTGGTTTGAGGTGAGAAATGGCATTTGATCGTTTTGAAAAGCGATTGTTACAAATCAGCTTAAAAAAATTTGCTAAAAGAAGCATCAATTTCTAAACTTTTTTCCATCAAAAGTTTTAATTAGTTAAAGAAAACAACAAGAATCAACATGAAAAAAGGAGATGACGTTACCTGGAAATTTGGCAAAGGCGAGGCGGAAGGAAAAGTGAAAGAAACTTTTACCGAGCCGGTTGAAAAGAAAATCAAAAACGCAACGGTAAAACGCAATGCCAGTAAAGAAAATCCTGCTGTTTTGGTAGAGCAGAAAAACGGCAACGAAGCTTTAAAATCAGAAAGCGAACTGACGAAAGGAAAAAAGAAGTAATTGTTTTGGCGGAAATGCAATGCTTCTTTTATCGACCTGAAATTGAAAAACCCAATACCGGATAAACCAGTATTGGGTTTTTTGTTACTATGTTGGAATTAAATTATGGGGCAATTGTATCGGTTCCGCCATCTTCTGATGGTACACCAACTACTTTAAAAATCCGTGTATCACCGGAGTTATCTTCCTGATAATAAATGCCATCCGGAGAAACAAAAAGCTTTTCGCCGTTGATTTTTACTTTCCGGCTGCCTGCTGGAATGGAGTTGACAACATCACCAACACGTGGCAAAGTATCGTTGTACTGTTGCTGCGGATATGAGTTGTTGGTTTGCGACGCGTCGTTGTTGTATTGTTGATCTTGCTGACTGTCATCTGTATTCAATACGCCATCTTTTCCGGCCACCTGATATACTTTTCTACCATCTTGATTGATGATCGGCAGATAATAAATGCCGTCTTTTTCAAAGTATTGTTTTCCATCGATGGTAATGTCCTGCGCACCTCTTGGCAAACGAGGAACTTCGGCACCAACCGGTGGCGCAACTACTTGGTAGCCACTGTTGTATTGCTGATAAAACAAGCCTTCATTATAATAATATGGATAGCCGCCATAAGAAAACGGATAATAACCATAAGGCAACGTGTTGATATAGAAACCGATACGCGGGAAATAGCCACGATAGTAAGCACCATAACCGCCACCATAAAATCCGCCTCCGTAATAAGGATAGGAGCGACCATAGCCATAACCGCCGCGATAATTCAGGTTAAGATTTATGCCACCGCGAATGCCTCCGCCATAACTTCTGCCAGGTGCAAAACGCGGCCCGGCTGCAATACGGTTGCCTCCGCCAAAACCGCCACCAGCACGAGGAGCAGCACTTATGCCTCCGCCAAAACTTCTGCCGCCACCGCTAAAGCTTCTACCGCCACCACCAAAACTTCTGCCACCACCACCATGTCCGCCGCGTTGTGCTTCAGCAATAGAAAATGAAGTCAAAACAATTAGGCCTGCTAAAAACAGTTGCTTTGCAAACCCGGATATATAATTTATCTTTTTCACTATATGATTTTTTAAAAAGCAGTTTACGTTTGTTTATAGTGATGAGACTATGGCAAATTTTAAAAGTTTATTCTCTTTAAAGATTTGTTTTGATTAAAGGTTTACACAGAACAACTCAAATTTATATCTATGCCATTTAAATTTTGGGATAAGTTGAATCCTGATTTTATGCCGATAAAAACAGTATCAGAAAGATTAGCAAAACCTGGATGCTGTTTTAAAAGAAAATTATCCTTGTTTTACCTAAAACGTTTGTAACTATAAAGTTATACGTCATTTCCTTTCATCAAGCGCATTGTTTTGGCAGAAAGCACTAATTTTAGCAGCATAAAAACAGCATTAATGAAGAAAATATTTACTACTGTATTGTTTGCAGCAGGTTTGGCATCGATGCTTGCCGCACAAACACGTCCGGCTGATTCTACACGCCGAACGGCATTGCCATCAAGTTTTGCCGGGGCGGTTACCCGGGTACAACCCAAACCTTACAAAACGGTTATCACCGATAAAGCTGTAACACGCCGCGGTTTGTTTAAAACCCACAAAGTGGATGACAAATATTACTTTGAAATTGGCGACAGCGTGCTAAACCGAGAAATTTTGGTGGTCAGCCGGATTTCGCGTGCCGGTGCCGAAGTGCGGGAAGCAGGCGGATATGCAGGTGATCAGATCGGCAGCAGCGTGGTTCGGTTTGAAAAAGGGCCAAGCAACCGCATTTTTATGCGTAAAATTTCTTACAGAACTTACAGTCCGGATAGTACAAAATCTATGTATCAGGCCGTGCAGCGGTCTAATATTCAAGCAATTGCAGCGGCTTTCAATGTAGCTGCTTATTCGCCGGACAGCAAAGGAAGTGTGATTGATGTAACGGATTATATCAACGGTGATAACGATGTGTTTTTCTTCAGTTCATCTAATGCCAAGCAACGTTTTCGTTTGGGCAGCTTGTTGTCTGATAGAAGTTATATTGAAAATATCCGTAGCTTTTCCAATAATATCGAGATCAGCACAGTAAAAACTTATAGTTTGACGGCGGCAGCTTCTCCGTTTGGCCGCGTTGCTACGCCCGCATTGCCTGCTGGTGGAGGTGCGGCTTCTTCCGGATCAGAAACAGTTGAACTAAATACTTCCATGCTGGTTTTGCCCAAAGTGCCGATGCAGCCACGTTTTTTTGATCCGCGGATCGGTTATTTCACAACAGGTTATACTGATTTTGATGTAAACCCGCAAGGCGTAAAAGAAGTGCAGCTGATTGCCCGTTGGCGATTGGAACCGAAACCGCAGGACATGGCGAAATACAAGCGCGGCGAACTGGTGGAACCGAAAAAGCAGATTGTGTATTACATCGATCCGGCAACGCCAAAAAAATGGCAGCCTTATCTGATCGCCGGTGTAAACGACTGGCAGAAAGCGTTTGAAAAAGCAGGTTTTAAAAATGCGATTGTGGCCAGGATCGCCCCAACTTCCAAGCTGGATTCTACCTGGAGTTTGGATGATGCCAACCATTCGGTTATCGTTTACAAACCTTCTGAAACTGAAAATGCCAGCGGCCCGCATATTTCTGATCCGCGCAGTGGCGAAATTCTGGAAACGCATATCAACTGGTTTCATAATGTGCAAAAACTGGTGCACGATTGGTATATGACGCAAGCTGCAGCCATCGACCCAAGAGCACGCAAAATGGTTTTTAGTGATGAGCTGATGGGCGATCTGATCCGTTTTGTGTCTTCGCACGAAGTTGGCCACACGTTGGGTCTGCGCCATAATTTTGGTTCAAGTTCAACGGTGCCAACAGAAATGCTTCGGAACAAAGCTTTTGTAGAAGCCAACGGACATACGCCTTCCATCATGGATTATGCACGTTTTAATTATGTGGCGCAACCGGAAGATAACATCAAACCGGCGGGCATTTACCCAAGAATTGGCGATTATGATAAATGGGCGATTGAATGGGGCTATAAAGCAATGCCGGAATACAAAAGTGCAGCAGCGGAAGTTTCGGCATTGAATAAAATGTCTGTTGCCCGTTTGAAAGACAGACGCTTGTTTTTCGGAACAGAATCCAACCCGGACGATCCGCATTCGCAAAGTGAGGATTTAAGTGATAATGCGATGAAAGCCAGCACTTACGGCATCAAAAATTTGCAGCGCATCATCGTAAAACTACCCGAATGGACGAGCGAAAAAAATGAAGGTTATGATAACCTGGAAAATATGTACAACCAGCTGACCACCCAGTTTGGGCGATATATGGGCCACGTGAGTAAAAACATCGGCGGCATTTATGAGAACCCAAAAACGGTGGAACAAACTGGTGTTGTTTATGAATATGTACCGGCATCAACCCAAAAAGAAGCGATGCTGTTTTTAGACCAGCAATTGTTTACCACGCCAACCTGGATGCTAAACAAGCAGATTATGAGCGACATCGGCCAAAACCCGGTGCAGATAATTTACAAGCTGCAAAACAGCGTGTTGGACAGGATCGTCACCAATCACAACTTGTATAAAATGATTTCTGCAGAAGCGGCCAACGGAGCCAGTGCTTACAAAATCACTGATTTTTTTGGTGATATGCAGACGATGATTTTTAAGGAAGTGAAAACCAATCAGCCGATAGATGTTTACCGCCGCAACCTGCAAAAAATGTACGTGGCCAAGCTGATTGAACTGATTAAACCGGCATCTGCAACAGCAACCGCAATTTTATTTGCACAGGCAGGCGGCGGCCGGAGAGGCCCGAATGACGCGCCAGATCCGGAAAAAGAAGATACCGACGTCATGTCTGTTGCCAAAGCGCAGTTGCGCAGCATCCATGCAATGATTAAAACTGCTTTGCCGGCTACTTCGGATAGTTTGAGCAATTATCATTTGATGGATTTGAGCGAACGAATTGAGCTGGCTTTGAACCCAAAGAGTTAGATCAATCTTTATTTTATAAATATGAAAGGCAGGCCAGTTGGCTTGCCTTTTTTTATGTGCTAAAAACAGTATGCAATATCTTTCAGCCTGAAAAAAGAAGTTGGCAAGCTATAACTAATTTAGGCCGATAAAAACAGTATGCAATGGTATCAACCCAAAACTTGCAACTTAAAACCGGCAACTGTTTCCGGCCCAAAACCGTAACTTAGGCGGATGCCATCTTTTGATATTGATAAAAATGATTTAATGCTGATCCGGCAGGCACTGGAGCGGGATGACACGTCTTTAGTAGCTTTTTTGGAGGATTATCACGCTTCCGAAATTGCAGATCTGTGCGGGAAAGTTTCGCCGGAAGCACGTGAGCGGATTGTAAATATTTTGCCCAGCGATGTGGCTTCGGAAGTTTTGGCCGAGATGGACGAGGAGCATCACCCGGAAGAAATCCTGTTCAACCTCAACCCTGAAAAACGTTCGGAAATTGTTGAAGAACTAGATTATGATGATGCCACGGACCTGATTTCGCAAATGGACGAGGAAGACCAACAGGAAATCCTGGAGCATCTGGATGAAGCAGACGCCACAAACATCCGCAACCTGCTGAGCTACGATGAGGATACGGCCGGTGGTTTGATGAACACTGAAATCATTAAAGTAAACATCAACCTCACCAAAAAAGAAGCTCTGGACGAAATCATCCGGCAATCCGAAGAAATGGATGATTTTTATATTTATGTGGTGGATAACTCAGATGTGCTTCAAGGTTTTCTGTCGGTAAAAGAAGTATTGAAATCGCGTATGGATGTGCAGGTGGCGGATATGGTAAACCGCGATTTTGTGTACGTGAAAGCCGAAATGGACCAGGAGGAAGTGGCGCGCATGTTCTCGCAATATAACTTAACCAGCATCCCGGTGGTGGACGATGGGTTGAAACTACTGGGCAGAATCACTGTGGATGACATCATTGATGTTTTGGAGGAAGAAAGCACCGAAGATATTTTAAAAATCGCTGGCGTTTCCGAAGATGAAGAACTGGGCGGAACTTGGCAGGATGCGATCAAAAGTAGGTTGCCCTGGCTGATTATTAATTTGGGGACCGCTTTTCTGGCAGCCGCCGTGATCCGTAGTTTTGATGCTACAGTTTCCAAGCTGGTTATCCTTTCGTCTTACATGACTATTATTGCCGGGATGGGCGGAAATGCTGCCACTCAAGCACTTGCGGTAACCGTCAGGCGGATTTCGCTGATTAATTTAAGTGACCGGCAGGCTTATGTTACAGTTTTGAAAGAGTTTCTGGTTGGGTTTGTCAACGGTGCATCCAATGGCGTGATCGTGTTTTTGATTGCTGTTTTTTATGATCACAATATCAAATTAGGCTTTGTTTTGTTTCTTTCGATGACAGGTAATTTACTCATTGC
The DNA here is from genome assembly GCA_964236465.1 of uncultured Sphingobacteriaceae bacterium. GTDB lineage: Bacteria > Bacteroidota > Bacteroidia > Sphingobacteriales > Sphingobacteriaceae > Mucilaginibacter_A. The sequence goes on along the minus strand of CAXSBZ010000045.1, from coordinate 12,390 downwards.
AGGACTGACCGGCTCGTCCATCCCGCTGCTTTTAAAACGCGTTGGCATTGATCCGGCGGTAGCTTCCTCCATCATCATTACTACTTTTACCGATTGTTTTGGCTTTTTGCTGATCCTCGGTCTGGCTTCAAAATTTTTGTTGTAAAAGAAGCATCCGGCAGCCAAACAATAATCGTACAAGTTGTTCTGTTAGAAAAACAAAACCTTTCTCTCCATAAAATCAGTCATGAAAAAAAATTTACGAGCAGTTTTTCTTCTTTTCAGCTTATTAGTTGCACAAAACTTAGTTGCCCAAAGTACCAAAAAAGACAGTACACAGTTGTTTAGCGTCAGCGGCTTTGGCTACGGCTTTAACAGCGGTACAATCCATGATATTTTAAAACCTGAATTTTCTAGCAATCTGGGAATTGAGCTTCGTGCAAAAAACAATAAGTTTTTTCTCATGGGTGTTTTAGATTTGATATCGTACGGTTATTATCAAAATTATTCTGATGAGGCAGGTAATCCATACCGCATCAAATATGGCAGCAGCACATTTTATATGCTGGAGGTAACGCCGGGATATCGTATCAACTTGAACCACTTGAGTTTATATGGATTTATTGGCCCGGGCTTAGGTTTAACCAATTTGCCCAATATCGAAGTAAATACACAGCAATTATCAGCAACCCAAGTTAATGAATACACTTTTACCGGTTCTGCGGAGGCTGGTTTGGGTGCCGATATTTCCCTGAGTTCTGCTTTTACAATTTTTGTGCAGGGCCGATACATGCACAATTTTAGCAAAGTTCAAAATACCAGTGTCAATTTGTTTCCTGTATTTGTAGGTGTAAAATCCAACATCAGTGCTGCACTTGGGGCTTTTAAAAAGAAAGCAGCTCCAATTGTAGTTGTGCCACCTAAATTTTAAGGATTTCTACTTTTTGCTAAATTTGTGCAAAGCAAATCAAAGCGCATCATGACGGAGATCAGAAATAACTGGACGGAAGAAGAAATTGCAGCAATATACCATACGCCACTACTGGATTTAATTTATCGCGCGGCTACCGTGCACCGCGAAAATCTGGATTATGCCGAGGTACAGATCAGTTCGCTGATTTCCATCAAAACCGGTGGCTGCCCGGAAGATTGTGCTTATTGTCCGCAAGCAGCCCGCTATAATACCGGTGTAGATGTGCACGCGATGATGCCAAAAAACGAAGTAATTGCTGCTGCGGAAAAAGCAAAAGCAGGTGGTGCTTCCCGATTGTGCATGGGCGCGGCCTGGCGTGAGGTGCGCGACAACCGCGATTTTGACAAGGTAATTGAGATGGTAAAATCAGTAAATGCCCTGGATATGGAAGTTTGCTGCACGCTGGGAATGCTAAATGAAGCACAGGCGCAACGACTGGCAGATGCTGGTTTGTATGCCTATAACCATAACCTGGATACTTCCGAAGATGATTATAAACGCATCATTACCACCCGAACTTATGATGATCGTTTGCAAACTTTAAAGCATGTGCGCAAAGCAAAAATCACGGTTTGCAGCGGTGGGATTATTGGTTTGGGCGAAACTGTAGAAGACCGAATTTCGATGCTGAAAACACTTTCTACTTTGCCAAAACACCCGGAATCTGTGCCAATCAACGCTTTAGTGCCCATCAAAGGGACGCCGCTGGCCGATCAGCCGCGGGTTTCCGTTTGGGATATGGTGCGGATGATTGCCACGACCAGAATTATCATGCCAAAAACAGTAGTCCGACTTTCCGCAGGAAGAACCGAAATGAGCACGGTGGAGCAGGCTTTGTGTTTTATGGCAGGCGCCAATTCCTTATTCGCCGGAGAGAAATTATTGACCACGCCAAACCCGTCTTTCGATACCGACATGGCCATGTTTGAGTTGCTGGGTTTATCGCCGAGAAAAGCTTTTAAAAACGGCCGGCCGCAGCAAGAGTCAAAAGAAATTTTGGAAACGGAAACGATATTGTAAATTGAAAAGGGCTGCTTCGGTAGTCCTTTTTTGCTTTCGTAGCATTTTAAATTCTACGTTTTGTCATTTCAACCTAAAGGGAGAAATCTTCTTTCAGCAAAACTAATTTCTAGTTGATAAAAGAAGAATTACGCAAATCGCTTTGAAAAAAGATTTCTCTCTTTAGGTCGAAATGATAGCGGAGATAAATTACGTTCTCCTATTTTCCTCAACCTAAATCATAAACTAATTATGATTTTATGCCGATAAAAGAAGCATGACAGTTCTATGAAGATTTCTCCCTGCGGTCGGAATGACAGCGCGAATAATGCAGATGCGCAGACACTCTTCAACCTAAATCACAAAACCGTAACTTCGCCCATTCATCCTCAATATTTTAAATCCATGTGGGCAGATAAACTCAAGCTCAGTAAACAGGTGTTGCGCGCCGCCAATGAAGCCGGTTTTACTTATCCCAAAGAAATCCAGCTTAAAACTTTGCCGCGGATTGCCGGCGGACAAGACCTGGTTGCGGTTGGCCCGGAAGGCTGCGGCAAAACGACTACTTACATCCTGGCAATTTTAAGCCGGATCAGGCAGGGTTTTGGCGATGCGCCGCGCGTACTGGTATTGGCCGAAAGCAAAGAAAAAGTGCTGGCCATTACTGAGCAGTTTGCTTTGTTCAACACCAATAAATCCCGGCAAATTGTGGCTTTGTATCCCGCGCCGGGCATGGAAACGCAACTGGATGCGCTGGCGGATGGTGCTGATATTGTGGTAGCTACGCCGGATCGTGCCCGTGCCATCTACCTGAAACTGGCCTTGAACCTGAACAAAGTGGAACTGCTTGTTTTGGATGATGCCGACCTGATTATTAAGCAAGGATTGCAGTTGCCCGTTGCCGAACTGGCCAATAGTATAGACAAGGCGCAGCACCTGGTTTTTACAGAAGTGCTGCATGATAAACTGCTGAAAATGATCAGTCCGTTTATGCAGTTGCCAGCTGTGGTGGAAGTGGAGGAACTGGGCGAAACACCTTTGGTTACTTATGATCAGCTGCTGTACCAATTGCCAAATTTTCGTACTAAAATCAATTTGCTGCATTTATTTTTGCGTGATGCCGAGCTGTTTACCAAAGCGGTAGTTTTTGTAAATACTGTTTTTACGGCCGAAAATTTGTACAAAAGCCTGCAGCAATATATGAAACTGGAGGTTGCTATGTTGGATCCGCAATTTTTTGATATGCCGGGTTTCCAGGATATTTATCAGTTTGAAGCATCGAATACGAGGATTTTGATTGTGGCAAATGAAAAAAGCCAGCTGACGGATTTATCCAACATTCCGTTCATCATCCATTTTGAGCTGCCTTTGGAAACGGAAACTTATGTTGAGCGCATCATCAACCCTTCTCCGCAGGAAAACCGGGAAACGCTGGCCCTGACCTTTGCCACAGATCTGGAACTGAATGCTGTTCGGAAGATTGAGCAGGCCATCGGGCAAAAAATACCGGTTGCAGAACTGCCGGAAGATCTGGTGATCGAAAAAGAACACAAACCAATAGTTTCGGAACAAAAACCGTCAAAAGTTAAAAATCAGCCTTTAGAACCCGGCGCAGCTTTTCACGAAAAAAAGGCAAGCAACGCCAAAACTTTCAATTTCAGCTCCGGCGAAAAAGCAAAAATGAACAACAAACGCAAGCACTGATTTTGGGGTGATAAAAACAGTATCAGCGTTTGTGCTTAGTTTTGCTCCGCAGAAAACTGATGTATAAATCTTCTACTTTTTTTCTGGCCCAATCAGTTTTTCGGAGGAAAGTTAGGCTGGATTTAATGCTTGGATTGTCTGTAAAACATTTGATTCGGATGCGTTGGCCCAGTTCCGGCCAGCCAAGTTCAGTAACCAATTCATTCAGGATCGATTCCAAAGTTTTGCCGTGAAGTGGATTATTTGCTTGTTCCATTTCTGCAAATTAAAGGTTTATCGCAATGTATTTTCAAACAAAACTTACCCAAATAAATTTTAACATGATGAAATTAACAACAGCATTGGCCGGCGGGTTAGCGGGTGCAATCACTTTAAATCTGATCCACGAAACTTACCGTAAAATAGATAAAGATGCACCAAAAATCCATTTAATCGGCGAAGAAGCATTGGTGAAAATGTTGAAAGCAGCCCATTTGCCGCAGCCAAACGGTAAAGAAGAATTGTACCGGTGGACGATGGCTGGCGATATTTTGAGCAATGCCGTTTATTACAGTTTGATTGGAGCAGGCAAACGCAAAAGTTTGTTGAAACGTGGTTTGGTTTTAGGTTTGACAGCCGGTGTTGTTACTGTTTTTATGCCCAAAAAAATGGGTTTGAACAATGCGCCGAGTGATCGAACAACTGAGACTAAAGTGCTGACGGTCTTATGGTACACTTTGGGCGGATTGGCTGCTGTGGGCGTGATGAAAGCTTTTAAGAAGTAGTATTCGTTTGTCATCCTGAACTTGTTTCAGGATCCTTCAAGCAAATTCAAAACCTTTCTAATGAGATGCCGAAACAAGTTCGGCATGACAAATTTCAACTTGAAACTTCTTATCCGACAATCATTTCCTTCATCAATTGTTCTTTTTCGATCTTTTTTTGCAGCTCTAAAATACCACCGATCAAAGCTTCCGGCCGAGGCGGGCAACCTTGCACATAAACATCTACCGGGATAATCCGGTCAACGCCTTTTACCACGTGGTAGCCATGTTCCCAATAAGGGCCGCCGCAGTTGGAACAGGAACCCATCGAGATCACGTAGCGCGGTTCGGGCATTTGCTCGTACAACCGTTTGATGCGTTCGGCCATCTTGAAAGTAACCGTTCCGGCGATAATAATCACGTCGGATTGCCGCGGCGAAGTCCGTGGGAAAACGCCATAACGGTCTAAATCATAAGTAGATGCGTAGGCACCCATCATTTCTATCGCGCAGCAGGCAATGCCAAAAGTCATGGGCCAGATGGATGACAGGCGCGACCAGTTCATCAAATCATCCAGCTTGGTAATCATCACGCTGCCGTTTTCTATCGTTTTTCCTGTACTCATTTTTAAGCTTTTAATTTGGGTTTGAACATTGGTTTGCGCACCGTTGTTGAAACTTCCGATGCTTCTTTTATCACTATATTTTCAGTCTCGTTTTCTGCGGAAAAAGGTTTTACCGTGTATTTTATTTCGTTGATCTGATCGTAAACTGAAGCCGGAATATTCACCCCAACCACCGGTTTTACAATTTTGGTTTTGATCCATTGCAGATCGCCTTTCGCCCAGACGTAAACCAAACCAAGGATCAAAATTCCCATAAAAACAAACATTTCAATCAGGCTCAGCCAGCCCCAACGCGTATCCTGAGCAATCAAATCATGGCTGCCAAAAACCGTTGCCCAGGAAAAAATAAACACCATTTCGACATCGAACAGCAAAAAAATCAGTGCAATAACATAAAAACGGGAGTTGAGCTGCACCCAGGATGAGCCGGTGGGTTCTTCGCCACATTCATAGGATTTCAGTTTTTCTGCATTGGGTTTGTTGGGCGCAATGAGTTTGTTCAACGCCAGCATTCCGCCGGTGATTAGGAAACCGGAAATTAAAAAGACTAATATCTTTCCAAATTCTGATATTTGCGATTCTTGCATGGGTACAAATTTAACAAAAAACCTAAATTTTGATGCGGTCATCATTGGCGGCGGTGCCTGCGGCTTGATGTGTGCTGCGCAAGCCGGATTGCTTGGCAAACGCACTTTGATCCTCGAAAAAAACAGCGCGCCCGGAGCCAAAATCCTGATTAGCGGCGGTGGAAGATGCAATTACACCAACCTCAATACCTCGGCACAACAGTTTATTTCCGAGAACGAGCATTTTTGTAAATCAGCGTTTTCACAATTTACGGTGCCCGATACGATCAGCTTTTTTGAAGTTTATGGTGGTATCCACGGAAAAGAAAAAACCTTGGGCCAGTTATTCCCCGAGAGCAACAAAGCCAAAGATATTGTAAAAATGTTTACGGATTTGTGTGCCGATACCGGCCAGGAAATCCGTTGTGATGCAACCGTAAAAAGTATCGATAAAAACAGTATCGGCTTTGCAATCAATTACTTACAAAACGGAAAAGAGGCAATTGTTCAAACCCAAAAAGTAGTTGTTGCAACCGGTGGCTTGCCGATTACAAAACTCGGTGCCACAGATTTTGGGTTGAAAATAGCGCGAAAATTTGGCCTGCAAATCACGCAAACAGCTCCGGCTTTGGTGCCGCTGACGATCACCGGAAAAGAGCAGCAATGGTACGAACAGCTTTCCGGCAGTTCCATTTTTTGCCGGGTAAGTTGTGGCGAAACCAGTTTTGAAGAAAATATTTTATTCACACATTGGGGTTTGAGCGGACCGGCGATTTTGCAAATTTCTTCGTACTGGAAACCCGGAACTGGGATTGAAATTGATTTGCTTCCGCAGAAAAATATTTTGGAATTGATTGAAAGCGAGCGGCAAATCAACGGAAAAAAACAATTGATTACGTTGCTTTCCAATTTGTACACCCGAAAATTTGCCGAAGCGTTGATGCTGTTTTTACCAGTAGAAAAAAACTTAGCTTCATTAAGTAAAGCTGATCTGCAAAAAACCGAAGCATTGATCCATCATTTTAAAGTAAAACCTGCTGGCGATAAAGGTTATGACAAAGCTGAAGTGATGCGCGGCGGCGTTTCTACCAGCGAACTTTCCTCCAAAACTTTGGAAGCTAAAAAAGTGCCGGGTTTATATTTTGGAGGAGAATGCGTGGACGTAACCGGCTGGTTGGGCGGTTATAACTTTCAGTGGGCCTGGGCGAGCGGGTTTGTGATTGCGCAGGGTTTATAGGTTGTAAAAATCTTTCAATGCTTTACAGAATCCTTTGCTGCTCCCTTAATTGTAATATGTCCACGACCTTTATTCATTTCATTAAAAGCTTCATTTGCTTTTATTAAGTAGTCAGATAAATTCATTAGGCCAACTTTTTTTCGTCGTGCATCAACGTTTGAAGAATCAATTAATGGTTTTGGCTTATAACCGTTATCGGTCATTTGAATTTGAGTGCCATAGATTTGTTTGTTTCCTTCGTTAATATTTATCCGGTCAACCAAATAAGCATAGTTATTACCGCTGGCGTTATTATTATTTACTTGCATTTCCATTAGATTTAATGCCCTTTTTTGAAATGGAAGATCAAAGTCACTATGTTGTACTAATAACCAGTAATTAGTTGAACTTTCTTTTCCTACCAAATCATATCCAGGAAAACCATAAGTATCCAATATTTTTTTTACGAAAGGAAAATTAGTTTGTATAACCTTTTTGAAAGCCGCTTCCGCTTCTTTACCATTAGGAATAATTGCTGGTCTTTGATCTTCAGTTTTGAGACTATCAATTTCTACCGAAAGCTGTTTATTTAATTTTGCTTTCTGTCCAAAACATAAAACTGAGGACACCAAAAGTAGGGTTACAAGAAAGGTTATATGTTTCATTCTAATTATTAATTTTTTAAAATACTTCTTTTGTGACACTAATTTCCTTTTTATATTTAAAATTTGCTAGAATTCTTTTACCATGTCCACTCTTTCCAGTCAAACTTATTCGGAAAATCTTCCAACAAAAGTTGGTCATCTTTTTCGGTATGCATTTGCTTTGCCGCTTCTGCCCAACCCTGGCGTGGGTTTGGTTTGATGATAATATTTCCGTTATCAACCTCAACTTCAACAGGAGATTTAAGGTTTAAATTTAGCTGACGTAGAAGTGCTGAAGGAAGGATAATTTCATGGCTATTTCCAATGTTTATGATATTAGTTTTCATGAAAGTTATAACTGAAGTATCAAGTTGTAAAACAAATATATATAAACGTTATAACAATTCTTATGCTTCTTTTATCACCTAATTTTCATCCACTTGTATTTATGTTTACAGTCTTTCTACTATTTATAATATTGTTCGCCAAATGCGAACAATAATTAATAGCTTTGTAAGCAATGCGTGTACATTTGATTAAAGAAAAGACGATAGAAAATTTTGCAGGTCAACACGCAAACGGAAGAATTTCTTTTCAGCTGTGGCTTAATGTATTAAAAGTTGCAGATTGGAGCTTGCCAGAAGATATTAAAGCTTCATTTGGTTCTGCTGATTTATTAGGAAATGGTTCTGATCGTGTCGTTTTTAACATAGGAGGAAACAACTATAGGATTATCTGTAAATATGATTTTGCAAAAACCCGTACACATTTAGCAATCTGTTGGATTGGCACTCATGCTGAATATACTAAAATTTGCATGGCCAGTCAGCAATATGAAATCAGGATATATTAAATTAAGTTTATATGGACGAACTGAAATATAAAATCATAAAAACAGAAAATCAATATTGGGAATATTGTAATTTTTTGGAAAGTTTACTTGGACAGAAAAAAAATGAATGTTTGGAAGATGAGATTGAATTATTAACCTTTTTGATTGAAAAGTGGGACGAAGAGCATAGCACTTTGAAAGAAAACGATCCGGTTGAATTGTTGAAATTTTTGATGGTAGAAAATCAGCTTAAATCAAAGGATTTATCCGAGTTGCTTGGCGTTGGGAAAAGTGTAGTATCAGAAATTTTAAATTATAAAAAGGGTTTTTCAAAAGAAATCATAAGAAAATTATCCGAACGTTTTAAAGTAAAACAAGAAGCTTTTAATCGTCCTTATCCCTTAAATATTTCGGGCAAAAGTAAGTTGGTTGAAGAAGCTGCTGTATAACTTACAAGGTTTTTATATCAGCAATGGTTGCAATCTATTTTTAAGATTACAACCATTGCTGTAAAAACTATATGCTTCTTTTATCACCTAAAAATTAGCATATACTTTTTTTATCCTCTCGAATTCAGCAAGCCTTCCGGTACTTTCAATTCGCCGGCGGCGGTGATTAGCCCGTTCACTTCATCCTCAATATCAGTAGCTTGCGTATAAACATCGCCGGCAATCGGGCGTTTGCGCAGCTCTTCTTTGTACAGGCGGATTTCTTTTGTCCGCTCGTCATCATTTTGCGGGCCGCCATATCCGGAGAAACCAAAACCGCCCCATTCACTCACAATCAGCGGCACTTGCTGGCGGAAGAAGAAAGGATCGCCCACAACCAGCGGATTTGCCGCCACGCCATTCAATTTTCCGCCGGCTAATTCATCCAGCAGTTCTTTCCAGCGTTGCAGGTCGGTGGTGTATAAATGTGCCGTCAGCAAGTCGGACTTTAACCGTCCTTCGTAACTGATGTGCTGCCAGCCGTCATTATCCACCACCAAAAACTGCGGTTCGGCAATCTGCATAAAATGGTACATATCCATAATATATTGGCGCGTTTCCGGGTTGGTAGCAATATCTTGCGCGCCCCAATCCTCATTATACAAACTCCAAATGACGATGGAAGGATGCGTGCCGATCAGTGCCAGCATACGCAGCAGTTCTGCTTTGTGGTTTTCCCGGCTTTTGGTGTTGGATGTATGCGGACTCGGAACTTCCACCCATAAAAGAAGCCCCAATTTATCCGCCAAATTATAGATTCGGGGATCAACACCAGCGATATGGATGCGTACCAAATTGCAGCCCAGCGCTTTCATGGCGTGCATATGCTGCTTGATTTCTTCATAAGTCGCGCCACCCGGCTGGTACAAAATGCCATCCAGATAAACCGGTTTGGAATTGAGGTAGATGCAACAGCCGCGCGCTTCAATTTTGCGCAGCCCAAAACTGGTTTCTATTTCGGCAATATAACCGTTGGCATCAATCAGCTGCGCTACCAAACGATACCGTGTCGGCGATTCCGGCGACCACAATTTGGCATCCGGGATATGCAAAACCACGCGCTGTTGTTTTTGCCCGGCTTCCAGCAGCAGTGGATATTCATCGGTAGCAATCGGTTCGGCCTCATCGGGATGTTTATTAAAAACCTGCAACTTAATTGTGTATGCACCAGGATCATGGATGCGGGTAGTTACATTTAAGCGAACCATCTTTTCTTCCACCATGCTCACTACACCTACGCGCGAACGCAGCCGGTTCCGCTCCACCGATTCCAGCCAGATGCTGCGCACCGCACCGGTATAAGTTTGGTACCAGATGCCGCCGCGTTTATAAACCGATGATTCCTGCTTGCCGCGCGTGGTATCCGCGTCTTTGGTATCGGCAATGCGCACTGTCAGCCGGTTACTGGGCTGTAAGGTTACCTCATCCAGCTCATAAGAAAAAGACGTGTATTCGCCCACATGCACCAGTTCGCCTTCAATCGTGTGCAAAGGCATACCGTTCAGCCAAACTTGGGTTTCATATCCGCAGGCACCAAAAGTAAGCTGGATGATGGATGGCGGTATCCCCGGCCCGTTACTTTGCACCGGCATCGGGAAATCACGTTCGTACCAAACTACAATCTTGTTTTCCCAGGATTTTTCCGTTGGATGTTCTTTAGCCATTTGCTGCTCCACGCTGCCTGGCCAGTGCGCAGTATCATCATAATTATGGTTGATTTGCCAGTTTTCCTGCAAGCCCCGGTCTTCCCGATCCAGCGCAAACTTCCACTCGCCGTCCAAAAGCGTAAAAGAATTTGGGCGGATCACGGCGCGGGGCAGCGGATTGATGTAATCTAACGTGTCAGTTTCTTCCTTACTTGCGGAAAAACCGTAATTCGGTCTGTTCAGTTCAAAACTCATAATATTTGGGGGATACTGTTTTTAGGGGGATAAATTTTATACGGACAAAAGGATAGAGCAAGTTTCAGTAAATGGTTTAATGTTTACCGTTTTTAATTTTCTTAATTTGAAGGCTTGCTCTTAGATCAGTTACGTCGTTTGCAGATAAGAAGTTTCAAAATAGATTTTGGGAAAGATGGGTTAATTATTTTTGATGCTGATCAAATTTATCAAACATCGAAAGTAAAATATCCGTTTATCTGTTTCGGCAAAGAAAATGATTTTTATGATATGATGCTTCTTTTATCGACTTAAATTTGAATTGAATAGAAATTTCTTTTCAAGTTACTTACAGTATAATGCTCCTTTTATCGACTTAAAATTTGAATTAAGCAGATTTTCTTTTCAGGTTGCAACAAATCCGAAACTTGTTTTTTTTAAATCAAGATTTATAACTTTAACCCATAAACAAATAAAATATTGCTATGCAAGAATTAGAACCTGCAGTTCAGGAAAAAATCAACCAATGGCTTCAGGGAAGCTATGACGAAGCAACGAAGAAAGAAATCCAGCAACTGTTGGATGATAAAAAATATACCGATTTAACGGATGCTTTTTACCGCGACCTCGAATTCGGGACCGGCGGTTTGCGCGGCATAATGGGCGCAGGATCCAACCGCGTCAACAAATATACCATCGGCACTGCAACGCAAGGGCTTAGCAATTACCTGAAAAAAACTTATCCAAACGAAGCCATTAAAGTGGCCATTGCGCACGATAGCCGCAACAATTCTGATTTTTTTGCCAAAACTGTGGCTGATGTTTTCTCGGCAAATGGCATCCATGTTTACTTTTTTAAAGCTTTGCGGCCAACGCCGGAACTGTCTTACGCTATCCGCCAGTTGGGCTGCAAAAGTGGTGTGATGCTGACTGCTTCCCACAATCCAAAAGAGTACAATGGTTACAAGGCTTACGGCGAAGATGGCGGCCAGTTTGTTTCTCCTGCGGATACAAATGTGATGAATGAAGTATCGGCCATCAAAACCATTGATGAAGTGAAATTTGATCGTGCCGAAGATAAAGTAGAATTGATCGGCGAGGATATCGATGCCAGCTATTTGAAAGACATTTTGAGCTTGTCGGTTTCCAAAGAAGCCATTCAACGTCAAAAAGATTTGAAGATCGTTTATTCGCCCATCCACGGAACCGGGATTACACTGGTGCCGAAAGCTTTGGCCGAATTTGGTTTTGAAAACGTGATCCTGGTGGATGAACAAGCTACGCCGGATGGCAATTTCCCAACGGTAATTTATCCAAACCCGGAAGAAAAAGAGGCACTGACTTTATCGCTGAAAAAAGCTAAAGAAACGGATGCTGATCTGGTTTTGGCAACAGACCCGGACGGAGACCGCGTGGGCATTGCTGTAAAAGACGATAAAGGCGAATGGATTTTATTAAACGGAAACCAAACCGGAAGCCTTTTGCTCAATTATTTGATGACGGCCTGGGAAGAAAGCGGCAAACTGACCGGCAAAGAATATGTGGTAAAAACAGTAGTAACAACTTATTTGATCGATAAGATTGCGGCTTCCAAAAGTATCAGCTGTTATAATACATTGACCGGTTTTAAATATATCGGCCAGCTGATGACAGAACTGCTTGGTAAAGAAGTATTTATTGCTGGCGGCGAAGAAAGTTATGGTTACTTGGTAGGTGAGTTTTCGCGCGATAAAGATGCCGT
>CAXSBZ010000044.1:0-25842 GCA_964236465.1 uncultured Sphingobacteriaceae bacterium | reverse complement strand
TAAAATAGTCATTTTTCAGTTGCTTAGCTTTCTCAATTTCAGATTTGGGCGTTTTCTAGCTTTTTTTCTGAAAACCATTAAACAATACAATCAACCGTCCCTCATCAAAGCAACAGAAAATACGAAATTTGTTGCTTCTAATTCAACCCTGACTTCATAAAGCCCGAACGATATACTTTCTTTTTCGCTACTTCAGCTTTTTTCGCAGCCAGGCCCTTACCGGTTCATCGTACAATTTTAAACTTGCATAAGCCAATACGATAGCCCCGGAAAATGTGAGCAGCGCGTATGGCCAGGCTTGCCATAAGGTAATGCCTTTGTGGTTGCTTACCCCTGCCACGTAAAAATAGACAAGCACATAATGTGTTATGTATAAGGGATAGGAAAGCTTGCCGAGGAAGTTACAGATCTTATCTTCCGTTTGATTGTGCACCACACCACTGGCACCAATATATACAATGAGTGGAAAGACAATGATGATGCAAAAAGCTTCGTACAAACCATTCATCCAAAAATGTTCTGCACCGCCTATTCTTGGCATAAACAAAACAAGCACAACCAGCAGGCTACACCATAAAAAAGCATTTTTAATATAGGCAGGCCGCAATACCCGCGATAAAAGCAAACCGGCAAAAAATGGGAACAAGGTACGCGTTATCCCAATGCGCATGTGTTCGGCATTGAGTGTCCAGCCACCGGCAACGTCTCCGTTTGGGTTAGTAACAGCAAAATGCAAAAGCACTGCACCTGCCAATACTACAAAACAAGCCAATGCTTTATTAGATAATTTCCTTAGCCCCAGCGCGTAGAGAATATTGGCTATGTACTCGAAAAATAATGACCAGCCAACACTATCCAGAGGGTGCATTTCCTGCCAGCCGCGTATATCCATAAAAAGTGGGATGGGTATAAGTGTATATCCTATCAGCATAACAACGATCAGCTTCCATACAGTAACCGTATGAATGAGCGGCCAGATGGTTGAATCGGTAAAGTAAAAGCCTATGGCGCCAAGCGTCATGCCCAATACAACGAGTGGTTGCAGCCGCTCGAACCGGCGCCGGAGAAAGCCGCCGATGGTTAATTTGTCCCATCTGTCGTCGTACGCATAACCAATTACAAAGCCGGATAGGAGAAAGAAAAAATCAACTGCCAGGTAACCGTGGTTTACAACATTGTCAAGGTGGTTGCTGGAAAGCGGTTCGGCAAGGTGAAAGAATACCACGACAATAGCTGCTACGCCCCGAAGCCCATCTAATATTGGATAGTGCGGTTTTGTGCCAAGTTTGTTGTTGTCCATTCTTTTAATCCATCCTATTCAGGTCTTGCTGCTTTTTTAAATTCTTTTCGTACGCAGTCTCCACGTTGAAAGGAATATGTTTCTATGTAATCAAATTTTAAATTGTTGATTGTAGCCTACTGATGATCTATATTTATATGGCGTCTGGGTTCTTTCCGTTTGAACCAAAGCTGATAGCAGTTTGCTGCCGATTGCTCCAACGTCCAGCCCCAAATTGGCAATACCATTGTTGTGTGTAGTGCTATTTATTCGGGTTGGTAATTCTCCCAATATTCTTTTGGTGTTACAATTTTAGTTTGCTTGTATAATGCAAAGGTAAAATCTGTTGTATTGCCAGTTATTATAAAATTAGCTTCGCATTCGTCTGCCAATTCCAAAAATTTGTTGTCGTCTTTATCTGATATTAGGTCTAATGTTATTGTTGGAAAATATTTTCTTGCGTTTGATTCAATGTCGGCAAGCAATGATTCGGCACGTGCAAAGAAATCCTGAAATTTCTGAAACTTAGGCCTTGCCAATACTTTGTAATACTCCGCTATCACTTTGTCTGACACATAAAGTTGAAATTTATCTTCAACGAAAAGTTCATATATTATCAGGTATGGGTAACTACGCTGAATGAGCGATGAGACAATAATATTCGTATCAATTATGATTTTTTGCATTTTGTCTAACGGCTTTTACCTCTTCAGATATTTCATCCATAGTCGTTTTAGAAAGGCCATGCTTCTCTGCAAGCTCCACACACTTGTTTAGGTTCTCCCGCATAAGTTGTCTGCGGACAAGGGTAATTAAATTAGTAAAAGTAAGTTCCTCTTGCTGTAGGCCAAACTTGTTAAATTCCGTATCTGAAATAGAAACATTTAATGTTCGCATAGCTACTAAGTTTATCCAAATTTACAGTAATTTTTGAATATAAAATTGATCCGGCTGAATTGCGTACAACAAACAAGTATTACCGATGGTGGGGAAGTTGAAATCCGTTAGCCTGAACCCAAAGTTAAATTTATATTCAAATGTTAATGCTTCTTTTATCAGCTAAATTTTTGTTCCGTCTGCCAAAACTGAAGCAAAATAGCAAAACAAAAGTTGATGTTTAATTCGTCAACCAGTTTTTTGCCAAACCAATTGTTGTGGGCTGTACTGTTTATTGCTGATCAAACTTTGGGAATCCCTACTGTTTTAAGGATATGGTTTGCCCGGTCAACTTTGTCTTTAAACAATGGTTGGTCAACATATTTGTCTGCCAAAGATGGGTTTACCTTAAAGCCTTTGGGAAGTTCTTTCTTTTCGGTCTTTGCTTTCTTTGTTTTCATTTTTACAAATTTACACTTTCCTGCGTACTAAAAATGCACCATAAGTTACATTTTTACCAAACGGTTCCCAGTCTGCTTCTGTCAGTCCAAGTATAACAAAATCTTTCTCAACATTTGCCAGGTTGTTGGCAATACCCATGCGGTAAAGCCTTGTTCGTGCTTCTGTACTGCCGGTAGCGATAACTGTTGCATCCGGATGGCTGTCCATAAAAGCATAAAGCGTTGCGGCTACCGTTGCCAATACTTTTTGGCTGTCGTTGTTGTTGGTTACGGTCAAGTCGCTGATATAACCTGTTATTGGGTCTTTGTCGCCAAAGCCAAGATTGTAAAAACCTTTAATGTTAATTTCTGAATAACGGACAACTTTTGTAACATCACCTTTGGGCCCAAGGCTTATAAATTCAAATGTTTGTAAGTCTGGTGATGTCTCTACAAGATAGCGGTCGTCAAGCATAACCGCTAAAATAGATAATTATTGTTAGCTTATAAGTAGTCAGAAAGTATAGCCCACAACGGAAAAGGCTTGTCGAAGAACTGAAATTTGAAATCCGCCTACCGAAACCAATGTTAAATTAATATTCAAATGTTGATGCTTCTTTTACCAGCTAAATTTTTAATGTTAAGCTGGAACTGAAGTACAATAGTAAAATAAAGTTGATATTACGTTCCGTCAGCCAGTTTTTTGCCAAACCAATGTTAGGCGTAGTTTTTCTTCTAATCGAACATTCACTTCCTAAGAATTCCTTTTTCCTTACCCAGATATGGCTTGTCTAATCTCTTAATTATTTCGTTAAGGTTTCTGTAATAATAATCTTTAATCCTAAAAAGAATTTTGTCGTTCTTGTCTCTAAATGAAACAGCACCGCTCCAAATGCTATTTCGAAAACCAGATATATCATTTAAGTAAATAAGTCTTGTTCGCCGGGTTACTATATTTTTTAAAACAATTTCTTTGTCTAAAATTTTGATTTCAATCACTTCGGTCAAGACTTTTTTCCATAAAAAAATGATTGTTATGATACAAAGCAATTCAAAGTATAAAAACCATAACAAGTTGTCCTTTATAGTCAACTTAGTCCCCAGAGTAAATAAAAAAGGCAAACTCAATGAAAGAGGTGCCATGATAAATATCAAAGTCAGTTGTCCAACATACTTGAACTTGGATTTCACTAAAAATTATTTTTAAAGGTTGTCGTTGTCGTCATTTACGTCGGTTTTTTAAAATTACGCCTAACTCTTGTATTGACGCACCTTTTGCCACGTCTTTTAAAATTTAATAAAATTTAATAAAATTTATTAAAAGTAAGGTTTCAATAGATAAAAACCTAACAATTAAATATTTACCGATCATTAAATCGCCAAATGCTTTTTGTTTTTTACTTCAAACAATGCAAAATGCGTACTTCGCTTTTCTGTATTGTCCTAACTTTCAACAATACAAAATGCGCACCTTTTGTTACCGCCATTAAATTAATTCCAATGCCAAATCCAACTTTCTTTTATTCCACTACAACATTTTATAATCTTCCCGCACCGGGCTAAAAACATCAATCAACCTACAATCCGTAACCGCAATGCCGCCATGGACAACATTTGGCGGGATCACGGCAAACAAACCCGGTTCTAATATTTTTGCTACACCGTCCACCATCAGTTTAAACTTTCCTTCCAGCACAAACGATAACTGCTCATGGACGTGCTGGTGCAACGGAACTGAACATGCTTCTTTTACCGCTATAAAATTAAGGGTGTTGTTTTCGGTATGGATAAATTTAGACAGGAAACCGGGCGCAATCTCTTTTGGTTGGATATCGCTGAAACTGCGGAAAATTTCTTCTTTCATAATTATTAATTTGACGTAACAATATGCAGTTTTGTTCCTTAAAAACAGCATCAATAAAATACAATGAGTTATAAAAAACGTTTTTGCGGAAATTTGAAAATTACATGGTTTGCAGCAATCATCGTTTCTGCCGGTTTTGGTTGTGCCGAAGCCCAAGATCGTTCGGCAATTGCTGTAAACCAGATCGGATTTTTTCCTGGTGCACCGAAAGTTGCCATTGTTTCCGGTAAAACAACAGGCACATTTTCGGTACAAAACTCAGCCGGAAAAATTGTTTTCACCGGAAAACTCAAACCCTCCGGGCAGCCTGATTTTAGTGGCATAAAAACAGCATCAGCAGATTTTACCACTTTACAGCAAAACGGAAATTTTATGGTTTCGGTAGATGGTTTGGCAAAATCCTATCCTTTTAAAATTGAACTAAACATTTATGCGGATGCGGCAAGAGCTTCCATCAAAGCGTTTTATTTTATGCGCGCCTCAACCAATTTGCCAGAAAAATATGCTGGAAAATGGCATCGCGCAAAAGGCCATCCGGATTCGGTTGTGCTGATTCATCCATCGGCAGCAAGTGCAAACCGGCCATTAGGGACCAAAATTTCAGCCCCGCGCGGCTGGTATGATGCTGGCGATTACAATAAATATGTGGTTAATTCCGGCATTTCCACCGGCACATTGCTTTCTTTATATGAGGATTTTCCGGCATACATGCAATCGCTGCAAACCAACATTCCGGAAAGCGGCAACCATGTTCCGGATTTGTTGAATGAAGTTTTGTGGAACCTGCGCTGGATGCTTTTGATGCAAGACCCGGAAGATGGCGGCGTGTATAATAAATTAACCAATGCTGCTTTTGATGTGATGGAAATGCCGGAAAAAGGAACGGCGCCACGTTATGTAGTGCAAAAAGGAACGGCAGCTACTTTGGATTTTGCAGCGGTAACGGCGCAAGCTGCACGGATTTTTAAAGCTTTTCCGCAGCAGCTTCCGGGTTTGGCAGATTCCTGTTTATCAGCTTCTAAAAAAGCTTGGCAATGGGCGCAAAAAAAACCGAATGTAGCTTATAATCAGGAGGAAATGAACAAAAATTTCAGCCCGAAAATTACCACCGGTGCTTATGGCGATGCTTCTTTTACCGATGAATTTATTTGGGCAGCAGCAGAACTGACGGTTTCCACCGGCGATGATCAATATTATCAATCCGTTGATATTTTGACTGATCCCGCGATGCCGTTGCCGAGCTGGGCGCAGGTGAAACTGTTGGGTTTTTATACGCTTGCCAGAAATCAAAACCAATTAACCGGCAAAGCAAAAGCAGATTTGCCGGAAATCAAAAAGCGTTTAATTGCTTTTGCAGATCAATTGATAGCAGGAGCAGATGCCACTGCTTTTCATACCGTTTTTGGTAAAACAGCCCGGGAATATAACTGGGGCAGTAATTCATCGGCAGCCAACCAGGGGATTGCGTTGATCCAGGCTTATCTACTCAGCAAAAACCCAAAATATTTAGATTATGCTTTAACAAATTTAGATTATTTATTAGGGCGAAATGCCACGGGGTACAGCTTTTTAACTGGTTATGGCAGCAAAACACCCATGCACCCGCATCACCGGCCTTCGGTTGCGGATGGCGTGGTTGATCCGGTTCCGGGGTTGCTTGTTGGCGGTGCAAACCCGGGCATGCAGGACGGCGTAAAATATCCGTCGGCCATTCCAAACCGTGCTTATATTGATGATGATCGCGCTTATGCAGCCAATGAAATTGCCATTAACTGGAATGCTCCTTTTGCATACTTAATTAATGCAGTGGAGGCTTTGCAGTTAAAATTCAGTATAAACAAAAATGATTTACGGTAGATTTAAATCATAAAACAAGCGTTTACTTACTACTATCAATTGAATAAAATATATTACATGCAGACAGAGCAGTGTGGTTATGTTTGTGCTGTATTCCTAACCAATATTTAAGTATGAAATTTGTTACTCAGTTTCTTTTCAAAAAAAGTTTTTCAATTTATTTGTCTGTTACATTTTCTCTTTTGTTGATCTGCTGCTCTAAGAAATCTGCAAATGAAGTTTCAGCTCAAACTACTACCACCACTACTACTACACCTGCTGTGATAACTTTAGCTGGCAATGGCGTTAATTTGCAGCCCTCCTATTACAACAGCGGTAACGTTGATTTAGGTTTTTTGCTGATGAAACAGCAAACCAAAATTAAAACGGTACGTATCGAAATTGAACCGACGCAAATTGCCAACGCAATTAGGTGGATAAAAGAAGCATCAGATAACGGTTATACCATCATTTGCACTTACCACAAAGCAGCAGTTTTGGGTTCTGATCAGCTTTCGGATTTATTAGACGGTGCCAACTGGTGGAAAACCAATTTTGCTGTGTTAAGTGCTTCCGGCAAATTCACTATCAACCTGATGAATGAGTGGGGAAGCCATAATCTTAACGCCGCAGATTATGCTGCCGATTACAACCAAGCCATTACAATTGTGCGCACAGTTTACACCGGAACTATTATTATTGATATTCCGGGTTACGGACAAGAAACTTATGTTGCCACAAATGCTGTTTTAGGTGTTGGAACTGGCGGTATCAAAATTACGGATACCAATATTGCTTTGTCAACCCATATTTATCCGGGAAATTATGTTGGCCAACATATAAACAGCGGCGGTTCGTTTGGTTCAGGTGGAAACATGGTTACGGCCGATCTGGATTATCTGGCAACTTCCGGCAAAACTTGTTTGGTAGGAGAGTTCGGAAACGGAACAAATGGCACAGCAGATTGGTCTGGTTTGGTTGATTATGCTAAAGCCAAATCGTGGACTATTTTGGGTTGGAGCTGGGCAGGCGATGGCGGCGATGGCATCCATCCGGCAATGAACATGATTTCTCCTAATTTTCAGCCTTATACAGCTGGTGCAAATTATCCGTACACGCTTTCTAATTACTTTAATATTGTTTACAATAAATTATAGGGTAAAAGAAGTATTAGTTTATAAAATACTTTTTTTATTTTTTCCTTATTGATTACTTCTAATGTTAATACGCAAAATTTGATCCCGTAAACCTAACTGCTTTACCACAAGCCAAAAAGTTATTCGGTAATTTATCATTAGTATCAAAGCCTGTTTAAAATTTATTCAAAATATTTTAGGATGCTTCTTTTAGGCGTATAAATTTGGTGTTTGTATTCTACATTGATGCAAAAAGGTATAGAAGCTTCTTATTTTTTAGGTGATAAAAGAAGCATAGAAAATAAATTCAGTAAAATTTAAACCAGAATTCGAACCTGTTTTCCAATACTTAGGGAATAGATATTTACTATTTTAATTATAAACAGTAAAATAACAACGAACCGCCGAATTCAGTTAAAGGAAAGATTGTTGTGCTAACAGAAGTGAGCAAATTACTAAAAACCAGAGACCTTGTAATTACAATCAAAATGAGCTTGGTTTATGTTTTAAACCGGCTAATTGTAAACAGATAACACAAAAGATTAGGTAATAGAAGTATTTTAAAGCCGCAAACCATCAATCATTAATGAAAATTTAATGTAGAGCCTGTTTAAATTTCTATCGTAAAAATTTAAAATGCTTCTTTTATGCCTGTAAATTTTGTTTTTGACTACTGTTCGGATACAAAAAGTACAATGCGCCTATGATTTTTATGCTGTAAAAGAAGCATAGAAAATATATTGAACAAATTTTAAATAGGCTCGTATATAAACATTGTTTTTTATCAAATAAACCTTAGCAATTTGTTAAGTAAAAAGAATATTTGCAATAATATTTATATTGATTGTTCAAAAAAAATAAATAATCTGAAAAAATAATCAAACTGCAATTAATTGGCTTAAAGTACAAGATTTTAGTTTTACTTTTGGAAGTTAATCTAATCAAATACAAAATATAATAATTTAATTATGCGTAAAATTCTACGTGCAGCAATGCTTATTGTAATTATTGTGCACAGTACCGCCAGTTTATTTGCCCAAAGCAGAACGGTATCAGGTACTGTTTACGATGACAAAGGAGTATCCCTGCCAGGGGCTTCTGTAACTGTAAAAAACACTAAAGTTAGTGTTGGTACAGATTTAAATGGTAAGTACAGCCTTGCGGTACCGGCTGGTTCTACCACATTGGTTTTCTCCTTTATTGGCAGTGCCACACAGGAAGTCATTATCGGTACCAAAACAGTAATAAATGCAACTTTAAAAGCTACAGCTACTGCTTTAAACGAGGTAAACGTAGTTAGTATCGGTTATGGTACTCAGCGCAGGCAAGATATCAATGGTGCTATTTCATCCGTTTCCGCTGCCCAAATTGCTGATATTCCACAGGCTAGTGTTGACCAAATGCTACAAGGTAAAGCTGCTGGTGTAACCATTACTCAAAACTCAGGTGCTCCTGGTAGTGCAACATCGGTACACATACGTGGTATTACTTCTTTTGGAGGAAGTGAACCGTTATATGTAATTGATGGGGTACAAATAGAAGGCAATGCAAATAATGGACATCAGTTAACAAGTGCTGCCAGTCCTAGTGAGCAGGAAAGGAGTGCAAGTCCGCTTGCACAGATCAACCCTAACGACATTGAATCAATTGATATTTTGAAAGATGCTTCTGCAAGTGCTATTTATGGCAGCCGCGCAGCTAATGGTGTAGTAATTATTACCACCAAAAGGGGTAGAAATGGCACGGCAAAGATTAATTACGATGCTTTTTATGGCGTACAAACCCAGGGAAAATTTTTAAAAGTGATGAATTTGCCACAATATGCTGCTTATGAAAATGCGCTTGCTGATGCATTTGGACAAGGACGCCGAATTGAATTTGCTAATACGAGCGCATTAGGGCCTGGCACCAATTGGCAAAGTGCTATATTCAAGAATGCACCAGAGCAAAGCCACACGCTTTCAATTTCAGGTGCCAAAGAGGGAACAGATTATTATATATCGGGCGGATATTTTGACCAAAAAGGTACGGTTTTAGAATCTAACTTTAATCGTTATACATTTCACACCACTGTTAACTCACAAGTAAAACCATGGTTTAAAGTTGGTACAAGTATTTCTGCTAATCAAAGTAATGCAAACATTGGTTTAGGAAACTCTTATGGTATTATTTATAATGCGCTGTTACAATCACCGGATGCTGCCGTTTACAACGCTGATGGTTCTTATGCGGGTCCGGCAATAGTGAATGGGATGATACAAGGAGGGCGCAATCCTGTTCAACAAGCACAAAGTCTTACCAATACTTTACGCCAAAGTAATGTTCAGGGCAGTCTATACGGTGATTTACTATTTATAAAAGGTTTGTCTTTACATTCAGAAATTGATGGTAATTTTGATTGGAACGCTGCAAAAGCATTTAACCCAACTTATTCGTATGGTGCTACCGGCTCGTCTGCCGCCTTTGTAAACACCCAAGCACAATTAAGTGAGTATAATTCCTTTGATACCTACTTAAACTGGGTAGAGCATTTGAATTACAACCGTACTTTTGGTAAACATGCTGTAACAGCATTGATTGGTCATGAAGTTTGGGAATCTGCTTATGATGGTATCCAGGCAAGTACCAAAGGATTTACAGCAGGGAATACGATTCAAACATTAAACTTAGGTACACAAAGTACAAATTCTTTAGGTGAGCCGAAAGGAAGTACTGTAATGGAGTCCTTATTAGCACGTGTAATATATACTTACAATGATAAGTATAGTATTACTGCTACTGATCGTAGTGACAGGTCATCAAACTTTGCTCAAGGTCATCAAACTGGTTATTTTCCAAGTGTAGCAGTATCCTGGAGATTATCACAGGAAGCATTTATGGCTGGTATAAAAAATTTCGCTGATAATATTAAGATCAGGGTAGGCTATGGTACTGTTGGTAATTCAAGTATTGGCCAGTATAGATATGGATCAGCAATTACCCCGATAGTTACAGGTTTAGGTACAGGTTTTAGTGTTTATAATTTTTCCAATCCTAATCTTACCTGGGAAACTGCTATTCAAAAAAACGCTGGTATCGATTTTAGTCTTTTTAATAGTCGTATCGATGCTACTCTTGACGTGTATGATAAGACTTCAAAAAACTTTCTTTTCCAACAACCTCTTCCAGCGTTCCTTTCAGGTGGTGTTGCAGAATATGCGAATGCAGCTATTGTTCAGCCGCCTTATGTAAATGCAGGAGAAATTGAAAATAAGGGTATTGAATTTAGTATCAACAGCAGAAATATTATTTCGAAGAACTTTAAGTGGAGTACAACTTTAATATTTTCAAAATATAAAAACAATGTTGTTTCACTAAATGGTTTTCCAGCAATAATTGGTAATGTATCTACCGGTTTTGGTCCTCAAATTCCAGCTACCTATACCCAAGTTGGTGGTCCGATTGGAGAGTTTTACGGTTATAAGGTGAAAGATATTATTAGTACTCCTGCTCAATTACAAAATCTGGCCCAGCATCCGCAAAATGTAGTTGGTTCTCCATCAGTAGTTAGTAGCGATAGAACTTTAAATAATGGTATATACTTAGGCGACATCGAATATTATGGAGAAAACAATAATGGTAACTCCGCAAATACCCAATATGCGTTAGGCAACCCTAATCCTAATTTTACCTATAGTATTACAAACAATTTTACTTTTAAAGATTTTGATTTATCAATATTTTTAAATGGTTCTCAAGGCGGTAAAATATTAAATGCCGTAAAGTTTCAAACTGAAGGGTTATATGGATTATATCAAAATCAATTAGCAGAAGTTGGCAATTTTTGGACAACATCAAACCCAACTTCAAACATCCCTGCACCAAGAAGCGGTTTCGGTAATAACAATTTGGTAATGTCTGATAGGTTTTTAGAAAATGGTTCATTTTTAAGACTACAAAATGTACGCTTAGGCTACAACTTACCTTCAAGATATGCTAAATACGTAGCACTAAGTCGTCTAAAGGTGTTTGTAAGCGGACAAAACCTATATGTATTTACAAAGTACAGTGGTTTAGATCCTGAAATTGGTTCATTAAATCAAAACCCTACTTTGCTGAATGTAGATTATGGCAGGTATCCTATTCCTCGTGTAATTACTTTTGGTTTAAATGCAGAATTTTAATAATTTGTTAAAATAAAGAAATGAAAAAACATATAAAATTTTTTATTGGTTTGGGTACGTTGGTTGTTGTAGCTGGTACTGGTTGTAAAAAAGAGTTTTTTGATCGCCCACCCGAAAACGCTTCAACTGTAGGCACTTACTATCAAACAGAAGCTCAAGTGCAGTCAAGCACAGGAATACTTTATGCTGCGCCTTGGTTTGGTTTAAACGGAAAGGCATTTTTGGCAATAAGTGAATTGCAAAGTGGTAATGCGCGCTGTTACCAAGGAACTGATGGAGCATTTGATGCTATGAATAATTATACTGCAGGTAATGCTACTCAAGCAGTAACAAGTGCTTGGAATTCGCTATATACGGTTATAGCACAAGCTAACGCTTTATTGAGTAATTTGCCTACTGCAGTTCCGGCTTCTGTATCACCTGCTGTTGTAAACAACGCTTTAGGTGAGGCGCATTTAATGCGGGCAGCAGCTTATTTTTACCTGGTACGAATTTTTGGTAATGTTCCGATAATTACAAATCCTACAAGCCTCGTTAACACTTTTCAAACGGTTTCTTTGAACCCTGTAACTGATGTTTATCAGTTTATAATTAATGATCTGCAATTTGCAGAAGCTAATTGTACGCCTGGTGTAGCAAGCACTGGTCATGGATCCAGTGGATCAGCATCAGCATTACTTGCAAAAGTATATTTATATAAACAGGATTATGCTAATGCTAAAAAGGAAGCCGAAAAAGTTATTAATAGTGGCGAGTTCCAAATAGTAGGTTTAGAAGCTCCTGGCCAATATGTTAATTTATTTGAAACAGCTCTTAATAACAATAAAGAATCTGTTCTTGCATTGCAATGGACATCCAATGGTGGCTACGGATTTGGTAATCAGCTACAATCAGTAATTGCGATTGGTGATAATGGTAATTACCTTACAGGTACAGGTGATGGCTATGGCGAGCTTGGCCCGACATTTGATTTACAAGATGCTTTTAAAACTGCTGGGGATACTATTCGTCGTCATGGAACTATTATGCTGCCCGGAGAATTTTATCCAGAATTGCACAAGGCACAAGGTGGTTACACAGCTCCGCTTTCTATAAATGAACAGGCTACCCATGCTGGTATGAAAAAATATGTAGTTGGTACGCCTGGGGATAATAACAATACTACAGCAGCTCAAGCTACAAGCAACAATACTTATATTATGCGATATGCAGATATATACTTAATTGAAGCAGAATCTATTATGGGGTTGGCAAAGAGCCCTGCTGTAGGACATGGAATAGATACTACTACTACATCTTCAGACCCAACTGCCTTAAAATACTTAAATTTAATACGCCAAAGGGCTGGTTTAACAGCTAGAACAAGTTTTACTTATAGAGATTTGATCAAAGAAAGACGTCTAGAATTTGCGATTGAAGGAGATTATTGGTATGACCTGCAACGAATAGATGGTTTTAACTCTACTACTCATCCAATAGCGAGAGCAATCCTTGGTCACCAAAATAAGGGCGATTCTGGTGCTGGTACAGCTGCTGCTAATTATAAAGATTACACTCGAAATATACAATATATTGTACCTACAGACGCACAATTTATATTGCCTATTCCGGCTACAGAAACTGCAGCAGATCCTAATTTAACTAAACCTCCTGTTCCTTATAAATTTTAATATTGATATATTATAATAATATTTGAAATGAAACACTTAAATAATTTAAACTGGGTCCTATCCTTGTTGGTAGTTTTTGGTTTAGCATCCTCTTGTAGGAAAGATAATGTTACCGGAACACCTACTCCAGGTAAAGGTGCTCCAACAATTACCTCAGTTCATACTATAAGTAAGACAGATACTACGGCTATTACTAAGATCGTAACAACGTACAATTCAGCTGGTGTTGCCTCAACAACAACTGTAGGGTCACCACCTAAAATTACAGCTTTTGATTCTACAACTGTTAGCGGTATTTATGGCAATTACTATGTTTTATATGGTAATAATTTGGCAAGCACTACTAAAATGTTAATTAATGGTGTTTCCATTTACTTTAATAGAGGGCTTATTTCTGATAATTCAATTATATTTAGTATACCAACTACTGTTCCTTATCTTCAGCCACAATCTAATAATATACAGGTAATTACTTTAAATGGTTCTGTTACTTATGGCTTTACAACATTGCCTCCTCCACCAGCCATAGCAAGTGTATCGGATTATAACTTTTCTGGTGGTTCACAAATTACGCTAACCGGGCAGGGATTTGTTGCAGTTACTGCAATTACATTACAAACTACAAAGGAAGCTGTAACTATTGTAAGTAAAACAGATAATCAAATGGTAATTAAAATGCCTTCTTCAACCACTAATAGATCTGTATTATCATTTGCTTACACTTCGGGTACAAAAACGCTTAATATAAATTCTACTGCTGAGTTTGTAAACGTTGATAAAGCTTACGTGATATTTGCTAATGGTACTTTTCAAAATAACTGGCAGGATGTTTCTTATGCACAACCATCCGGACCATCTGCAAGTGCACCTTCAATAACAGGAAAGGGAAGTATTGTTGCAAGTTATCCTGCTGGTGGATATAAAGTTGAAGGTGAGGCTAACTATTATCCAAACTTTGCTTATGATCCTGCTTATAAATATCTTACTTTTTGGATTAAAGGTGGTACTGTAAATCATAATTTGTTTTTAGTTGGTGATCAATTACCGGGTGGTTTTGGTAATAGTATTACATCATCTAATGCTACTCCAGCACAAATAATTATGGTTCCTGCAAATGTTTGGACTTATTATAAAATCCCATTAGGAACCGGTACTAATATGCTTGCTTATTGGGGAAGTAACCCAACTACCGCTACTCTTGCAAAACAACTTGGCTTCTTCTTAAGAGGTAGTTCAGGGGATGTTAATGAAACAATGTATATGGATGAAATATTATTTGTAAAATAAATTTATAGTAAGTACATTATAATTAATTAAGTTATCTTCTCATAATAGTTTAAGCTTAATTTTTATGTGATAATTTATAAAAAAGAAAAAGCTATCGGCAAACGATAGCTTTTTCTTTTTTATTCAATTGAAAACTTTAAACAAATTTAAATTCTAAACTTGGAAACTATTCAAAAGTGTTTCAGTAAATACATTTGCTTCTTTTATCAACTTAAACTTCCTATGAAAAAAATTTTTCTTTTTTCCTTCCTTGCTTTTACCGCATCAACAACCTTTGCCCAAAATAAGCTTACAGTTGCCAGTATAAACCAGAAAGTACAAGCTTTAGTTTCCAAAATGACGCTCGAAGAAAAAGTTGGGCAGATGACCCAGATTTCCATTGAGATTTTGTTAAAACAGGAAAATGGAAACGTAATCGAGCCGCACCAAATTGATATGGATAAGTTAACTACCTGTATCAAAAAGTATAAAGTTGGTTCATTGCTAAATGTTGGTGGCAATGCTCAAACTACAGAAAACTGGCGCGTACTAATCGAAGCTGTGCAAAAAATGGCTTTGCAGGAACGTCTTAAAATCCCAGTTTTGTATGGGATCGATGCCATACGAGGAAATAATTATACTTTAAGCACTGTATTGTTCCCGCAGCAAATTGCACAAGCTGCTTCTTTTAACCCGGAAGTTTCACGCAAAGCTTCGCAGATTTCTGCTTATGAAACCCGTGCTTCTTTTATCCCATGGACTTTTAGTCCGGTATTGGATTTAGGCCGTCAGCCAGTGTGGCCGCGTATTTGGGAAACTTTTGGCGAAGATCCCTACCTCGGCACGCAAATGGGTTTGGCTACTATTGACGGTTTTCAGGGAAAAGATTTAGTAGAAGATAAATACCACGTTGCCGCCTGCCTAAAACATTATATGGGTTACAGCGATCCATTAAGCGGACATGACCGTACGCCAGCCTGGATCCCGGAACGCGAAATGCGCGAATACTTCTTACCACAATTTGCTGCTGCTGTAAAAGCAGGTGCAAAAACAGTAATGGTTAACAGTTCTGAAATCAATGGTGTTCCGGTTCATGCCAGCCATCATATTTTAACCGATATTTTAAAAGGCGAACTTGGTTTTAAGGGTTTTACTATTAGTGATTGGCAGGATATCCAATATCTGTACCTGCGCCACCACGTTGCAAAAGATGATAAAGATGCTATCGCCCTGGCCATCAATGCTGGGATTGATATGAGTATGGTGCCTACGGATTATACTTTTACAGAAGATTTGTTGCAGGATGTAAAAGAAGGAAAAGTATCAATGAATCGTATAAATGATGCCGTAAGCCGAATCTTAAAAGTGAAATATGAGGTTGATCTGTTTGATCATCCTATCGGAAATGCTGCTGATTATCCGGATGTAAACAGCGCAGCACACAATAAAGTAAACTACGATGCCGCCGCCGAATGTATCACTTTATTAAAAAATACCGGAAATTTATTGCCCATCTCCGCTGGAAAAAAACTGTTGGTTACCGGGCCAACGGCCAATACCATGCGTTCATTGGATGGTGGTTGGAGCCGCAACTGGCAAGGCAATAATAGCAACGAAACTGAAAAAGATAAGAACACAATCCTGGAAGCCATCCAAAATGTGTTTGGCAAAAGCAAGGTAGATTATAGTGAAGGTGTTACTTTTGACAAAGCCATCAATATAGAAGAAACTATTGACAAAGCTACCCGTGCTGATGTGGTTGTGCTTTGTTTGGGCGAAAATTCTTACACAGAAACGCCTGGAAATATCAACGACCTCACCATTTCTGCACCGCAAATTGCACTGGCAACCGCTTTGGCCAAAACCGGAAAACCAATTGTTTTGATTTTGGCAGAAGGCCGCCCACGAATTATTTCTGCCATCGAGCCTGGTACAACAGCCGTTTTGCACACTTATATTTTGGGCAACGAAGGCGGAAATGTGGTGGCCGATGTTTTAGCCGGCAAAATCAACCCAAGCGGCCGTTTGCCTTATACTTATCCGCGTTATACCAACAGTTTGATTAATTATTACCGCAAATACACCGAAAACAAAGAAGCAAGTGAAGTTGCCGGTTACGATCCGCAGTGGGAATTCGGAACCGGGTTGAGCTATACTTCTTTTAAGTATAGTAATCTGAAGTTGAGCAGCAACAAATTACCGGAAAATGGAAATATTACTGTAACGGTGGATGTAACCAATACTGGAAAAGTTGCCGGAAAAGAATCTGTGTTGATGTATGTTGGTGATCTGGTGGCGTCTATCACACCAGAGTTTAAGCGTTTGCGTGCTTTTGAAAAGATCGAATTGCAGTCTAATCAAACCAAAACTGTAACGTTTATCATCAATAAAGAAAAACTGTCTTTTATTAATTACGATTTAAAACGTGTAACCGAACCGGGCGAATTTAAGTTGATGATTGCTGATCTTACTCAAAATTTTCAATATTAATTATTCTATCTAAAATTAATTTTATGAAAAGCTATTTAGGAATGCTTCTTTTATCGATGTTTTTTTCAGCACCATCATTCAAGAAAGCCACAAATTAACAACTTCAAAAAACCATGATAAAAGAAGCATCTGTGATTAACTGGCAGATGCTTCTTTTATCGACCTAAAAACCATGACGAGAATCAAACTGTTGCTGGCCGCACTGGTTTTGTCAGCAACTGCTTACAGTCAAGACAACAACCACACACAAGATTACACCAAATACAAAGGCTTGGCTTTAATGCCGCCAATGGGCTGGAATAGCTGGAATAAATTTGCCTGTAATATAATATTAGGAACTTGGTTGAAACCTTTGCAAGGCGGCGATTGAGCAGTTTGTTTTTGAATCGCGGAAGCAAATTACAGAAAATTGATTTTGATTGGAAGAAGGAAATAATCATCGATACACTTTCCAAAGCGGTTTTAAACGCGCAAAATCAAACTTATTCTTTGAGAAAATTGGAAGCGATGAAAGACATCGGTACAACAAAATCCTCTTTAAAAGCTGAAGTGCCGGTGTACAATGTGCTGATGCTTCGTTTACATCCTAAAAATTAGAATCCTGCTGATGAAATTTATCAAGCACAGTTTTTCTATTTCAATACTGCTGCTTTTAACTCAGTTTTTATGGGCTAAAAACAGTATATGATATAATTATCTTACTAATTGTTAAAACACTATTAACCAAATAAACCACGCAACTTTAGCTTTGGGTTGAAATGAATCCTCACAAAAAAAATATTTTTCTTGTCCGCAGGCTGTTCAGCTGTGTTGCAGCTATTATTGGTTTTTGCCTAATCAGTTTTTCGGTTTCGGCACAACAAAATTTTGTCAAAACCAATGGAAACCAGTTTACCATCTCCGGAAAACCCTATTATTACATCGGTACAAATTATTGGTACGGTGGTTTGCTGCAAGCGGTAAAAGGCGAAAAGGGAAGGGCAAGGTTGAAGCAGGAACTGGATTTTCTGAAGCAAAAAGGCGTAACCAATCTGCGTGTTCTGGCCGGATCAGAAGGTGTAGGATTGGAGAACGGGATACAACGCGTAAAACCTGCTTTGCAACCGGAACATGCTATTTTTAAGCCTGAAATTATGGAAAGCCTTGATTTTTTGCTGAATGAAATGCGTAAACGCAATATGCGAGCCGTTCTTTATTTGAGCAACAACTGGGAGTGGAGCGGCGGCTTTTTGCAATACTTAAACTGGAATGGCCAACTGCCGGATTCGCTCATGCGCAAAAAAATGACTTGGGATGAGCAACGCAACGAAACCAGCAAGTTTTACAGTTGCCAAAGTTGCATGGCCGATTATGAAAAACAGGTAAAACTGATTGTTTCGCACATAAATAAATACAACCATGTTTCCTATTCAAAGGATCCGACAATCATGAGCTGGGAGCTGGCAAACGAACCGCGGCCAATGCGCACGGAAGCCTTTGATGCTTTCAAAAAATGGGTTTTAGCTGCGGCAACTTACATTAAATCCATCGATAAAAATCATTTGGTCACCACCGGAACGGAAGGCGTAATGGGATCGGAAGGTTCTGCGGCATTGTTTGCTGAGATTCATTCTTTTAAACCGATTGATTATTTGACGATCCACATTTGGCCAAAAAACTGGGGCTGGTTTCGGGATACAAGTATCAAAAAAGATTTGCCGCAGGTGATTTCTAAATCGATTGAATACATCAAACAGCATGAAGCCATTGCGAAAGCACTCAATAAACCGTTAGTGCTGGAAGAATTTGGTTTGCCGAGAGATGCACAATCTTTCGATCCGGCAGCAACAACTACTTCCAGAAATCAATATTACGAAGCTATTTTTAACGAGTGGCAGCGTAGCAAAACCTATTTCGGGCCGATTGCAGGATGCAATTTCTGGGCTTTCGGGGGAACAGCACGGCCAATTCCCAAACAAGTTTTTTGGAAAGAAGGCGATGATTTTATGGGCGACCCGCCGCAGGAAGAACAAGGCTTGAATGCTGTTTTTAGCACCGATAAATCTACTTGGAATATGATTCAAAATTTCACTTTACCAAAAAAATAATACAGCCTCAACCTAAATGAAGTTAAGATTATTGGATGTTTCCATCCTGGTTACCTACCTCATCTCGATGTTGATGATTGGCTGGTACATGCGCAAAAAAGCCAGCGAGAACAAGGAAAGCTACTTGATGGGCGGCAAAAAACTGCCCTGGTACATGCTTGGGTTGAGCGACGCATCCGATATGTTTGACATCAGCGGTACGATGTGGATGGTGGCATTATGCTTCGTTTATGGGCTAAAAAGTATTTGGATTCCGTGGTTGTGGCCGGTGTTTAACCAGGTTTTCAACATGATGTTTCTGGCCAAATGGCTGCGCCGCTCTAATGCGGATACCGGTGCCGAATGGCTGGCAACACGATTTGGCACCATCGGCAAAAATGTAAAAGCATCGCACAATGTAACCGTTGCTTTTGCTTTAATCGGCTGTTTAGGATTTCTGGCTTATGGCTTTGTCGGTTTGGGAAAATTCATCGAGATTTTCGTTCCCTGGAATCTGGTTGAAGCTTATGTTCCTTTCCATGTGGCACCCGAATATGTGGCGCATTTCTACGGGATCATCTTCACGCTGTTTGCCATGTTCTACTCCATTTTAGGCGGTATGCACAGTATTGTTTTGGGCGACGTAATTAAATACGCGATTATGACGGTTGGCTGCATCGCGATAGCCGTTATTGCGATGGTGAATTTGCATGGTCATGGCGGCCATACATTGCATGTTCCGGCTGGTTGGAGCAATCCATTTTTTGGCTGGCATTTAAACATGAATTGGTCCAATATTATACCGGCAGCCAATCAAAAAATTAAAGATGATGGTTTCGGTCTGTTCGGTATTTTCTTTATGATGATGCTATTCAAAGGTGTTTTTGCAAGTTGGGCAGGGCCGGCACCAAATTATGATATGCAAAAAATGCTGGCCACGCAATCACCCAAAGATGCAACCAAAATGACGGGTTTTGTGTCGATTATGTTGCTTCCGATCCGTTATTCAATGGTGATTGGTTTAACTGTTCTGGCTTTGTTGTACTATAATCAATTGGACTTGGCAGCTCCGGGCGGCGGAACAGATTTTGAAAAAATACTGCCCGGTGCAATCAATAACTTTTTGCCTGTCGGAATTTTAGGGATTGTATTAACCGGATTGCTAGGTGCTTTTATGGGTACTTTTTCCGGAACGCTGAATGCTGCACAAGCTTACGTAGTCAACGATATTTACCTGAAATACGTTAATCCGAACGCGCCTACAAAAACCATTATTTCCATGAATTATTTGGTGGGAATAGTGGTGGTGGTACTCGGCGTAACGCTTGGTTTTTTCGCCAAAGATGTAAACAGTGTTTTGCAATGGATTGTGGGCGGATTGTATGGCGGTTACATTGCGGCCAACGTTTTAAAATGGTACTGGTGGCGTTTCAATGCCAACGGGTTTTTCTGGGGGATGGCCAGCGGTATTGTCTCGGCTTTGCTGTTGCCTTACGTAAAAATCTGGTTTCCTTCCATCTTTTTCAATTTGGATTTGTACAACTGGCCGTTTTTATTGGTGATTTCTGTGATCGGCTGCATTGCCGGAACTTATACTGCGCCGCCAACGGATACAGAAGTGCTCAAAAAATTTTACCGAACCGTGCGGCCCTGGGGTTTTTGGAAACCGATACATGCGCTGGTTGTAGCAGATGATGCTTCTTTTACCGGCAATAAAAGGTTCAAACTGGATATGTTCAACGTCGTGATCGGCATCATTGCACAAGCTTGCTTTACTATTTTACCGATGTACATCATTCTATGGATGAAACTGCCTTTGTTGATTACAGTAGCATTGATTGCAATCATCGCTTTGATCCTCAAAAAAACCTGGTGGGATAAATTAGAAAACTAAAACCTATTACAATAACTTTAAAAAAAATGACAACAGACATTGATGCGCGTTTAACAGCTATTAAAAACAACTACGAGCAACTAATACATCAAAAAAATAGTGAAGCAGTAATTGGAAACGGCATTTACAGTCGTTATGAAAACCCTATTTTAACTGCTGCGCATGTTCCGTATTTCTGGAAATACGATCTGAACCCGGAAACCAACCCTTTTTTGATGGAAAGAATTGGCATCAATGCTGCTTTTAATGCCGGTGCAATCAAGTTTGAAGGAAAATATGTGCTGGCTGTTCGGGTAGAAGGTGCAGACCGGAAATCATTTTTTGCCATTGCCGAAAGCCCGACCGGTGTAGATCAGTTTCGTTTTTGGGATTATCCGATAGAAATGCCGCAAGGCGCAAATCCGGTGGATACAAACGTGTATGATATGCGTTTGGTGCAGCACGAAGACGGCTGGATTTACGGTTTGTTTTGTACCGAACGCCGCGATCCTGCTGCTCCGGCAGGCGACCAATCATCGGCTGTGGCACAGTGCGGTATCGCCAGAACGCATGATTTGAAACATTGGGAACGCTTACCAGATTTGAAAACGCCTTCCCCACAGCAGCGCAATGTAGTTTTGCACCCGGAATTTGTGAATGAAAAATATGCTTTTTATACACGTCCGCAAGACAGTTTTATCGAAGCGGGAAGTGGCGGCGGAATCGGTTTCGGCTTGTCAGATTCAATGAACCCTGCTGTTGTAGATCAGGAAATTGTGATGGATAAAAAAGTGTACCACACGGTTTACGAAGCTAAAAATGGTTTGGGCCCAGCTCCGATCAAAACAGAAAAAGGCTGGTTGCATTTGGCGCACGGCGTCCGCAACACGGCTGCTGGTTTGCGTTATGTGCTGTATCTATTCATGACGGATTTGCACGATCTAACCAAAGTTACCCACAAACCAAACGGATATTTTATCGCTCCGGAAGGAGCAGAGCGCATCGGCGATGTATCCAACGTGGTTTTTAGCAACGGCTGGATTGCAGATGACGATGGCAAAGTTTTTATTTATTACGCTTCTTCGGATACCAGGATGCACGTGGCCACCAGTACAATCACTCAACTAATTGATTATGTAATCAATACGCCGGAAGACAAGTTTACTTCCGCCGCCACCGTTAAATCTATTTATAAATTGGTACAGCAAAACCAACGATTTTTATAGGGTAAAAACAGTATACTTCTTTTATCGGCCTAAAATCATTAAATAAAAATTCGGTTCCCAGAATAGTTTTCCCGGAACTCTTTTGGCGTACAAACTTTCTTTTTTTTGAAGATGCGGTTAAAATGTGAAATGTTGTTGAAACCGCATTTGTAAGCAACTTCAGCAATAGTTTGTGTGGTATCGATCAGCATACGCGAAGCATGGCCCAACCTGATCTCGTTCAAACTATCGATAAAAGTGATGCCGGTACGTTTTTTGATAAAACGGCTGAAAGAAGCTTCAGGCATATTGGCAATTTTAGCTACTTCTGCCAGGTTGATTTGGCGGTTAAAATTTGCATTCATATACTCAAAAGCATTCTCGATCCGCCGACTGTTGTAATGCAATTTTTCATTGTTAAAAGTAGCATCTGACAAAATTTGCATGTTTCTTGAAGTCGAAAGATCATGCAAAATAGAAAAAAGTTCGAGCACAGAATCAAAGCCAGTTTTTTGGTTTAAGCCGATTATGCGTGGTTTTAACCGCTGAATGGTACTTTTAGAGAACAAAATGCCACGCTGCGAACGCTCAAACATGTTTCGGATAAAACTTAACTGGTTCTTTTTTAGCAACTTATCCGAAAAAAGATCTTTATTAAATTGTATTGTTACTTCTGTAATTTCTTCACTCTCGCATTGATGTGTAAACCAGGCATGGTATTGGTTTGGCCCAATAAAAACCAGTTCCAAGTCATCAATTAAATCAATATGATCACCAACAATCCGTTTGGCACCTTTGGCATTGATAATCAAATTCAATTCATACTCTTCGTGATAGTGCAGCGGAAAGTCGAACTTTTTCTTCACTCTAGAAAGTAAAGTAAAGCAATCGCTTTGTGTAAGCGGCGTTATTTCCCTGATAACGTTTGCGTGCATCAATTCTTAAAATGTAATATTTAGGGTTAAAAAATTGCTTATTGTCAGGTTAAAATACTATTAATGATATACGATAAAAAAATATTCACAGGTTGAAAAATAATATTATGTTTAAAAATTGTTAAAAAACTATTATAAAAATTATAAGGTGCAAGATAGTTTTGCATAGAATTGCGTTTAGCTTCTATTACAAAATATAATCTAAAACAAATATGAGTACACTTGAACAAGCGGTAAGCGGCAGCTTATTATTTTTAAAGTTGATTAGTTTTGCCGGAATAATATCTGCACAAAATATCTCGCCCAGCGATAAAGCAGCAACCCAAGAAACACAGATTTTGTACAGCAATATGAACAAGCTGGCACAAACAAACGTTATTTTTGGCCACCAGGATGATTTGGCTTATGGTGTAGGCTGGGCATACGATAGAGGCAGGTCTGATGTTAAAAGTGTTACCGGTTCTTATCCCGGAGTTTATGGCTGGGAGCTTGGCCATTTGGAATCAGACAGTGCCAAAAACCTGGATGGTGTACCTTTTAAAAACATAATTACCTATGTAAAAACAGTATATAGCCGCGGCGGCATCAACGAGTTTAGCTGGCATTTTGATGATCCGGTGACGGGCGCAACAGCCTGGAGCACACCTACAACTACGGTTAAACAAATCATTCCGGGCGGAGACCATCATGCGGCATACGTTAAATACTTAGATAAATTTGCCGTATTTGTAAACCAGCTGAAAGGCCCGAAAGGAGAGATGATCCCCGTGATTTTTCGTCCGCTGCATGAGCATACCGGCGGTTGGTTTTGGTGGGGGAATAAAGAATGTACGCCCGAGGAATATATTGCGCTTTGGCGTTTTACAGTGGATTATCTCCGCAAAAACAAGCAACTGCACAACCTGATTATTGGTTATTCTGCGGCAGGGTATGCCACTGAGCAGGATTATCTGGAACGCTATCCCGGAGATAACTATGTGGATATCATTGGGTTTGACGCTTATATGGACAAAGATGCAGCTTATTTTAAAACAGACCTCAACAAACGTTATCAAATTCTGGAAAAAGTAGCTACAGAACATCATAAACTTCCGGCTTTGACAGAAACCGGATATGTGCAAATCCCCGATCCTAACTGGTGGACGCAAGTTTTGCTTCCGGCTTTAAAACAATATAAAACTGCTTACGTACTAACATGGCGCAATTGGAAAGAAGAACATTATTTTGCACCTTATCCGGGCCAGGCAAGTGCTGCGGATTTTGAAAAGTTTTATGCTGATCCTAAAATGATCTTTCAAAATAAACTAAAATCTACTATCTACACCAAAAACTTATAATGCCAAAGCCAAAAATTGCTGACTTTAAAAAAGAGTTCAACAGTATTTTAAATTATTGGATGACGCATACGCCCGACAAGCGATACGGTGGCTTTTTTGGCAAGATCGACCATGATAACCAGGTTTATACGCAGGCACCGAAAGGCTCCGTGTTGAATGCACGAATATTGTGGAGTTTTTCCGCAGCTTACAACTATCAGCCAAAACCGGAATACCTGGAACTGGCCAAACGTAGTTTTGATTATATCCGCCATTATTTTATAGATGAAATTTATGGCGGCGTTTTCTGGACGGTAGATTATCTGGGCAGACCTTTGGATGCTAAAAAACAGATATATGCACTGTCTTTCACCATTTATGGCCTCACAGAATACTACAAAGCCTGTGAAGATGTGCTGGCACTGGCATTGGCCAAAATGCTTTTTGAAGTTATAGAAAAGCACAGTTACGATCAGGAAAAAGGCGGCTACTTGGAAGCTTTTGCCCGCAACTGGAAAGGACTGCCGGATTTGCGTTTGAGCGACAAAGACTACAACGAAAAAAAAACCATGAACACGCATTTGCACGTTTTGGAAGCTTACACCAATCTGTACCGCATTTGGAAAGATGATTTGTTGGAAAAACAGATCCGTGGTTTGATCCATGATTTTCTGACCCACATAATCGACCCGAAAACCAATCGTTTAATTTTGTTTCTGGATGAAAACTGGCAGCCAAAATCCAATATCATTTCTTATGGCCATGATATTGAAGCCTCCTGGTTGCTGCTCGAAGCGGCAGAGGTTTTGGGTGATGAAACCCTAATTTCATCGGTAAAAACAGTATCAGTTGCCTTGGCACGTGCAGCTGCAGACGGACTGGACCTGGACGGATCGATGTATTATGAATATGAACCGGATCATAATCGCCTTGTGAAAGAACACCATTGGTGGGTGCAGGCTGAAGCAATGGTGGGCTTTTTAAATGCCTGGCAGCTTACCGGTGAGAAACTTTTTTACAATCAATTTGCAAAGGTTTGGACTTTCATCCAGCAGTGTATCATCAGTGCAGACAAAGGCGAATGGATTTGGGGTTTGGATGAGGATTACGGCACGATACCAGATGAAGATAAAGTTGGGTTATGGAAATGCCCGTACCACAATTCGCGGGCCATGCTGGAAGTGATCCATCGCCTGAAAAAAGGAGTTTTAAACCACTAAAACAATTAGTAAATTAGCTGTATTGAATACCAATATGGCTGATCCAAACCAACGTTTTATTGCTCATTTTGATCTGGATTCGTTCTTCGTCAGTGTAGAACGTTTGAAAGACAGCTCATTGGTTGGCAAGCCTGTGATTGTGGGCGGAACAGGTGATCGGGGCGTGGTAGCAGCTTGTAGTTATGAAACCCGCGTTTTTGGCGTGCA
>CAXSBZ010000043.1:0-26490 GCA_964236465.1 uncultured Sphingobacteriaceae bacterium | reverse complement strand
TACTTTCATCAAAAGTAACAACAAGATCATCCGAAATTATTCTGAACCTTATGCCAATGCTTACCATGATTTGCTGCATGGAATGGTAGAAAAACAAATGTGCTCTTCGGTTCTCGCTGTTGGTAGTTACTGGTTTTCGGCATGGGTTGATGCAGGCCAACCTAATTTGAGCCGAATGATCAAACGCGAATTATCTGAAGAAGACAAGATGAAGGAAAAACTGGAAGAATATCACTTTGAAAACGGAAAGATTTTGGGTAGAGAAGATTTGTAATGCTTCTTTTATCGACCTAAAATCAGAGAGTTCTTTTTCTTAAATGAAGATTTCTCCCTTTAGATCGAAATGACAAAACGGTTGAAATGATATTAATCGATGCTTCTTTTATCGACCTAAAAACGTTAAACTGTTTTTGGTTTAGATGTGCGGCTCCTGATAGCTGCAATGATTGGCGGAATAATTGAAATCAATATAATCAGCACTACTACAATTGTGAAATTTCGTTTGACAACCGGGATGCCACCGAAGAAATAACCCAACAACAAAAATAAAGTAACCCAGGCAGCACCGCCGACAAAATTATACAAGGTGTATTTGCCCAGCGGCATTTTGCCCACGCCGGCTACAAACGGTGCAACGGTTCTGAAAATCGGCAGGAAACGACTGAAGATAACGGCTTTGCCACCATGTGTATCAAAAAATTCTTTGGTTTTCAGATAATAATCCAACTTCAGGATTTTATTTTCGGGCTTGAAAACTTTCACCCCAAAAAACTTGCCTAATTCATAATTGGTTGTGTTGCCGGCCACGGCAGCTGCAATTAAAACCAGTAACAATAAATAGATATTCAGCCCGGAGTTGCCATGTGCAATCAGTGCCCCGGCTGCAAACAAAAGCGAATCGCCGGGCAAAAAAGGCGTAACCACAAAACCGGTTTCAGCAAAAATAATAAAGAAAAGAATGAGGTACGTCCAGCCTTGGTATTGCTGCGTAATGTCGATCAGGTGTTTATCGATATGAAGAATAAAATCTATGACAGTTTTGATGAAATCCAAAATGTGGTGGTTTAGCTTTCAAAAGTAAAAATATACCCGATAAAAACAGTATGGCTGTGGATTTTACTTGGTGGCCGGCAGCAAATTTGCCACTATGGTAAGGCCAAATGCTGCGTTTGTAGCTGTTGAAGTAGTGAGTCCGGCCGCATAAATTGTATAAATTTTGCCGTCTGCTAGCACTTGGTTGGATAAGGTGGCCAGCGTAGTAGTTGTAACGCCGGTTTTCATGGCTTTAAATTCATAAGTACCGGCCGGAACTTCCATAAATGTACTTACACCTTTATAATTGATATTTTGATAAATACTTGTGCCATTGATGGTTATATCTAAAGCACCGGCATCGGTAGCCACATTTACAAACCGAATTTTTGCCCTGGTGTTGGCCGGATTAGTAAGCACATCGTTGATTTTTAGAAAAGTGTAATTGCTGGTTGAGCCAGTTAAAAAAAGAGAATAACTGCTATCAGCCCTTAAAAACAAATGCTTGATGGCGGTAGTTGCAGTATTTAATAGAACTGAAGACGACGCGGTTTGAAACTGAATATAATTAGAATCGGGCATAATGCTGATGTAACCCGAGGAAGCCGGAAAGGCAATGGTACCCTTGTTTTTTTGGGTAGAATTTAAAGTAAAATTGATCGGACTGCTGCCAGACAGCGCATTGATGACTTGCAAACGCGAGTAGTGCGTTGGCGAAACGCCGGTAGTATTGCACGACAAAATAACCAGGCCAAAATAACTGATCATCAACCCGGCAAAAATTGTTTTCAACTTGTTCATTTTGCAAAATTACATTTTAATATAATGTAACGTTTGCTTGGACAAATACTTCTTTTACTGGCTAATTATTTGTGCCGATACTTTTGTGCCGGTTCCGTTTACCGTGCCGCCGCTCCAAATGGTATATATTTTGCCGTTATCCAAACGTACATTCGGCAGGCTCAGCAAACCGGTTGTGGTTCCGTGCAAACGCATTTCCAGATTGTAAATTCCTGCTTTCAACTCGATGTAAGTTCCGATTGAACCAAAACTAACACCCGAAGCTATTGTAGGCCCGTTGGTGATAACAATATCTGCAGAAGATAATCCGGCTGATAAATTGACGAGCCTAATCCTGGCGTTTCCAAAAGACGGAATGCTCAGATCATCTTCGGCAATTACCGTTGCAACCGTGTTGTTGGCTTCATACACAAAAAAGCTGTAGCTGGAATCCTGCTTAATATGTATTGTACTGGCAGCCAGAAGTTTATTGCTGATATTTGCTTTGATTTGCACATCTCTTACACCTGAAGTAAGCGTACGGTAGCCAGTTGTATTGCCATAAATCAGCGGAACAGCGTTAAATTTATTGCCTGTCCAGTAAAAGTTTATGGCTGAAGAATTAGGTGAACTGTTGACTACTGATAAATGTGCATTCCCCAAAGGCGCGTCTGTTGGTAGGTTGCTTTTGCAAGAATATAAACCCAATAGCAGTGCGGGAAAAAAGAAAAATCCGCTTAGTTTATAAAATGGATACGTTGTCCTCATAAAAAAACCGCTTGATTTCGTAAAGTTTACGAAGAACCGAGCGGTTTGTTACAATGAAAATATCTTGATAAAAGAAGTATCTGCAATATTTTTTACGCGTACGAATTCAGCATCACCGGCATCACCAGCATCAGCACCTCTTCGTTTTCATCGCCGCCTTGCGGTAATAATAAACCAGCGCGGTTTGGAGTCGACATTTCTAATGAAACTTCTTCACAGCTTAAATTACGCAGCATTTCGATCAGAAAACGGGCATTAAAACCAATCTCCATATCTTCTCCTACATAATCACAATTCAGTTTTTCGTGGGCTTCGTTGGAAAAATCAATATCTTCTGATGAAATATTCAGCTCGCTTCCTGAAATTTTTAACCTCACCTGATGCGTAGTTTTATTGGCATAGATAGCCACACGGCTTAAAGAACCCAAAAATGAAAGCCGATCAATGGTTAATTTATTTGGATTATTTAGTGGGATAACGGCATCATAATCCGGATAACGTTCATCAATCAAACGGCAAACCAGATTGATGTTACCAAATTTGAAAAAAGCACTTGTACTATTATATTCTACCGAAACAGCTACATCTTCCGAAGGCAGCGAAGATTTTAACAAATTTAATGCTTTTTTTGGCATGATAAAAGAAGTAGCCGTTTCCGAGTGCGCATCTTTACGCCGATAACGGACTAATTTATGTGCATCAGTAGCCACAAAAGTAAAATGCTGCGGCGAAAGCTGACAGTAAACACCTGTCATGGCGGGACGCAATTCATCATTACTAACCGCAAAAATGGTTTTGTTGATTGCCTCAGCCAAAACAGAAGCTGGCAAGCTCACGGATGATGCGTTTTCTACCGTTGGGATTTTGGGGAAATCTTCGCCGTTTTCGCCGCTCAATTTATAGTTTCCATCGCCTGCTTTAATTTCTACCGCAAAAGTTTTATCATCCACCAAAAACGTAACTGGCTGCTCTGGCAACGACTTTAAAGTATCCAGCAAAATGCGCGAAGGAATGGCGATGCGGCCATTTTCCTGCGTTTCTACCGGCAGCGAAGTAGTCATGCTGGTTTGTAAATCTGTTGCAGAAATGGTTAAATTTCCGTCCTGGATACGGAACAAAAAGTTTTCTAATATCGGC
This sequence comes from uncultured Sphingobacteriaceae bacterium, assembly GCA_964236465.1. Lineage (GTDB taxonomy): Bacteria > Bacteroidota > Bacteroidia > Sphingobacteriales > Sphingobacteriaceae > Mucilaginibacter_A. Next base: position 22,773 of record CAXSBZ010000043.1, on the reverse strand, counting down.
AAAACAGTGCTGCTGCTCAAAGCCCCGCTCACAGCTTGCAACTGTTTGAGCAAGGTTGATGTAGAAACAATAAATTTCATATAAATTTTAAAATTGATCTACCAAAAGTAGAAATTTTAAGCGGCATACTTTCTTCTGCGATGATATTGTTGAAAAATAGCGAATAAAAGAAGCATCGCTATCGGTAGCACCGTGTTTAGCAATTGCCAGTACAGTTTTGAGGATTTAATTTGTGCGCGATCCAGTAGCCGTATTTTGATTTCTTTGTTCCGAAGGCCAATCAAACCGGAATCATCTGTCATGTAATCCGCAATATTGAGCAGCAGGTTCTTATTGCCGTAAGTTTGCTGCGTGTATCGGTCAAAACCCAGCGGAAACGGCGATCCGTCTGTTTCATTGATCTGATTTTTAAACACATCACCATCGCTAATCACGATCATTTTGGTCGGTTTGCTTTGCGGTAGCACATTGATTTTCTCCGTAAAACCTTCGGGAACAGGGCGGTTTTTAAAATCAGATTTAAACTTCCCTTCTAATAAAACACCAACGGTTTTCGGCGCACTTTGAAACGCTTTCGGATCGGGTTCTTGTTCCAGCATTTGCAGTGAGATTAAATGCGGTGTCGTAATTTTTTGGTTATACGGAGATGAAGCCAGCAGCACCGTTTTTTTGATTCCCGGTACGGCAATCGTATCTATCGAACTGACAAATTCGGTACGGATGCCATCCAGGTTTTTCACCAGCGGATGTTTGGCAAGCGGCATCAAAACTGGATAAAACAACCAGGGCAGCATTTGGATTTGCCCCTGCCCTGCCACATTGCCTACATTCACCGGAATTTGGGCGCAACTAATATCCGCAATCAAATCAAAATTTAAGCGGATGCCGTAGCTAAAAAGCTGATCGTCCAGGTTCAACTGCTTGTTGAAAGCTAATTGCTCGCCGCCATGTCCGCGCAGGCTATCCAGTTCGGCTGTAACGGGGTCTATCGTCCACAAAATCCTGCCGCCGCGCATCAAATATTGATCAATTTTAAATTTCTCCAATTCTGTAAATGGCAGATCCGGTTTTGGAACGATCAGCAAACTAAGCTTTTCGATATTGGCAAAAGGGATCGTTTTGAGGTTGACACGGCCAACTTCAAATCCGTCTGATAATGAACGCAGCGCATCATTCAATTGTAAATCAGATAGTTCGTGATGGCCTTCGGTGAAACCGATACGTGGCTTACCGCCGCTGGATGCTTTTTTTATGGCAGAAGAAAAGGCGTACTCCAGGTTTTGGATCGAATTATTCAGCACTTCTTCGGGCGATAAACCGATGCGCGTTTGCAATAATTTAACCGGAATTTGCTTGTCGCCACATTTTACCAAAGCTGCCGGAAAAATGATTTTCTGGGATAAGCCGCTCTCCGTTTTTATGCTGAGGTTGGTTGGCTCGATGCCCTGGCCTTGCAAATCCTGCAAAATTTTGGTTTGTTCATCGGAACTTGCACCAGCCAGCGGATCAACAAATGCTACTTTTAAACGGTTGTGGCCGAACGCGTTGTAATCGTCCAGCAAATCGCGGGTGGCGCGTTGCAAACGTTTAAACCCAGCCGGAAAATCGCCCTGTAAAAAAACGGTGATGGTAACTGGTTTTTTCAAACTATCTACCAAATTTCGGGTGATGGGCGAAAGTGTAAAGCGTTTTTCCGAAGTAAAATCAAAACGGGTAAAAAAGTAATTTGAAAAAATGTTTAGTAAAAGAAGCATCAGCAGCGCAAAGCCAACTTGTAGCAAATCTTTCTTTTTACGAAAACTTACCATTTTCTTCCTCCCAAAACCGTTTTCGTCAGCAATAAAAACAAACCGCTCAGGCTTAAAAAATATACCAGATCGCGCGTATCCAGTACGCCGCGACTGATGGCCTGATAGTGTTCGTTGATGCCGAAGTTTTGTATTTCTGAATTTTGGAATGACAGCAATCCGCTTAAAGAATCGAATCCGCTGAACATAAAAAAGCACATAAAAACAGCAATCGTAAAGGCGATGATCTGATTTTTGGTGATGGAGGAAGCGAAAATCCCGATCGCCACAAAAGTTCCACCCAACAAAAACAAACCAATATATGAACCAATTACTGCACCCGAATCGAGGTTTCCAACCGGATTTCCCAACTCGGAAACGGAATAAACATAAACCAAAGTCGGGATCAAAGCCAGCAAAACCAGCAGCAAACAAGCCAGATATTTGCCCAAAACAATCTGCCAGTCGGTGATTGGGCTTGTGGCAAGCAGCTCGAAAGTCCCTTCCTTTTTTTCTTCGGCTAATGAGCGCATGGTGATGGCCGGAATCAAAAACATAAACAGATAAGGCGTGGTGTTGAACAGGCTGCCCAGATCAGCATAACCGTAATCGAGTACGCTGGTATCGGGGAAAACCCACAGAAACAAGCCCAAAACAAGCAAAAAAACGCCGATGGTAACGTACGCAACCAGCGAACTGAGGTAAGAAGTAATTTCTTTTTGTAGGATTGTGAGCACCAGATTTTTACGTAAAAGCCAAAATTATACAAATAACCGCAAAGCAAAAAGCTTGTACCAATGAGCGCGAAACCTAAAATTTATACGGTAAAAACAGTATCGGGATTATTTTAATTTGTGAGTTTGATAAAAATCTGTTCCAAAGTTTGCTGCGGATATTGCTGATACAAGTTTCGAAGCGTTTGATCGGCCACAATTTTGCCTTTGTTGATGATGACCACTTGATCGCAAATCGCTTCCACTTCCTGCATAATATGCGTGGAAAGGATGACGGTTTTATTTCTGCCCAACTCTTTGATCAGGCTTCGTATTCCGATTAATTGGTTTGGGTCTAAGCCGGAAGTGGGTTCATCCAAAATCAAAACCTGCGGGTTATGCAGAATGGCCTGCGCCAAACCAACGCGTTGTTTGTAGCCTTTAGAAAGCTGTCCGATCTTCTTTTTCTGTTCCGGGCCAAGTCCGGTTTGCTCAATTACTTCTGCAATCCGTTTTTCTGGTTCGTAGATTTTGTGGATTGAAGCCACAAAATGCAATGCTTCTTTTACATACAAATCGGGATACAAGGCGTTGCTTTCGGGCAAGTAACCAATTTGTTGCCGCACTTGCAATGCTTCTTTTATCGTATCAAAACCGTTGACTGTTGCTGTGCCGGAAGTTTGCGGAATGAAGCAGGTCAGGATTTTCATTGTGGTCGATTTTCCGGCACCATTTGGGCCGAGAAAGCCAAGCACTTTTCCTGGTTCTGCGGAGAAAGAAATCGCATCAATGGCTTTTTGAATGCCGTAAGTTTTGGATAGGTTTTGGACTTGGATGCTCATTATTGGCTTTCGGAGATCAGTTGTTATTGATTATTACTCCCAGCTTTGTAAGTTCGAGGAAATTATGATCACTAAAAAGTGATACTATTAAGTCAATGTTGATTCTTATTAAATTTAGCAGTTGCTTGTTTTTTATATTTCCTGTCTTAATTAGTAATAGTTTCTCTGGTTTGCCCAAAGTGATATGAGAATAGTAAAAGTCGGAATCTTTTGTAACGACTATTCTTTTTTCTATATTGGCTATATCTATAATTATTTTATCAGGCGTGTTATTTCCTTTAATCAATTGTTTAGCATGTATTCCGTCAAGTTGTCTTTTTTGAAGAACTTCACATATTAAACTTGGAAGTTGTGCATCGATCAAAAACTTCATTCAGCAACAGCTGAATAAGATTTTACACGTAATAATTTAGAGGCAAACGCTAAACAAGCCAAAATGTCATTATACTCCAAATCCTCGTAATCTTCTAAAATTTCTTGGTAAGTCATATCTGCAGAAAGTAATTCCAGTATCAGTTCTACCGGATATCTTCTGTTACGAATCGTTGGTTTACCATGGCAGATTTCTGGATTGATGGTAATTCTGCTTAACAACTCTTTTTCGTTCATGGCTTTGCGAATTTTGGTAATACACAAAACTACACATTGTTCCACACTAAAAATTATCTTTGCCTCCGTTATGAGCAAAAACAACGACGAGCTTTTTAAAAACGTAATTGCACACGCTAAAGAGTATGGCTTTGTGTTCCAATCCAGTGAAATTTACGACGGACTAAGTGCCGTTTATGATTACGGCCAATACGGCACCGAATTGAAAAACAACATCAAAACTTACTGGTGGAAAGCCATGGTACAGTTGAACGAAAATATTGTGGGCATTGATTCTGCTATTTTTATGCACCCAAAAATATGGGAAGCCAGCGGCCACGTGGCTGGTTTTAATGATCCGATGATTGATAACAAGGATTCTAAAAAGCGTTATCGCGCGGATCAGTTATTGGAAGATAAGATTGCAAAATATGAAAAAGAAGGCAAAACAGAGAAAGCTGAAACTTTGCAAACTGCGATGGATGATGCTTTAAAAGCCGAAGATTTTTCCCGCTTAAAAGAACTGATTGAAGAACATGAAATTGCCGATCCGGTTTCCGGAACAAGAAACTGGACAGAAGTCCGTCAGTTCAACCTCATGTTTTCGACACAATTTGGTGCGATGGCAGAAGGTTCAGACGAAGTTTATTTACGGCCGGAAACGGCGCAAGGTATTTTTGTCAACTTCTTAAATGTGCAGAAATCAGGCCGGATGAAAATCCCTTTTGGCATTGCGCAAATTGGCAAAGCATTTCGGAATGAAGTGATTGCCCGTCAGTTTATTTTGCGGATGCGCGAATTTGAGCAGATGGAAATGCAGTTTTTCATCAAACCAGGAACCGAAATGGAATGGTTTGCGCATTGGAAAGCCACACGTTTAAAATGGCATCTGGCTTTGGGCACTTCTCCCGAAAAATACCGTTTTCACGACCATACCAAACTGGCGCACTACGCCAATGCGGCAACAGATATTGAGTTTGAATTTCCGTTTGGGTTTAAGGAAGTTGAAGGCATACACAGCCGTATGGATTTTGATCTATCTCAGCATGAAAAATTCTCCGGTAAAAAGCTGCGTTTTTTTGATCCGCAGGAAACCGACAAAGAAAAACAAAGCTATGTGCCTTATGTCATCGAAACTTCCATCGGTTTAGACCGGATGTTTTTATTGACCCTGATTAATGCGTACGAAGAACAGGATTTAAGTGATGGCGATAAGAAAGACAGCCGCATAGTATTAAAGTTCCCTCCTGCTTTGGCTCCGATTAAGGCAACAATTTTGCCACTTACTAAAAAAGATGGCTTGCCCGAAAAAGCGCGCGAAATTATGGACAAGCTGAAATTGGATTTCAATTTGCAGTACGACGAAAAGGATTCGATAGGTAAACGCTACCGCCGCCAGGATGCCATTGGAACGCCTTTTTGTATTACCATAGATCATCAAACTTTGGAAGATAATTCTGTAACGATCCGCCACCGCGATACCATGGTTCAGGAACGTGTAAACGCAGATGATCTGGAAAAAATTATTGGTGATTTAGTAAGCTGGAAAAAGGTTTTGGAGTAAGCGATACCAATTTTATAACGATAAAAGAAGTATTGAAATAATCTATTTGAATTTGTTATTTAATTTATAAAACCCATGTTTACACACCACGTTTTTTTCTGGCTAAAAAATAAAATTAGCGATGCTGATAGAGAAGATTTATTGGCAGGACTGCAAACTTTAGCAGCTATCGAACCAAAAATTATGATCCATATCGGCATAAAAGCCAGCACCAACCGGCCGGTGATTGATACTTCTTATGATTTTTCTTTGTTGCTTATTTTTGATAACTTGGAAGACCAGGAAAGTTATCAGGTACATCCGGTACATCAAGAATTTGTGAAAAACTGCCAGCACCTCTGGGAAAAAGTAACCATTTATGACTCGGTAAACGCAGCCTAATACCTCTTCGACGCATTGATCGCAGAGACAAAATTTATACGTGTAAAAGAAGCATTATAAATTTCCCGCTAAAGTTTAATAAACTGTTGCTTATCATTCTTTTGTTACCGAAAAAGGCTTGTCTGCTTTAGAAATACCGCGGTTGGTAGCAGGCTTATTGTCCATCTCCAATTTCAAAACCCCACCGTTGGTAATTTCGCTGTGTTTCAAAAAATCCCTGTCAAAAGGTTTTCCATTTAAACTGGCTGTTTTGATATAAACATTTTCTTTAGAATTTGCCGGTGCTTCAATGATGAATTTTTTGCCGTTCTCCAACGTGATCGTTGTTTTTTTAAACATCGGGCTGCCCATTACATATTCATCTGTACCGGGCGTAACGCTGTAAAAACCCAAAGCGCTCAGCACATACCAGGAAGAAGTTTGTCCCTGGTCTTCATCTCCCGGATAGCCGTTTTCTGTGGAATTGTACAGTTTATACATGATATCGCGTGTATGAAACTGGGATTTCCAGGGTTGGCCCGCATAATTATACAAATAAGCCATGTGCTGTATAGGTTGGTTGCCATGCGCATACTGACCCATGTTGGCCATTACCATTTCCGTCATTTCATGGATCATCCCGCCGTACGAACCTACATTTACACGGTTCGGTTCCGAAAATACCGAATCCAGTTTGGCCGTAAAGTTTTGGTTGCCGCCCATCAAATTGATCAAACCTTGTATATCATGAAAAACCGACCATTGCCAGTGCCAGGCATTTCCTTCTGTAAACGGGCCACCCCATTCCGCAGGGTCAAAATTCGGCCTCCATTTGCCGGTGTTGTCTTTTCCCCGCATAAATCGGGTGGACGGATCGTAAACGTTTTTGTAATTAAACATCTGCCTTGCAAATATCCCGGCATAAAAATCATTGCCTGTCATGGTGGCCAGCTTGTATCCACAGAAATCATCGTAGGCATATTCCAGCGTTTTTGCGGTTGCCTCCCGGTATTGCGTGTATGGCACATAGCCTAATTCATAATAATCTTTCCAGCCGTCGCGGCCGTTTGCCGGTCCCCACGGCCCTTTGTTGGTTGCTTCATGGAAATAAGCTTTCAAAGCTTCCTGCGAATCAAAAGTCCGAATGCCTTTTGCCCAGGCATCTGTCAGTAAAGAAATAGCGTGGTTGCCAATCATACTGCCAGCCTCACTTGGAAAAGACCAGGACGGCAGCCAGCCGCATTGTTCATAAGCATCCAACAATGCCTGCATGTACCGGCCCTGCATTTTGGGTTGTAGAAGGGTATTTAGCGGGAATTGGGCACGGAAAGTATCCCAAAAACCAGTATCGGTAAACATATATCCGGGATGGATTTTGCCATCATACGGACTAAAATAATAAGGCTTGCCATCCTGGCCAACTTCATAAAACTTCCGGGAAAATAAACTTGCCCTGAAAAAGCAGGAATAAAAAGTTGCTTTGTCTTCTTCGGATCCGCCTTCTACCAAAACTTTTCCTAAAGATTTGTTCCAAACCGCGGCCGCTTTTGCCTTGGTTTGCTCCAGCGTTTTGTCCCCGCCCAATTCCCTTTGTAAATTTAGTTCGGCTTGTTCTAAGCTGATGTAAGACGATGCTGTTTTTACCTGCACTTTTTCCCCGTCTTTAAACTCAATGTAGGCACCTTTGCCTAAACCTTCTGCCGTAGTAGAATCTGCATGAAGGGTGTTTGTTTTATTTTCCCAGGTTCCGAAACTTTGGATTGGCTGGTCAAATTGCATTACAAAAAAGCTTTTCCAACCGGCTTTAAAACCTTCGCCGTTATTTACATAGCCGGTAATTTTGTTTCCTTTCGGATAAATTTTCACGCCGCTGATCCTCGTATAACCATCCAAAACTAAATAGCTTTTTTTTCCTTTGGGATAAGTAAAACGCAGATGGGCACCGCGTTCGGAAGGGGAAATTTCGGTCGTAACCTGGTTATCAAACTGTACTTTGTAGTAATTTGGTTTCGCAATCTCGTTGGCGTGGCTGAATTTGGATTCCCGTTCATTCTCATTTACAACTAACTCTCCTGTTTCGGGCATCAAAGAAAAAACCGCATAATCCCGCGTCCAAGAGCTGCATTGGTGCGCTTGCTGAAACCCGCGGATATGGTCCTTAAAATACTGATATTTCCACCCGTCACCGTTTCTGCCGGTTTGCGGTGTCCAGGTGTGCATGGCAAAAGGCAAAGCCGTTGTTGGGTACGTGTTTCCATGGGTTAGTTCTTGTTTGGAATTGGTGCCTTGCAAAGTGTTTACATATCCTACAAGATTTAGTTGTTGACCAGAAATAGTGTTTCCGGACAAAAAAACTGATATAATTATTAATCGTATAAGCTTCATTGCTTCTAAATAATTCAGGTTGCTAATAAAAGGGCAAAGGAGCAAGCATCAAAAACAACAGTTCTGGTTTACCACAACTGAAAAACCGAGAATGATGCTTATCAAGGATAAAATTATAGGAATATTTTGTTTTATAGATAATTTTTTGAAAACAAGTAACCATTATGAAAACGGCCGGAGGCAGGTAAGCGATTTGAGGTTATCACTATTGCCGTCATTTCATCACATCATTTTGAGGCCATCAGAACAAACAAGACAGTTTATAAAAATGACAGATTATGCAAAAAGGCCGCCTCTTATTTGAGACAGCTTTTTTGTGTAATGAATCAACGTACGTAACCTTTTACCTGTAAATTATTCTGATTCTTGTCTTAATTGTAAGTTTATAGTAAATTGAGCACATGGATATTGCGGACGAGAATTTTACGATCTATTACCTGAGTGAACAAGCCATTACTGTTGAGCTTGGACAGGAAATCGGACAGGAAATTTTAAAGCGGCTCAGGCAATTGGATAATCTCATTCACCAAAATCCTTTTCCCGGCTTTCGAACCACCGTTCCTGCTTACACCACTTTAAGTGTTTTTTTTAATCCGATACAAACGGGCAAAAACCTGAATTTTCCAGGACGTAATTGCTTTGAAAAAGTTTCGGCTTACATCAGACAATTAAAAAATGAGCATGGTAATCATGAAATTAGTACGGTAAAAACAGTAACAATTCCTGTTTGCTATGGCGGCAATTTTGGTCCGGATCTGGAGGAAGTGGCAAAGCTGAGTAATTTAACAGTAAAAGAAGTAATCTCCTTGCATTCTTCTGCTGTTTACGAAGTTTACATGATAGGCTTTGTGCCCGGCTTTGCTTATCTTGGTGGTATGCCCGAATTGCTATCCACACCGCGGAAACTTACACCACGAAAAGCTGTGCCTGTTGGTTCTGTAGGAATTGCGGGAAAACAAACAGGCATTTATCCATTGGAAACACCGGGCGGCTGGCAAATTATCGGCCGTACGCCTTTCCAACTATTTGATGCCAGAAGATCTTCTCCGGCATTATTAAAAACAGGAGACTTTGTGGCTTTTAAGCCGATCACACATCAGGAATATCAGCTGCATGATCAATATAAAAATGCAGATTAGCCTGATTAAACCTGGATTTCTTAGTACCATTCAGGATTTGGGCAGGCATCTTTATCTTTCGGATGCTGTACCTATTTCCGGTGCCATGGATACTTTATCTGCAAAAATTGCCAATAAAGCAGTTGGAAACGAAGATAATGCTGCCGTAATTGAATTTACTTATGCAAATGCAGAATTTAAGGCAGAAACGGCTATTTTGGTTGCTTATGCTGGCGATGGCGCAATTTTTAAAACCGGAACTAAATTGTTGCCAGCAGAAAGACCAATTTTTATCCCGGCCGGAACGATCATTAGCTTGATTAAAAATCCGACAGGCAGCCGTACTTATTTAGCAGTTTCCGGCGGATGGGATGTACCCGAAATATTAAGCAGCCGAAGCACTTATCTAACCGCTTCTTTTGGTGGTTTGCAAGGCAGGCAATTGCAGTCCGGCGACACGTTATTCAATTTAAATACGCTTACAGCAACCGCAAAAAACATTTTAAATAAATTAAAGGGCGAAGTAATCAACCATCCTGAATGGAGCATAGCAAGACAACTTTTTTTGCCTGCCAACCAAAAATTTATCCGCGTAGTACCTGCCCGGGAATTTAACTGGTTTGATGGCCGTTCGATTGTTGATTTTTTATCTTCTCCTTATAAATTAAGTTTGCGCAGCAACCGGATGGGTTACCATTTGGAAGGTGCTATCATCAACCGTTTAGTAAAAAAAGAATTACTTTCCACAGCAGTTGTGCCCGGAACGATACAAGTTACAGGCAATGGCAGCATGGTACTTTTAATGGCCGATTGCCAAACAACCGGCGGCTATCCGCGCATTGCACAAGTTGCCGCGGTTGATTTACCTTTATGCGGACAGCTGAATCCGAACGATGAGATTTATTTTAAAGAAATCAGCCGTCCTGAAGCAGAAACGCTTTATCTTGAACGCGAACAGCAGTTAAAAAGCTTGACTACTGCTATTCAATATAAATTTTGAAGAAATAATTATTGATCATGCAAGAAATCGACCTGAACTGTGATATGGGCGAAGCATTTGGCAATTACCCAATGCCCAACGATGAAATCCTATTTGATTACATCACTTCCGCCAATATCGCCTGCGGTTTCCATGCCGGCGACCCGGAAGTAATGCAGCATACTGTTTTTATGGCCATAAAAAAAGGGGTAGCAATCGGCGCGCATCCGGGATTGCCGGACTTGCAGGGATTTGGCAGGCGGGAAATGAAAGTTTCCGCAAACGAAGTTTACCAGATGACGCTTTACCAGATCGGTGCTTTGTCTGGTTTTGTAAAAGTGGCACAGGGGAAACTGCATCACGTTAAAGCACATGGCGCGTTGTATAACATGGCTGCAAAAGATGCTGATCTGGCCAAAGCAATTGTAGAAGCGGTGCATGATTTCGATCCAACTTTAATTTTGTATGGTTTAGCCGGAAGTGCAATGATTTCCGCAGCAAAAAAAACAGGTATAAAAACAGCATCCGAAGTTTTTGCAGACCGTACTTATCAGGATGACAGTTCGCTAACTCCCCGCACACAAAGCAATGCCTTGATTACGGACGAAAAGCAGTCCATCGATCAGGTAATGCTGATGGTGAAGCAGCAACAAGTAATTTCGGTCAATAAAAGAAGCATCCCGTTAAAAGCTGAAACTTTGTGCTTGCACGGCGATGGCGCACACGCCCTGGAGTTTGCCAAAATGATCAACGCGAAATTAAAAAGTGAAGGCATCAGCATCAAAGCTCCGCTGGCATGACGAAAAAATACAACTGGAGCGTTTTAATTGGTGCCGCCTTTTTGATGGCAACTTCTGCAATCGGCCCGGGATTTTTAACGCAAACCGCTGTATTTACTGCCCAATTGGGTGCAAGTTTTGGTTTTGTTATTTTGCTTTCTGTGGTACTGGATGCTATCGCGCAGCTCAATATCTGGCGCATTATTACCGTTGCTGATCAGCCCGCGCAGGATATTGCCAACAAGGTTTTCCCCGGTTTGGGTTATTTCATTTCCTTCCTGGTTTTTTTAGGTGGCATGGCTTTCAACATTGGCAACATTGCTGGTGCAGGTTTAGGCTTGAATGTATTGTTTGGTGTGAGTGTTGGCCAGGGCGCAATCATGAGCGCGATCATGGCCATCGGAATTTTCATCTACAAAGAAGCCGGAAAAGCCATGGATGTATTTGCCAAAACCATGGGCGGGCTGAAGATTTTGCTTGCGCTGTTTATCGCTTATATTAGCAAACCGCCGCTGGCAGAAGCCGTCATCCGGTCAGTTAATCCAACACATTTTAGTTTTGTTGCTGTGCTGACAATCGTTGGCGGAACGGTTGGCGGCTACATCACTTTTGCCGGTGCACACCGTTTGCTGGATGCGGGTTTAAGCGGGCAACAAAATCTTCCCGCAATCAACAAAGGTGCGTTAAGTGCTGTTGGCTTAGCTTCTTTAATGCGCATCCTTTTGTTTATTGCAGCATTGGGCGTGGTTAGTGCCGGCGGGAAATTAGATCCTGCAAATCCTGCTGCTTCGGTATTTCAACTGGCTGCGGGAGCGTTCGGGTACAAATTATTTGGATTAGTAATGTGGTCGGCGGGTATTTCTTCTGTGGTCGGTTCTGCTTACACTTCGGTTTCTTTTATCAAAAGTTTCCATCCGTTTATTTTGAAATTCAACCGGCAAATTATCATCGGCTTTATCATCGTTTCGGGTATCATTTTTTTGATGATTGGTAAACCCGTTAAAATTTTACTGACCGTTGGTGCCATCAATGGTTTTATTCTGCCGATTTCTCTGGGAATTATGCTAATTGCCGCTTATCGTTCCAAAATTATAGCTGATTATAAACAACCATTTTGGCTAACCCTGTTAGGCGTTTTAGTTGTTGCAACGATGACCTGGATGAGTTACGGCGTTATTTTACAACTGCTTAAACCTTAAATTTGACTATGAAATTGTTATCCTTAAATGCTTCTTTTATCGGCATAATTTTGTTGCTTAGTTGGAGTGAAACTGCTTTGGCACAGCAAAATAATAAACCGGTTGCTGTAGCATCCGGCGTTTCTTTGGAACTTGCCCAGTACCGGCGTTCGGTGATCAGCAATATTCAGTACACGCTCAACTTTGATATTCCCGCCGAAAAAAGTAAAGCCATTGGTGCAACCGAAAGTATTAGTTTTAGTCTTTTGGCAAATAACCAACCTTTGCAATTGGATTTTAAACAAAGTTTGGAACATATAAAATCGATAGAAATCAATGGTAAAAACAGCACGATCAATTTAAAGGACGAACATTTGCTGCTCGATCAGTTAGAGTTACACACCGGAATCAACCAAATTAAACTTCAATTTATAGCCGGCGATCAGTCCCTCAACAGAAACAACGATTATTTGTACGCACTTTTTGTTCCGGATCGTGCGCGTACCGTTTTCCCTTGTTTCGATCAGCCTGATTTGAAAGCTAAATTCCTGCTCACTTTGCAAGTTCCTGCTGATTGGAAAGTTTTGGCCAATGCCGCAAAAAAAGATTCTGCTGTAAACAACCAGCGTACAACTTATCATTTTGCCAATTCTGATCTTTTGCCCACTTACCTGTTCTCTTTTACCGCAGGAAAATATAGTGTGGTAAAAGAAGTATTAGGAAATTGTTCGGCAGAGTTTTTACATCGCGAAACCGATTCAGCCAAAATAAAACTGAGTGTTGATTCCATTTTTATCGCCCATCAAAACGCTATCAGTTTCTTAGAAAATTGGACTAACATTAAATTCCCTTTTCAAAAAGTTGGTTTTGTAGCGATTCCGGATTTTCAGTTTGGCGGCATGGAGCATCCCGGCGAAGTGCAGTACAAAGCGTCTGGTTTGTTTTTGGATGAAGGTGCCACAAAAGATCAGTTTATAGCCCGTTCTAACGTGATTTCGCATGAAACGGCGCACATGTGGTTTGGCGATATGGTTACGATGGAATGGTTTAACGATGTTTGGATGAAAGAGGTTTTTGCCAATTTTATGGCTGATAAAGTAACCGAAAAGCTGATGGGCAGCGAAACTTTTAACCTTAAATTCCTGCTGGATCATTATCCCGCCGCTTACGGTGTTGATCGCACGCAAGGTGCCAATCCCATCCGCCAAAAGCTTGATAATCTACAAGATGCCGGCTCTTTGTACGGCAACATCATCTACCATAAAGCACCGATTATGATGCGGCAACTGGAGCTGCTGATGGGCAAGGAAAATTTTCAAAAAGGCATCCGCGAATACCTGAAAAAGTATGCTTACAGCAATGCTACCTGGAATGATCTGATCGCGATTTTAAGCAAATACAGCAAAGCTAATCTGTACGATTGGAATACGGTTTGGGTGAACCAGCCTGGCCGTCCTGTTTTTGATTATACCATAAATTATACAGAAGGAGTAATCAGCAGTTTAACGCTCAGCCAGCACCCGGAAACCGGCGCAAAACGCATTTGGCCGCAAGCTTTTCAGGTTACTTTGGTTTATGCTGACCATAGCAAAGTGATTCCGGTAGATATGAATACGGAAAAAGTAGTGTTAAAAGAAGCATCGGGATTGGCTAAACCGGATTTCATTCTTTTTAATGCTGACGGCATGGGTTATGGTTTATTTCCTGCCGATAAAAACAGCATCAACCGAATTTATAATTTAATAAGCCCTTTGCAACGTGCTTCAGCTTATATTACCGCTTATGAAAATATGTTGGCAGGCAGATACTACCAACCAGACGAGCTTTTAGTTCAGTTTGAAAAAGGATTATTGCTGGAGAAAAGTGAAATGAACCTGCGATTGCTAACGGGTTATATAGGTGCAATCTACTGGGAATTTTTATCGCCATCCGTCCGGCAAAATACTGTGAATCAGCTTGAAATGAATTTGTGGAATGCTTTGCAGCAACAAACGTTGGCCAACAACAAAAAGATACTGTTTAAAGCTTATCAGGATATAAGTTTAAGTCCGGCTGCAAAACAGAATTTATACAGCATCTGGCAAAAACAGCAGCCACCAACAGGCGTAAAGCTGACCGAGGATGATTATACTTCCCTTGCGCTTGCCATTGCTTTAAAAAGTGATACCGCAAACCAGGTTTTGAAGCAACAGCAGGCACGGATTACCAATGTTGACCGTAAAGAAAGATTAGCGTTTTTAATGCCTGCTTTATCGCTGAATGTGCAGGAAAGAGATGCTTTTTTTAACAGTTTAAAGGATCGTAAGAACAGGCAAAAAGAGTCTTCCGTGGCTACGGTATTGTTTTATTTGAACCATCCGTTGCGGCAAAGCACCTCTGTACAATATCTGCCTGAAAGTTTAGAACTGGTTGAAGAAATCCAAAAAACAGGCGATGTGTTTTTCCCTCAATCCTGGCTCGGGGCTGTATTTGGAAATTATCAAAGTAAAGAAGCTTATCAAGTTGTTAAAACTTTTCTTGCTAATCATCCTGATTATAATCCTAAACTGAGAGACAAAATTTTGCAGTCGACAGACAACTTATTTAGAGCGCAAAAGTTGGTAAACATAAACCGATGATTTTTAGGTGATAAAAGAAGTATAGAAAATAAATCAAACAAAATTTAAACGGCTTTTCTCTTATTTTATAACAATGATTTTTTTGGTTAGTAAAAGCTGTCCACTTACTAACTGAATGAAATAAATGCTGTCTTTTAAATATTGCGCGTTTAGTACAAAGGCTATCTTAGTATTTGCTTTTGCTACCGTTGAAAATAATTTGGTTACTAGCTGACCTTTTGTATTGTATAAAACTATGTCCGTTTGTCCTGGTTCTGTCAAGGTAAATTCTACATTGGCCTGTTGCGAAATCGGGTTAGGAAAAACAAGTAAATTTGCTTTGGATTTTGTTAATAATGAGTCATATCTATTTGTTGCATTAAGGATACTTATTTTACCGGCATTTAAAGGAGGTGTGTTTGTTTGTTCTACATAAGGAGAAAGATGGCTTCCGGCAATCGGCGTTTCCATTGTTCCGTCTGGCAGTTGCCATTGTACAGATAAATTATCACCGCCGCCGCTTTCTTTTTGTAAAGCTTCTACATAATATTTTTTACCTGCCTGCAAAGTTATTGCAACTGATTTTTGAGAAACATATTTGCTCCACTCCCGATAATTTGTCCAGCCTTCAATATTCGCAATTCGAGTTTTGTTTGCTACGGTACTATCGGTAGAAAGCCAAAGCTCGCCGGCATCATCTGTTGCAAGCCAAAATGTATAGCTGCCTGTTTGGGGCGCATAGATATAACCGCGTATTCTTGAACCATAATTATCGGCTATGTTTACCGGCCCCTCAAACGAAGTAACCTGACTGGTAGTAGTAGGCTTGATTTGAAGCGGAATATTGGAGATGCTGGTTCCGGCAATGTTGTCCCATTCATCCCGGGTAATAGAACCAGAACCAGTGGTAACATTTGGAGCAGTGGTATTTAAATAAGGAGAAAGATGGCTTCCGGCAATCGGGGTTTCCATTGTTCCGTCTGGCAGTTGCCATTGTACAGATAAATTATCACCGCCGCCGCCTTCTTTTTGTAAAGCTTCTACATAATATTTTTTACCTGCCTGCAAAATTACTGCAACTGATTTTTGGGAAGGAAGTTTGTTCCATTCCCGATAATTTGTCCAGCTATCAACGTTTGCGATCCTCACCTTATTAGCTACGGTACTATCTGTAGAAAGCCACAACTCTCCGGCATCATCACTTGCAAGCCAGAAAGTATAAAGCCCGGTTTGAGGCGGACAAATATAACCACGGATACGCGAACCATAATTATCGGCTATGTTTACCGGCCCCTCAAACGAAGTAATCTGACTGGTAGAGGTTGGCTTTTTTTGAAGCGGAATATCTGCTATTGTGCTCCCGGAAACATTGTCCCACTCTTCACGCAGAATAGTGCCCGTTGCTGAACAGGCAGCCGCAGCCACACCCGTGGTAAGTTTAGCAATAAGATTATTTTGATATTCGAGGGCTCCGATGTCCGGGGCTTTTCCCAGGTAGGGCAGTCCTACGTTTGTTCCGGCATCGATGCAGGGGGAAGAGCTTTTTAGGTGCAGGTCATTGGTGCTTGAAAAGGCTGGGTTTACAGACACGGAATGGACGCCTTTTCCGGTTGCAGCTCTATACTGTTCCAGGTTTCTTTGGTTAGAGGTGCTCCTGTTGGCATAGATATCGTTCCTCCCGTTGTCATAAAAACAATTATAGTCGTCCTGTGCAAGTACAGTCGCATCATCTGTGCTGAAGTTTACCATGCCATACCAGGAAGGGGTTTCTATGGTGCTAAATACGTTGTTTACCAATTTGATCATCGGAACTTCTGACACAGCAGCATAGTCTAAATCAAAAAACCGACTTTTAAAATCGTAAACGGAGTTATTATAAACATTTATCCCGCCAGCTTTATATATTCCTATAGCCACACTCGAAAAATCTGTTCCGCCTCCAACCATTATATTTCCTGAGAGTGTAGAGTTTAATATCGCCCCAAGGCCATTTGATGCCCCGTGGCCATTGAACGACTCACACTTTTCATAGTTGACAACATAGATATAAGAATGCCCGCCACCGTACATATAATTGCCGTTTACATTACAATCAAAAGCATTTTCAAGATCAATTGCATCATGGCTGGTATTGTAGATTTTGTTATTTCTTATCGTATGCCCGTAAACCAGGTGATAGGCCCCGTCTAAGTCTATACCGCACAGGCCACAATCATGGATAATGTTGTTTTCAAACACACAGTCGTGCGTATTGGCCATCGTCCAAATCCCGCGAAGTGTGAAGTTACTGATCGTATTGCCGCTATAAACATTATGGTTGCAGTACTGCTTAAATTCCCAGATACCGTTCCCGTTTCCATTGTTGGCAGTTCCGTCAACCGTGTTGTTTTGAAATAAATTGTAAGAGCCCTGCAAAAAAACGGTTCCGAAAAAGCTACAGTTTTTTATTGTACAATTTTTTATACCGCCATCAGTGCCAAACCAAACGTTTCCGAATTCCGCAACAAGGTCTGTCGCGCCGGTTCTTTTAAAACTTATGCCATCAAAAACAAGGTTGTATTCAAAAACATTTAAAACGTTTACAGCTAAATTTGTACCCCCGTCAATGATCGGCAATTGCCCTGTTCCGTAACTGCTAAAAACTACGCCATTGCACATCGGTACAAGAGTAACACCAGTCCAGGTATCTCCCTTATTAAACAAAATAGAATCACCCGGATTCAGGTTAGTAGAAAAAAAACTCAACTTCCTTAAAGACTTCCAGGGAGTAAGCGGACTTTTTGCCTGAACAACACTCCTGCTGTCATCACCATAACTCGACGAAAAATAATAGGTCGAAGCCCGCAAACTCTCAAACGAAACTGTGATAAAAAGAAAAATTAATAGAAAAAACTTCAAAAGACTTAATATTTATTAAATTTCAAAATGGAACTTCGATGTTAATTATCTTTGACCCATCTCAAATTATCTGTCTTTGTACGACTAAATATTATAAAGGTTTGCGCTGCTTATCCAATGAAATTTAACATGTAAATATTAAGAAAAGTAATTTGAGCGCTTATTTAAATTTTGCTCAGTTTATTTTCTATACTTCTTTTACCACCCAAAAAACTTTATATCACCCATGTTATTGCATTACCAGAAAGAAACAGGCTCCAATTTTACAGTGCTAAAAGAAGTACTGTTGTTCTTTTTAATAGGAATTTAAACAGGCTCTAAATCAAATAAAGAATAATTGTAAGATCACTGTTTCTCGGCCCATTGTATTATTGGTTTAGTAATAGGAAGACACTGATATTCGAGGGCTCCGATGTCTGGGGCTTTTCCCAGGTAGGGCAGTCCTACGTTTGTTCCGGCATTGATGCAGGGGGATGAGCTTTTTAGGTGCAGGTCATTGGTGCTTGAAAAGGCTGGGTTTACAGACACGGAATGGACGCCTTTTCCGGTTGCAGCTCTATACTGTTCCAGGTTTCTTTGGTTAGAGGTGCTCCTGTTGGCATAGATATCGTTCCTCCCGTTGTCATAAAAACAATTATAGTCGTCCTGTGCAAGTACAGTCGCATCATCTGTGCTGAAGTTTACCATGCCATACCAGGAAGGGGTTTCTATGGTGCTAAATACGTTGTTTACCAATTTGATCATCGGAACTTCTGACACAGCAGCATAGTCTAAATCAAAAAACCGACTTTTAAAATCGTAAACGGAGTTATTATAAACATTTATCCCGCCAGCTTTATATATTCCTATAGCCACACTCGAAAAATCTGTTCCGCCTCCAACCATTATATTTCCTGAGAGTGTAGAGTTTAATATCGCCCCAAGGCCATTTGATGCCCCGTGGCCATTGAACGACTCACACTTTTCATAGTTGACAACATAGATATAAGAATGCCCGCCACCGTACATATAATTGCCGTTTACATTACAATCAAAAGCATTTTCAAGATCAATTGCATCATGGCTGGTATTGTAGATTTTGTTATTTCTTATCGTATGCCCGTAAACCAGGTGATAGGCCCCGTCTAAGTCTATACCGCACAGGCCACAATCATGGATAATGTTGTTTTCAAACACACAGTCGTGCGTATTGGCCATCGTCCAAATCCCGCGAAGTGTGAAGTTACTGATCGTATTGCCGCTATAAACATTATGGTTGCAGTACTGCTTAAATTCCCAGATACCGTTCCCGTTTCCATTGTTGGCAGTTCCGTCAACCGTGTTGTTTTGAAATAAATTGTAAGAGCCCTGCAAAAAAACGGTTCCGAAAAAGCTACAGTTTTTTATTGTACAATTTTTTATACCGCCATCAGTGCCAAACCAAACGTTTCCGAATTCCGCAACAAGGTCTGTCGCGCCGGTTCTTTTAAAACTTATGCCATCAAAAACAAGGTTGTATTCAAAAACATTTAAAACGTTTACAGCTAAATTTGTACCCCCGTCAATGATCGGCAATTGCCCTGTTCCGTAACTGCTAAAAACTACGCCATTGCACATCGGTACAAGAGTAACACCAGTCCAGGTATCTCCCTTATTAAACAAAATAGAATCACCCGGATTCAGGTTAGTAGAAAAAAAACTCAACTTCCTTAAAGACTTCCAGGGAGTAAGCGGACTTTTTGCCTGAACAACACTCCTGCTGTCATCACCATAACTCGACGAAAAATAATAGGTCGAAGCCCGCAAACTCTCAAACGAAACTGTGAAAAAAAGAAAAATTAATAGAAAAAACTTCAAAAGACAATTAGTAATCATATTCGTTTTACTTTTTTGTCTAACACTACTATTTTGGTTTATGAAACTATAAATTGTAATTTCTAATACAGTACCTTATTAACACCAATTTTTTAAGACAAGTAAAAGCACAACCTTAATTTTTTAAGTTTCTGTCAGTTAAATTTTTCTTTAATTAAATGTTACTTTACTTTCTGTTACTATATCGCTATATAACTTACAAAAGTTTGTAACTTTTTTTGCCCAGGTAAAATTATCAAAAACATAATTTCTGGCAGTCTTTCCTATCACAGCTATTTCTGCTTTATTTTTATAAGCCCATTGAAGATTGTCTGAAAATCTTCTTAAATTGTCTTCATATGATATATCTGATACAGCAACTCTAAGTAAAACATCATCTGGAAAAACATCTTGACCGCCAGCAGCAAAACAAAGGACTGGACAGCCCAAAGCACAAGCCTCTATAACAGACATAGAACCTGAATCTCGAAAAGCTGGATAAACAAATAAATTAGCATGTTGCATTTCTGTGATTAATTGGTTTCTTGGCATAAACTCTATTAGTTCCACCATATTAGTTAAACCATATTTCTCAATCCATCCAGAAACTTCTTGATTTTCTTTAATGTTTTTTATACCTATTAATTTTATTATCACATTATCGTTTTGTTTAAAAGTCCTGCTGATTGCTTTAAGAAAAAAATGCAAACCTTTCCAATCTCGTGCAATACCTGCATAGATTATTGTAAACGATTTTACTTCAGGACTTACATTATTATCATTAAATATGTTGAAATCATCTACATCAATAGCAATAGCAGGAATTATTAAAGACTTACTTTTTGTATCGACGTACTTTTTCAAATTGTCAGAATTCTGTTTACAAGAAAAAACATACGTTTTTGTATTGTTCTGAAACTTTGCAAGTAAACCAAAAAAATGTCGATCCAAACCAATATTTCTCCACTTTTCTTTAAGCCTGCTTTTAAAGCCCAAATCTTGAAAAAAAACAGAATTTACCAATTCAGCACCACCGAAAGGCCCCATAATAAAGGGTATCTTTGAATAGAAACCAATTGATGGAGATCTGTATTGATTGAAAGTTAAATGATGTATAATATCGAATTTTATATTCTTACAAGCATTTTTAAATCGTTTGTAAACTAATACTTGCCATATTAAATAATAAGCTTGCTCTCCTAACATTTTTTCGTTAAAAAAACGGTTTTGAGGTACTTCGTAGTATAAAAAGTATAACCCTTCAACCGGGGATTTTGCTAACTCCTCATTTATTAAAACACTATTACTTTGCTTCGTTAAAACATAAATGTTATGAAACTTGGCCATGTTCTTGGCAAAATTCCAACCTACACCAGCTTCTGATCCTTTATTTGGTTCGCAAAAAAATGCTGATAATAAAATGTTTAATCTCTCTCCGGTCATATATTTAAATTAGAACTTATAGTAATATATTGTTTGTTAAGAAAGACCTTTAAAAAGTTATTTTACAACGCGAAGAATTGTTTTAATTAGGTGGTCAACTAATTAATGCGTTTTCAAAAAATGATTTCGGTGACTGCTTTTTTGTTAGTAAAAATTGCCGTAATTCGTCATCCGTTATATGGTAAAGATAATAATTGTTAACAAAAAAGAAAAGTTTTTTCTTCGTTATAATCAATCTTAAACTTAGGAATTTGTTATGTTTTTGTTAACGAATTGTTAATCGAAATAAAAGCATCACTCATCTGACGACAAACGTTCTTTGCCGAGAAGCTTTTACCCAGCATTTTATTATTATGAGACATGTTGGCTCTCAATACAGAATTTTCATAAATCTCTTTTATGGCAGCTCTTACACTTTCGACGGATTGGCCGTTTACCCACAAAACATTGTCTGGAGCAATCAAATGATCCTTTGCTGCTCGAATTTTAGTAGTAATTATTGGTAATCCAGCAGCAATAGATTTGAATAAAGCCATTGGAAAACCTTCTGTATAATAAGTAGGGAAAATTAATGCATCTGCATTTGCATAAAAGTGATCACACTCAGTTTCAGGTATAAAACCAGTAAAATGAACGTATTTGTTCAATTGTAACCTTTGAGATAATAATTTTAATTCAGTTAAATGTGGCCCATCTCCAACGAAACAAAAAATACAATTATCTTTAAAGTACAAACCTTGAATGCTTTGCATTATTGTAAAAACACCTTTTTCCTTTACGATGCGACCAGCATAAAGAAATAAAAATTTATTAGATTCGATATTGTACTGGGTTCTGAAACCAGCAAAAGATACCGATCTTTTTGTATCAATAATATTAGATGTTGTGATGGCCTTTTCACCCATTTTTTTATTATAAACTTGTATGGCATCTTTCTCTTCTTTAGATAAAAAAAACCACAGGTCCACATGACGAATTAAATAAGGTAAAATAATTTTTGTAATAAAGAATGATTTTTGTTTTAAAAATTCTAAATCAGAACCATGAGTTTTAATGGCAATCTTTAGGGTTTTATAATATAAAGATTTTATAATTAAAATAGAGATAAAGTCCCGGGTTGATGCAACAGGTTCAAAACGGGAATTTAAGTATATGATATCAGGAGAAAATTTATACAAGGTAAAAACAATTTTTAATGCATTGATGATTACGCCAAAAAACTTATTGATTTTACTGATAGATTGATTATTTCTTCCATAAAGAATTGGCTTACATGTGTATCCTAAATCTCTTAAACCGTTGATTTCATCAAACGCTAATATTACATGATTTATAGGCGCGTAGCCAATAAGAATTTTTTTAATCATGATTGCTATATTCCATTTTACTAATAAGATTAATAGCCTGTTTAAAATTTACGCAGTTTATTTTCTATGCTTCTTTTATCACCTAAAAAACTTAAATTTTTTTATGCTTTTACATCAGCAGAAAGAAGCAGGCTCTAATTTTATAGTGCTAAAAGAAGCACTGTTATTCTTTCTGATATAAGTTTAAATTGGCTATAAGAAAACATATTTATATAAGTAAATCAAAATCTGTTTTTTAAGATTTTTTTATTTTGACTCGACTCAATTATATAATTATTTAACAATATATTTTTATGATATTATTAAATTCTTTGCACATACCTTCTATATTAGATTACATCT
>CAXSBZ010000042.1:0-27133 GCA_964236465.1 uncultured Sphingobacteriaceae bacterium | reverse complement strand
ACTGTTTCATACTGGTTGTCGCTTTTGGATTGAAAGCCATCAAATGTTTTGGACGACAGGCCGGTTTTGCTAATGATATGGCAGGCCGCGTCCTTTGGTACGCTGATATTCACTTCGGAAACGCCGGTAGAAATATCAACTATCATATTGCTGGCAACCGGTTGGCCTAACTTCAAATCCATCGAAGCTGCGCCGCCTTTGATGTGTAAATTCCTGACTTTGAACTTAGTAAAGTCCAAATCCAGCTTGCTTGCACCGGCAGCAACATCTACATTCCACTCCGGGTTTGGGTTGAGTTTGATGGTTGCCTGATTGCCTTTATCGCTGTCCCAATGCAAATTATGGTTCGAGTTGCTGGTGTTGAAATTAATGGTTTTGCCAGAATCTGAAGCCGTAGTGTTGAACAAAAACTTGCCTGATAATTCATGCGTAGCAGCACTAAATAATTGAGCTGTAGTATCTTGCAAAGTATAAGTAACGCCGCCGCCACGGATATTCAGGTTGGCCACTTTCACCTGCGAGGTGTAGGGTTCGGCGTAAGTGCTGCTGCCTTCCAGCTTCACCACATCTTTATTGTCATCGCCATCATCTCCATCCTTATTATTATCATTGAAGAAACTATTGCCGTCAAAATGTTTGTTCCAAAAACGGTTATCAGGCTGCATCACCCCACGGTAAACCACCAGCGAAAACAAGGCTAGAAATACCAGCACTTTTACCGCCGTAGCACCGTTGGAATTGTAATGCGGGAAAATAATATTCACCCCAGCAATGATCAAAAACAGCGGCCAAAGGCTGAAAAGATTGCCCCAATGGAAATTAATCACATTAAAATTGTTTAGTAAAAACAGTATGCCAATGCCCAGCAAAAACAAACCGGTAAATAAACTATCGCGTTTCATGGTTTAAATATCTTTAGATTCGTTTGGGTTGATGCCAGACCAGTCTTCTTTGGGCTGTTTTTCGGGTTCCACGGTTTTTGTTTTGGAACGAAAGATCAGTGCTAAACCAATCACCACCAAAATAACCGGCCAAAACGTTTCAAAATCAAACCAGTACGGAATGAAATCCAACTGATCCAGCAGGAAAAAAACACCCAGCACAATCAGCACCGCACCACCAATTTGCGCAAAGTTTTTATTGTTGCTGCGGAAATTTTTATTGAAAGATTGGAACGGTCGGTTTTCATGGTGCACGGTATAATCCACCACCGGCTCATTCAAAACACCAATTCTTTTTGGCATCACAATCCACAAAACGATGTAAGCCAGCGTGCCGCCGCCATGATAGATCAGCGTAAGGACAAATAGCAAACGAACAAGCGTAACATCTACACTAAAATAATCTGACAAGCCAGCGCATACACCGGCAATCACCTTCCGGGATTCGTCCCGGTACAATTTCTTTTCCATGCTTCTTTTATGATATAAATTTTCAAATTTCTCCGGTTGCGGTTTGGATAATCAGCTCATCAATGTTAGTTCCCTTACTCATTTTCAAACAGTTAACTACCGCTTCGGCTACATCTTTCGGCAACACAAATTTTTCAGGCGGAACCGTCGTCCCGGCCCAGGAATTTGTTAAAGTTGATCCGGGCAAAATAGCCGTTACTTTTACCTGATAAGCTTTCATTTCTTCCCGCATAACATGATTAAGACCCAACTGCGCAAATTTTGTTACAGAATAACTGCCGGCATTTGCAACAACATTTTTGGAAGCTACGGAACAGATATTAAAAATGTGGCCAGCGCGGGCAGCCATCAGTTTTTTGCCAAAATAACGGTATAGTTCGTAACCGGCCATCAGGTTTAGATCCAATTGTTTTTGCAGATGATCTCCGGGTTCGTCCAAAATATTGCCCGGTAAAAACAGTCCAGCATTATTAACCAAGATTTGGATAGCGTTTAATTCCCGCTCTGCTTTGGCAGCAAAATTTAAAACATCGTCCCGCAAGCTGCAATCCGCTACGCAAGTAAATATTTTTACGTTTGGGTTGATTTGCAGCAATGCTTCTTTTACCGACCTTAAATCCTGCTCGTTCCTGGAGCAAATGGCCAGGTTGATTCCTTCTTTGGCCAGTGCTTTGGCTATGGCCAGCCCGATCCCTTTTGTTGCCCCCGTTATCAGTGCATTTTTCATGGTTAAACTTAGCCAAAATCAGGATAGGGTCTTAATTCTAAAAAACGTATTTTTAAAAAATTTTAAAAATGATCTTTACACATTTAGGCCGATATATGCTGTTGCTGCAATCGAGCTTTAAAAAGCCGGAAAAATTCAGCGTTTACTGGAGCGAAATTATGCGCGAAATGGTTTCTATCGGTATCGGCTCGCTGGGCATTGTTTGTATCATTTCGGTTTTTATCGGTGCGGTTTCTACGGTACAAACTGCTTTTCAGTTAGTTAGCAATCTAATCCCGCGTTCTATCATCGGCGGCATCACCCGGGATTCGGCTATTTTGGAATTCAGCCCAACCATTACTTCGCTGGTTTTGGCCGGCCGTGTCGGTTCCAGCATCGCCTCCCAAATCGGCACGATGCGCGTAACTGAGCAAATTGACGCGCTGGAAATTATGGGTGTAAATGCGCCCGGATACTTAATTTTACCCAAAATTATTGGCGGCGTTACCATGTTTCCGCTGCTGATTATTCTTTCCGTTTGCCTGTCGTTATTTGGTGGTTACATTGCCGGCTCTGCTTCCGGAGCGGTTTCTTCCAATGATTTTATTATTGGTTTGACCACAGATTTCAATCCGCTTTTTGCCCGTATCGCCTTGATCAAAGCATTGGTTTTTGCATTTATCATCACCAGTGTTTCGGCTTACCAGGGTTATTATACTTCGGGCGGCGCGTTGGAAGTTGGCCAGGCCAGCACGCGCGGTGTGGTGATGAGCTGTATCATTATTTTATGTGCCGATTACCTGATAGCCCAGTTAATGTTATGATTGAGATTAAAGATATTAATAAAACTTTTGGCGACAACCATGTGCTGAAAGGCATATCGGCTGTGTTTAACCAAGGGATGTCCAACCTAATTATCGGTGGCTCCGGTTCTGGGAAAACCACTTTGCTAAAATGTATTGTGGGTTTGCACGAACCTGAAAAAGGAGAAGTGCTGTATAATAAAGAAAACTTTACGGCAATGGATTTTGAGCAGCGCATCCCGATCCGTAAAGAAATCGGTATGCTTTTCCAGAACTCGGCTTTGTTTGATTCGATGACGGTGGAAGAAAATATCATTTTTCCGCTGAATTTATTCACCGAAATGTCGCGCTCCGAAAAAGCTGACCGTGCCAATTATTGCTTAGAAAAAGTTAACCTGAAAGGGACAAACAAACTTTTCCCATCAGAACTTTCCGGCGGGATGAAAAAGCGGGTTGGCATTGCGCGCGCCATCACCATGCAGCCCAAATATTTGTTTTGTGATGAACCAAACTCCGGCTTGGATCCGAAAACTTCTATCGTTATTGATGAGCTAATTAAGGATATCACCGAAGAAAATAACATTACAACCGTTGTGGTTACGCATGATATGAACTCTGTAATGGGCATCGGCGATAACGTTTTGTTTCTGCACAACGGCGAAAAATGGTGGCAAGGCTCTAACAAAGAAATTGCGCATACGGATAATGCCGAATTAAACAGCTTTGTATTTGCCAGCAAGTTTATGGAAGCCGCGAAAGAGAAATTGTAGGAAGAGGTTTGGAGTGTGAGGTATGAGTGTTGAGGTATTGCCGCTTTGTTATCCTCTGCTCCTAAATTTATTTTAGACTTTAAATTACTGCTAAAAAAGTTATTCATCAACCTCAAACCTACTGCCTCCTACCTAACAATGATCCAACTCCTGACACCGCAACATTGGAAAGACTACGAACTGATCGATTGCGGTGATTTTGAAAAATTAGAACGTTTTGGCAATTTGATTCTGATCCGGCCGGAACCGCAAGCCGTTTGGGGCAAAGCCTTGCCAGAAAATGAGTGGCAAAAACAGCATCATATCCGTTTTAAGGGCCGCTCGGCTACTTCAGGCGAATGGTTGAAAAAGAACCTGGCAACGCCAGACCGCTGGCCTATCGAATACCAGAACCCGGAAGTTGCGATTAAATTACGCTTGGGTTTAACTTCTTTTAAACACGTTGGCGTTTTCCCGGAGCAGGCGGTCAACTGGGATTATATTTCGGCCAATATCAAAAAACTGAAAACCCCTCAGCCTAAATTTTTAAACCTTTTTGCTTATACCGGCGCGGCTTCGCTAGTGGCCAGGGCGGCCGGAGCAGAAGTTACGCATGTGGATTCGATTAAACAAGTGGTTACCTGGGCGAATGAAAACCAGCAATTATCCGGCTTGGATAATATCCGCTGGGTGGTGGAAGATGCGCTGAAATTTGTAAAAAGAGAGCTTAAAAGAAGTAATAAATACAATGGGATTATACTGGACCCGCCGGCTTTTGGCCACGGCCCGAACGGCGAAAAATGGAAGCTGGAAGACAATATCCTGGAGATGATGCAGGATGTGGTGCAATTGTTGAATCCGCAGGAACACTTTTTGATCCTGAATACTTATTCACTTGGTTTTTCTTCGGTGATTGTAGAGAATTTGATTTTGGGTGCTTATCCAAAAGCTAAAAACTTAGAAACCGGCGAACTGTATTTGCAGGCAATAGCCGGAAGCAAACTCCCACTTGGTGTGTTTGGAAAATTTAACAACCTCTGATTGCAGGGAAATTTATAGGCCATACTTCTTTTATCAACTAAAATTTTGATTGTACTTTTGTTACAGCTGCTATTATCAAAAACAAAATTTACAGGCATAAAAGAAGCATGTTATTTTCAAGATTGAAATTTAAATGGCCTTTAAATATTGATCACTCGGAAAATGCTGCTATGTTTGCCACATTGTTTTATACTTGATGAAACTGCATCTTTAAAAAATCGTATCCGTATAAAATTTTAACACAACGTTAAATCTCATCCATAACCTAAACTGGTATTCATTATAAACAAACAATGAACTTAAAAAATTTACTTTTTTCTTTAACAATTGCCGCTACTTCAATCACATTGCTTACCAATTGCAGCGAAACCAGCAAAGCAGGAAAAGCAAATCCAGGAACCAATTTAGCTAAAGGAAAAGACACAACGGTTGCCAAACCGGTTTTACAGCCGGTCAATCCGAAGCAGTATGATTCGCTGATGAAAAAGCTGGCCAATGGCGATACCACCAGCAAATGGCCCGTTGCCAAAACACCGTATCCGCTGGCAGGTGCTATTTTCCCTTATAAACGAATTGTTGCTTTTTATGGCAATCTGTACTCTAAAAAGATGGGGATTTTGGGTGAATTGCCACCAACAGAAATGCTGAAAAAGCTGGACGGTGAGGTGAAAAGCTGGGAAAAAGCCGACCCGACAACACCGGTTATTCCTGCTTTGCATTATATCGCCGTAGTGGCGCAGGGTGATGGCGGAAAAGACGGAAAATTTCGTTACCGGATGCCTTTTAAGCAAATTGATTCTGTGCTGGTGATGGCCAAAACGCGCAATGCTTTGGTTTTCATTGATGTGCAAGTGGCTTTGAGCACCATCCAATCCGAGTTGCCTTTGTTTGAAAAATACCTGAAACTACCGAATGTACATTTTGCAATGGATCCCGAATTTTCTATGAAAACTGGCGCGCGGCCTGGCAGCAAAATCGGAACTTATGATGCGGCCGACGTTAATTTTGCCTCTGATTATCTGGCAAAATTGGTTAAAGACAATAACCTGCCGCCCAAAATCTTGATCCTGCACCGTTTTACCAAAAAAATGGTAACCAATTATCAAAATATCAAGCTGCACCCGGAAGTACAATTTGTGATGGATATGGACGGCTGGGGCGAACCGGAACTAAAAAAAGGCACTTACCGCAACCATATTTATGCAGAACCGGTACAGTTTACGGGCTTCAAATTGTTCTATAAAAATGATCTGAAAAAGGCACCCAATCACATGATGACACCCGCAGAAGTTTTGGCTTTGAAACCGAAACCGATTTATATTCAGTATCAGTAATTGCTGGTTATACCGAACTTGTTTCGGTGTCCAACGTGATAAGTTTCATAACAAATTTTTGTATAATAAAAGAAGCATCTGTTTTAGAGCAGGTGCTTTTTTGTGTACATTTATTTACTAAAATAAAATTAGAAATGACAAAATTAATTATTGAAATACCAGATGAAGTATTTGCAGATATTTTTGAAATTATAAAAAATAAAGGTGGCCGGGTTTTAACAGAGAATTTGAAGTTAATTCAAAATGAGAATGAGGGATCAGTTTGGAGTTCTTTAAACGAAGACCAAAAACAGGAAGTTTTGTTAGCTTATGAGGAATCTGAAGATGAAGAAAATTTAGTTGATGCAAAAGCTGTTTTCAGAAATCTAAAATGAATTTGATTTTAACCAAGCGTGCACAACAAAAGTTCTTTTCTAGCAAGGAATATATCAAGAAAAATTTTGGAGAAAAAATAGCTGAAGACTTCGAGCAAAATGCAACCAATCTTTTAAATACTTTACTCAAATCTCCTCTGATCGGAGCAGTTCAAATCTAAAATAAAGACATCAGAGCAGTTCAGCTAACCAAGCAAACAATCGTTTTTTACAGGATCAAGTTCAGGGTATTATTCTTTTAACCTTTTTTGATGTTAGGCAAAATCCAAATAAAAGGCCTAAATAATCTGCAATACTTCTTTTACCACCTCAAATTCTTCAACCCAAACTAACCACCTTTCAGCTTTTTTAATAGCTTTGAAATTCTATAAAAACAGCAATACTGATACTGTTTTTACCACATAAAATCTTGATTTCAAATGCTGACAGTAGAAAAAATCGGGGGCACTTCTATGTCTGCCCTGCACGATGTGCTTCAAAATATCATCCTGTTCAACCGTAGTGGCAATGAGCTGTATAACCGCATTTTTGTGGTTTCTGCCTTTTCCGGCGTAACCAATTTATTGCTGGAAAACAAGAAAACCGGCGCACCCGGCGTGTATCATTTGATTGCTAATTATCAAGATTTTCACGCAGCTTTGAATGAGCTGATTGTGCAGCTGCAAAGCATCAACAAAAACTATGTTGATTTGGGTTTGGACTTGGCTGCTGCTGATCAGTTTATTGAAAAGCGGGTTCGAGAAGCACAAAAATATTTAGAAAATTTAGTGAATATTCTGGCTTCAGGATATGTGAGTGAGGAAGGGATTTTGCAGGCTGCACGCGAAATCCTGGCTTCGATCGGCGAAACGCATTCGGCTTTCAACTTCACCAATATCCTTCAAAACAACCGCATCAATGCCACTTGTATTGATTTGAGCGGTTTTGACGATCATCAGTCTTACACCATCGATCAGCGGATAAAAGAAGCTTTTAAAAACATAGATTTTAGCAAAACGATCTGTATTGTAACCGGCTATGCCAAAGGCACGGAAGGAATTATGCGTGAGTTTGACCGTGGCTATTCTGAAGTAACTTTCAGCAAAATTGCTGTGGCTGTAAAGCCGCAGGAAGCGATCATACACAAAGAGTATCATTTGTGTACGGCCGATCCGATGTTGGTGGGCATCAATCATTGCAAACCGGTTGGTTTTACCAATTATGATGTAGCCGATCAGCTGGCGGATATTGGCATGGAAGCTATCCATCCAAAAGCATCTAAACCGTTGGAAATCAATGGTATAAACCTCCGCATAAAAAATACTTTCGAACCGGAACATCCCGGAACATTAATTACAAAGGATTATGTTTCGGAACAAAAACGCGTGGAAGTGATAACCGGAACGGATAAAGTGCTGATTGTTGATATTTATGATCCGCTGATGGTGGGCAGTGTAGGTTCGGATTTGCAGATTATGCAGGTATTTTATAAACTGGGCGTGAGCTACAGCTATAAAGCTACCAGTGCCAACAGTATTACGGTGGTGATTTGGGAGAAAGATTTCAAGCAAAAACTAATTGACGAACTGGAAGAACAATTTGAAAAAGTTACGGTAGAAAAAGCAGCAATGGTTTGCATCATCGGCTCCAACATCGATCAGCCGGGATTGCTGGCACGATCAGCCACCGGTTTGGCCAATGAAGGCATCAACATAAAAAGCTGCGGGTTTTCGTTACGGAAAGTAAACATCCAGTTTTTGGTGGCGCGTGAAGATTTTGCTAAATCCATCATCGCCCTCAACAAAGTGATGTTTTTTAGGTGATAAAAGAAGCATTAGAAAAAAACTTAGTTTAACAAATGCCAGCTACTTTTTAAACAACTAATTTTAGTTTGCGAATGTTTAACTTTACTATCAAATAATATATGTAATTATGGCTGATGTAAGATTATCCGTTAACCAGTCTTTTATGGACGAGTTGAAAAATAAAACAGGTGTTGATACAACTCAGTTAACAGCTGATGCTTTAACATTATTTAACTGGGCAGTTTCGGAGGCCAAAAAAGGCAAAATTTTGATTAGCGTTGACCAAGACGGCAAAAACCCTGTTAAATTTGTAACACCCGTTTTAGAAAACATTAAGTCTTCAGTATAAAAACGAATTAATAGAAAATGCCGGAACCAGACGCAATAGATTTAAGACATGCTGCCGTATTTGATACGTCTCAAATAAAGGCTGATAAACCTGAAGTAGGAATACTTCCGCCTTTACCCAAAATCGGTTATCGCCTTTCTCTTTTTTTACTTGGTATTATTTCTATATTTCTGCTTTTTCTAATCTTTTACATGCTTTTTGCGAAAACCGATGCTGCATCACAAATAAACTTATCTGCTCAAAACAACACAACAGATACCACCGCTTTTAAGCAAAAACTGAGTATGATTAAAATTTTGCAAGATGAACACAAAGCATCTCGGGATTTTGTATTACAGATTACTCAAATGGTTTTATTAAACCTATTGCTTCCTGTATTAACTGCAATTTTAGGTTACATCTTTGGTTCGCACTACGATGCCAAAAATTCATAATTTATTTGGTAAAAGAAGCATCAAAACAAAGGCAGTTGCCTCTTTCCTTTTAGTTCTATGTCTTCCGGATTGGTAATTTCGAGATCGATTTTTTTGGTTGGTTGAACTGGTTTTTTTTCTTTTTGCGGCAGTTCTTTTTCGGCTACTTCTTCTTTATGTTCTTCAGCAATCACTTCTTTCAAAGAAACCTCTGCCACCGGATCGGGCACATCTTCTTCGTCATCATGCTCGGCAATCAGTTCTATATTTTTGATTTCGTGCGGAGAAAGCCGGTTTCCCTGCGCTTTGATGCCTTTTACGTCGATCAGATCAGCCAGGTTCAGCTCCGTTGTTTCCGGCAAATGCGCTTTTCCTTTTGATAGTTCAACTTTAATAACCGGTTGAGAGGCACCCGAAATCAGGATCATTTTAGAACCGCTTTCATCGCTGATCAAACTGACAGGTTTATCCAAAACCAAACTTTCAAACGTAAACCGCTTTACAAAATAGTTTTTCAGCTTGCCTTCATAATGCACAACGGTGTAAACCTGGTCAGGATTATATTTTTCAATCCGAATCATTTTATCCTCAAAATGATTAGTCAGGTCGAAGCTTGTCAGTTCAGCAATTCCGTTGCTCAGCACTTTCAAAATTTTATCTTCCCCGTCAAACTCGCCCAAAAACGTGCCGCGATGATCCACGTTTAACCGTTTCAAAACCTCGTCGTACCAAATTTTTCTTCCTGATAAAGTGGAAACGCCTTTTGTTTTTAGTATGATTTTTTTGACCGGATATTTCGTAACCACATTTCCCTGCGAACTCCGGCCTTTGATGGCCACTTCTGCAAAATCCAGATCAAAAGACAACTTTTTAAGTTTAGCATTTGGCTTTAACTGCACATTTACCACTTCTGCCTCGCCATTTGGGTTATGGGTAAAGTAAAGCGTTTTCGTGCCTTTTGTGCCTTTGGTTAAGTCGTATTCTTTATCGCGCGTGATACCTTGCACAAAAAAACGTTTGATAAAAACAGTATCCGTTTCGCCGTCTTTATAAATGAAATTGTAAACGGTGCGTTCATCATTTTTTTTAAAGACGGCCGCGTGCATAATATCTTTACCAACAAAAACCTTTTCCTGCACTTTGGTAACCAAGAACTTACCGTCTTCCCGGAAAACGATGATCTCATCCAGATCGGAGCAATCGCCAACGAATTCATCTTTTTTCAAAGCCGTTCCCACAAAACCATCGGTACGGTTTAGGTAGATTTTCACGTTGGCCAAGGCAACTTGTGCCGCTTCTACCCGATCAAAAATGCGCAATTCGGTTTTGCGTTCGCGGCCTTTGCTAAATTTTTCTTTTAGTTTGAGAAACCAGTCAATCGCATAATCTATGAGGTGTTTCAGATGTTTGTTCACCTCCTTGATCTCATTTTCCAGCGATTTCATCTGCTCGTCCGCCTTTTTCACATCAAAGCGGGTGATGCTGCTCATCGGTTTATCGATCAGCTTTTTAAAATCTTCGGGCAAAATCTCGCGGTAAAGCTGCGGCAAAAACGGTGCAAAAAGTTTATTTAACACTTTAATTACCGCTTCAAAATTTCCGGAAGTTTCGTAATCCGGATGCTTATACATCCCATTTTGAATGAAAATTTTTAGCAGCGAACTAAAAAAAATCTTTTCCTTCAGTTCGGCCAACCTGATTTCCAGTTCCTGCTTCAATAATTCACGGGTAAAAACAGTACTCTCCGTCAGGATGTCGTTCACACTCATAAAGTGCGGTTTGTTGTCCTTGATCACGCAGGTGTTTGGGGAAATAGAAACCTCGCAATCGGTAAAAGCATAAAGCGCATCAATCGTAACATCGGGCGAAATCCCGGGTGCGAGATGGATGATAATCTCTACATCTTTGGCCGTATTGTCTTCAATTTTTTTGATGCGGATTTTGCCTTTATCGTTGGCGGCAATCACACTATCAATCAAACTTCCGGTAGTGGTAGAAAACGGGACTTCTGTAATGGCCAAAGTTTTTTTATCTCGCTCTTCTATTTTGGCCCGGATACGGATTTTTCCACCACGCTGACCTTCATTATAAGCCGAACAATCTGCCAGTCCGCCAGTTAAAAAATCGGGCAATAAATCAGGCCGGTTTCCTTTCAATATTTCTACGGAAGCATCAATCAGCTCGATGAAATTGTGCGGCATCACTTTAGTAGCCAAACCGACGGCAATTCCTTCTGCACCTTGCGCCAGCAACAACGGAAACTTCACCGGCAAAGTTACCGGTTCTTTGTTCCGGCCATCATAACTGGCCTGCCATTCAGTTGTATCAGGATTAAAAACTACATCCAGCGCAAACTTGGATAAACGTGCTTCGATATAACGCGGTGCCGCAGCAGAATCGCCGGTAACCGGGTCGCCCCAATTTCCCTGGCACTCGATCAGCAGGTTTTTTTGGCCGATCTGTACCATCGCATCACCAATGGAAGCATCGCCATGCGGATGATATTTCATGGTGTTGCCGATTACGTTGGCAGCTTTGTTAAACCGTCCGTCGTCCATTTCTTTTAATGAATGCAAGATGCGGCGTTGCACGGGTTTCAATCCATCGTGGATATGCGGCACGGCACGATCGAGGATTACATAAGAAGCATAATCCAGAAACCAGTTTTCGTACAATCCCGACAGGGAAATTACATTAGAAAGCGGTTCGTTTGGCTGACTTAAATCGTCATTCATTTGG
Source organism: uncultured Sphingobacteriaceae bacterium (assembly GCA_964236465.1). Classification (GTDB taxonomy): domain Bacteria; phylum Bacteroidota; class Bacteroidia; order Sphingobacteriales; family Sphingobacteriaceae; genus Mucilaginibacter_A. The sequence continues at coordinate 15,429 of CAXSBZ010000042.1, read as the reverse complement.
TATTGGCTAAAGGATACAAATATAAGATATAGTCAGAAATTTAGCTTGATGTAATGCCTAAAATGCTATTAAAATTAGATTTTATACCGATAAAAACAGCATCATGATTTAACGAAAATTTAATCTGAATTTTTTGTAACTAAATGCAAGTTTGTAGTATCTATAAACCAAAACAAACACAAAAACTTAAATTTTAAACGACATGAAAAACTTAAAAAAATATTACAACTTTCTGTAACGAATCCATACTTAGTAGCGTCTAAACATCCAAATTAGCATAAAAACTTTAATTAAAAATATCATGAAAACTTTAAAAACTACCCTCATCGCTTTGTTCATTACTTTAACTTACAACGTTAGCAAAGCCAGCATTCCAACTATTAATGAAAGATTAACTATGCATTATGCAATTACAACTTATGTTAATGCTTTTGCACATGGTAAAACTTCCGGCCTGGCAGATATTATTGATGACAACGCCAAGTTTTCTCACAACCGCGGCGAAAAGATAATTAGCTTCAATAAAACTCAAATTTTGGAAAGCTTTGCAAATCAGGAAAATACTGAACAAAATTGCACAACTACTGCTAAAATTGTAGAAAACAATGCCAGCTTGGTTGTATATAAAGTGCAAATGAAATATCAAAACTTTTCCCGCATCAATTATGTAACCATGACGGATACCGGCAATGGTTGGAAAATTACAAATGTTACAAGTGTGTTTAACTAAGACCAATTTTTAGTTGATAAAAGAAGCATTCTTATGGAAATAGGAATGCTTTTTTTATGGAATAATTTTGTTACTTTAACTTTCAATTTACGTTTTCCGAACTGAGAATCTAAAGCTTTAGAAGACGGGATTGCAAATATTACAAATCCCGACCGGTGAATGAAAATAAAATCTTACTTAGATTGAAACTGCACTCGTTAATAGCTTGATTGAATTATTGAAATCAATTTGGTCTGAAAAAATTAAAATTTCATCTCCAATCCTGTTGGATGCCGCTTGAGATAATTGATAATTAATCTTTTTATAACTATCATATAATTGAACTATAAATTCATTATTATCATAAGATATTAGCCACTTGTTTTGAATTTTGGAAATATAATTTGCTAATCTAGAATGATCGGCCCTTACATAAAAGTTCATGTATAGATCTGCACCCTTTTGTAAATAAGGCGGATCAAGATAAATAAAAAAATCACTTTTTCTATTCGACAAGTTTTTGATAAATTTTATACCATCTAAATTTGATAGTTTAATTCTGTCCTTAAAGTTTGAAATTCTGTTGATACGCTTTAGTAAATCTGACTTGTTAAACCTAGCATCAATTTTATATTTACTATTTTGTTTAAAACCTCCTATAGGCCCGCCTTTTATTATACCAGAAATATTTGTCCTATTTAAATAAAATGTTGATTTTGCTATTTCTAATTCACTATAATTTTTGGTATTACTTTGAATATTCTTGTAATAGGCCCAAGTTTCAATATCTACTTTTAAATTTTCGATCCAATCGCAAAATTTTAAATTCTCACTTAATATTATTCTCCAAAAGCAATATATAGAATTATCATAATCATTAATATATATATTATTAACATATTCATTATATAATAACTTTAAAGCAAGGCCTGCACCACCTGCATAAGGTTCAGCATAATTAGAACCTATCAACCTATTTTCATAAAATAATTTTGTAATGAAAGGATATATACATGCTTTACCTCCTGGATATCTTAATGGAGATTCAAATTGACTTTGCCTAAAACTATCTTCCATGTGTTATAGTTAAAATTTCTCCTATTATTATAGAAACAGCAATTGTTTGATCCAAGTTATTTGCAGCTTTATATTTATGTGCACCAACATGTAACAATTGAACTAAAGAGCCTTCAGAAACATTTTGGGTAGATAAAGTTGTTTTTGAATCAGGATCAAGTTTAGATTTAGCATTTTTAAAATTTGATTTAATAAGATCGTCTAACGAACATTTTTGATCTGATGCGGCCGCTTCACTTAGCAACCTCATCGATATTCGTATTAAACTTGGAAAATACTGACTCAATTGGCTTTTGTTATCTTGGTAGTAATTGTATAAATCAACTATATCTCTATATAAATCACTAACCTGCCCAGGTTTTAAATATAATTGACCATTAAACAATTGTGCAGGTTGATTTTTAGTTCTAGCTGCCTGTCTTTTTGCAGAGAGTAATGTTACAGAGCTTTTAACATCTATATCAATTTTTTGAAATAAATTATTTTTATTATTTTCTATTAAATCTCTATTTTTCTTTTCAAGGATATCAATAACTTTACCCCTATTGCTTCTAGTTGTAATCTTTTTGTTTACTATTTTATCAGTTATATCATTAAGTATTGTATTTGCATCTACTTTAGAATGTACACTATGAAGTTCGTCTCCATTAAATTCAAACCCCAGTTCCTTTAATTTATCAGAAGTAAATATTTCATTCTTTACAAATACTTTGTTAAGGTGAGGATTAGCACTTATCAAGCCGGTAGCTTCATCTAATTTTAAAAAGGTAGTTTTTGGTTCCAATAAAAACTTATTAGTAAATAAATCTCGATCTAATGGCGACCATGATCCGGAGTCTCCATGCTTTCTAAAAACATTTTCAACAGCAATTTTTTCAATACAAACATTACATGGTATTTTTTTAGGTATTTCTGGTAATTTAGTTATGTCAAAACCTAGTAAATTTATACAACTGTGTTTTAATTTAGCTAATATCATTCTACGATTTCCATCGTAAACAATTGGTTTTTCATTATGCATCACGACAGTTGGCAACTCACTCAAATCGTAATGAGACTTCATCTCCTTAACTAATTTCATTAAATTCCACTTTTCTTCAGCATCTGTCCAAGCCTTATTTGCTATATCTTGATCTTTAGCATTAACATCAACTGGATCTCTTGGATTTTCTGTCCACAATACTAATTCTGCAATGTCAATTGTTACAATTTTTTGATCCATAATTAAACTTTGTACAAACGTGCCTAATATAAAAGTTTTCTATTTACTATGATACTTTAATGCTTATACTATAAATTACTTCTATATTCACTGGCTGAGCCCTACAATTCAAACAATGAGCTAAGAATTTATAATCCTACCACAACTTCAACACTAAAACCTACCTATAACTTTAACTCCCTAAAAACAGCTCTACGCAACAGCCATTTCTTCCAAAATATCCAACTCAACCCTCAAATTCTGGATAATATGCTGCTGCCGATCCGGAGTATTTTTTCCCATGAAATATTCCAGCAGTACTTTAATATTGGCTTCTTTCAACAAAACTGGATCCAACCGAATATCTTTCCCGATAAACAACCCAAATTCTTCCGGCGAAATTTCACCTAAACCTTTAAAACGCGTAATTTCAGGCTTGTTTCCTAACCTGGTTATTGCTTTCTGACGTTCTTCATCATTGTAACAATAAACGGTTTCCTTTTTATTACGAACGCGGAAAAGCGGTGTTTGCAGGATCGAAACATGCCCGGCTTTCACCAAGTCCGGGAAAAATTGCAGAAAAAAGGTCATTAACAGCAACCTGATGTGCATGCCGTCCACGTCGGCATCTGTGGCAATCACAATGTTGTTGTAGCGCAATCCATCCAAACCATCTTCAATATTTAAAGCGTGTTGCAGCAGGTTAAATTCCTCGTTCTCGTAAACTACTTTTTTGGTGAGGCCAAAGCAGTTCAGCGGCTTTCCTTTCAAACTAAAAACAGCCTGTGTTTGCACATCGCGTGATTTAGTGATTGAACCGCTTGCAGAATCTCCTTCTGTAATAAACAAGGTGGTATCCTGTTTCCGTTCGTGCGTATCTTCAAAATGCAACTTGCAATCGCGCAGTTTTTTGTTGTGCAAAGATGCTTTTTTTGCACGTTCGTTGGCCAGTTTTTTAATTCCGGCAATGTCTTTTCGTTCTCGTTCTGATTGCAAAATCCGTTTCAGCAAACCATCAGCCGTTAAAGGATTTTTGTGGAGATGGTCGTCCAATGCTTTCTTCACAAAATCAATGATAAAACCACGAACGGAAGGACCATCTTCAGCAATATTTTGCGAACCTAATTTAGTTTTCGTTTGCGATTCAAAAACCGGTTCTTGCACACGTATCGAAACCGCAGCCACAATGGAAGCGCGGACATCGGCTGCATCAAACTCCTTTTTGTAAAACTCACGAATAGTTTTGACTACGGCTTCCCGAAATGCGGCCTGGTGCGTGCCGCCTTGCGTGGTATGCTGGCCGTTGACGAAGGAATAATATTCTTCGCCGTATTGCTGGCCGTGCGTCATCGCGATTTCGATATCTTCTCCTTTTAAATGGATGATCGGATAGCGCAAGTTTTCGGTATCGGTATTTCTAACCAAAAGATCATGCAAGCCTTTTTCCGAATGATATTTTTGTCCGTTATAATTGATTGTCAGCCCGGCATTTAGGAAAACGTAATTCCAGATCATATTTTCGGCAAATTCCGAAATGAAACGGTAATGGCGAAAAATCGTCTCATCCGGCAAAAAACTAATGGCTGTGCCGTTGCGCTGCGTAGTATCTTTTTCTTCTTCGCGGATCAGTTCACCTTTGCTAAATTCGGCAATTTTGGTGCGGTTATCGCGATAAGATTGCACGATGAAATTGCTCGACAATGCATTCACCGCTTTCGTCCCGACACCATTCAAACCAACCGATTTTTGGAAAGCTTTGCTGTCGTATTTCCCGCCGGTATTAATCTTGGAAACGCAGTCGATCACTTTCCCCAACGGAATGCCGCGGCCATAATCCCGAACGGCAATTTTATGTTCGCCCAGGTTAATGTCGATCGTGCGGCCGGCACCCATCACAAACTCATCAATCGAGTTGTCTACAATCTCCTTCAGCAACACATAAATACCGTCATCATAAGCAGAACCGTCGCCCAGCTTGCCAATGTACATTCCCGGCCGCAACCGGATATGCTCCTTCCAATCCAGCGAGCGGATGCTGTCTTCACTATAATTATTTGTATTAGTTGTGGAAAGATTGCTTGAGGGCATGATAATTTTGCTACTAATTTTAGCACAAATTTATCAAAATCTAAAGATTTTACCTTATATTAAAACTGTTAAGTTGAAAATTTATACAGAATGTGGATAAATTTAAGGTGATAAAAGAAGCATCAGTTAAACCTGACGGAATAATAAGCCTTGTTGACTTTCCGATAAAATTCCGGCCCGTTATCATTGCTTAAAAACAGCATCGACACATAGCCAACGCTATTTTTTTGTAAACTGATGAGCAAACCGTATTGATAATGGTTTGTTTCTGGCCGGTCGTAAAGCTCTAACTGGTAAGATTTGCCCCGATCGGCATGAAAAGTATTCAATACTGCAAGCGACAGGTTTTTGGAAGTGAAGTTATCTTTGCCAGCCAGCAACATCGCTACTGAAGAAGAACTGACGCTATAAAGCGAATCCGGCTGGATGGCGGCACGTTTGGCACCATCTTCAGTAAATTTACGTTTTGGCCATTGCTGCTGCGTATTTTTCACCTGATACCAAATCTGGAAATCCTCATCCGGCAGTTCCATGGCATAATTAACATCCACATTTCCTTCGTGCAAAGCTTTGATCTCCTTAAAATCCTTTGGAAATGTAAACTGCAAATCCGTGGCGGAAAGCGATTGTTGAAAGGTTTTGAGTTGAGAAAAGGGTTGCACCGATTGCGTATAACTAACTGTACGAACGAAAAGCAGAATAATAAAAATGTTAAAGAATTTCTTCATAAACCATTGGTTAGCAGTAACCTTAAATACTATCCCGGTGTAAATTATCCTTTCAAATTTAGTATTATATTGATCAATTTTAACTAATTATAATAGTTTATTTTCTGAGAAAAAGAATGCTTGTCAAATTTCGGCACAACAGATTTAGTGTGCTAAAAACAGCATTATCGTAGCTCGCCGATGGCAACCGGATCCATATCGCCGTAAACCAAATTCTCGCCGGCCATCCCCCAGATAAAACCGTAACTGGCAGTGCCACAGCCTGAATGGATTGACCAGGGCGGAGAAATAATTGCTTCATGATTGGCCACCAAAAGATGGCGTGTTTCCTGCGGCTCGCCCATCAAGTGGATCACGCGGTGCTCTTGCGGAACGTCGAAATAAAAATATGCTTCCGTGCGGCGGGTGTGCGTATGCGCGGGCATCGTGTTCCAAACGCTTCCGGTGCTTAAAATAGTTAAACCCATTACGAGCTGGCAGCTTTTAAGGCCATCCAAATGGATATAACGGTAAATGGTGCGTTCGTTTGCTGTTTCTGCCGCACCCATTGTTCCCGGCGAAGCTTCCTCTTTTGTCATTTTTTGGGCAGGATAGTTTGCATGTGCAGGAGTAGAAAGCAGGTAAAATATGGCAGGATCAGCCAGGCTATTACTTTTAAATATAACCTCTTTGGTGCCTTTGCCAAGATAAACACACGTTAGTTTTTCCAGGTCGAAAGTTACGCCATCCGCTTCAACTTGCCCAGCACCGCCCACATTGATGATACCGATTTCCCGTCGTTCCAAAAAATATGCTGACCGCAGTTCCGGGTGGTTTTCCAGTTTGATGAGTTTGGTTGCCGGTTTTGCGCCACCGATAATCATCCGGTCATAATGCGAGTAAACTAATTTCACTTCATCATCAACCATAATATTTTGTGCTAAAAAATTTGCACGCAATTCCTGCGTGTTCATTTCGCTGGTTTCTTTCGGACTATTTTGAAATCTTATTTCCATGGTAATGCTTCTTTTATCGGTATAAAATCAGCGACCCATCCAGCCGCCATCAACAGTTAAAATTGTTCCGTGCACATAATCCGAAGCGGCCGAAGCCAAAAATATGGCCGGACCTTTAAAATCTGCTGCTTCTCCCCAACGGCCAGCCGGGATGCGCGATAAGATCGATGCACTTCGTTCTGGGTCGTTGCGCAAAGCTTCGGTGTTATCTGTAGCGATGTATCCCGGCGCAATGCCGTTCACATTGATGCCTTTTGATGCCCATTCATTGGATAACGCCTTGATCAAACTGCCCAAAGCTGCTTTGCTGGCCGCATAACCCGGAACGTTGATCCCGCCTTGAAAAGTAAGCAATGAACAAATAAAAATAATTTTGCCGGAACCTTGTTCCAGCATTTTTTTGCCGATTTCCCGCGCCAAAATAAACGGTGCATCCAGGTTGACGGCCATGACTTTGTCCCACATTTCATCCAGATGTTCGGCGGCAGGTTTGCGCAGGATCATGCCGGCGTTGTTGATTAGAATATCAATATGAGGATTTTCTGCAAAAAGCTTTTCCAAAAATCCGTACAGCTTTCCACGGTCAGAAAAATCAGCCTGATAAGCTTTAAATTTTCTGCCTAAAGCGGTAATTTCCTGTTCTACTACGCTGTTTTCCAACTCCATAGAGGCCGAAACGCCAATTACATCTGCACCGGCTTCGGCCATTGCCAGAGCCATTGCTTTGCCAATCCCGCGGTTGCAGCCGGTGGCCAAAACAGTTTTTCCGCTGAGATCAAATAAATTTGGGTTCATTTCAGGTTTTAAAGCGGAAAGATAAACTTTCTTAATTTAGATATTTCCACTGCCGGCCATCCTGAACTGTCTCAATTCAGTTTGTTTGCATTTTTGGAATGCTTTTATCTACAGCATCATAAAACACAGTCCATTTTTAGCCGATAGAAACAGCATCGTGGCCTGAATCTTAAGAACGCTCCTTTTTTATTAATTCTTCTAAACTTTTTTCTATCATTTTTACTTGTCTTAATCAATTACTCCTTTTACCCCTACTTTTTCAAAGTCAAAACCACCACACTCAAAGCCGGCAATTCAGCAACCAACTGATTTCCCTGCTTTTTTGCACCGGTAAAAACAGCATCTTTAATTTTATCAGGCTGATCAAAAGAATTGTAATCTGTAAATTTTGGCGAAGTAACCATCCGGCCTTGTACCGTTTTATAATCTACATCCTGCAAAGTGGTGCTAATCGTCATTTTTTTTGTGTTGAGATTAACAAAAGAAATATGCACCACACCATTGCTATCTCTTGAAGCAGAAGCATTTACCGCCGGAACTTTGATGTCATCCAGCACATAATCCGGAGATTGGATGCTGATGGGCAGCAACGTCGCATCCTGATGCACCTGGTACAAATCGAACACATGATAAGTTGGCGTCAAAATCATTTTTTCCTTTTGCGTTAGCACCAAAGATTGCAGCACATTTACCGTTTGCGCCAGGTTGGCCATTTTCACGCGGTCGGCATGGTTGTTAAAAATATTTAAGGTAGTACCGGCAATCAGCGCATCACGCATACTATTTTGCTGGAATAAAAAGCCGGGATTGGTGCCCGGTTCTACATTTGTCCAAACTCCCCATTCATCCACTACCAGGGCCACTTTTTTTACCGGATCATATTTGTCCATAATAGCCGAATGTTTAGCAACCAATTCTTCCATGTGCAGGCAGTTGCGCATCGTGGTGATGTATTGTTTTTCATCAAAGCTTGTGGCCGATCCTTTGTTGCCCCAATTGCCGGTAGGAACGGTATAATAATGCAGCGATAAGCCCCACATGCCTGTCCCGATGTTTTTCATGGCCACATCCGTCCAGTTGTAATCATCACTGTTTGCACCACTGGCCACTTTTTTCAATCGTGTGCCCGGATAATCCCTGGCGTAAGTAGCATAACGTCTATACTGATCGGTATAAAAATTGGCTGTCATACTGCCGCCGCAACCCCAGCTTTCATTGCCAACGCCCCAAAAACTTACTTTATAAGGTTTCGGATGGCCGTTTGCTGTGCGCAAAGCAGCCATCGGGCTGGTACCGTCAAAATTTAAATATTCTACCCATTTGGCCATTTCTTCTACCGTGCCGCTGCCTACATTTCCGGCGATATAAGGCTCACAATGAAGCATTTCGCACAGTTCCAGAAACTCATTTGTGCCAAAACTGTTGTCTTCCGTTACGCCGCCCCAGTTGGTATTGACCATTTTAGGGCGGTTAGCTCTCGGGCCGATACCGTCGCGCCAATGGTATTCATCTGCAAAACAACCGCCCGGCCAGCGCAAGTTCGGGATGTGAATTTTCTTTAAAGCATCCACAATATCGGTTCGGATGCGACCTTTGTTCGGGATGGCTGATCCTTCCGAAACCCAAAAACCATCATAAATACTTCGGCCCAGATGTTCTGAAAACTGACCATAAACATGCCTGCTGATCTTTATTTTGGCATCTTTTCCATTCAAAACGGCTTGTGCGGTTTGCTGGCTGAAAGCTTTTACACTTAATAAAAAGAATAAGGAAATTACAGATAATCGTTTCATAATATTGATTTTGGCTTGATGCTTCTTTTACCGATAGTTTTTTCAGAAGAATAAGTTGGGCTGCTAACATTGTTCCGTTACCGCTTGCTCAAATAATACTATATAGCGATTAGGCTAACAAGTATCAAATTAAAACTAACTGCATTAATTCGGACCAGTTTACATTACCTTTAATATTCAAATGTATAAATATTCTATAATTGTCAATATAACATTTATATAATTAATTTAACATTAATTTAAATGATTAAGTATATTTAACCTGTTAACGCTGGCTCTGAATTACATTTTATATTGCTTATGATCCGATATTTTGGCCAAACCCGAATCCTTGTTGCCGTAGATTGTATTATTTTTGGTTTTGATGGCGATCACCTCAAACTCCTGCTCATCCAGCGCGGTTTTGAACCGGAAGCAAAAAAATGGAGCTTGATGGGCGGATTTATCCAGCCGGAAGAAAGCCTCACTGCCGCATCAAACAGAATTTTGAAAGAGCTGACAGGCTTGGAAGGTGTTTTTTTAGAGCAATTGAAATGCTTTGGCGATCCGGAACGTGATCCGCTGGAAAGGACTATTGGTATTGCTTATTTTTCGCTGATCGACATTCATCAATACGAAAAACAAATCAGCCAGGATTATCACGCTGAATGGTTTTTGCTGAATGAGGTTCCCAAATTAATTTTTGACCATGAAGAAATGGTAGAAACGGCCAAGCGCGAATTGCGCTACAAAGCTGCACTTCATCCTATTTTGTTTGAACTATTACCCGAAAAATTCACCATTCCACAACTCCAAAACCTGTACGAAGAAATTTATGGAGCAACTTTTGACAAAAGAAACTTCAGTCGCAAATTATTGTCCACCGGCCTATTGATTCGCCAGGAAGAAAAGCATAAAGAGAACTCCAAAAAAGGTGCTTTTTATTACACACTGAACAAAGCGCAGTACAAAGAAAAATTCCAGTCGTTTTTAAACTTTATCCCCAATCCGGAGAGTTTAATTTTCTAAAGAAAAACTCATGCTTTTTTTCAAACCAGGATTTAAAGCATGTCCGAGCCATTTTGGCTAAAGCCATATCATTTACTTACTATCCACGGCCTGAAGGCCGTGGCAATTTAACTGCATTATTTTGCATTTTTTTATCTCTGCAAAAAACAAACAAAGTTATTCCGGCAAATAATTATCGGAATTCAATTGCCACGGCCTTCAGGCCGTGGGCAAAGGCTACGAACAACAGGCTTTAGCCAAAACAAAAAACAGGACGCCAAATTCTATGGCATAAAAGAAGCATTACAATTAATAGCCTTGAACTTATTGAAGGCATAATAGAAATTTAAACAAGCCCTAAGCTTTTATTTCGAAAAAATAAGTGTTAATTAGACACCAATTAAAATTATGAAAACTAAGCAGTTTGTAATTGGGGTAGATTATGGTACAGATTCCGTTCGTTCGGTGATTGTGGATGCAGCAAACGGGGCAGAAATTGCATCTTCCCTGTATTTTTATCCGCGCTGGCAGCAAGGGCTTTATTGTGATGCAGCTTTAAACCAGTTTCGGCAGCATCCGCTGGATTATGTGGAAGGTTTGGAATTTACGATAAAAGACTGCCTAAAAAAAGCATCAGATAAAGTTAAGCCGGAAGACATCAAAGCAATTTCTATCGATACAACCGGTTCTTCTCCTGTTGCCGTTGATGAAACCGGAAATCCTTTAGCTTTACTGCCAGAATTTGTAGAAAACCCGAATACTATGTTTGTACTTTGGAAAGATCATACTTCCTTAAAAGAAGCCGCAGAACTGAACGAACATGCACAAAAATTTGAAGTAAATTATTTGCAATTTGTAGGCGGCATTTATTCTTCGGAATGGTTTTGGGCTAAGCTATTGCATATTTTAAGGGTTGATGAAAAAGTTCGTGCAGCCTGCTATTCTTGGGTAGAGCATTGTGATTGGATCCCGTTTTTACTTTCAGGAGGAAAACACGTTGCGGATATGAAACGCAGCGTTTGCGCAGCCGGGCATAAAGCACTTTGGGCCGAAGAATATGGCGGTTTGCCGCCAGATGAATTTTTCGCTTCCTGGGACCCGCTTTTGAAAGGATTTACTTCACGTTTGTTTAAAGATACTTATACTTCAGATAAAGCTGCCGGAAATTTAAGCACCGAATGGGCCGAAAAATTAGGTTTAACTACTGATGTTTTAATCGGCGTTGGTGCTTTTGATGCGCACATGGGTGCCGTTGGCGGCCAGATCGAGCCTTATTATTTAAGCAAAGTAATGGGCACTTCTACCTGCGATATGCTGGTCGCGCCAACCGAAGAATTACAAGGCACGCTGGTTCAAGGTATTTGTGGCCAGGTTCCCGGATCGATCATTCCGGGGATGATGGGCATGGAAGCCGGGCAATCTGCTTTTGGCGATTCTTACGCCTGGTTTCGCAGCGTTTTGGTTTGGCCTTTGAAAATGCTTCTTTTATCGACCCAAATTATGGACCAGGAAACTGCCGAAAAACTGATGCAGGAAATGACCGACAAAATGATCCCGGAACTGAGCAAAGAAGCGGCAAAAATTACCCCAAACGAAAAAAGCGAACTGGCTTTGGATTGGCTGAACGGCCGCCGCACGCCCGATGCCAACCAGGAACTGAAAGGCGTAATTGCTAATTTAGATTTGGGCAGCAATGCACCTTCCATTTTCCGCGCCATAGCCGAGGCCACTTGTTTTGGTGCCAAAAGCATTGTTGACCGTTTTAATGAGCAAGGCGTGCCGGTAAAAGGTTTGATTGGTTTGGGCGGTGTGGCCAAAAAATCTCCTTTTATTATGCAGATGATGGCTGATGTGATGAATATGCCGATCCGCATCTATCAATCGGAACAAACCTGCGCGATTGGTGCGGCGATGTTTGCTGCAACGGTGGCCAGCATCTACCCGAAAGTAGAAGATGCCATGGCAGCCATGGGACAAGGTTTTGATGTGGAATATCAGCCTGACCCGGAAAAAACGGAGCTTTATGCCAGTCGGTATCAGCGTTATATCAATTTAGGCAAAGCAATCGAAACACAAACCACAAAAATTACCTCATAAAAATAGTATGGCTAATTATGATGCAATCCGGCAAAGTGCTTACGAAGCCAATATGCAGCTTCCAAAATTGGGACTGGTACTTTTTACTTTCGGCAACGCGAGCGCGGCCGACCGTGAACAAGGTGTTTTCGCGATCAAGCCGAGCGGTGTTCCGTACGAAGAACTTTCAGCGGAAAATATGGTGATTGTTGATTTTGACGGCATCACGGTGGAAGGAAATTTCAAACCCTCTTCCGATACGAAAACACATGCCGTTTTGTACAAACACTGGGCAGAAATCGGCGGAATTGCACACACGCATTCTACTTACGGCACGGCTTGGGCGCAATCGCAGCGTGATATCCCGATTTACGGAACCACACATGCCGATCATTGCACCACGGATATTCCCTGTGCGCCGCCGATGGATGATTTGTTGATTCGGGGCGATTATGAATACCAGACCGGTTTTCAGATTATAGAATGTTTGCAGCAAAAAGGCCTGACTTACCAGGAAGTGGAAATGATTTTGGTGGGCAGCCATGCTCCTTTTACCTGGGGAAAAACAGCAGAAAAGGCCGTTTATAACAGTGCGGTTTTGGAGGAAGTTGCGCGGATGGCGCAGCTCACTGAACAAATCAATCCGCAGGTTTCCCGTTTAAAATCAGCGCTCATCCAAAAACATCACGAACGGAAGCATGGAAAAGATGCTTATTATGGACAATAATTTGTTTTAACAGATGCTTCTTTTATCGATATAAAATTGGTGTCCTTCTTTATCAATCTTAATAAACCTAAAATATGATCAATTTAAAAGAACTGGAAGTTTGGTTTATCACCGGCAGCCAGAATTTATACGGTGAAGAAACTTTAAAACAGGTAGCGCAACATTCTACCCAAATTGCGGCTGCGTTGGATGCTTCGGCACAAATTCCGGTGCGCGTGGTGTTCAAACCAACTGTTAAATCTACAGAAGAAATTTACAGGATTTGTCAGGAAGCTAATACGGCCAAAAGCTGCATTGGCATCATTGCTTGGATGCACACATTTTCACCGGCCAAAATGTGGATTGGCGGTTTGAAAATCCTGCAAAAACCATTGCTTCATTTACACACGCAATTTAACCGCGACATTCCCTGGGCAACTATCGACATGGATTTTATGAACCTGAACCAAAGCGCACATGGCGACCGGGAATTCGGTTTTATCGTTTCAAGGATGCGGCTAAACCGGAAAGTGGTTGTCGGGCATTTTGAAGATCCGGAAGTGCATCAAGGAATCAGTTCCTGGGCGCGGGCTGCTGCCGGTTGGAATGATTGGCAGGGTGCTAAGTTTGTCCGTTTTGGCGATAACATGCGCTTTGTGGCCGTAACCGAAGGTGATAAAGTGGAAGCTGAAATGAAGTTTGGTTTTTCGGTAAACACTTATGGCATTGGTGATCTGGTGGAAGTGATTAACCAAACATCAGATGCAGCAATTAACCAGCTGATTGAAGAATATAACGAACTTTATATCATAGCCGAAAGCTTGCGCAAAGGCGGCGCGCAATTTTCATCGCTAAAAGAAGCAGCGAAAATAGAAATTGGCTTGCGCACTTTCCTGCAACAAGGCGATTTTAAAGGTTTCAGCGATACGTTTGAAGATTTGCACGGCATAGCACAATTACCCGGAATCGCCGTTCAGCGTTTAATGACTCAAGGTTACGGTTTTGCTGGGGAAGGCGACTGGAAAACGGCAGCTTTGGTGCGCGCCATGAAAACAATGGGAAATGGTTTGCCAGGCGGAAATGCTTTTATGGAAGATTACACGTATCATTTTGATCCTGCTAACCCAATGGTTTTGGGTTCGCACATGCTGGAAGTTGACCCTTCGCTGGCCAACGGAAAACCAAGCTGTGAAATTCATCCTTTGGGTATTGGCGGCAAAGCTGATCCTGTCCGTTTAGTATTTAACGTGGCAGGCGGCCCCGCATTGAATGCTTCTTTAATCGATATGGGCAACCGTTTCCGTTTGTTGATCAATGAAGTGGAAGCCGTTGAAGTAGAACAGGATCTGCCAAAACTGCCAGTTGCACGCGTATTGTGGAAACCAATGCCGGATTTGAAAACCAGTTGCGCCGCATGGATTTATGCTGGTGGCGCGCACCATACTTGTTTTAGTCAGAATTTAAAGCCGGAGACGTTACAAGACTTTGCGGATATTGCTGGGATTGAATGTGTAATGATTGATGCCGACACGAAATTGAGGCAATTGCGTAATGAGTTGCGTTGGAGCGAGGTTGCTTATCGGCAATTTTAGGGTGGTAAAAGAAGTATTGGACTGAAAAGGAAGCCGTAGCAATTAGTTTGCTACAGCTTTTTTTAATAATATTGAATACCTATAAGGTTTTAAAAACCTTATAGGTATTCAATATTGTAACAGATAAATTTCCAACCATAAACCAATGATAGCTTATCACCAACCACTTTTACCCAACGAGACTTATCATCTCTTTTCAAGAGCGGTTGGCAGTGAAAAGTTATTTGTATGTAATGACAATTACCTGTTTTTTCTTCAAAAATTAAAACATCACACCGCAGCTGTTTGCCAGTTATATTGCTATGTATTGCTGCCTAACCATTTTCACCTGGTAGCAAGAATAAATAACGAAGAACGCATTGTTCAATATTTTGAAGATGTTAAAAAAACAACTTACGACACAACTAAGCATAATATATCAGATTTCATTATGGAGCGGTTCAGTAATTTTTTAAATAGTTATAGTAAAGCTTTTAATAAAACCTATCAACGTAAAGGAGCTTTATTTATGGATTACCTAAGGAGAAGCAAAGTGAATAAAGACAGTGATTTAACTTCTTACATTTGGTATATCCACAAAAATCCTGTTCATCATCGTTTAGCCAGAGCCATCGGAGATTGGAAGCACGATAGCTACGCAGCCTTGCTAAGCAATGCGCCTACAGCTTTATTAAGAAATGAT
>CAXSBZ010000041.1:0-28624 GCA_964236465.1 uncultured Sphingobacteriaceae bacterium | reverse complement strand
CACCAACGGAACGAGCAAAGGCATTTACGTTTATAAATTTAACCCAAAAACCGGTAGCAGCACTTTTGAGCAGGCGACCAAAACTGCAAATCCGTCTTTCCTGGCTGTTTCTGCGGATCAGAAATACGTTTATGCGGTAAACGAAAGCCACAATCCGGCGGGCGATAGCGTGACGGCTTTCAAATTTGATGACCACAACGGCAAGCTGACTTATCTCAACGCACTTCCAAGTTTTGGGAACGATCCCTGCTATGTAAGCATCGATAAAAAGAATAAAAACCTGTTTGTGGCCAATTATTCCAGCGGTAGCCTGACCGCTTATTCTTTAAAACCAAATGGCCGTTTGGGCGATACTTTGCAAACCATCCGCCATTTGGGCGGAAGTGTGGATACAAGCCGCCAAAAAACGGCGCACGTTCATGCCGTGGTTTTATCTCCTAATGAAAAGTATTTATTTGCCGATGATCTGGGAACGGATAAGGTGTATGAATATGCTTATCAACCCAATAAAAAACAACTTTTGACACCGGCCGCACAGCCTACAGTTTCGGTAAAACCTGGAAATGGCCCGCGGCATTTGGTTTTTAGCCAGAATGCAAAATACGCCTATCTTGTGCAGGAAATGGGCGCAAAAGTTACCGTTTTCAATTATACCGGAGGCAAATTAATGCCTGCACAAACCATCGCGATGGAAGATGCTTCTTTTAAAGGCCAAAATGGTGCGGCGGATATTCACCTATCGCCGGACGGAAAATTTTTATATGCTTCCAACCGTGGCGAAGCAAACGATCTAGTTGTTTTTAAGGTGAACCAAACCTCCGGAAAGTTGAGTTTTGTGCAACGGCAATCCTGCTTAGGCAAAGGCCCTCGGAATTTTGCAATCGATCCAAGTGGCGATTTTTTGATGGTTGCCAACCAGGTTTCGGACGATATTTATACTTTTAAAATCAATAAAACCACTGGAAAACTGATGCAGACCGGCACAAAATTAGAAATTAGCCATCCGGTTTGCCTGAAGTTTGTGGCGATGAAGTAGCTGCTGATTTTATACCGATAAAAGAAGCATTGGGTTGAAAGCCGGGATTGTGGGGAGAATTTTCCCCACAATCCCGGCTTTTTTGTTGGAATCAGCCCAAAAACTGATCTGGCTTGATTATGGCTCAATGGCTGTAAATCCGAAACCAACTTGAAAACGAACGAAATAGAATTGCCGGAAACAGAAAAATTAAACCAAAGCTGTTTTTGGAAACTTGATTTATATAGCGGCTTGCTCAGCTGGTCTGACGGGCTTTGCGCCTTGCTCGGCCTCCAAAAGCCCTACACGCCAACGCTGGAGCAACTGATGCGTTATTATCAACCCGAACAAAATATCCGCCCGGCTTTTAAGCGCGCCGTCCATCAGGGCATTCCGTTTGAGCTGGAGTTGCCTGCGGTTTTAGCATCCGGAAAAGTGATGATGGTTTGCACAACCGCCAGCCCGGTTTACGATGATTATGGCAAATGTGTGGCGATAAAAGGGGTTTTGTATGAAGATAAAGATAATGCATCTACTTCAAAATCAACTACTAACATTTCTGATAATGCGGAAGAACTGCACATTATGCTGGAAAACTTTGCCAGGGTAATCTCGCACAATTTGCGTTCGCACACCAGCAATCTGCAAATGGTACTCGAATCGATTCACCAAAAAACATCGTCCAAAGAAATGCGCGATGTGCTGGGCAATATCAAAGTCATCAGCACAAACCTCAACCAAACCGTGGGCTATCTCAACACGCTGATCAAAATTTAGCCCTACTGTTTTTATCGACCTAAAATAATGATGCCGCTTCTAAAAACCGTTGCCCTGGTTGATGACGATCCGATTTATGCCCATGCTTTTAAAAATCTACTCGTTTCCTGGCAAATTGCAAACCCTTTTCTATTTTTTAATAATGGAAAAGATGCGCTGAATTTTATGCTGATAAAAGAAGCATCCAAGTTGCCCGACGTTTTACTATTGGACCTGAACATGCCTGGGATGAATGGCTGGCAATTTTTAGAAAACTTTTTGAAAATCGAACCGCAAATTGAAAAAAAGATCAGCATTTATTTGGTCAGTTCTTCGATTTGGGAAGCTGATCTGCACCGCGCCAAAAGGAATTTGCTGGTTACAGATTTCATCAGCAAACCAATTTTTAAAGATAAATTATTGCAGATCCTTGGCTGATTTGATCGTTGTAAAACAAAAACTGCATCCAACTTCGTCGTAAATTTTATGTAGTTTTGAAGCTGTTTATGATGAAAAAGCTGCAATTTTTATTTTTTTTGGCAATATTATTTTTTTGTTTGGCGATCAACTCCTGCAAAAAAAGCGATCAAACCTCGATTACCGATTTTTTGACCCAACGGCCCTGGAAATTGGCTTTGAAACAGCGGCTGGTTTATATCAACAATAGTTTGGTCAGAACCGATACGTTGGAAAATGCCTGCAAACTCAGCCAAACGCTTACTTTCAACACCAATAAAAACTATACTTACCAAAATTTCGCTTGTGCAAATGGTGCAATCAACGCGCCCTGGACTTTTACTTCGGATTATTTGTATTTGAACTTAAATTCTAAGATTTCCGTTACCTCTGCCACAAGTACCGTTCCTTCAAGACAAAACGTGGCCAGGATCATCAATTTGGGTCAATATTCCCTGATTTTTGATGTGGGCGACGTCAATACGGTGCACAAAACAACCGATTCGGTAATCGTTTTTCGCTACGGGTTTATTCATTAGCTGATGTTTTGCGTTCTTTGCGGCACATCAACTAGCTGATTTTATGTCTGCCCCGAAGCTGCCTGCTCTGATTATGAAAAAACGGATTGCCATTTTTGCTTCCGGTTCTGGTTCCAACGCGCAAAAAATCATGGAATATTTTAAAAACCATCCGCTGGCAGAAGTTGCGCTGGTTTTGAGCAATAACCCGGATGCTTACGTGTTGCAGCGGGCGGATAATTTTGAAATCCCAACGCATGTTTTCAATCGAAAAACTTTTTATCAAAGTAATGAAGTGGTGCAACTCCTGCAAAAACTAAATGTAGATTTGATCGTGCTGGCCGGTTTTCTGTGGTTGGTTCCGCAAAATTTATTGGAAGCTTTCCCCGGAAAAATCATCAACATCCATCCAGCATTGTTGCCCAATTATGGTGGCAAAGGCATGTACGGCGATCACATACACCGGGCAGTTTTGGCTGCGCGGGAAAAAGAATCCGGCATCAGCATTCATTTTGTAAATGAACATTTTGACGAAGGCGAAATCATCCAGCAATTCCGTTTCAAAATCGAACCAACTGATCAACTGGAAAATGTTCAGTTTAAAATCCAGCAGTTAGAGCATCAGTATTATCCAAAAGTAATTGAAAGTTTGGTGAAGAAGATGAAGTAGTTTGTGATGCTGTTTTTATCTCTATAAAAACAGTATTGAGAATGAACAAGAATTTAAAATTTTAAGTAAATTTGAATAAACAGTTCTGATTAATAAGAAGTAATCATAACTTATCAATAAAATCAACATGAAAGTTTTAATAGAAATACCGGACGATGAAGCTTCTTTTGGAATGAAAGTTTTAAAAAGCCTTTCTTTCGTTAAAAAAGCAAAGCCAATGTCTGTTAGTAATGTTGGGCTTTGGGAGGATTTAAAAGAAGCTGCCGAAGAAGTACGCTTACATAAACAAGGGAAAATTAAACTAAAAACTGCTCAGGAGCTTTTAGATGAGTTATAGCATTATTCCAACTTATGGTTTCGAAAAACAGCTGAAACGATTGGTTAAAAAATTTCCTTCTGTCAAAAACGAATATGCGGAATTGATCTTCCAAATTTTGCAAAACCCAGAAACGGGTATTTTCTTGGGTAATCATTGCTACAAAATACGTTTAGCCATTAGCAGTAAAAGAAAAGGTAAAAGTGGTGGCGCAAGAGTGATTACTTATCTGTATATCGCAACTGAAACTGTTTATTTACTAACTATTTATGACAAAGGCGAAAAAGTTGATTTAAAACCAAACGAACTTAAAGAAATGATTGAAAGTTTAGAACTGGATGTTTAAAATCCAACAGTTGAAGCATCAGCATTATCCAAAAATGATTGAGGGTTTGGTTAAGAAGATGGAGTAGTTTTGATACTGTTTTTATGGGGATAAAAACAGTATTGGTTTTTATCTATCCAAGTTGCGGTTCCCAAAATACTTTTATCTCTTTCACATTAACCTTTTTACGCGCTTGTGCCAGATCATAGCTTTCTTGCACGCGTAGCCAAAATTCGGGCGTTGTATTTTTAAAACCCGCAGCTAATTTTAAGGCCATTTCAGAACTGATTCCCTGCTTGCCATTAATAATTGCCGAAAGTGTTTTGCGTGTGGTTTGCAACCCTTTGGCAACTTCTGTAATGGTTAGTGGCTGTCCGGTTTCTTCGCGCAAACCTTCAATAGTTTCTAAAACTAATTCTCCCGGATGTACCGGATCAAACATGGCCATAATCTATTCTCCTATTTTTAATGATAATCTGTATAATCAACCTCCGCAACATCCTCACCAATAAAACGAAAAGTAATACGGAAATTTTTGTCAACCTTAACACTCCAAAAATCTTTTAAATTTCCGGAAAGTTTATGAAGATTATAACCCGGAATATTCATTTCTACAGGCGAAACTACATTATCCAAACGGGTTAAAATTCGTCGAATTTTACCAATATGTTCTGGTACCAGTTTAGAAGCGTTACAGCTCTCATAAAATTGCTTTAAACCTTTATGATTAAAACTGATGATCATATACAAATGTAACGCATAACGTTACAGGCAACAAGTTTTTTAAGAAAATAAAATGTTTATGGGTAATATTTTTATCCTGGTAAAAACAGCATTAATGTAAAGTTATGGTTTCAAAAAGGATGTTGTTAAATAATCCCTCCATGCTTCTACTATTACTTTAAAGTCTTGAGTAGGAAGAAGGTAATCTGGAATCACATTAGAGTTTTCTTCATATACAATTGTATCTTGATAAATTTTCACTATTGAATTATTAATAGATGCAACTTGTAAGTTTTATGTATCAAAGTCGTAACTGTTAGAATCGTTACTCACTAAAATTTCATTTACTCCATTTAATAATCTGTTTGCTTCAATCAATGTATAATGATTACCAATAAACTGGGATAACCAAGAATTAACTGTTTCAATTCTATTTGACAAAGCAAAATCTTTTGAAGTAGAAAAAATCACATGGTATTGGTTTAAAATATCTTTTATACTCATTCTATTTGGTTGTGTTATCAAACTTAATACTTCTTTTACCACCATAAAATCCTCCAACAAAAAACATTTAAATTTTTACATTTGCGGCTAATTTTCAAAGCACATGAGCCAGCCTGTCAAAATAAAAAATGCTTTAATTTCTGTTTATTACAAAGATAACCTGGAGCCAATTATCCATGAGTTAAACCGTTTAAACATAAAAGTTTATACAACCGGCGGCACAGAAACTTTTATACGCAATTTAGGTGTTGCTGTTATTCCGGTGGAGGATTTAACCTCCTATCCTTCCATCTTAGGTGGCCGCGTTAAAACACTTCACCCTAAAATATTTGGTGGTATTTTAAACCGCAGAGAAAATAAAGGCGACCAGCAGCAGTTAGCAGAATATGAAATCCCGGAAATTGATCTGGTGATTGTTGATTTATATCCGTTTGAAAAAACCGTTGCTTCCGGCGCTTCCGAGGCCAACATTATCGAAAAGATTGATATTGGCGGCATTTCCCTCATCCGTGCAGCCGCAAAAAATTTTAAAGATGTATTGATTGTAGCTTCAAAAAATGATTACAGCGAGCTGGAAAACATTCTGAAAACACAAAACGGGGAAACAACTTTGGAACAACGTAAAGCTTTCGCTCGCAAAGCTTTCCATATTTCTTCGCACTACGATTCGGCAATTTTTAATTATTTTAACCGGGAAGAACCTTTAAATATTTTCAAACAAAGCATTGAACCTGCACAAATTTTGCGTTACGGCGAAAACCCGCATCAGCAGGGAATTTTTTATGGTAATTTGGATCAACTTTTTGATAAGTTGGGTGGCAAAGAACTGTCTTACAATAATTTAGTGGATGTTGATGCAGCTGTTGTGCTGATTGATGAATTTGAGGAACCAACGGTTGCCATTTTAAAACATACCAATGCTTGTGGAATTGCCAGTCGGGAAACAATTTTACAAGCCTGGACGGATGCGCTGGCCTGCGATCCGGTTTCGGCTTTTGGCGGCGTGATTATCGCAAACGGAGAAGTGGATGCGGCAACCGCGACAGAAATCAGTAAATTATTTTTTGAAGTGTTGATTGCCCCGGCTTATAGCGAAGAAGCGGTTAAAATTTTGACTTCCAAGAAAAACCGGATTATTTTGTTGCGTAAACCAATTGAGCTTCCTTCCAAATTATTCAAAACTTTATTGAATGGCGTGATTGAGCAGGATAAAGATACTGTGATTGAAGGCCCAGCACAAATGCAAACTGTTACCCAAAAACAACCAACTGACGCGGAACTGAAAGATTTATTTTTCGCCAATAAAATTGTTAAACATACCAAATCAAACACAATTGTACTGGCTAAAAACAGTATGCTGGTGGCCAGCGGCGTTGGCCAAACTTCTCGCGTGGATGCTTTGAAACAGGCGTTGGTGAAAGCAGAAAGTTTTGGTTTTGAGGTGAAAGGTTGCGTGATGGCTTCGGATGCGTTTTTCCCTTTTAATGATTGCGTGGAGATTGCAGCCGATGCCGGAATTGCAGCGGTGGTGCAGCCCGGCGGCTCGATTAAAGATCAGGATTCGATCCAAATGGCCGATCAAAAAAACATCGTAATGGTTACCACAGGTGTGCGCCATTTTAAACATTGATCCTCCCGATAAAACTGCTCACACATTCTTTTATAGAACAAATTTTCGTAAACTTTGCAGCTTATACTGATATGAAACCAAATGGGTCTATTTAATTTTTTTACGCAGGAAATCGCCATTGATTTGGGCACTGCAAATACCCTTATTATACACAATGATAAAGTGGTGGTGGATGAACCCTCCATCGTCGCGTTTGACCGAACGACGAATAAAATAATTGCTATCGGGCGCCAGGCTATGCAAATGGAAGGCAAAACCCACGACAATATCCGCACCGTCCGCCCGCTGAAAGATGGCGTAATTGCTGATTTTAATGCTTCGGAACACATGATCCGTGGCATGATCAAGATGATTAACAAAGGTAAAGGCTGGTTTTTCCCTTCGTTGCGGATGGTGATTTGCATTCCTTCCGGCATCACCGAAGTAGAAAAACGTGCCGTGCGCGACTCGGCTGAAATTGCAGGTGCAAAAGAAGTATATTTAATTTACGAACCGATGGCTGCGGCGGTTGGGATTGGGATCGATGTAGAGGAACCTATGGGCAATATGATCATTGATATTGGCGGCGGCACAACGGAAATTGCGGTAATTGCCCTTTCCGGTATTGTTTGCGATCAGTCCATCCGTGTGGCGGGTGATAATTTTGATTCTGATATTGTGCAATACATTCGCCGCCAGCACAACATCATGATTGGCGACCGAACAGCTGAAAAGATTAAAATTGAAGTTGGTGCCGCATTGCCGGAACTGGCCGATCCACCGCCTGATTTTGCGGTTCAAGGACGGGATTTGATGACGGGCGTTCCAAAACAAATCACTGTTTCTTATACCGAAATTGCACATTGCTTAGACAAATCCATTTCCAAAATTGAAGAAGCCATTTTAAAAGCTTTAGAAATTACGCCGCCAGAACTTTCTGCGGACATTTATCAAACCGGAATTTACTTAACTGGCGGTGGTGCTTTGCTTCGCGGATTGGACAAACGCGTGGCTGCCAAAACCAAACTGCCGGTTCATGTGGCCGAAGATCCGCTGCGTGCCGTAGTTCGCGGTACCGGAACTGCCTTGAAAAACATAGGAACTTTTAAATTTTTAATGCAGTAAAAACAGTATCAGGTTATGCGTTTTGAGTTTTAAGTTCCGGCTTACGTTCAACTTAAAACGTATCAATGAAACTGACAATTTGGAACAGAAATGCGTAACCTCTTGATCTTTATTAGCAAGTACAACGCATTCTTTTTGTTTATCATTTTTGAAATTATCGCTTTAATTACTTTCGTCAAAAACAATAATTTTCAAAAAGCTACCTTCATCAGTTCATCCAACGAAGTAGTGGGCAACGTTTATTTAAAAGTTGATCAGCTTACAAATTACCTGAAATTGGGCATCACCAATGATAGTTTGGCCCAGGAAAATGCCCGTTTACGCAACCAGTTGAAATCTTCTTTTTATATAGATTCTTCAGTGGTAAAAACAGTAAACGATACTGTTAACAAGCAGCAGTACACTTATATCGCTGCACGGGTAATCAACAATTCTTTCAGCAGAAGAAATAATTACCTTACCATCAACCGGGGCAGCAACGCCGGGATTATGAAAGGTATGGGCGTAATTTCCAGTTCGGGCGTGGTTGGGATTGTTACTAATACCAGCCCTAATTTGGCTACCGTACAATCTTTGCTGCATGAAAACACACGCATCAGTGCCATGCTTGCCGATTCTAATAATGTTGGGTCTTTGATCTGGGACAATAACCTTGACCCCACAAAAGCCATGCTGATTAATTTTATGAAGCAGGTAAAAATCAAAAAAGGCACACCAGTTGTCACTTCCGGCTATTCGCTGTTTCCAACAGGCACAATGCTCGGGCATATCAACAATTTGGATGTAAAAGACAGCAATAACGGAACAGGCATCGAAGTAAATCTATCCGTTAATTTCAGCAATTTGCAATATGTTTATGTGGTAACCAACAAGCTGGCCCAGGAACAACAGAGTTTGGAGGCTCAGGAAAAACAATGAGCCGGACCATCCTTTTCAATGTTTTGCGCTTCATCGTGCTGGTGTTTGTTCAGGTGCTTTTGCTGAAAAATATTTCGCTGTACCACGTGGTTACACCCTACTTTTATATCCTTTTCATCCTGCTTTTGCCGTTTGATGTGCCCAATTTCCTGTTGTATATTTTGGCTTTTATAATGGGCATCACCATTGATGCTTTTTACGATACGCCCGGCCTTCATGCAGCTTCCTGTGTTTTTTTGGCTTATGCCAGGATTATTTTTATCAGCGTAACCGTACAAAAGGAAGGTTTTGACAATGAGCCTGAACCAACTTTGGGCATTATGGGTTTCAGGTGGTTTTTTTTATACGCGCTGATCCTCACCTTTTTGCATCATTTTTTCCTGCTGAACCTGGAGTCGTTCCATTTGTCAGCCATCCTTTTCACCACTACACAAGTTATTTTCAGTACTGTTTTTACCGTACTTTTAATGTTGATTTCCGGTTTAATGTTTTTCAAGAAAAAGGTACGTTAAATGAATAGTTTTTTTGAAAGACGATATGTGATCCTCGGCATTTTCATTTTGGTGATGCTGATGCTGATCGGGCGTTTATTTTATATCCAGATCGTGGATGACAAATACCTAGCTTTTGCCCAAAACAATGTACTCCGCAGGTTTATTAAATATCCTGATCGTGGTGCTATCCTCGACAGACATGGTAAAATATTGGTACAAAACGAGCACGTTTACGATATTTTGGTGATCCCGAAAAGGGTAAAAGAATTTGACACGCTCGAATTTTGCAAACTCCTGCAGATTGACAAAAAAGGTTTTGACCTGCGCTGGGAAAAAGCCAAAAAATATTCTTATTTCCGGTCATCCATATTTGAAAAACAATTATCGGCCAGGCTTTACAATTCATTTCAGGAACGTTTGTCAGAATTTCCGGGCTTTTCTGTGCAGCCGCGTTCTGTCCGCACTTATCCTGATTCTACTGCGGCCCAGTTTCTTGGTTATATCAGTGAAGTAAATGACAAGATTATTGAAAAATCACACGGTTATTACAGTCCCGGTGATTATGTAGGTGTTAGCGGTGTAGAAAAAGCATACGAATCAATGTTGCGCGGACAACGAGGCGTGGAAAATTCTTTGGTTGATTCACGGGGCGTGCCCAAAGGAAAATACCTCAACGGGAAGTACGATACAGCGGCAGTAGCCGGAGAACGGTTGATTTCTTCTTTAGATATCCGCATCCAGAAATTGGGGGAAAAACTGATGCAGAACAAAGTGGGCAGTATTGTAGCCATCGAGCCTTCCACGGGTGAAATCCTGGCATTCGTTAGCAGCCCAACTTATGATCCGAATGAACTGGTTGGCCGCGAACGGGGGAATAATATTTCTGCTATGTACAAAAACCCGTATAGCCCGTTATTAATCCGTCCCATTCAAGCTTATTATCCGCCGGGTTCTTCTTTTAAACCTTTGGCCGCTTTAATTGCACTGCAAGAAGGCATCATCACGCCGCAAACTACTTTTTTCTGTCCGGGAGGTTATCAAGCTGGCGGACATTGGGTTGGCTGTACACACCATCATGGTGTAACAAATTTAAGTTATGGTATTGAAGGCTCCTGCAATACCTATTTTTGTAATGTTTTTAACAAAGTAATAAGTCAGCCAGGCTTCCCAAATATTGATGCCAGTTATTTGAATTGGAAAAATGAGGTTAATAAATTTGGTTTTGGGGTGAAGCTGGATGTCGATCTACCAAATGAAAGAAAAGGACTGGTTCCGGCACCTGCACGTTATGACCGTACGTATGGTAAAAACCACTGGCGCGCCAATACCATCATTTCATTGGCTATCGGCCAGGGCGAATTGCTGGCTACGCCGCTGCAGATGGCCAATATTGAATGCACCATTGCAAACCGCGGCTTTTATTACCGTCCGCACTTGATTAAAGCTATCGGCGATAAAGATGTGATCAAACCGGAATTTAAAGAAAGGATAAACGTTGGGATTGATTCTCAGTATTATAAACCGGTGATTGACGGAATGCAGGCAGTGGTTGAGCGCGGCACAGGTGCAGCTTCCCGCATCCCCGGAATTATCATGTGTGGCAAAACCGGTACAGCACAAAACCCGCACGGCGAAAATCACTCTGTTTTTGTAGCCTTCGCCCCGCGCGATAATCCCAAAATTGCCATTGCCGTTGTGGTAGAAAATGCCGGACAAGGTGCTTCCTGGGCGGCTCCTATTGCTTCTTTTATCGTAGAAAAATACCTGAAAGATTTAATTACACAGCGGCCATCCGGCATCAACCCTAAAAAATACATGGAGGCCAGCCTAATGCCGGCCTTACCCGGAAGCAAACCGAAACCGTACGATAAAAATCTTCCCGGTGATTCGTCCAAAAAAAATCCGGCCGATAGCAATCATAAAAGTATCAAAAGCGATACCGGCCAACATAAACATACTACACTCAAATTAGCAGCTCTCACGCCAAAAAGAAAGCGAGATGAATAACCAACGCAGCTTTTTTTTCAATGTGGATTGGTTTACAGTTGTGCTTTACCTTGCCTTATGCGTGATCGGCTGGTTCAATATTCATTCGGCTATTTTTGATGAAGATCATCCAAGCATCATCGATTTGGGCACCAATTATGGCAAGCAACTCATCTATATTCTGTCCGCTTTGGTTTTGGCTACCGTTATCCTGTTGATGGAAAGCCGGTTTTTCAGTGCGCTGGCACCAGCTATTTATGGCATTACAGTTTGTTTGCTGATTTTAGTCTTGGTAATTGGTCGAAACGTGGGCGGTAATCAGGCCTGGATTTCGCTTGGCGGCGGTTTTCGGTTGCAGCCTTCCGAGTTTGCCAAGTTTGCAACTTGTTTGCTTTTGGCACGTTATCTCAGCGGAACCAACATCAAAGTATCCGATACCAATTCTTTTTTGATTGCTGCGGCAATTATCGGTTTTCCGATGGTGCTTATTATTTTGCAGCCGGATGCGGGTTCTACGCTGGTTTTCTTTTCGCTGATCTTCGTGTTGTACCGCGAAGGGGTTTCGCCTCTTTTTCTGGTCGCCATCGGCATTGCCATTGCTATTTTTATCCTTACTTTATTGCTTAACCAATATCAGTATTATTTCGTTAGCATCCTCACAGCCATAGCCGCGCTGTTGGTTTATCTTTTCCGCAGAAACCAAACTTTAATTATCACCGTTGTTGCCGGTTTTTTAATTTCCGTCAGTCTGGTTTTCAGCGTCAATTTTTTGTACCACAACGTTTTAAAACAACATCAAACCGTCCGGATTGATGAGTGGCTGGGTATTACGACAGATTTACGCGGGATTGGCTACAATGTTAATCAATCCAAAATTGCCATTGGTTCCGGCAAATTGTGGGGAAAAGGCTATCTGAAAGGCACACAAACCAAGTTTTCTTTTGTACCCGAGCAAAGCACCGATTTCATTTTTTGTACCGTTGGCGAGGAATGGGGTTTTGCCGGAACGCTAACCGTACTTTTAATATACCTGACCTTGCTTTTCCGGATCGTGTTTATTGCAGAACGGCAGCGTTCCAACTTCTCCAGAACTTATGGTTACGGTGTGGCTTCGATCATCTTTTTTCACGTTTTCATCAACGTCGGCATGACGATCGGTTTAGTTCCCGTCATCGGAATCCCTTTACCCTTAATTAGTTACGGCGGTTCTTCGCTTTGGAGTTTTACCATCCTGATCTTCATCCTGCTGAAACTCGATTCTAACCGGATGGGGCTTATTTAACAATTTTTACCCGATAAAAGAAGCATCGTTATTTCAATCAGGAAAATTTTTTTCGCAATAAATTCATAAATTTTTCAGTAGTTACTGGTTTATCTTTCCAATTATTTTTGACAGTATAATTTATGTTGAGAAAATATTCTGCCTGTTCAATATTCGTGTATCGGTTTAAAATATTGATGGCCTCTGCATAAGCCAGGTTATATCCATTGAACAATTCTTTTACAAAAAGCAGCTTATCATTCAGGCTAATTATGGATTGCAAATCCTGAACAGTTTTAGGTTGATTTTCAATTTTTATCTTGGGCTGATCCAAATCTTTTTGTGCAGCAATCCTATCATTTAAAGTCAGAACAGTAGGTTGTGTACTTTTTGTCTGACTACTTTCATCCAAACCAAATTTAGAAGCAGAACTACTTTCATCCTGCTGCATGTTTAGAGAAATGGTTTCAGGTTTAGCCACATCACGTTCCGTTTCTACTTCGTCCAACTCAAAAACCTCACTCTGCAAATCCGGTTCCGATCTCAATTTTTGGTCGATAAAAGAAGCATTTTGTAAACCAGTTTCCGATACCAATTTTTGGTCGATAAAAGAAGCATCAACCAAAATTTCCGCAGGTTCGGTTTGCGGCATGGCTTCCGGCAAAATAATTGTTTCGTGTGGCTTTTCTACTTTTTCCAATGGCGGTTCAATAATTTCCGCTGAAAGATTTTGGATTTGCAAAGATTCTTTTTCCGCAGAAATTAATTCCTGCCCATCAAAATAATCAGGTATTTGTGCCTTTGGTAAAATTTCATCCAACTGCAAAATCGGCTTTGAAGTTGGTAATAACGCCTGAACCGACTGATAATTAATCTTTTGCAAAATCCCGATATGATCCGTCAGAAAGTTGGCATTGGCCATAAACAGTTCTAATTCAAGGTCATTGAAACCATTTTCTGCTGCTTCCAAATAGTTATATTGGTCTTGAAGTTCAGCAATTATTCCACCAATTTTTTTTAATATTTCCTGCTGATTCATAAGCCGATACCGGAGAAGATGTTGATAAATGGAATTTCAAAAATAATATTAAATTCTGATATTGAACGCCCATCAACCCCGGCACAAATGTTATTCAGTGAAGATGTTTTCAAAAGGAAAAACGAGTACGGCGGCAGCATTGAAGTGATTTGCGGCTCCATGTTTTCCGGCAAAACGGAGGAACTGATCCGAAGGCTGAAACGCGCGCAAATTGCCAAACTTTCGGTAGAAATTTTTAAACCGAAAAAGGATACGCGTTATGATGAAACGGCAATTGTTTCGCACAATGCCAACGCGATACCTTCTACACCGGTAGAAAACGCATCGACTATTTTGCTTTTGGGAAGTCACGCACAGATCGTTGGTATTGATGAAGCACAGTTTTTTGATCAGGAACTGCCCGACGTTTGCAATAAACTGGCCAATAAAGGGATTCGTGTAATTGTAGCCGGGCTGGATATGGATTATACCGGGAAACCTTTTGGCCCGCTGCCGGCAATTATGGCCATGGCCGAATCGGTAACCAAAGTTCATGCCGTATGTGTGATTTGCGGCCAGCCGGCGTTGTATTCTTACCGGCTGATCGAAAATGAAACCAAAATATTGCTGGGAGAAAAAGAAAGTTACGAACCGCGCTGCCGACGATGTTTTTTGCTGGGCAAAAAAGTCAGTGCCTAAAAATTAATTCTCTTTAGAAAGCAGTTCTAGATTTTGCACATCGCCTTTAAGGTCTTCCAGATGTTCGGTCAGCAATTTGTGCAGATCGGCAGGCAAACCTTTCTCATTCAAAATCTCCTGATAAGCCACAACTGCGGCCTGATCGCCGCTGAGGCAACTGGAAATAGAAACGCTATCACTTCGATTGGATAATGTACCTTTGATATCCAACCAGGCACGGTGCAAAGTGCCTCCGAAACCGCCTTCATGCGCCGGTTTTTCTACGCTATTATCGCTCAGATAGTTCCTGATGGCTTCTGCCTGTATATTGCGTGCGGTTGATGCCTGTTCGAATTGTGCCAGCAAGTTTTTATTACTTACCATTTCTGCAGCCTTTTGATAGCCTTCTTCGCCATCTACGCCAATGGTTACCAAATGCTCCAAACTGCTGATTATTTTTTGATCCAAACTCATGATAATTTTATTAAAATATTGACTAATTTCTGTTTGTTTGATTGCTAACTATTAATCGTACAGATAGTTTGAATTGCTTTAATTTAATTTTTTAATTTAAATTTAACGATGCTTCTTTTATTGGCCTAAAATTGTACTTGCATAAAAAAAGTGCTGATTACAAAATCAACACATTTAAAAAAACGTCATACCTTAATTATTAACTTGCAATAGAAATCTTTTGCTTGTCTTTGATCGAATTTTGAATACAAGTAATCATACTTGTACAGGTATTGTCCCAAGAGTTTTTACTTAAAAAAGAATCAACTTTGGCCAACCATTGTTTGTTGTCTTTATTGTTTAATTCAAATTCAATAGCTTCAATAAAATCTGCTGCTGTTGCCCCAATATGGACTAATTTATTTTTTCCATAGGGGTTTACTACGTCACGGATTGCGGTAGATACAACTGGTTTTCCGGCAGACAAATATTCAGGAGTTTTTGTCGGACTGATAAACTTGGTAGAATCATTTAGTATAAACGGAATCAAAGCTACATCCCAGCCTGATAAATATGCAGGCAATTCAGCATAAGTTTTTTGTCCAAGGTAATGTATATTTGGATTTTTTGGCAGATGTGCACGGTTAATTTTTAATACAGGCCCGATCAGCATAAATTCCCAAGTTGGTCTTGCATCTGCAATGGCGCGGATCAATTCAATATCAAAACGTTCATCAATCACACCATAAAATCCAAGTTTAGGATTGGATATATTTTTTTGATCTGCCGGCTGAACTTTGTTTGTTCTTGCTTTTACAAAATGTTCTTTTTCAATACTACTTGGAAAAGCATAAATGTTTGCATGTTGATGTTTTTTAGCTTCATACAAAGAATGACCACCTGTAAATACAACATCAGATTTGGCCATTAACTTTTTCTCCAAGTCTTTCAATTCTGTCGGTGCATTTTTGAACAAAGATAATTCATCCATACAATCATAAACCACTAAACCAGGGTTCAATTGCTCTGTAAATGAAAGTGCCATAGGTGTATAATACCAGAAAAGAAAATCTTCGCCATCTTCGTTTTCCATAAAATTATCCATCAATTGTTTCATCACCAGTTTCTCTTGTGCCTTAGATAATCCGGACTGGACATGCGGGACAACAACCCACAAGTTAGGAAGTCTCTTGGATATATTTAAATATGCCTTTCCCTTAGCATCCTGTATTGGCTCTTCTAAAAAATAGGTATTGAAAATTTCAGAAAAACGAGTCAATAAATGTTGTGGACGTTGATAAACAAAATCCCATCTTAGGTGCGAAAGGCAAAGCAGGTTTGCTGGTAATTTTTTCATGTTGTATATGCTGGAAAATTATGTAATTAACATATTTAAAAAAGTTTTGTTCGATGCGTGTATAAATTTTTTATACTTTAATCAAGGTTAAACAATTTTCAACTTGTATGAATAAAAAAACAACAAACAAAATGAAAATATAACTATATGATAAGCGTAAAAAAACCTAATCTACCGCATTATTATCAAAACAATTTAAATTGGTTTACAATATACAAACTTTTTTTAAACTACAAAGCATTGTCTCCCCAAAATGATATTACAATGTTGATTTATGCTTATGCAACTTGTGTAAAAATCTCATCACAATACGAATACTTTTTTTAGCAAACAAAAAAATTTGTTTCAAAAAAATATTTTCTAAAAAAATTTCTAAATTTAAACATCAAAATTTAATAATGCTAATTGTTTAATCAATGCATGAACAACTTATTGTGCTTTAATTGCTTTTAATCAAACGCTGGATTTCATCCAACTTCATCAAAGCTTCTATAGGTGTCAGCGTGTTTACATCCAAAGCATTTAGCACATCGCGGATTTTTACAAGTACCGGATCATCAATAGAAAACATCTGCAATTGCATCGCTTGCTTTTGTACTTTTTTGATGCTTTCTTTAATACTTTCACCACCAGTTCTTTCTGCTTCTAATTTCTTTAAAATTTCTCCGGCACGCGATAAAACTTTGGGTGGCATCCCGGCCAGTTTGGCTACGTGGATACCAAAACTGTGTTCGCTTCCGCCGGGAACTAATTTCCGCAGAAAAATAATTTTTTGTCCGGTTTCTTTTACCGCAACGTTGAAGTTTTTGATGCGGTAAAAAGAGTTTGCCAGTTCGTTCAATTCGTGGTAATGCGTAGCGAAAAGCGTTTTGGCTTTGGCCGAAGGATGGTTGTGCAAATATTCTGCGATAGACCAGGCAATCGAAATGCCATCATAAGTGGAAGTGCCGCGGCCAATTTCGTCCAGCAACACCAAACTCCGGTTAGAAAGATTGTTGAGGATGCTGGCCGTTTCGTTCATCTCCACCATAAAAGTAGATTCGCCGGAACTGAGATTGTCTGAAGCACCAACGCGGGTAAAAATCTTATCCACCAAACCGATGGATGCTTCTTTTACCGGCACAAAACTGCCTATCTGCGCCATCAGCACGATCAGGCCGGTTTGACGGAGAATAGCAGATTTTCCGGCCATATTTGGGCCGGTGATGATGATGATCTGCTGCGATTCCGAATCCAGGAAAACATCATTGGTAATGTATTCTTCGCCAAGCGGCAGATTTTTTTCGATCACCGGATGCCGGCCGCCTTTAATATCGATCCGGTCGGCCAAATCAACAACCGGTTTTCGATAGCTGTTTTTATGCGCCAAATTTGCGAAACACAGCAGCACATCCAGTTTGGCCAAGATGCGGGCGTTGAGCTGTATCGGCTTGATATAGGAGCTGATGCTGTGCAACAAATTGTTGTACAAGCGCGTTTCGATAGCAAAAATCTTTTCCTCGGCACCCAAAATTTGTTCTTCGTATGCCTTCAATTCTGGTGTGATGTAACGTTCGGCGTTGACCAGCGTTTGCTTGCGGATCCAAATCAAAGGCACTTTATCTTTGTGCGTGTGCGTTACTTCCAGGTAATAACCAAAAACGCTGTTGAACGCTACTTTCAGCGATGGGATCCCGGTTTCTTCTGCTTCACGGCGTTGTATTTCGAGCAGGAAATCTTTTCCGCCAAAAGCTATTTTACGCAACTGATCCAGTTCCTCGTCCACACCATTTGCAATTACGCCGCCTTTGATAATCAAAACCGGCGGCTCCGGCTGCACTTCTTTTTCGATCTGTTCGCGGATCAGCAAACAAGGGTTCAACTGTTCGGCCAGTTGTTTTAAAAACAGATTGTCGGATCGTTCACATAAAATTTTCACTTCTGCTGTGGCCAGCAATGCTCTTTTTAGCTGTATAATTTCGCGTGGGTTTACTTTTTGCAAACCGATCTTGGAAATCAATCTTTCCAGGTCACCAATTTGCTTAATTTGTTGCAGCAGCTGCGCAGCCAATGCTTCGTTTACATGCAAAAAATCAACCACTTCCAGCCGTTCTTCAATCGGTTTCAGCTCTTTCAAAGGCATCAAAATCCACTTCCGCAGCAAGCGCGCACCCATTGGCGAAGCCGTTTGATCCAGCACATGGAAAAGCGTGATGGCGTTTTCGTTCGCAGAATCCAGCAGTTCCAGGTTACGGACCGTGAACCGGTCCAGCCACATGTATTTATCATGTTCGATGCGGCTGATCCCGGAAACATGTTGCAAATTGCGGTGCTCGGTTTCGTTGATATAATGTAAAGTTACACCGGCGGCCACTACCGCCAGTAGCAACCGATCAACGCCAAAGCCTTTTAAGTTCTTGATTTCAAAATGTTTATGCAAAGTTTCCGAACCGAAATCCAATGTAAAAGCCCAGTCATCCAGGCAATATGTGTAAAAGCCTTCGCCAAAAGCTTCTATAAATTCTTTTTGTTTTTGTTTGGAAAAGATGACCTCGTTCGGCCTAAAACTTTGCAGCAACTGATCGATATATTCCTGATCGCCCTGGGCAACCAAAAATTCGCCGGTAGAAATATCCAACAAAGCCAAACCGATCTGGTTCTTTTCAAAATGCAGCGTTGCTACGTAATTATTTGATTTTTGGCTGAGGATATTGTCGTTGTAAGAAACGCCGGGCGTAACCAATTCGGTAACGCCTCTTTTAACAATGGTTTTGGTAGCTTTCGGATCTTCCAGCTGATCGCAAATGGCCACACGCTGGCCGGCGCGGACCAATTTGGGCAGGTAAGTATCCAGCGAATGGTGCGGAAATCCGGCCAACTCGATGGAAGTGCCTGAACCATTTGCCCGTTTCGTCAAAATAATCCCCAAAATACGGGAAGTGGTAACGGCATCTTCCCCAAAAGTTTCATAAAAATCGCCCACGCGAAACAACAGCAATGCACCGGGATATTTCGCCTTAATTTGGCTGTGCTGCTGCATCAAAGGTGTTTCTGCCGATGTTTTCTTTCCCAAATTTCAATTTAATTAAACAGTAAAGTTAAAGTTTGGAAAATTTTTTACAGCAGATGTTAAAAAATAGGTGGTAAAAGAAGCATTAGTTTGAATCAAAATTAAAGCTTTTTTAAACTTCTTTCCGATTATTTTTGGCTAAAGCCAAATTTGATTTACTACAATCCACGGCCTAAAGGCCGTGGCAATTTAAAAACTACGTTTTGCATTTTTTATACTAACTGATAATCAACCATTGTACTTTGGCTTAATAACTACCGGCCTTAAATTGCCATGGTCTTCAGGCCGTGGACAAAAGCTACACATAGATGGCTTTAGCCAAAAACAAAACCACCGGCTGCCAAAACTTATTGGCTAAAAGAAGTATTGGCTAATACGTTGATTATTCTTTACCGATCTTTAATTAAGTTCGATATGGAATACTATATTAGGTTAAGTGAATTTAGACACACATTAATATGAAAAGAAAAATGGAATTACACCATCCGGGAGAAATATTGAAAATTGAAGTTATTGAAGGGCGTGGGTTAACTATCGGCAAAGCTGCAGAACTTTTAGCTATCACGCGCCCAACTCTGTCTAATATATTGAATGGCAAAGCGGCAATTACGCCTAACATCGCTTTAAGAATTGAAACTGTGTTGGCGGAACGGCGCGGTTTTGGGTTCGGCTGCAATCATCCTACGAACTATTTATCGCTGAAAAGAACTTTTTAGAAAATCCACCGCAAATCAAGCATTTCGACTTTGTATAGAACAGTTTTTACCTGTTAAAAGAAGCATCGCCTTAAAAATCACAACAGACAAAAATCTTTTTATCAATAATACGAATCTAATTTTATTATCATATTTGAACGATGGAAACAGACTTGAAACAAAAATTTTCCGAGCTATTTGACCAACCTGCAACCGGCGTTTTTTTTGCGCCCGGCCGTGTAAATTTGATTGGCGAACACATTGATTACAACGGCGGTTTGGTTTTGCCCTGCGCCATCACGTTCGGCACCAACCTGCTGGTTGCTGAAAATAAGGAAGGGGTTTTCAGGTTCCGAAGCATGGATTTTGAAGATCAGCTCGATATTCCGGTCCAGGAAAAATATGAAAAGCAAGGCAAACAATGGTTCAATTACGCGCTCGGCGTGATGCAGCAATTTTTAGGGCATAAAAGAAGCATCAAAGGTTTGGACATGCTTTTTCAGGGAAATGTGCCGGTTGCGTCCGGCCTTTCTTCCTCTGCTTCAATAGAAATTGTGACCGCTTTTGCATTGAATGAAACTTATCAATCCGGTTTTTCCAAGCTGGAACTGGTGCAGATGAGCAAAAGTGTGGAGAATGATTTTATCGGTGTGAACAGCGGCATTATGGACCAGTTTGCGGTTGCTTTTGGTGAGAAAGACAAAGCCATCGAACTGAATTGCGATACGCTGAAATATAAGATTGTGGATTGCAAATTGCAGGATTATGTGCTGGCGATCATCAACACCAAAAAACCGCGCAAACTATCAGAATCCAAATACAATGAGCGTGTGGAAGAATGCCAAACAGCTTTGAGAGATTTACAAAAAGAACTGAAAATAGATTATTTGTGTGCGATCGATACGGCAACGTTTAACAAATACGAGTATTTGATCAGCAATGAAACCGTAAAAAAACGCGCCCGACACGTGATCGAGGAAAATGACCGGGTAAAAGAAGCAACGCAGGTTTTGGCCGATGGCGAACTGCATCGTTTTGGCGAACTGCTTTACGCATCCCACGCTTCGCTAAAAGATTTGTATGAAGTAACTGGCAAAGAGCTGGATACGGTGGTAGCATTTTGCAAAGATCAGCCATCTGTTGCCGGTGCGCGGATGACGGGCGCAGGTTTTGGCGGCTGCGCGATTGCTTTGGTTAAACATGATGCCTATGATGATTTTGCCAAAGAATTGATTCAATATTATACTTTCATAATCGGTTATCAACCCGAAGTTTATCATTCTTTGATTGGTGATGGCGTGAAGGAGGTTTGAGGTGAGAGGCACGAGGTTTGAGCTATTACCATAAACTATCAGCAATGAACCCTAAACTATCAACCATGAACCAAAACCCATGAACCTTTTTTACCCCAAACTAAAGCTTGAAGAACTGAACCGTGTTGATGTGGCAACTTTCCGTCAGCAGGAAAAACTGCCGGTAACGGTGGTTTTGGACAGCGTGCGGAGTATGCACAATGTGGGTTCTGTTTTTCGTACTTCGGATGGTTTTGCTGTTGAACAAATTATCCTTTGCGGCATTACCGCGCAGCCGCCGCACCGCGAAATTGAGAAAACGGCTTTAGGCGCTACGCAATCTGTTGGCTGGACTTATTTTAGTACGATAAAAGAAGCATTGCAAAAACTCCGGGAAGATAATTACCAGATCATCGCCGTAGAGCAAGCCGAAAACAGCATCAGTCTAAACCATTTTCAACCTAAAACCAACGAAAAATACGCGCTTATTTTTGGTAATGAAGTAAATGGCGTAAGCGATGAGGCGATGGAAATGATTGATGCCTGTATCGAAATCCCGCAGTTTGGCACCAAGCATTCTTTCAACATAGTGGTTTCGGCCGGGATTGTTTTGTGGGATTTTTTTGCGAAACTGAATCTGAGGTAGAAAAAAAGAAATATAATTAAGCTTTTTAACAGGTTGATTTATAAATAGTAACTATGAAATGTGCTTATTATAAATACCGCAGCATTACTTGATCCTTATGATTTGCTTTATACTGTCCGTACCATCTGCATATTGGGAACAACAAAAGCACAACTCCTATCCAAATTAGATAGATAAATTCTAATTCAACTCCTGATCCTTTTGGCCTTCCATTACTCAGTGCACCAAAATTTAAATCGTGAAAACCAAACCCTTGCATCAATACCATCACCAGCATCAGCAAATGGATGAGGTATAAATGAACAACGAAGTAAAACAAGGGCACTTTTCCGTAAACACAAAGCGTATCAATAACCTTGTTTTTTACACCATCTGCCATCCATAACACCATCAACATGATACCAAGCATTAGTAAAGTAAAAAGTAAAGATGGCGGGTACTTGCTTAGGTTTATAAAAGACAATAAAGTAAATAAACTATTTTTTTGAACCGACCATTTAGCAGGATCACCATAAATATTAAACAGGCGCAGGAACAAAAATAGAATCAAGGCAACACTTCCTATCTGCAAGTATATCTTCTTTCTGATCTCCACAGGTTTGCCAAATACTTCCCCGAAACTAAAACCTGCAAGTGCAATCCCTATCCACGGCACTAATGGATAACCTGTAATAAAAGCAAAGTTAGGCGTGGCCATGAAAAGGTTTTGACGGAAAAGCACCGAGAAAATAAAATTAAGCATCGGGCTTTCTTTAAAAGACATGTTGTCCAAAAAATTGTGGTCAAAGATGATGATGACGCCGATTAAACCGATCAGCCTTGAAGGTAATTTTATGAGCAGCGAAAGCACCACTAAACCTGCACCAATGGCACAAACAACTTCCATAATCAGGGTACGAAAACGGACATCAAACCATAAAGCAAAGTTAATGATGGTAAAATCTAACAAGATTAACCACAATCCGCGGCTGAAAAAAAACTTTCGGCTGGCTGAAGGAATAGCTTTTTTATAGGAAATATAAGCAGAAACGCCCGATAAAAATACAAAAGTAGGTGCGCACAAATGTGTAACCCATCTGGTTAAAAACAAAGCTGCGGTAGTGGTTTGTAAGTTAGTTGGATCTTGGGTGAGGGAAGTAACATGCATAAAATCACGCACATGGTCCAATGCCATAATGATCATCACCAATCCTCTGGCAGCATCTATGCTATCTATACGTTTAGGGTTAGGCTTAATTAAAACTTCATTCATTGTTGATTATTCGGAGGCCTGATGATAATATCAATTAGATTTAATTTTAACATTTAGAGCCTGTTTAAATATTTATACAAGATCCTTTAATAAGCTCAGGATTAATACCAATGCTTCTTTTACCATCTAAAAATCGGTGTTTACATCAATCTAAATAAAGCAAATGCTTGCCATTTTTTAGGTGATAAAAGAAGCATTGAAAATAGGGTGAACAAAATCCAAACGGGTTCTTAAACTTACTCAAATATAGACATCGAAGTTGTTTAAACTTATTATTGAAAAGACTGAATGCTTCTTTTACCTTATTAAAATCAACGAGTTTAAACCCGTTGCTACAAAATGTACCGAAGCTACGCCTCTGCAATTGCAATTTTCAAAGAGCCGTAGGCTCGGCCGGTTTTGTAAAAATGGGTTTCAACCCGTTTATTTGGCTTTAAAATAAACCTGATTGAAAATTTTAAACAACCTGATCGTGAACTTTGGCGGAGCAGCTATTCTTGCCAAAAAACTACTGATAAAAACAGCACAACAATGGTTTATTTATCCATGCACCAACATGGTGGTTTCAGCCAAAATTTTTTGTGAAACTGAACTTGAGGCAGCCGTTGTTCACCTAAACATTTACCTGAATTTTGCAGCTTTTAAATTCATAAATTCGCTAACATTTCAATTTTTAAAATGAAGGCAAAATACATCAACCCTTTTACAGATTTTGGCTTTAAAAAGATTTTTGGTGAAGAAGCCAGCAAACCGCTGTTGATCGATTTTTTAAACGCGCTTTTACCAATCCAAGATAAAATTGCTGACCTTTCTTTTAAAAACACCGAGCAGCTTGGGCAAACCGACCTTGACCGAAAAGCGATTTACGATATTTATTGTGAAACAGACAAAGGCGAAAAATTTATTGTAGAACTGCAGAAAGCCAAGCAAAACTATTTTATAGAAAGAACGATCTACTACTCTACTTTTCCGATCCGCGAACAGGCCGAAAAAGGCGAATGGAACTACAACCTGAAAGCTGTTTATTGTATCGGCATCCTGGATTTTACTTTTGATGATTATGAAACCGAACCTGAAAGAAGTGAAGTGGTGCACACCATCAAACTGAAAAATCAGCACGGCCAGGTTTTTTATAATAAGCTGACTTACATTTATTTAGAAATGCCCAACTTTAGCAAACCGGAAAACGAACTGGCAACGCGCTTAGATAAATGGTTGTACTTTATTAAAAACCTGGAAGATTTCCAACAAATACCAGCCATTTTTAAAGATGAAGTTTTTACCCAGGCATTTGAAAAGGCCGAAATTGCTAACTTTAGGCAAAAAGAGTTAGACCAGTACGAATACAGCTTGAAAGTTTTTAGGGACAATAAAGCCACTTATGATTATGCCATAGAAACAGCGCGTGAAGAAGGGCTATCTAAAGGGATAACCGAAGGAATTACTCAGGGAATTACTCAGGGAATTACTCAGGGAATCACTGAAGGCATTTTGAAAGTTGCAAAATCCTTAAAAGAAAGCGGTATCTCCACTGATTTAATTGCGAAAACAACCGGACTGTCTATAGAGGAGATTGAAAAGTTATAGCAAAAGCAGAAAATTTTTAAAGTTTTTTATGCCATAAAAGAAGCATCCAAAACCAGCCAGACAAAATCTATATAAGCTTTTATTTTGCAACAAAATCCTTAAACCGTTTTAGTACCTCATTTCCGCAGGTGGCCGTAAATTCTAATGAAATCAAGTTTTTGTTTTGCGTTGGCGTATAATCCAAACTTAAATCATGACCGCTATATCTTTCATCTATCGAACCTGAAGTTATTATAATTGAACTGCTGTTCGGAAAATACTCCCGCAGGATATAAACTACTTTCGGCTTGTTTACTTTGCTTATGGTAACATAAAAAGTAACTTTCTGGTTAATGAGAAATTCTTCTTTAATGCCTTTATTGGTCAAGGCATTTATCGTTTGCATTTCGCTCACCAAAAATTCGCTAGGTTCTTTTTTGCAACTGGTTATTATCAAACTTATTAGGCAAAAAAATAATACTATTTGTTTTTTCATAATGTGGGTTTGATTAAAAGTATTGCATTTTAAAAGTTAGATTGTTTTAATCCAATATTTACACAACTTATATTGTATCAATTTTATCAGGATAAAAGAAGCATTGCCTAATTCCAAACTTTACGGTTAGCTCAATGCAAATAATAAGACAAACTAATCAATGCGTACTCATAATGATGGTCGTTCTTGTATTCCAACTGGGCTTCTAAAAAATGATAACGGTAGCCGGTGCCAAAACTAAAACCGGTCAAGTTTACTTCCCGGTCGTTGGCGCGGTACAGGCGTTTGTCGTAATCGTTTAAACCTGGGGTTGCCGGGTTTGGAAAAACTGTTTTACCACTTAAAATAAAACTTTGGTACAAGCCGACCGAAGAAAACAAGCTGTTTTCGGGCTTGTTAAAAAAACAGTAACGCACAGAAACCGGAATGTCTAAGTAATCTTTTCTAAATGTCCCTTTATAAACCGTATGTTGAACCCCTATTGCTGTACTTTCTTCTTTATATCCCTTTTTATTGTACAGTAAGCTAAGTGTCAACTTTAATTTATTCGTAAAAACAGCATGTTGCACAAATGCACCGACAGAAATATTACTTGTTTGATCTGTATAACCATAAATATCACCTCCGGGCTTTTTAATTCGGCTATAAGGATAAGGGTCAAACAAATCATAATACTTAGGGTCGGATATTTGCAGGCCGGTAGTTAACCCATAACTAA
The DNA here is from genome assembly GCA_964236465.1 of uncultured Sphingobacteriaceae bacterium. Taxonomy (GTDB): domain Bacteria; phylum Bacteroidota; class Bacteroidia; order Sphingobacteriales; family Sphingobacteriaceae; genus Mucilaginibacter_A. Next base: position 2,728 of record CAXSBZ010000041.1, on the reverse strand, counting down.
ACTTTTTTGATACTTGTGCTTGGACTGAGAGGCACAAAATAAAGCACAGAAAAGCAGGCAATAATAGTTTTATTTTCATGATATAAGTTTGATGGATGAATAAAAATTAAAATTGGACTTTAACCATCGGCATTAGGTAAAGCCATTGCACACCCAAACCTAATATGTAAGATGTTTTAGCTTGCAGGCCAATGGCCGCATGTTCGCCGATTTTGTAATTGGCGTTTACCTCTACCGGGAAGCCCCAATCAAACTGGCTTGCACCTTTGCCTGGTGTATTTATAGCAGGGTTTATAGCATACAGTTTTCCGTCTATTTCAGCCACATCATACACTGTTCGCACAACAAAATATTTTTCTACTATGATGCCGCTTTGAATATCCAGATCATAATGTTTTTTATCTAAAACTTTGTAACCATATCCTAACTGGTAATGGATATATTTTTCGCTCTCGTTATTTCCCCAAAACCTTTCTAATGGATCATTATATGGTCGATTTGCACTTGCAAAAGCAACACATAACTTAAATATATTTTTACGGTAAGCAGCAAATATTTCGTGCTGTTGGGCTAAACTTGTATAGATCTGCGGCTCTTTACGGGGTACTGGATTTCCAAATAAACTTTTTGTAGGAGCATTACTTTCTATTGATGGGGCTAAAATATTATTGTCGGAAAAATCAAAAAAAACACCAATGCCAGACTTAGCGCCAAATTTTACTTGTGCTTGGCTGTAATGTATACAAAAAAATAAAAGTAGGAGTAACAATTTTACTTTCATATCAAGAAGTTAATATCGGTAGGGTAACGAATATTATCCTACCGGTAATTTAAATTTTAGTAATTGTATTGATCACTCCAAGACCCTTGTTGAATTAAGGTTACACTGCTCATTTGTACTCCCCATTGTCTCCAACCATCTAAGGCACCTGGGTTTATGGTAATGTCCGGTACGTGCTTCATAGCAAAATATTGGTCTCTATCGATAGTTTCCATTATATACGGAGTTTTACGAGACCTAATATCTGCAGATAATTTTCCACCTACAGTTATATTACCTTTTTTTAATTTTATATTTAATGGGATTTCAATGCTAAAATGTGCGCCCCGATCAAATTCATAAATTACTAGCGGCACTTCTTGATATGCAACTTTCCAATCGCTCATAAAATTTCCTCCTATCATAATAGCATCATTATAATCACGATACATTTGCCAAATACGTTTTCTTTTAATTGGTGGAACAGAAACAAAACTGCCTACCCCCATATCTACGGTTTTTAATTCTCCGTTTTCATCTAATTGTGGAGTTGCAGTTGGTCTGTATAAAACTATTTCGGATGCGCCATCAAATAGTCCTTCTGCTTGTCTGGAGATATGCAATTTACCCCAATACACGAGACTAAAAGTGGGACTAGTCATACCAGGAGGAGGTGCTGTTGGCCCACCTTCAATAGGTAAAAATTCCCACTTTTGACCGGTTCCTGCAACATTTTCCGGTGTTGGTCCGTCATCTATGGTAACAATATATGTTGGGGTATTCCAAGCATAAGTATCGTCGACTAAGACCGGATCCCATGTACCAGACGAAGCATTATAAGCAAAACCACCATTTTCATCTGCATTATCAATTGGATGCGAACTTATAGTAAATTCTGCATTAGGGTTGATGTTATAAGTATTAACTAAGAAATTTTCAGAATAAGGGAAGTAAAGCTGCCCACCGTCAATACCAACAATTTGCTCAAGCGGACCTCCTGGATTATTCGGATCATAATCATTTACTTTTAACCCTGTTGCTGATTTAGCTTGAAATTTATCAGCATTTTTATAATTACCGCTATATAAAACCTCTAAATATTTGTTTTTAAAGTTTTGGGCAAAAATAGGGTCAATAGTAAATTTTTTGACACTGGGGTTTACGGTTAAAGCAGCTTGGTCAGAAGGCTTACCAAAAAGTTCTTTGAAACTTAAAGCTTCATCGTTGGTAGTAATTTTTAGTTTCGAAGCAATTTGTTCATCAAGCCCCTTTTTTAAAGTTTTGTCTTTTAAAACCTCTGCGACTACAAAAGAAATTTGCTCCAATTGTTTTTTCAAAGCCACTTCTGTTGTATTCAAAGTTCTTTTTTCAATAGTTTTTGCGGTTGAACTACTGGGCTTGTCGCTCTTGTTTTCCTTTTTACAAGAAGTGATAAAAATTGCGGACAGTGCCACAATTGTAATACCGGTTAAAAATTTAGATTGCATGTTTTAAAAATTTAGTAGATTTTTTAATACGTTCTTTAATTTTTTGTTGTAGTGTTTTCAGTTTTCTTTTTCTGTCATATTTCCCCTCCGTTTCTTATGCAATTTATAACAAGAAAATTACATTTCAAACAAAAATTAAATAATTTTATAATATGTTAAGGATTATTTCAACTGTTTAAAACCTGCTCAACTATTAAGCAATATGCAACCAACAACTACCCAACTTGCCAAAAAACTATTGATAAAAACAGCACAACACTGGCTGTTTTTGAATTCACCTGATGGATTTTCGGAAAGCTTTGCTCCGCCTGACATTGAAATAAAAACTAAAATTGCTGCGGAAGGAATTTTGAATGGTATTCTGCTTTTTGTAAAAAACAACATAGAACTAAAAACTGCTTTGCCAGAACTCGATTCTATTTTAAAGCCGGAAACTGTTTGCTGGATCGCTTATCCCAAAAAAAGTTCGGGCATGGTTTCT
>CAXSBZ010000040.1:0-28624 GCA_964236465.1 uncultured Sphingobacteriaceae bacterium | reverse complement strand
ATATAAAATTGGAAGCAATTATTATTTTTATTGAACTATTAACTTAAAGATACTGTTTTTATTGGAGAAAATAAACTACATTTAGATTATGAGTATCAACGATTTGAAAGAGCAAATTCATTACAAAATTGATCAGTTGAATGATGAGAAAATCCTTACTGCAATCAATACTTTAATTTCTGCAGATGAAGGTTTATTTGTTATTCCAGCAGAATGGAAAGCAGGCATTCAGCAAGGCCAGGAAGATGTTGCAGCCGGAAGGGTTTATACTTTACAGGATTTTGAAAAAAAGTATCAGCATTGGCTCGGCGAGTAATTTTATCTGCGAAAGCTTATACTGATATAGATCGCATTGTTGAGTTTAACAACTATAGAATCAGTAAGACACTTATTTTGGAAAATTTATAACGACTATCCATTTTTGTGAACCTAAATAAACTATTTTCTTTAATGGGTCAATAATAGCCTTTGTTACTTCTATCTTAAAAAGTAAATTATTAGGTTTAGAGATCAGCCGAAAAAATCTAAACTAACTTAAAAAGTTTAGTTATAACTAAACAAATATGAGTAAATTTGTGTTGAAACCTTTTAATAATGTAACTGGTACAATCAAATTTTTCAAGTTGATTGAAGACAAATATTGTTATTATGATGATTTTTGTCGAAAAATTCAACAAGATTCAAACTTAGAACAGCAGTTACTGACAATAGTATCAAGAATGAATGATGTTGCAAATCTCAGAAGTCTGCCAAAACAAAAGTATAGAGATGTTACACCAACTAAAGAAACAGTAAAAGAATACGAAATAAAAACAGCCGATTTAAGACTATATTTAATAAAAGACGAAACCGGGAATTTAGTCTTGTTAGGCGGAAAGAAATCTACACAGGATGAAGATTTTAAAGCATTCAGATTATTGAAAAAAAGGTATTTAAATTCAATAAAAAAATGACAAGAGAAAAGATATTACAAAACCCCGCTTACTGGTTTGAGTACGAACAAAATGAACTATACAGACAGGTAACTGAATATTTAGAAAGAGAAAACATTAATCAAACAGAGTTAGCTGAAAGGTTAAATGTGAACAAGAGCTATATCTCTCAAATTTTAAACGGTAATTTCAACTACACACTAAAAAAACTAATAGAAATTAGTTTGGCGATTGGTGTTGTCCCGCGTATTAAATATGATAAAATAGATGAAGTAATTAAAGAAGATAACCAACTTAAATCTTATTATAATTCTGATTTGTCAATTTTTAAAGAAAGAATAATTCCTTTAGCCATTGCTAATATCTTGGGTAAATCCGTTGATGATGAGCGGGAAAATGAAAAAATTGGGATTAACTCGTTTACTCAGTATAAACGAAATAAAATTCAAGATATATCATTAAAAAAAGAAGATTCGGATTTGGTATTAGTGGCTTAATAATGGAAAATAAGGCAGAAAAACCGTTTGGATTCGGTATAGAGAGAATACTCGATTCGGGATTTTTTATTCGAGAACAAGTAAATGTTGATGAGAACAAAATAAAACTTGGCTATGGAATGATATTTCTGTTTGACATTTCCAATAGTTGGGTTGAGTATGTTATTACTGCAAATTTTAAAGATACCGACACCGATATAAGCTTTTTATACGGCAGTGTTTTAACCAGATTTATTATAAAAGATTTAGCTGGATATTTAGATGAAAATAAAAACATAATATTTCCTGATCATTCTCTGGAAACATTATTTAGTATAGCGTTTACTCACATGAGGGCAATCCTATCTAAAAATGTTGCTGGAAGCAAATACGCAAATATAATAGTCCCTATTATTAATCCTGCTCAAGTTTTTAATGAACTTTTGCAAATTAATATTGAAAACGCTAAAAAATTGCAAGACGAATTGAACAAAAAAAAGGCAAATGGTTGATTGGCTTTTTGCACCTTTATAGCACATCCCAATATACATAGTTACCCAAGTTTAATACTAAGTATTACTAACACCTGCAACGTTCATTAGATTAAATAAATAGCTACTAAAATTTCTTCTATTCCGTTTATAGTGGCATTCATTAAATTCCATCTATCATCAAAAAGAAAACATTCTCCGTTAAATCTTCTCCACAAACTCCTTCATCGCCGCTCCCGGATCAGCTTTTTTCATAAAATTTTCGCCAATTAAAAAACCGTTAAAACCAACTTCTTTTAACTGACGGATCGTTTCCGGGTTAGAGATCGCACTTTCTGAAATCTTCAAAAATTCCTTCGGGATGGATTTTATCAGGGTAAAAGAAGTATCCACTGAAACGGTAAAATCGGCCAGGTTGCGGTTATTTACACCGATGGCATCAATTTGCGGGTCCAAGCTTCTTTCCAGTTCTTCCAAGTTGTGCACTTCCAGCAAAACATTCAAACCTAAACTTTTGGCAAGCTGCGCCATTTTTTTGATTTCCTGCGGAGATAAAATTGCCGCGATCAGCAAAATGATGTCTGCGCCCAATGCTTTGGCTTCGATGATCTGGTATTCATCGATCATAAAATCTTTGCGCAAAACCGGAATTTGATTGGCTTTTCGTGCTTGGATCAAATCCAATTTTTTGCCCATAAAAAAAGCATTGTCCGTTAAAACCGACAAAGCCGAAGCGCCAGCCGCAGCATAAGCTTGCGTTACTTGTTTAACTTTTGCCTGATCGTTGATGATACCTTTAGATGGAGATTTCCGCTTAAACTCAGCAATAATCCCGCTTTTGGAAGGATCCAATAAAAACGCACGAAGAGAAAGCGGCGTACGGTTAAAAAATTCTGATTCTTCTAATTTGGTATAAGAAGTTTTGTTTTTTGCAGCCTGGACTTCTGTTTCTTTGCGGGCAACAATCCGGTCTAAAATGGTAATCATGAAGTGATATTTTCAGCAAAAAGCTTATAATTTAATAAAATGGTTGGCAACTAAATCTGGTTCTGCTTCCGTTTCCACCTCTGTCAGCCAATTGTGCATAATCGCTTTTCCATGTTCTGTCAGCACAGATTCCGGGTGAAACTGCACACCGCGCACATCATAAGTTTTGTGCCGCAAAGCCATAATGGAATTGTCTTGCTCATCAATTGCCGTAACCAAAATTTCATCAGGCAAACCTTTTTTAGATACGGCCCAGGAATGATAACGGCCAACCTTAAACGTTTCCGGCAAACCAAAAAACAGTTTTTCTTCCGGATCGATCACTTTTATCGGCGTTGATAAACCGTGCATCGGCCAACTCAGATTGTATAATTCTCCGCCAAAAACTTCTGCAATAGCTTGCTGGCCTAAACACACGCCGAAAATACTTTTTTTAGGGGCATATTTTTCAATCACTTTTAATAACAAACCGGCTTCGGAAGGAATTCCCGGCCCCGGCGATAAAATGATCTTGTCAAAAGCTTCCACCTCTTCCAGCTTAAACTGGTCGTTGCGCCAAACTTCGCATTCCAGTCCTAATTCATTTACTAAATGAACGAGGTTGTAAGTGAAAGAATCGTAATTGTCGATGATTAAAATTTTTGGATTGGTCATGATACTTCTTTTATCGAGTTAAATTTCGGCTGCGGTTTCGAGTGCTTTGCGCAAAGCGGCTACTTTATTGTTGACTTCGTTCAGTTCGCTTATCGGCACAGAATCGGCCACAATCCCGGCACCGGCCTGGTAATGCAGCACATTTGCTTTGCTTAAAAAAGAACGGATAATGATGGCGTGGTTAAAATCTCCGTTAAAACCCAAAAAACCAATTGCTCCGCTGTAAAAACTGCGTTTGCCTTTTTCGTAAGCGTCGATCAATTCCATCGCCCGGAATTTTGGCGCGCCGCTCAAAGTTCCTGCGGGATAAGTATCGGCCACAACTTTAAAAGTGGGCACGCCGGGTTTTATTTTGCCCGAAACCCGCGAAACCAAATGGATCAAATGCGAATAATACTGCACTTCTTTAAAAGCTTTTACTTCTACATTGGTGCAGTGGCGGCTCAAATCATTTCGCGCCAAATCTACCAGCATCACATGTTCTGCGGATTCTTTCGGGTCGTTTTCTAATGCACGTGCTAATTGTGCATCTTTTTCATCGTCGCCAGTACGTTTAAAAGTTCCGGCAATCGGATAAATCGTGGCAAGCCGGTTTTTGATCGTGATCTGTGCTTCGGGTGAGGAACCGAAAATTTTAAAGTTGCCGTAATCAAAATAAAACAAATACGGCGACGGGTTGATGGAACGCAACGCACGGTAAACATTAAATTCATCACCCTGAAAAGGCTGGCTGAAGTTTCGGGAAGGCACAATCTGGAAAACATCGCCGCGCAAAATATGCTGCTTCATTTTTTCTACAATGCCGATAAACTCTTCATTTTTCAGGTTAGAGGTTTCTTCTCCGTTGAGGTTAAAATGATATTCGGGAAAGTTTTTGTTCTGGATAAGGTATTGGATGCGCTCCAAACCGGAAGGCTGCGGATCGTTTTCCAACCGGTTTTCAAAAATATGAAGTTCGTTTTTAAAGTGATCAATGGCAATTATATACCGATAAACGAAGTATTGCATGGTTGGGATGCCGCGGTAATCTTCTTCGGTTTTGAGTTTGATGGTTTCAAAATGTTCCACCATTTCATGCGAAAAATAACCAAACAAACCATTGGACGCAATTTTTAGCGGTGCATCCTTGGTCTCAAACATTTTCAAAAAACTTTCAATATGTGCAACGGCATCAAAAGTTCCGGGTGCAAATTCCTGCTGCGTTCCATCGGGATAGCGGTTCGTCATCGTTCCGTTTTGCAAAATCATCCCCGCAATCGGTTCGCAGCAAATGTAGCTCGTGCTATTTTCGCGGCTGTGATAATCTGAACTTTCTAACAGTAAACTGTTTGGGAAAACATCGCGTAGCTTTAAATAAATACTTACCGGCGTAGCTGTATCGGCTAAAAGTTTTTTGTAGATAGAGGTTAATTTGTATTTCATATTGATATTAAAAAAACCCGACACGTGTTAACGGCCGGGTTCATATCAGGTTTATAATTGATTAGGTGGGAAAAATCAAAAACACCATCCGGCTTTCCTTTTAGGAAGGCTCTGCCAGCTGTTATTATGTTTTTGATCAATCATTATCGAACAAAATTATAAAGAAAAATGAGATTCCAAATTTTTTACAAAAATATTTTTCAAGCTGACATGCCCAACACACCGCGATGGCTCAAAATAAGTGTAACTACAACAATTATTATAGCTAAAAAATAGAAAACGAAGATAGTAGCGTGCTTCTTTTCGGGCACTAAAATTTTTTTGGAACGGGAATACCCAACGGTAATCAGCGCAATGGCAATGATCATCATCGTAATATGTTCTACCGTCCAGTACCGCGCTATCGGGTCTTTCATTGCCGCACCGGAAAAATTTACCAGTGGACTTAAAAAGTATAATATTAAACCGATGATTAGTTGTGTATGCGCTGAAATTAAGGCAAATAAATTCAATTTACGGTTGCCTTCGGTATAAGTTTTTTTGCCTATCCAGCCCAAAAGTGCCTGAATAACTGCCGCAACTATTAAAATCAGCACCACGTAGCGCAGGCCAGAATGTAAATATTTGAAAAAAAGGTACATAAAAGAAGTATTGATAGTTTTTGCGAATATACAGGTAATTTAAGACTGGCCGAACCAGGTTAATTGTGTAACAATAACATTAATTAAAGCCGAAATTTATTTCTACAAGCTTCATTTTAATATATTTAAAGAAAAACTATTTACAGAATGAAAAAAACCTTACTTTTTTGTTTTGCCCTGCTCATCTTTAAATATTCCAGTGCACAGGAAACTTATCCTGTAAACGGAGCATGGGATATCCGGCCGGGGCAATACGCCTTTACCAATGCAACCATTGTTGTAAATGCCGACCAAACCATCACCAACGGAACTTTGCTGATCAAAGACCGGCTGATTGAATCCGTTGGCCAAAATCTTGCCGTTCCGAAAGGTTATGTAGTTATAGATCTGAAAGGAAAATTTATTTATCCGGGTTTGGTAGATGCTTACACCACTTACGGAATGCCGGAAACACCTCGGCAGGCTTTTGCTCCGGGCGGAGCAGGTGGCGGCGGTTTTAATCGTGTTAATATTCCTATTTCTACTAAACCTGGTGCTTATAGCTGGAACGAAGCCATCAAGCCGGAAATGAATGCCAAAGCGGTTTTTCATGTCAATGTGCTTGCAGCTGCTGATTTTAAAAGAAACGGTTTCGGAGCCGTGCAATCTTTAATCCATGACGGCATTGCGCGCGGCACTTCGGTTGCGGTTTCTTTGGGTGATGAACGCGATAACCAGGTAATGCTGAATGACCAAGCGGCGGCGCATTATTCTTTTAGCAAAGGCACGGCGGCTACCAATTATCCAACTTCGCTGATGGGCGTGATTGCGTTGCTCCGCCAAACGTATTATGATGCGGCCTGGTACAAAAACCAGAAATCAGAATATAATATCTCTCTGGATGAGTTTAATAAAGAACAAAACCTGCCGCAGATATTTGAAGTATCTGATCCGCTAAGTGCCATCCGTGCAGCAAAAATCGGAAAGGAATTTGGCAAAACGTATTTGTATAAATCAGACGGAAAAGAATATCAGCGCATCAACGAAATGAAAGCGACCGGTGCCAGTTTCATTATTCCGCTTGATTTTCCTCAGCCTTATGATGTAACCGATCCTTTCGATGCACGAAATATTACTTATGAGCAGATGAAGCATTGGGAACTCGCTCCAACTAACCCGGCAACTTTAGAAAAAGCCGGGATTCGTTTTGCGATCACTTCTTACGGCTTAGAAAATTCAAGAGATTTCTGGACAAACCTGCGCACCGCTATCGATTTTGGCCTCACCGAAAAACAGGCGATAAAAGCAGTAACCCAAACGCCTGCTGAAATGCTGGGCATTGCCGATAAAGTAGGCACACTGGCGAAAGGCAAAATGGCCAACTTTATTATCACCTCGTCCAGCGTTTTCAAAAAAGACAATGTGATTTATGAGAATTGGGTAGAAGGACGACAATACGTGGTTTCTAAACTGAATGTAACCGATTTAAGCGGAACTTATAATCTTACCGGCGATGGTTTGCCGGCCATTTCTTTGCGTGTAACTGCTACACCCGCGGCTTTATCGGGTACGCCTGGCTACACACTTGCAGTTAGCCGGAATGGTGCCGATAGCTCTCGTACACAAGGAACATTTTTGCGTACCGGCGATCAGGTAAACATTTACTTCGACCTAAAAAATAATCCAACTGGCAACATTCGTTTAAGCGGATACATCGCCTCAACTTCTCCGCTTACCTTGCGTGGCGAAGGCATTTTGCCTGATGGAACAGCTACTAAATGGACGGGCGTTTCTACTGCAGCCGGCACAATGCAACCATCTCGCCCAACGCCAAAAACAAACACCCAAGTTGGCCCGGTCATCTTTCCGTTTATGGCTTTTGGGAATGCACAAATCCCCAAAGCAGAAACCGTTTTGTTTAAAAATGCAACCGTTTGGACGAATGAAAAAGAAGGCATCCTGAAAAATGCAGATGTGCTGATCGAAAATGGTAAGATAAAAACAGTAGGCAAAAATTTATCTGCCGCAGGTGCCAAAGTAATTGATGCAACCGGCAAGCATATTTCTGCCGGCATTGTAGATGAACATTCGCACATCGGTGCAACCGGCGGTATTAATGAAGGCAGCCAGGCGGTTACTTCCGAAGTGCGGATTGCTGATGTGTTGAATTCCGAAGATATTGAGCTGTACCGGCAACTGGCTGGCGGCGTAACCACATCACATATTCTGCACGGTTCGGCTAATCCGATTGGTGGCCAAACGCAACTGATTAAGCACCGTTGGGGTGTTATGCCGGATCAAATGAAATTTGAAGGCAGCCCCGGTTTTATCAAATTTGCTTTGGGCGAAAACGTGAAACAAAGCAACAACCAGGCAGCTTTTGGAGCCGCCAATGTACGTTTCCCGCAAACGCGGATGGGCGTGGAGCAGGTTTATGTAGATGCTTTTACCCGTGCAAAAGAATACAAAGCAGCGCGTGCAGTAAAAGGAAATACGGTTCGCCGTGATCTGGAGCTGGATGCTTTGGTGGAAATCCTAAATGATACACGCCACATTACTTGCCACTCTTACGTGCAATCTGAGATCAATATGCTGATGCACGTAGCAGATTCAATGGGCTTCAAAATAAACACTTTCACCCACATTTTGGAAGGCTATAAAATGGCGGATAAAATGAAAGCGCATAATATTGCCGGTTCTACTTTTTCGGATTGGTGGGCTTATAAAATGGAAGTTGCAGAAGCCATTCCGTATAACGGTAAGCTGATGCACGAAGTTGGCGTTTTAACAGGCTTTAACTCAGATGATGCTGAAATGGCGCGCCGACTGAACCAGGAAGCTGGAAAAGCGGTTGCTTACGGACAAATGAGCGAGGAAGATGCGTTAAAATTAGTTACGCTAAACCCAGCCAAAATGATGCACGTAGATCAAAAAATTGGTAGTATCAAAGCCGGAAAGGATGCGGATCTGGTTTTATGGTCGGCCGATCCTTTATCTATTTATGCGGTTGCTGAAAAAACTTATGTAGATGGCATCCCTTATTGGGATTACGATGCAGATGCCGCTAAACAAAAGGCCATGAAAGCCGACGAAGGCCGCATCATCCAGAAAATGATCGAAGCAAAAAATGCCGGTTCGGGTGCACAGCGGCCAACTGCGCAGCGCAGGCGGCTGTACGAATGCGAGACTTTGGAGGAAGATCAGTTTGTGGTGAAAGAAACGGTTATCGGGCAGAATCAACATTAATCCATTTAAAAATCAACTATGAAAAAAATATTTTTAAGCATAAGCGGATTGATGCTAACCACAATCCTTGCTTTTGGGCAGGCCAATATTACGCCCGCAAAACCTCAATCCAAACCCATTTTAATCACTGGTGCCACCATTCATGTGGGCAACGGGCAGGTTATTGAAAACGGTTATATTGCTTTTGATAAAGGTAAAATCACCGCTATCGGGAGCGGCACAGCACCCAATACTTCTTTTAACGAGGTAATTTCGGCAACGGGCAAGCAGCTTTATCCGGGTTTTATTGTGCCGATCACTTCTTTAGGTCTGGTAGAATTTGAATCGGTACGGGCAACTATCGATAATGAAGAAGTTGGTGACCTTAACGCAAACGTACGGTCGCTGATTGCATACAATACGGATTCTAAAGTGATCCCGACGGTGCGTTCCAATGGTGTTTTATTAGCGCAGCCAACTCCGGAAGGCGGAATCATTTCCGGTCAATCCTCTGTAGTTCAGTTAGATGCATGGAATTGGCAGGATGCAGCTTACAAAACGGATATCGGAATACATATAAACTGGCCGGTTGCGCGCGTGGTTCGCGGACGACGAGGAGCAGGAGTTGCAGTTCCGAGCGCAGAAACGCCAGCCGAACGCGCCCAAAAAATCATTGACAACCTAAACAGTTATTTCACGGAAGCCAAAGCGTATGCCACGGCAAAATCGAAAGTAATTAACCTGCGCTTTGAAGCGATGAAAGGTTTATTTGATGGCAGCAAAAAGCTTTTTGTTAATGCGGATGGTTCCAAAGAAATTATCCAGGCTATTACTTTCGCCCAAAAATATGGTGTAAAAGAAGTAATTGTTGGCGGGAAAGAATCGTACTTGGTAACAGATATTTTGAAGGAAAATAATGTGCCGGTTATCCTTAAAGAAACCCAAACGCTGCCGGATAAAGACGAAGACGATGTTTATCTTCCTTACAAATTACCAAAAATATTGCAAGATGCAGGCGTTTTATATGGCTTAACGGGTATCGGTTTTTGGCGGCAGCGTAATTTGCCTTTTGAGGCTGGCGAAGCAGTTGGTTATGGTTTGACAAAAGAGCAGGCCGTGGAAATGATCACTTTAAACAACGCCAAAATTTTGGGAATTGACAAAACGACCGGAAGTTTGGAAGTTGGAAAAGATGCGAACCTATTTATTTCTAAAGGAGATGCGCTGGACATGATCACCATAAATGTAGAAACCGCTTTCATACAAGGGCGCAACATCAACCTAGATAATCTGCACAAACAATTGTACAAAAGGTATGCAAGCAAATATGGCATAGAAGCAAAATTGTAATTTGAAAAAACTATTATGGAGCTGCTTTGTGAAAATAGGGCAGCTCCATTTTTTATGCGGTAAAAGAAGCATGTGATTTTCAGTTGAAGTAACATAATCTTGATAAAGCAAACTTTTTTGACCAAAAAAAATAAAATTCTTTAATGTGTGTTTTTTGTGAAATAAGAAAATGAGATCGGAATTTGATTTATGATTTTTCAGCTGGATGAACGGCCAATTTTCCCTGATCCTGAACTGGCAGAGCCCGACGGATTATTGGCCATCGGCGGAGATTTATCAACGCAAAGATTATTAAATGCTTACAAAAACGGTATTTTTCCCTGGTACAGCAAAAAAGAACCAATTTTGTGGTATTCGCCGCATGAACGATTTGTGCTGTTTCCGCAGGAATTAAAAATATCAAAAAGCATGCGAAAAGTGCTTCATTTACAGCAATTTGAAGTTACTTTTAATCGAGATTTTTTGGCAGTAATCAGTGCTTGTGCAACCGTTTTCCGGACAGGGCAACGTGGAACTTGGATTACGCCTGCAATGGCAAATGCTTATTTGGAACTGCATAAACAAGGCAAAGCACATTCGGTAGAAGTGTGGCAAAACGGAACTTTGGCGGGCGGTTTGTACGGTGTAGAATTGCCCCGTATTTTCTGTGGAGAAAGCATGTTTAGCAAAGTAAGCAATGCTTCTAAAACAGCTTTGGTTGCTTTGTGCCAGCAAAAAAATTATGAACTAATTGATTGCCAGATGCACACCGAACACCTGGAATCTTTAGGTGCAAAAATGATTAGCAGAGCAGAATTTCAAAAATTTTTGACATAAAAAAAGAGCATCCTTAAATTTAAGGATGCTCTTTTTATCAACCATTTTTTATAGCTGACTGGTAATTTCAGTAGAAAGCGGTTTTACGCTTGAACGAAAACGATGAACCAATTTTCCGTTCTCATCAATCAAAAACTTCTCAAAGTTCCATTGTATTTCTCCTGTAAAATCAGGATTTTCAGTAGTGGTCAGGAATTTGAAAAGCGGGCTGATATCATCTCCTTTTACGCTCACTTTTTCGCTTAGCGGAAAAGTAACACCGTAGTTTTTCTGACAAAATTCTTTAATGGCCAAGTTGGCACCAGGTTCTTGTCCGCCAAAATTATTGGCCGGAAAACCGATTACCACCACTTTATCTTTATATTGATCGGCCAGTTTTTGCAGTTCGGCATATTGCGGTGTGAAGCCACATTTAGAAGCCGTGTTTACAATCAGCAATTTTTTGCCTTTATAAGCTGCCAGGTTAAAGTTTTTCCCATCGATGGTTTTCAGTTTGAAATCATACACCGAGCTTGGTGCAGAAAAGATTAAAGCCAGGATTATAGCAAGTGATTTGATCATTTTTTCTTTTTTTGTGCAAAGGTAACTTATTTTGCTAATACAGATAAACGCGATAAGTAAAAGTCTTCTTTCTCACGCATCAGTTTTTTATCTTTTGCAGATTTGTCTTTGTAGCCCGAAAGATGCAAAGCACCATGAATCATTACGCGAAATAATTCTTGCAAAACAGGTAACTGATAAGATAAGGCATTTTCCGATACTCTTTCTATCGATATAAAAATGTCGCTTATTATTTCATTTTCCACTTCAGAATTATCAAAGGTGATAATATCCGTGTAAGTATTATGCTGCAAATAATCCTGGTTGATTTTCAGTAAATAAGCATCAGAGCAAAAAATGTAGTTTACTTCTTTTAGGGCATGGTTTTCAGCCGCAACCGTTTCTTCGATCCAACTACGCAGTTGTTTTTTGTTTTTTAACTTAAAATCAATTTCCTCTGTAAAAAAATTAATCCTGGCCAAAACACATTAGATTTTGAAATGCAGTTCTACTTCGTTTCCTCTGGCATTGAATATAAACTGATCAGCCAGATGTTTGATGATAAAAACACCTCTGCCGGTCAGCTTTTCCAGATTTTCCGGGGCTGTAGGATCAGGAATATCGTTGTAATCAAAACCTGGGCCTTCATCCGCTACCGTCCAAATGATCCTTTTTTGATCTTTAACTTCTGCATTCACAAATACTGTTTTGCTGGCATCGGATTGGTTTCCGTGAACTATTGCGTTGATCAAGGCTTCATTTAAACAAGTCATCATATTGGCAAAAGTATCTTCACTTACATGATAACGTTCTGAAATTTCTTCAACCAAGTTTTCCAGGCGAGCAATGCTCTCCATTGTTGAGGGAAGTTGAAGCGTATATAATTCGCCGTCTGATACTTTTACTGGCTGCACCATTATTTATTTGCGGTTAATTTCGTTAAAGTAAGTCTTTATTTTTGATTTATAAAACATGTTTACGTCCGGCGGTATGGTAATAAGCTGTTCTGTTTGCTTATTTTTTGATTGCTGATAGCTTTGCAATGCCTTCTGATAACCGGGAGCGGTGGTTTTGCCGGCTTGGCTTTCCCGCTTTTGGTCTTGATCCCTTTCCTGAGCAGCTTTCTCAGCTTCCAGCAACCGCGTTTGTATTTTCTGTTGCCTGATTAACGTTTCCGTTTCAACTTTCTTATTTACGAGATCGGTTTCCGTTTGTTCCATTTGTTTGGTGATCTCGTTAAGGTTACCTAACCCGCTTTTACCGTCTTTGTTTTCTTGCTGATTGATGTTTTGCAGTGCCCTGCGGATCATTTCCTGCTGGCGTGCCATCTTTGCCATCTGCTCGCTCATGTCGGGTTGTTGCTGTCCTGGTTGATTTGGTTTTCCCTGGCCTTGCTGTCCCTGTTGCTGCATTTGCTGCCTGGCTTTTTGCATATTTTTATTCAATTCCTGCTGCATCTGGCTCAATTGCTGCATCGATGGCTGCTTCTTTTTGCCGCTTCCGGGTTTGGCGTTTTTCATCATATTTTGCAGCTGATCCAAAACCTCGTTTAGCATCAAAGCCAGGTTATTCATCGAAGTCATCGCAAATTGCTGTCCGCGCGTAGCTTCTGCCGTCCGTCGGTCGCCCAGATTGGCAATCGCCTGATCAATATTATTGTTGATCGCCGTAACCTCTTTATTTACTGTAGATTCTATCTGCGGCACGCGCTTGCTCAACGCAAACAAACTGTCTTCTACTGTTTTTAGGTTATCTTTTATGTTTTGCTGTTGCTGCGTTTGATTGACATAATCCGGATCAGAAGCATTCAGTTGTTTAAAAGTTTGCATCACTTTTTCCTGGTTAAAAGAACTCGTCACCAAACTTTTCAAAATCGCCCGAAGCTGCTGCGCATTCAATTCTGTTTCTTTTTCTTCGCCTTGCTGCTGCGACTGCTTCATTTTGCTGCTCATTTTTTGCATCGCATCTGCCGCTTGCTTTTGCGCCTGTGCTGCTTTTGGCTTATTATTTTTGCTCAGTTCTTCCGAGCTTTTGTCCATTTCCTGCTCGGCGTTTTTCTGCTCGTCTTTCGGCGTTTCAAAATCGTTCTTCTTTTCCAGTTGCCCGTTTTTCTGCTCCAAGTCTTTCAATGATTTTTTCAAATCCTGAAAATCTTTTTTAATCGCATCCTGTTCCTGTTTCAGCTGATTATTGTCTTGCTGTTTTTGTGCACTTTTTTCTGCCAAAGCTTGTTGTTTTTCGGCCAGTTTATCCAGCTGATTGATATTTTGGTTCAGCTTCTGGTCAAATTCCAGTTGCTTGTACAATTCCAACATCCTGTCCAATTCTTTCTGCAAAGATTTATTGTCCATCTGCATCTTGTTCACATCTTCCCGCGCTTCGTCTTTCTGGTTTTGCTGCAGCATTTGCTCCAGGTTTTTCAGTAATTCCTTCGTTTTTTCATCCAAAACATTTTTAAACAGCTCATTAATCTGCTTCTGTTTTTCCAAAATATCCTGATTTTGCTGCTTGGTTTCCTGCCGGTTGTACAGGTTTTTCTCGTTTTCCTGCTGCATATCTTTTACCATGTCTTCCAGTTCACGGCGTTTTTGCAGCAAATCTTCCACCTGCTTTTTCTCATCAAAAGAAAGTGTTTTTTTATCTAGCAATAACCGGTTTAGCTTTTGCGCATCACGTTCTACCTGCGCCGAAAGTTTGATGGCCGATTGCATTTTGTTTTTTACGGATTGCGAGCCGGCATCCAACTGTTTGTTCTGTTCAGCTTCCGTCGGGATATGCAAAGTCTGCTCTGGCGTACGGCTGTGTTTGGCACCGTTCACGCCATCATTATCGGCCACATCAAAATAATAAACTACTTCATCACCGGGATTTAACGATGCTTCTTTTATCGACCAAAAATAGAAGAACGTAGCTGATGTTTGCGCCAAATCAGCTTTAACCGGCAAGCTGTAATTTTTATTTTCCTGCGGAGAAGCAGGATTTCGTACCGAGTAATGAAAAGTTAAAGACGAAAACCCATAATCGTCCTGGATTTTCCCGCTGAAATAAAACGCTTTAGAACTGATGGAATCTGCTTTTTGTTCCGCAGAAATCACCGGCGGCAAATCCGGAATAACTGCAATCCGGTAAGCGGCAGAATCCGCAGAAGAAACGAAATTGTTAATCGGTTTTACCGCATAAAAACCTGATTTCAGCAGCTTTTCCTGGTGCTTAAAAATCTCATTGTCAGCAGTTAGCAGTGTTTTTTTCTGGTTGATGGAGAACAAAACCTGACTGGTATTTTCGGTATGCAATTCCCATTGCGCAACAGTTCCTTCAGGCAAAGTCAAATCGCCGGCATTGTTTACGTTTTCTGCGGATTTATGCAGGTAAGCCGGATAAATCAACCGCACATCCAAATGCAGCAAAGAAGGTTTCGGGTTGACTTTAATTTCAAATTCCTCCGAAGAAAAATCATTTCCAACCAAATGAAAACGGATATTTTGCTGGATGTTGGAAAAAGTATGGTAAAAAGAGCTTAGGTTTTCTTTGTCTAATTTAAAGCTGTTTTTGCCGGATTCGAGGTAAACGCTTTCCGGGAATTCGTTGCCGCTTAGCTTCAGATTCAGCTTAAAATCCTGACCTTGAACCACGGAAAGCGATCTGTTTAAAATATGCCAGTTAAAAGGAGCTTTTGGTGCAAAATATTGGTTGTGTTTGACAATACGTTCTGTGCCGTCGCGGATGATGGACGGTGCCACAAAAGCAACCGTAATAATTAAAACCAGCGGAATCAAAACCCATTTCAAGAACTTTTTATTTTCGTTGATTTTTATGGCAGCCGAAAAGGTAACTGGTTTTAGTTCAGCAATTTTTTGGTTGATGCTAGCTTCGATTAAAGATTTTCGTTCGGGATTTTGATCAGAAATTTTCTTCAACTGCAACGTATTCAATAGTTTATCCTGCACATTTTGAAAATAGGTGCCGATAATTTCTGCTGCCTGATCGTGCGAAATCAATCGCCCCAAACGAAAATAAGCCAATAGCGGCGGCGCAACCAGCCAGCCAAAAAGCGATAAGTTTAACAGGATAAATCCGTAGAAAATAATAGATCGGAAAAACGTGTTGAAATGGCCAAAATATTCGGAAAAAGTAACAACGAGATAACTGAAAAAAAGCACAGCACCCAAAAAAATAAACCCGCGGAGCAACTTGTTTAAGTAATACTTCCGGATGAATTCATCCATTTTGGCAAGCAGTAAATCGTAGTTACTTCCGGATTGCATCATATTTCAACTCAAAAATAAAAATAATAAGCTGTACCTAAAAGTGTTTTGGGTGATTAACATACTTCTTTTATCACCTAAATTTTGTGTTGGCTGATTGAAACCTTGGCTAAAACAATACCGTATTTGGGAGTAAGCTAATTTAAAAATTTAAAGCACATTTTAAAAATTAACAGTAGAAATTGCTGATAATCAGTAATTAATATTTAATTTCGATTGCCTTTTATATAAATAAAGCAGCGTCAATACTGCACCTGAATGAATTGACTGCATGAATTTTATACAATTTTAATCAGTTTATGGCAAAACAGATACATTGCAAAACGCTCCTCGGGCACCAAAACCTGGAGTTTTCGATTGAATGTCTGCAAAGTTTTCTGCATCATTCTTGTGATACAATTTTTCTGGAGATTTTTGAAGACGGCAGTATTACCGATGAAGATGAGGCAAAGCTTTTATCCAACCTAAAAAACAGCGTAGTTATCCGTAAAACAGCCCGTGATGCAAAGTTAGAACCGATGCTGGCTGATTATCCTGCTTGCCGGCATTACCGAAACAGCACCAATTATGCACAAAAAATTTTTGATGTGATACTGTTTGATACGCGTGATGTTTTTTATATTGACAGCGATATTTATTTTTTGAAAAAATTTGTTTTGCCTGAAATGGAAGAAATGCCAGTTTTTATGTGGGATACGCAAAATGCCTATTCTCTTACACCGGTTGATCTGCTTAAAATTAATATCCCTATTTTTCCCAAAGTTAATACAGGCATTTTTTACTTCCCCAGAAACCTGTTTAGACTGGATTTTATTGAGCAGTTACTAAATGACGCCGTGATCAATAAAGGTATTAAAAAAGGTATTCCCTGGCTGGAACAAACGATTTGGAGTTTGCTGGCCGCCAAAAGCCGCAGCATCAGTTATTTTGATTGTAAGCAAATTATTATGGCCGGTTTTGCGCTGAAAACCGATGCAGATACCATTGCCATTCACCTGGTTTATTATTTCCGCACACATATCAAGCAGTTGCGTTTGCTTCCGCCCGCTGCTGAAGATGTTTGTTCGCCCATCAACCTGAAACTGCATGGTGTTTACTTAAACAAGATGGATTTTGCAGTAGAAAAACTGCTTCTGAAAGTGAAGCGGCTGGTTTAAAATTTGTACATACTTCTTTTATCGCATAAAAATGCCACGGCCCATTTTTACCACAAAACTTTTACATAAATCAACTTTGTAAAAACTTATATTGAAAGCTTTTTAACTTCAGCAAAAACTCAATATATTTATGTGTAAAAAATTACAAGTAGCTTGTCTGGCATTTTTGTTGGCTGCTGCGCCTGCTGCATTTACACAGCAGACGGCAGAGAAAATTGTAGCAGGTAAACCTTATTTTTCTGATCCGGCAATTTCTCCTGATGGTGCCGAAATTGCTTTTACTTCCGGTGGGGATATCTGGACGGTTGCTGCCGCCGGTGGAGAAGCGCATTTGCTGATTTCTGATCCGGCTTATGATTCGCGGCCGGTTTATTCACCGGATGGCAAATACCTGGCCTTTAATTCTACCCGAACCGGAAATGGTGATATTTATATTTTCAACTTCAAAACAAATGAACTGAAACGGTTGACTTTTGATGATGGCAATGAAAGCCTGAGTGCCTGGTCGCCGGACGGAAAATATATTTATTACGCTTCCACCAGCCGGGATATTTCGGGCATGAGCGATGTTTACCGCGTAAAAACAGCAGGCGGCACGCCGATGCCCGTGAGCCAGAACCGGTATATGAACGAGTTTTTTGCGATGCCGTCTCCGGATGGAAAAACGATTGCTTTGTCAGCACGCGGCATTGCCAATGCGCAATGGTGGCGCAACGGCAGCAGCCATCTGGATCAATCCGAAATTTGGCTGATGAAAGATAACGGCACACCAACTTACCAAAAAATTACCGCCGGCGGCGCAAAAGAATTATGGCCGATGTGGAGCAAAGACGGCCAATCCATCTATTATGTTTCGGATAGAAGCGGCACGCAAAATTTGTGGGTAAAAACAGTATCCGGCACTCCGAAGCAACTCACGCATTTCAGCAAAGGCCGCGTGCTTTGGCCAACGCTTTCCGATAATGGCAAAATGATGGTTTTTGAGCGGGATTTCGGGATTTGGAAATATGATCCAGCTTCGGGCAAAACCTCCGAAGTAAACATTGTCCGGCGAGGTGCGCCCGCAAGTCCGGGCACAGATCATCAGCGGCTGACGGCACAATTTCGTAATTTGGTTTTATCTCCCGATGGAAAAAAAATAGCTTTTACGGCTCATGGTGATGTGTTTGTGGCTTCATCCAAAGAAGGCGGCGATGCCTTGCGCGTAACCAAAACCAGCGGCAATGAATCGCAGCTGGCCTGGCTGCCCAATAGCAATTCGCTGGTTTACGTTTCCGATCGGGAAGATGCCACGCATTTGTATCAGTATAATTTTATCACGGCAAAAGAAGCACAGCTGACTAAAAACAGCGAAGATGACGGCGGCCCGATATTATCTCCTAACGGAAAACTGCTGGCTTTCATCCGCAATGGTAAAGAATTGATGGTGCTGGACATGGCTTCCCACCAGGAAAAAGTGGTTGCAAAAGGTTATCTGGATCGGCCGCCGTTTTCGGCTCAGGGCAGCGTTTGCTGGTCGCCGGATGGCAAATGGCTGGCCTATGCGGCTTATGGTACGAAAGCTTTCCGCAATATCAACGTCGTTTCAGTTTCGGGCGGAGAAGCCAAACCGGTTAGTTTTTTGGCGAATACTTACGGCGGAAACGTGAACTGGAGCACCGATGGCAAATACATTTTGTTCAGCACCACGCAGCGGACGGAAAATACCAACATCGCCCGAATCGACCTGGTGCCGCAACGGCCAAAATTCAGGGAAGATCAGTTCCAGCAGCTGTTTGTGGAGCAGAACACGTCGCCCGCCAGTCCGGTTAATCCAACGGCACCTCGCCCCGCAACTGAAAAAACGCCTTCGCTGCCGGATACCACCAAAAAAACAGGTGTAAAAACAGCATCGCCCAAAACCGAAACTACCAATATTCCTGAAATAAAAATTGTAACAGAAGGTATCCGTCAGCGTTTGAATTTGCTGCCTGTTGGCATAAGTGTGAGCGATCAGGAAATCAGCAAAGACGGCAAACAGCTGTTGATCACTGCTTCTGCAGCTGGGCAAACTAATTTATACACTTACTCGCTGGATGATCTGGCTTCTGAAAGGGCTGTTTTAAAGCAGTTGACTTCCACGGCAGGCAATAAAAATGATGCGCAGTTTTCTGCGGATGGGCACGAAGTTTATTACATGGAACAAGGCCGGATACAGGCTGTTTCTGTGGATTCTAAAATAGTACGGCCAATTGCCGTTACTGCAGAAATGGACATCGATTTCAACAAAGAAAAAAACGAGATTTTTGAGGAAGCCTGGGAAGCGCAAAATAAAGGTTATTACGACGATCATTTCCATGGTAGCAATTGGAACGATGTGCGCCGGGAATATGCACCGCTGGCCGCCGGCAGCAGCACGCCGGAAGAGTTGCGCCGGATTTTAAGTTTGATGGTGGGCGAGTTAAATTCTTCACATTCCGGCGTTTCCGGTCCGCCAAATTTGGCCCAGGCAGCAACCGGAAGACTTGGGTTGTATTTTGACCGTACCATTTACGAAAACAGCGGCCGCTTCAAAATCACTGAAATTATTCCGTTGAGTGCTGCAGATTTGTCCGGAAATATCCATGTGGGCGATTATTTAACGGCGATTGATGATCAGCCGATCCAACCCAATGATGATTTGAACCAGTTGCTCGAAAATAAAGTTGGCCGCCGTGTTGCGCTAACCATTACTTCGGCTTCCGGTGCAAATCCGCAGAAAACAACTGTTCGCCCAAGCAATCAGGCTACTGAAAAAGGCTTGCTTTACCGCGCTTGGGTGCAGCAGCAGCGGGATTATGTGAATAAAATCAGCAATGGCCGATTGGGTTATGTGCATTTGGTAGATATGTCTGAACAGGCTTTAAACCAATTATATTTGGATCTGGATGCCGAAAACCAATCCAAAGACGGCGTTGTGGTAGATATCCGCAACAACAACGGCGGTTTTGTAAATGCGTATGCACTGGATGTGTTCAGCAGAAAACCCTATTTAACCATGACCGGCCGCGGGATGCCTGCCGCACCGGCGCGAACGCAATTGGGGCAGCGAACACTGGAACTGCCAACGATTTTGGTCACCAATCAGCATTCACTTTCTGATGCGGAAGATTTTACAGAAGGTTACCGCACCATGAAATTAGGCAAAGTAGTAGGCGAGCCAACCGGCGGCTGGATTATTTTTACCAGCAGCGTTACGCTGATTGATGGTTCTTCCGTTCGTTTGCCTTTCAGTAAAATTGAAGACCACGAAGGCAAGGATATGGAGCTGCACCCGCGCCCGGTTGATGTTGCTGTTTCCAGAGCTTTGGGCGAAGGAAATGCGAAAGATTCTCAGTTGGATGCGGCAGCAAAGGAATTGCTGCTGGAAGTAGGGAATAAGAAATCGAGATAAGAATTATTATCGGTTGAAATTATTGATGCTTCTTTTATCGACCTAAAAATGGTGCAGTAAAAGAAGCATTCCTATTTCTCCAGCCGATGCTGCGAAGGTAAAACCGCTACATCGCGCTCCACTTCTTTTTGTTCAACGTGCACGGCGTATTCTGCGGGTTCAATTTTGTGGCCGTAGTCATCCGCATAAACCCGCGTAAATTCGGCACCAAAATACAAAATGGCGGAAGTGTAATAAATCCAAACCAAAATCACGATCAGCGAACCGGCCGCGCCGTAAGTAGAACCCGTTCCGGTAGTTTGGATGTAAATGCCGATCAGATATTTGCCCAGCATGAATAAAAGAGAGGTAAAAAAAGCACCGGTCCGCACATCCCGCCAGGCAATTTTTACATCGGGCAAAAACTTAAAGATGATGCCAAACAGCACTGCGATCACGATGAAAGTAACCCCAATATTGATCAGGTTAAAAAGCTGAATGGTAAATTCGGGAAAATAATGGGTAATCCGCGTACTTAAAGCTGAAATTAAAGCACTGATAATCAGTGAAACCAGGAGCAAAAACCCTAAAGTGATGATCATCGAAAAGGAGATCAGCCGATTGGTCAGCATTTTTACCCAGCCTTTTTTCGGTTTTGCTTTTACGCGCCAAATGATGTTGATCGAATCCTGAATCTCCAGAAAAATACTGGTGGCACCGATGAGCAGCGTGGCCACACTGGTAAAAATAGCCACGCCGGTTTTGCCGGAAAGCGAAACGCTTTTGATCATTTCCTGAATCTGCAACGCCGCGCTGCTGCCCACGTAAGATTTGATCTGCGGATAAATATTATTCTGGATTGCATCTTTACCCAAAAACGTACTGATTAATGAGATGACCAGCATCAGCAGCGGCGCCAGTGCAAAAACGGTATAATATGCCAGCGACGCACTCAACTTTAAACCACGATCATCCAAAAAACCATTGAAAGTGGCCAGCAAAACTTTCCCGGTTCTTTTCAAATATTTTAGGGCGAAATATTTTCTCATATCAATTTTAAGCTGATAAAAACAGCATTGCCTTTTGGAGTTTTTATAGATTGGAAACGATCAGCAAATCCAGATCTTTACTTGGGATGTTGAACCGTTCGCCAAAAACCTGGCTTGTTAAATGTCCCTGGTAAATGTAAACAGCATTGCGCACACCAACTTTTTCCCAAATCACGTTTTTGAGGCCGCCATGTTCGCCGATATCCAGCAAAATCGGCGCAAAAATATTGGTGAGCGCATAAGTTGCCGTCCGCGCTACGCGGGAAGCAATGTTGGGCACGCAGTAATGGATCACATCATATTTGCGGAAAACCGGGTTGGTATGGTTAGTTACTTCTGAAGTTTCAAAACAGCCACCTTGATCAATGCTTACATCAATAATAACAGAATTCGGCTTCATCCGGCTCACGGTTTCTTCGCTTACCAAACTCGGGCTTCGGCCGGCTTTGGCACGCATCGCACCAATGGCAACATCGCAGGTGGTAATGGCTTTTTCCAGCACAATCGGTTGGATAACAGAGGTAAACACGCGGCTGCCAATGTTATTTTGCAAGCGGCGCAACTTGTAGATCGACGGATCAAAAACTTTTACTTCTGCACCCAAGGCAATGGCCGTCCGTGCGGCATATTCGCCAACCGTTCCGGCACCCAATATTACGATTTCGGTAGGGGGAACGCCGGTGATGCCGCCCAGCATCAAGCCTTTTCCATTAAAAACATTGCTTAAATATTCGGCAGCGATCAGGATCGAAGTGGCACCAACAATTTCGCTCATCGCGCGCACAACACTCAGCGTGCCACCTTCATCCTGCAAATTCTCAAAGCATAAAGCTGTTACTTTTTTGCTGAGGAGCGCGTGCAGATATTCAGCTTTGATGGTAGAAGTTTGGAGTGCGGAAATAAGCGTTTGGTTCATTTTCATCATCCCAATTTCGGCCAGCGTGGGCGGCGCAATTTTCAGGATAATATCGGCTTGGTAAACCTGCTGTGTATCATAAACGATTTGTGCACCCTGCTCGCTGTAATTATTATCGGTAAAATTAGCACCCATCCCGGCATTGGATTCCAGGATAACGGTGTGCCCGTTGTTAACCAATGTAGCCACCGAAAGCGGCGTGATGGCAATGCGGTTTTCCTGAAAAGAAGTTTCCTTCGGGATGCCAATGTACAGCTTGTTTTTTTTGTTTCTCACTTCCAGCATCGATTCCTGCGGCTGCATCATGGCCTGCTTTGCGATGTCAGAAAATCCGCTTAAAGTTCCTGAACTCATATATTTTTTTATTTCCGGTTGCTGAAATTAAGCAAATATAAGCTCAAAAGGAGATTAAATTTTCGTAACCGTTAATTTTCGCTGCTGATCAGGCTGCACTTTCAGGTTGATTTGAAGGTAATTTTCGGGAAGTAAATCCGGTATTTTTTCCGGCCATTCGATCAAACAATATTCGCCGGAATCAAGATATTCTTCCAAGCCCAGATCCAATGCTTCTGTTTGGTTTTTAAGTCGATAGAAATCAAAATGATAGATAATCCCAGCTGGATAATGATATTCGTTTACAATAGAAAATGTAGGGCTGGAAACAGTATCTTCCACACCCAAAGCCGCACAAAAAGCTTTGATAAATGTGGTTTTTCCGGCTCCCATTTCGCCATAAAACAATAATATTTTGTCCTTTTGTCCTGAAAATTCAATCAGTTGTTTTGCGGCGTTTGGTAACTGCTTAATACTTACTGCATCAATTTCCATTTATAAAACTATTTATCACAGCTGCAAAAGTATTTAATATGATTTAAGTTGATACTGTTTTTATCGGCATAAAAACAGTATCGACAAAAGATCTACCTTGGCCCGTACGTAGCGATCGGGATGATCATTTCTTCCATTGAAATGCCGCCATGCTGAAACGTTTCATTATAAAAGTTTACAAAATGGTTGAAATTATTAGGGTAAACGAAGTATTTGTCTTCCTTGGCAAACACAAAACTGGAGCTGACGTGCAATTTCGGCAGCATGGCATCGTGCGGGTTGCGGATATGGAACACATCTTTGGCGTTGTAATTCAGGTTTTTACCTTGTTTGTAACGCAGGTTGGTGTTTGTGTTGCGGTCGCCTATGATTTTGCTTGGATTTTTAACGCGGATTGTTCCGTGATCTGTAGTAATCACTACTTTAACCTGTTTTTGAGCGAGGTATTTCAGCAGATCAAACAATGGTGAATGCTCAAACCAGGAAAGCGTTAACGAGCGATAAGCCGCATCGCCGCTGGCCAATTCGCGGATCATCTGCATATCCGTTCGCGCGTGCGAAAGCATATCTACAAAGTTATAAACCACCACGTTCAGATCATTTTGCATCAAATTGCTAATGGATTCATTTAGCGCGCGGCCTTCATCAATATTCAAAATTTTATGGTAAGAATATTTGATGTCTTTCCGCAAAACCCGTTTGATCTGGTCGCCGATAAACTGTTCTTCAAACAAATTTTTTCCGCCTTCATCTTCGTCATTCTGCCACATTTCCGGAAAACGTTTTTCCATATCCAGCGGCATCAAACCGGCAAAAATAGCGTTTCGCGCATATTGCGTAGCGGTTGGCAAAATGCTGAAATACGTGTCTTCTTCCTCCAGCCTAAAATATTCTGAAATAATCGGATGGATGATTCGGTACTGATCGTAACGCAAATTATCTACCAGGATAAAAAAAGTTGGCGTAGTTGGGTTTAACTGCGGAAAAACCTTTTTCTTAAACATTTGCGGCGAAAGCATCGGCCCGGATTCCGGTTCTTTCACCCATTTCAAATAATTTTTTTCGATGAATTTAGAAAACTGCGTATTGGCTTCTGCCTTTTGCAAAGTCAGGATGTCGTGCATTCCGGCATCTTCCAGTTTTTCCAGCTCTAGTTCCCAGTAAATCAGCTTTTTATAAACATCAACCCATTCCTGGTAACTCAGGTTTTCGTTCAAAGTCATGCCGAGCGTACGGAAATCCTGCTGGTAGCCCATGGTGGTTTTGGCCGTAACCAAACGCTTGTTTTCAGTCAGTTTTTTGATGGTGAGGAGAATCTGTTTTGGGTTGACCGGTTTGATCAGATAATCATCAATTTTAGAACCGATGGCATCCTCCATCAAATGTTCTTCTTCGCTTTTGGTAATCATCACGATCGGCACATCGGCGTTGATATTTTTGATCTCGGTCAGCGTTTCCAAACCAGTTAATCCAGGCATGTTTTCATCCAGAAAAACCAGATCAATATTGTTATTTTTGAAAAGGTCAACTGCATCCGTTCCGTTAGTTGCGGTTTTGATTTTATAACCTTTTTCGCTTAAAAATAATATATGTGGTTTTAGAAAGTCAATTTCATCATCGGCCCATAAAATAGTGGTGTCCTGCATCGTAGTTATATTTAAATTTTAAACCTATCCGACAACGTTTTGTTGCCAGATTAATATAAATTAACAAATTTTAACACAGATAAAAGAAGCATTTAGAAATAACTTTAGCTAAATTACATTCATTTTGAATAATAGATTTTGAATAAAAAAAAGATAATCAACGATCCTGTTTACGGATTTATCACCATCCCAACCGAACTTATTTTTGATCTGGTAGAGCACCGTTATTTCCAGCGGTTGCGTTATATCAAGCAGCTGGGGATGACGCATTTGGTTTATCCCGGTGCGCTGCACACGCGGTTTCACCATGCGCTGGGCGCGCTGCATCTGATGGGTTTGGCTGTAGAAACATTGCGTACCAAAGGCATTGAGATTTCTGCGGAAGAAGAAGAAGCTGTAGAAATTGCTATTTTGCTGCACGATATTGGCCATGGCCCGTTTTCGCACGCCCTCGAAAATACCCTGGTAAAAGGAGTATCGCACGAAATGATTTCGGCTTTGCTGATGGACCGGCTGAACGAAGAATTTAACGGGCAGCTGGAAATGGCAATTGCTGTTTTTAATGATACTTATCGGCGGCATTTTTTGCACCAATTGGTTTCCGGGCAGCTGGATATTGACCGGATGGATTACCTTAACCGTGATAGTTTTTTTACCGGCGTTTCTGAAGGCGTAATCAGTTTTGACCGTATTTTAAAAATGCTGAACGTGGTTGATGATCACATTGTGGTGGAAGAAAAAGGCATTTACTCTGTAGAAAAATTTTTGATTGCGCGGCGGCTAATGTACTGGCAGGTTTATCTACACAAAACCGTGATCTCCGCAGAAATGCTGCTGGTAAAAATCCTGGAACGCAGCCGCTTGCTGGCCTTAAACGGCTTTGATCTTTTTGCTACGCCTGCGCTTGCTCATTTCCTCCAAAAAAGTGTGCTAAAAGAAGCATTCATCCATGATCCTAAAAACTTAGATGCTTTTGTAAACCTGGATGATACCGATATTTTATCTGCTGTAAAAGTTTGGATAAATCATTCGGATTTTATCTTGTCTGACCTCTGCGCGCGTTTTATCAACCGAAATTTGTATCGGGTAGAATTAACGAATATGCCGCCCGATCTGGATCAAACCGTCGCGTTGAAACAATCAGTGATGCAAAAATTGGATTTGGTGGATGAACGGGATGCCAGTTATTACGTTTTTACAGACCGCGTGGTGAACGATGCGTACAAAGTTGGCGATGAAAACATCCGCATTTTGCTCAAAAATGGCGAAGTACAGGATATTGCCGAAGCAAGCGATAATTCCAACCTGATTTCACTTTCTAAACGGGTAGTAAAGTATGTTTTGTGTGTGATAAAAGATTTAGATCCTGTTTAAGTTTTGTTCCGTTTATTTTCTATGCTTCTTTTGTTACCTAAAATTGGTAACAACTTAGTTTTTGATTAAGTTAACCTGATGTAAATACCAATTTTTATAGGGTAAAAGAAGTATTGATATTTTTCATTGTATAATTTAAACAGGCTCTATACTTAGTCAATCACAGGACTGATAGTATAGCCTGATTTACTTAAAAGGTTGAATATAGAAGTCGAATCATTGCCTATATCCACAACATCTAAGGTAATTAGGGTTGATTGAGTCTTAATGGTGTTTTCTACTCTTGACATAAGCAGGCGGATCCTGAACATTTCGACATCTGTGGCCACATATCTCGGTTTAAAAAGGCCGCTTGATGTTAATAATTTCTTTAAACCGATAATGTTCTCCTGTTTGTAAAAGCCAGTCTTTGCATCTATATCCGTTATTACCCTGTTTTTATCATTAACAATATAACTGATAATGTTTTCCCAATAACTATTTGGAAATTCATCATAAAACGTATTCAAAGTTTCGTCTATGCTTAATAGCTCCTTAACCGGTATGTTATGTTTTGTACCATAGTTTCTGATCACATCGTCAATCTTTTCAACATTGGGTACATTGCACTGGTAGGTCTTTGTCATCAGAAACATGTAGATGTACCAAAGTTTATATTGGTTAAGGTATATTTCAGAAACTCCTTCGTCCTCTGCCACTGTTATTAATTTCTCATACGTATTTTTTGAAAGTGTTTTTTTGGCAGACTGATTATTGTTTTTCAGCTCATTGAATTCTTCTGCAACGCCTGCATAAGCTTTGCTGTTCAGTCCTGTTTCCAGAGCGATTAGTTTCACTTTGTTCAGGATATTAAGCACTTTGTCATTCAGTTTTATTTTTGATTCACAGGTTTTGGTTGTGGTCAAAAGAATATAGGACTCCTGCTGTAAGCCTTTGCCATTTATCTTCCATAATAAAGTCTGCGTATCCGCTGGACTTTGTGCCTTTGTCATCGAAAAAAACATGATGAATACGGATGTAATTACTATTTCTATTGTTTTCATGGTAGTGTGATTGTATTTCTATTAATTGATTACTGATTGTTATTTACCCGCTGTTTGATGTCATCTATCGTTGAAATGGCCGTTTGCTTTCTTGCCTTTATACTTCTGTTTCCGAATTTCCAGCTGATAGCCACATTAAAAAATCTTGTCTCTGTTTTATTGGTCACATTCATTATTACTCCTTGATAGTTTATTTTCAAATCCTGTTTATCCGTGTTGAAAATATCTTGGACTGCAAGCTTAATATTGACGCGGTTTTTAAATATGCCCTTGCTGATCCCGGCACCGGTAGTAAAACTTCGCTCTGCTTTGTATATGCCTGATATATGATGGACCCCGGTAATTGGCAGTTAGTTCCGCTGCCCAGTTATTACTAAACTTAAAAGTATTTTCCGTTTGAAATAAGTAAGACCAAGAGGCATTATTGTTTTGCCCTGCCAAAATAAATATCTTTTTAGAAGTTTCAACAAAATAAATATTATATGAAAGCGTATTTCCTCAATGCAAAATGAGCAATACAACCCTTTTTATAAGTTTTGCAGAAGATGAATACATGTTGCATAACCCACAAATTTTTTCCAACGCTGTCAAGTCGATGATATTCATAGATGCCACTACGTTGCTTCGCATGATTTGCTGTCATTAAGCATTTTTTCACCATATTTATCAAGCAGAATCTCCATTAAAACTAATACTTTTAAGCCTGTTTAAATTTTGTCCGATTTATTTTCAATGCTTCTTTTATCACCTAAAAATCATCAGGTTTTCGTACTTTGACGATCATTGCAAATACAGAAACGAAATTTATATGATAAAAGAAGCATTGTTATTTTTCGTGCTAAAAAATTCAAATAGTTTCTAAATGAAAACTAATTGTGGACACATACTTAACAATACAAATGCAGCCTTTTTAATAATTTGCTGCTTTGATATTTAGAATTAAATTTGCCTGATGCAATTTACCGCACTTGAACTTAGCTTGTTATTAAATGGAACTGTTGAAGGTAAACCTGAAGTAACGGTTAATGAGCTGGCTAAAATTGAAGAAGCAACAACAGGCTGCTTGTCTTTTCTGGCCAATCCGAAATATGAACAGTTTTTGTACAGCACCCAAGCTTCAATTATTATTGTAAATAACGATCAGGTTTTGGCAGAGCCGATAAGTGCAACATTAATCCGGGTAGAAAACCCATATATCGCTATTTCCGTTCTCCTCGAAAAATATAATCAAAGCAAGCTTGCTAAACCCGGCATCGAGCAGCCAAGTTTTATCCATCCTTCTGCACAGTTGGGCAAACAGGTTTATATTGGTGCGTTTTCCTATATCGGCCCAAATGTTATAATTGGTGATCATTGCCGCATCTACCCAAATTCTTACCTGGCCGATGATGTGCAATTGGGTAATAACGTTACTGTTTTTGCAGGGGTAAAAATCTATTTTG